>NZ_JAMBPR010000113.1 GCF_024206475.1 Paraburkholderia sp. CNPSo 3274
TCGCTGCTGGTGCTCCACAACCTGCGGCCCGAGCGAATCGGTGGCCGCGCGTGGGCGCTCTGGTGGGCGCAGCACACCACACAGCTGTTGCCAGCCCTGCGCGCCGAGATCGAACGCGAATTCGAACGGCTGTTGCTCGCTGCCAGGCAGATCAGGGCGCTCGAGGTACAGCAGCAGCGCGAGGTGCGCAGCGGTGCGCAACCCGCGATTGCGCGGCTCGCGCGCCTTGCGGGTATCGGCACCGGCAGTGCATGGGTCCTGATCAGGGAACTGTTCGGTTGGCGGCAGTTTCACAACTCTTCGGTACTTTCCCCTCCAGTCTCCGGGCGAGCCGCCTCGGCCCATTTCCGCCCGTCAACATTGGCGCCACCGACGACTCGATTCAGATCGTCGCGTTTGCACCCGGCGTCAATGCGGCGGAACTCGACGTATCGATCGACAAGGGGCTGCTGACCATCAGCGGTGAGCGCAAGCCGGCCCAACCGGATACCGGCGAGGACTCACGAGTTTATGCGCAGGAGCGCTTCACTGGCGCGTTCCGTCGGGTTATCGAGCTGCCGGAGAACGCAGACCCCGACAAGGTTCAGGCGCGCTACGAGAATGGTTGCCTGTCGATCGCCATCGGCAAGCGCGAATCCTCGAAGTCTCGTGCCATCACCGTCCAGTAACTAGGGGAGCTGAAAATGAGCGATACCACTGAACTGAGCAAGCGCGAGCCGTCGGCGCGGCGGATGACGATTACCCCTGCCGTCGATATCTACGAGGACAGTCAGGGCGTCACACTCTGGGCTGACCTGCCTGGAGTCACCAGGGACAAGCTCGATGTGCGCGTCCATGACGGCAATCTCGCCATCGAGGCTGAGGCCGTCGTGCCAACGCCGGCAAATCTGCGGCTGCAGCATGCCGAGGTCCGTGAGCCGCGCTTTGCGCGCACCTTCACGCTCTCCCTTCGACACATCGAAGATCGAGGCAAATCTGAAGGATGGCGTACTGAAGCTCACGATCCCACGCCGTGACGAGGCGCGCCCGCGGCGGATCGAAGTGCGTACCGGCTGAAGTCAGCGCGTGGGGCAGCAACGGCAGGAAGCACAGCGGGTGGCGGCGGCCTCGCTGCCCCCCGCCGACAGCGCAGGCCCGGATGAGCAAGCTGTTCCCGACAGCGATGTCCGTGGCCAACATTGCGATGGCCGATTGCCACCGGCACCGAGATGCACGGCGGTGGTTTACCGCAGCAGAAGCGCCCCGCGATGCGCTGTCTTGTGCCGTCAGTCGGCCTGGAAAGGGAACATTCGCAGCCGCGGAGCGCAAGCTGGCCGCCCAAGCCGCTCCCGAGGCCTGGTCCGAAAACGTCGACGGTGGAAAAGCAGCGGTGCGGGTGCCATAACCGGTTCCCTGCCAGATTCCAGAGGAGGAAACGATGAATCCCGATCCGAAAAAGTGGAATCCCTTCAAGTTCCTTCGCGGGGCTGTGCGCAAGTCCGATGCAGACAGCGCAGAGAGCCCGCCGGCGAGCGAAAACGAACCAGGGCGCGCCCCCCTTCCCGACATTGCGCGACTGTCCTCACGCGAATCATGGCGCGCAGTGGAGGAGTTTTTTCATGACCCGTTTGCAGGCCGTAGCGCGCTCGAACGATGGTTCGGCGACTTCAGTTCATCACGCCGTTCGCTGGAGATCACGATGAGCTACAAAACGATCATGGTGCATATGGATACGAGCGCACGCGCAAGCGCACGACTCTCACTTGCATTGAAGCTGGCCCGCAGGTTTGGCGCGCATCTGGATGGACTGTTTGCGGCTTTCGAGCCGCACCCGCGCGAGTTTTACGTGATGGCTGGCACGGCCGACTATTACGACACGCACCGCAAGCTTCGCCGGGAACAGCGCGGCGCGATCGAGCGGCTCTTTCGCGCCGAACTGGCTCGTGCGCAGGTCGATGGCGCCAGGGTTACTCCAGAGGGCGATCCGGTCACGGCGGTCATGCAGCGCAGCCGGACCGCTGACCTCGTGATCCTCGGGCAAACCGACCAGGACGATCCGGAATCCTATATTGCTGAACACTTTCCGGAGACTGTGCTTCTCGGTGCGGGCGGACCCGTGTTGTTAATGCCGTACACAGGCAGCTTCGAATCGGTCGGCGAACGCGTCCTCGTGGCCTGGAACGGCAGCCGCGAGTCCGCTCGTGCGATTCACGACGCCATGCCTTTCTTCGCGCAGGCGGCCCATGTGACCATCGTGGCCGCTTCCACGACCTTTACGCCCGCCGAGTCGCAGACGTCGTGCACCGATCTCGCGGCCATGCTTGCGCGCCATGGCGCGACGACGGTCGATATCACCCGGTTCGACCGCGACGCAGCCGTATCCACAGGCGAAGCGCTGCTCAGTTATGCGGCCGACGGCGGCTACGATCTGCTCGTGATGGGTGCATACGGGCACGCACGCCTGCAGGAACTCGTATTGGGCGTCGTCACGCGCTCGATCCTTGCCACGATGACGCTGCCGCTACTCATGTCTCATTGAAGGGCTCTGGTGCAAATAGGGCGGGGGCGAATCGGTTAAGGTGTCGGGCTGAACGAATTGAGAACCGACGATGAGCAAGCTGAAGAGCCTGGACGAACTGTTTGCAGGCCGTCACTTTGACCGCGATGTGATCATTCTGTGTGTTCGTTGGTACCTGCGCTACAAGCTTGGCTTGCGCGATCTGGTGTCTGTCGCTGGCCCACACGACGATCCTGCGCTGGGTGCGGCGCTATACCCCCGAATTCGTCAAGCGATGGAACCACTTCGCAGCGCCTGCGGGACGGTCCTGGCGTGTTGACGAGACTTGTCGTACGCCCAGCCAACGTAGCCCGCCCACATGGGGGTGAAGTTGCTTGAGCATGTTTGGAATGCAGGACCCGGTGGATTTGAAGTTGCGGTACCGGGGCATGCACTTTCTCTGCTGCGAGAGAAAGTGAGCCGAAGCGGCGGTGACTTGCCGGACACTGGCAAGGTGACGAAGTCCGTGGGAAACGGAGCTTGCGGCGAAGCGGTTACGCCAAGATGAGCTTCTAGGCTGAGCATGGGACGGTTGAGGGACACGAACCTATTGAAACGCATCTGAGGGTTGAATCGTCACCCCTGCCTACACCGCTTAAGAGGCAGGACGCGGATCGGCGTTGGTCACAGGTATGGACTGGTGCCGCGAATGCTGGCTGGAGATGTATGCCGGCCGCCTGGAATCACGGAGAGCGCGCAGCTAGACCGTGGTGTCTGCGACGACTTGCGGCAAGCAAGGATAAAGACTGCGATAGGCAACCTCGCCCGTGCGTTGAGTCCGACATGTGAACTGGGGAAGGCTTGCATAGATGTCAAGGGAGTGTGCCCCCGATGATATGCAGGCTGGCGGAGCCCCCGTAGTAGTCCGAGGCCGGGAAAGCCGGCTACATGGCGAAGGGGGGCGGTTGAAGTGGTTTGCTGGGTTGATTAGCTGACCATAGTGAGGTGAAGACCTTTGATAATCAGTGAAATGCAAAGCAAACTGGCGACATGGTCGACGGAGGACAAAGAACGCAAGTTCGATCGACTTCTGAGACTGATTGCCGACAGGGTTTGGCTGAGCGAAGCGGCTCGCATTACGCTGGCTTCCAGCGGGGCTCGCACGCCAGGCGTGGACGGTGTCAGCAAGCGCATGATGGAGGAAAATCTCCAGCATGAATTGACGACGATACGCGACGAACTGTTGGCGGGCTCGTATAGTCCGCTACCGGCGCGCCGCGTGTACATCCCGAAAGCGAACGGCAAGCTCAGGCCACTCGGCATCCCGAGCCTGCGGGATCGAATTGTTCATCCTACGAACTCAATGTCACGGCGATCAGTATAAAGGGTCATCAACTCGACGGAAAATGCGTCGATGTGGCATTCCAATTAGGCGGATCTTGCCCGAAAACATTGCGAACGAAGAAATCCAGGAGCTTACGCTCGGTGAAGATACCGGGGGCTCCATGATCAGCACCAGGCACATAGACCATTTCGAATTCCTTTCCCGCCTTAATGAGACTGTCGGCGAGCGCAAAGGTGGAGGCCGGATCGACATTGTGGTCCATTTCGCCCACAACAAGCATAAGTTTGCCGTGCAGATTGTCGGCATTGTCGATGGCGGAGGACTGTGAGTATTCAATGCCGACGGGCCAGCCCATCCACTGTTCGTTCCACCATATCTTGTCCATACGGTTGTCATAGCAACCACTGTTGGCTACCGCAACCTTATAGAAGTCCGAATGGAATAGCAGTGCATCAATGGCGTTCTGGCCGCCAGCTGATGTACCGAAGATTCCCAAATTCGAGATGTCGTACCAGGGATATAGAGAGGCAGCCGCCTTATGCCACAGAATGCGATCGGGAAGGCCTGCATCTTTCAGATTCTTCCACGCGACGTCATGGAAAAGGCGTGAACGGTTGTTAGTGCCCATTCCGTCGATTTGCACAACGATAAAACCCAACTGGGTAAGGGGCTCTGTTGTGGTTGTGAATGACTTTGGGACGTGAGAGCCTTGCGGGCCGGCATATATATCCTCCACCACAGGATACTTCAGATGTGGATCGAATCTATCTGGTAGATGAATGATTCCCCAAATATCGGTCTTACCATCGCGCCCTTTGGCAACAAAATTAATTGGTGCTCTCCATCCATTAGATTCGAGTTGGGAGATGTCGGTGCTCTCGATCTGCATCAGTTTAGCGTTGTCTCTAGACCGGAAAAGCGCCATGCGTGGGGGAAGGTCGATACGCGACCAGAGGTCGACGTAGAATCTACCGTCAGGAGAAAACTCGATGTGATGATTGGCCGGTTCTGGCGTAAGTGATGTCAGCCCCTTTCCGTCGAAGCCAATTCGGTAGGCATGAACGAAATAAGGGTCCTCACCGAAATTCATTCCGCTTGCTTCAAACCAAATTTCCCTTCTGACTGGATCGATGTGGTCCACCGCGCGGACAATCCAGTCACCTTTGGTGATTTGGTTTTCTAAAACACCGGTACGACCATTAAAGAGGTACAGATGTTCAAATCCATCGCGCTCGGATGCCCAGATAATTTCCTCTCCATCATTAACATTGTAACGAAAGTGTTTTCCGGCATTTATTTGGTTATTTCTTAAATCTGTATAATCGACGAACGTGGAGCTGACCTCATCGATCAAAGAGCGCGTACGGCCGGTGGCTGCCTCCACCTCGATTACTCGGTAGAGCTGATGGCCGCGTTGGTTGTACTCAAATGTAAAGCCTCTCCCATCCTTCCACCAATTAATTTGGGAAAGGTCAAAAGGATTCGGGAACAAAGCATTGTCGATATTGACCATGCGCTTGTTGACTATGTCGAATAGTACCGGTTGCGGTCGCGGAAGAATATCTCCCGCTTTGGGATACGCTATTGTCTCATACCTGGCTTGATGGTTTGTTGTTGAGGAATTGACAAGCATGATTTGACGCGGTTGGCCGAGGGCGACACGGTAACCTGCGAGGTGATTGGAGTCAGGGGACCACTTTATGGATGAGAAGACGTAATTGTTCGCTTCTGTCCCGTCCGAACTTAACGGTACATTTACTGATCCGTCCTTACTCATTAGAAAGACGTTGTAGTTTTTGATATATGCTTTCCACTTGCCGTCCGGTGAATCGCTTGTGATTCGACTATCGCTTTCAGCCGTTGGCGTGAAGTAGTTATGAAATGACAAGATTTCGCCCTGAGAGATCCTAGTGCAGATGTAGCTTGAAAGATCACAACTCCACAGAACGGAATCAATGGAGAACAGCAACTGGTTGCCGTCTTGTCCGATTTCGAAGCGGTCAAAGGGCAGCCAATTGCCTCGGAAATTCGAGGAGGCCGCCTTATTTAATGCTTCGGCAAGGCGGCTATGATCGAAAGCCGGTTGCTTCTTCCCAGTTTTGATATTGAATTTAATAAACTGGCGCTCACCATGTGTCGTCCGTCGGTAGCCAAGGGTCTCGGGCGAAAGCCAGAAAGGGGGGGTATCGACGAAATTGACAATTTTATTCGAGTATTGATAATGACCTGTGAGAGCCCGCTGAAAGTCTGAGGGGGTAAGAGCAAAGGGGGGGTGTATGGTTCCGTTCCCCTGGTTGTCAGCAGCCGATAGCAACGTGCAGTAGGAAATTAGAAGCAGAGAGATGGTGACAATTTTTTGCATGGATGTTTGGCCTTGACTATGTTTAGGTTACGTCGTCGGCTTACCTTGCAGCAATTTTTACGCCATCAGTGAATGCGAGTGGGTATGATCAGTGTCCGCTGAGCGCAAGCGAGGCGACCGGTGAGGTTCTGTCGCGATAACGGGAAGTAGAATGGCCGGTTTTGGAAACCGCAAGTCAGCAGATGAATAAGCCAGCGAAGACGCCGCGCACGAGCCTGCCAGGCGGCATTGCCAATGTCCTCAAGCGCCTGCACCATCCGGTGGACGTGATTCTGCTGTGCGTGCGCTGGTACGTGGCGTACTCGCGCATCTGGCTCGCCCCGGGGTCATACTTCCGCCCCGGTGAGCCTGCATCCGAATGGTTCAGATTCAACGCCGCGACATCTGACGTCCCTGAACTTTGGACGTTTATGAAGGACTTGAGGCGCAGCGGCGACTAGCCCGAAAGGCGCGATGAGTACCGCGCAGTGACCAAGGCTCCGCTGCGCAATCAGACAACTGCCATTGATTCCGTCATATTCTGGCGCATGTAGTCCAGGAAGCGCTTCTGGAAGAGCATCGTGTGTTCGTGCGCGAGTCTTTCGGCCAAATCGGCATCCTTTCGCGTAATGGCGTCGATGATTTCCGCGTGGTCACGCCCCAGTTTCGTCGCGTTAGCTGACGTCACGGTGAAGTCGAAATGGAGATGCGTAAGGCGCTGTCCCTCACCCAAAAGTCGCTCGTAATACCCCACAAAATAGGGATTGTTCGCCGCATGCGCGATTTCGATGTGCAGAGCCTTGTTCGTCTCTGTCAGCGCTTCCGAGTCGCCACTATCAACCGCGCGCATGTAGGCATCGTCAGCCTTCTGGATGCGGACCAGGTCATCATCCGTACGATAGAGCGCGGCTAGCCGGGTCACCGCGCGCTGGATAAGGTCAAGGGCAGAAATGTATTTGGGAAACTCTTCAATTTCCAGTGGCGTCACCAGCGTCGTCCGATTCGGCAGGATGGTGACCATACCTTCGCTGATAAGTCGCGCCAGCGCGTCGCGCACAGGCGAGCGCGAAAGGCCGAATTGCGCCGCAAGCGAAACTTCGTCTAACGGAGCGCCAGGCTTGAGTTGCAGCGTCAGAATCTGCCTGCGCAACTCTTCGTAGATATATCGTCCGCCATGGCGACGGACATTGACCTCTGCCTCACTCGTATCTTTGCTCATCGTCTTACCGCCATCGTCGTGGGCCCGGAAGGACGGGCGTGCATTAAAGTTTAACATCGAGCGCCCTGCCCTTCAGACCTTAGGAAATCCCGAGCCCCACGTGTCGCTCAGCATGAACCCGGCAGCCAGCGGGTCGTCCGGGTCAACCCCAATCTGCTGGATGCCGTAAATCCAGGCACGGCCCTGTACACGCGGCAGAACCGCAGGCCGACCGCCGACTTCCGTCTTGCCTAGCAGCTCGACGGAGAATTCACCCCCAATTGTCGAGCGCGACTTCAGTTTCGTACCCACTTCCGCCAGACCACGCGCGGCGAGCGTCGCGAGGTTTGCCGAACTTCCCGTACCGCAGGGCGATCTGTCCACCCGGCCAGGAGGCAAAGTCGTGCACGTCTGGTAGAGCCCGTTGCTCACACGATTACGGAACATCACGTAGGCCACTTCGTTTATCTGAGGGTAAAGCGGATGCTGAACCGTTATCTGCTGATTGATGACGCCCTTCAGCGACACCCCCAGCTCGGCGAGCTCGCGCGCATTCGCTGGGGCAATCGTCAGTCCCACCTGCTCAACGTCAACGAGCGCGTAGTAGACACCGCCAAAGGCGATGTCGGCCCGGATTTTCCCGAACTGCGCGGTTTCGATGGTAACGTCAAGCTGCTCGACGAACGACGGCACCATATCCAGCGAAACACCAGTGCAGCGGCCGTCCCTGCATGTCGCACGAGCGGTCACCAGGCCTGCCGGCGTATCCAGCACGACGATCGTTTCCGGCTCCGCCATCTCGACCATGCCAAGCTCAAGCAATGCGGTGACAACACAGATAGCATTGCTCCCAGACATCGGGTGCGCCTTGTCCGCCTGCAGCACGATGAAGCCAGCGTGCGCTTCCGGTCGCGTCGGCGGCAGCAACAGATTGACCGACATCTGGAGGCAGCCCCGCGGCTCCAGCACGACGAGCCTGCGAAGGCTGTCGTCTACCTCGTTGATGTAGTTCATCTTGTCGAGCATGGTCTCCCCCGGGATCCCTACGACCCCGCCGGTGATGACCTTGCCAATCTCGCCTTCGCAATGCACGTCTACGAGTTGAAGCGTCTTTTTCCAGCGCATGATTGCCCACCTTACTTGATGTACCAGCCCCACGGCTTGTCGCTGTCGTACCGGGTAATCTGCTTCGTTTCCAGGTAGTTATTCAGACCCCACTCGCCGAGCTCGCGACCGATACCGCTCTGCTTGTAACCGCCCCACGGCGCCTCCGTAAAAGTCGGCTGAGAGCAGTTAATCCAGACGATACCCGCACGGAGATTGCGTGCAACACGCTCGCAGCGCTGCATATCACGTGACATCACCGCCGCGCCAAGGCCAAAGCGCGAGTCATTGGCTGAACGCACCGCTTCAGCTTCGTCGTCGAACGGCCGGATGCACACGACCGGGCCGAAAATCTCCTCGTTCCACACCCAGGACTCAGCGGGGACGTCGGCAAAGACCACGGGCTCCATGAAGTAGCCCTTGTCGAGGTGTTTGGGCCTGCTGCCACCCGTGACAAGACGGGCTCCCTCATCCTTGCCGCGCTGGACAGCATCGAGCACTTTCTCATACTGGCCCTTGCTGACAAGAGGCCCGAGCAGCACGCCGTCTTCAAGGCCGTTACCGATGGTGATTTTCCGCGCTTCTTCTTCGAGCCGCTCAAGCAGGCGTTCGTAGATGCCACGCTGTACGAGCACGCGCGACGTAGCAGAGCAAACTTCGCCCTGGTTCCAGAAAATGCCGAACATAATCCACTCGACTGCGGCATCGATGTCGCTATCGTCAAAGACGATGAACGGCGACTTGCCGCCCAGTTCGAGACTGACGTTCTTGATGTCGCGAGCGGCGGCCTGCATGATGCGGCTTCCGGTCGGCACGCTTCCCGTGAAAGCTAGCTTGTCGACTCCCCGGTGTTCGGCCAACGGCGCACCGGCATCTTTGCCGAAGCCGGTCACTACGTTCAGCACGCCGGGTGGCAGGTCCGCTGCTGCCGCAATGTCGGCAAGTTCGAGCGCCGTGAGCGGCGTAAGCTCGGACGGCTTGAGGACCATCGTGCACCCCGCCGCGAGCGCAGGTGCGACTTTCCATGCAGCCATGAGCATGGGGAAGTTCCATGGAATGATGGCGCCAGCCACACCAATGGGCTCTTTACGAGCGACCGAACTGAAGCGGTCATCGGACAGCGCGACTGGTGCCTCGCTGTTTTCGTCGAGTTTCTCGGCAAGGCCCGCGTAGAAGTCGAAGCACCCGGCCGCATCACCGAGGTCCCAGAGCGCTTCCGGGAGCGGCTTGCCGTTGTCGCGCACCTCAATTTCAGCGAGTTCCTGCAAACGGTCGCGAATGCCCTTGCCAATCCGGCGAAGGACGGCCGCGCGCTCTGCGCCACTCATGCGCGGCCACGGACCTTCGTCGAACGCTTTGCGCGCAGCCTTGACTGCGAGGTCGACATCTTCGGAAGTCGCGGCCGCGACCTTAGCGATGACCTGCTCGTTACTCGGGTCGACGGTTTCGAAGTGACCGTTGTGCACGGGCGCCACCCAGCGACCATCGATATAGAGTTTTTCGTACGATTTCATGAGTTCGTCTCGTCAGGAGAAGCGATAGGCGCTAAAAGGCGCAAGGTTCTGCTTTGTTGGACGGCCGGCAACCATGTCCGCAATCAGCCGGCCAGTTGTCGCGCCAAGCGTCAGGCCAAGCTGACCGTGTCCAAACGCCATGAAGACATTACCCAGTCTGCGCGAGCGGTCAATGATGGGCTTCGTGTCCGGCAGGAATGGACGATAGCCCACGCCGTACTCGACATTCGAGGTCTGTAGCTCGGGCAGGATGCGCTTTGCCTTCTCGAGGATGATGTCCGCGCGCTTGAAGTTCGGTCTCGCACCGTTACCTGCGAACTCGATAGTTCCGCCAATCTGTAGGCCGCGAGTTATGGGAGTGAAGCAAAAGCCACCGTCTGCGTAGATAGTCGAATGCCGAATCTCCACGCCGGGGTCGGAAACGACGGCCTGGTAACCAGCGATTCCTTCCAGTGGCACACTTACGCCGAGAGAGCCGAAGAAACGTCGCGCTCCTGTGCCTGCCGCCACAACAACGTGCTGAACTGCGATTCGTTCGCCATTCGCAAGGGCAACGCCGGTTGCGTGACCGTTGGACTCGTCTATCCTGCTAGCCTCGGTTCGGACGCGGCGACCACCTTGCGCGATGAAGCTTTCCGTCAGTGCCGCAATGAATCCCATCGTGTCGCTCACCGCACGCCAGTCAGGGAAAAGCAGCCCGTGGGCGAACTTGCCGGCGAGTGCAGGCTCAAGGTCGCCGATGTCTTCTGCATTCAGGCGCTGTGATTTGAAACCGAGCGACTCACGCAGTTCCAGGTGTGGCTGCTCATGAGCGATGCCACTCGGGTCGTCGAATACTTCGATGATGGGACGCTCACCCATGAGTGCCTTGTCGCCGCACGCGTCCAGCAGCGGAGCGTAGTCCTCATAGACATCGCGTGTCAGCGTCGCCATGGACTGAGCGATGTCGACAATCTTCGAATGCCGCGCGCACATGAGAAACCGTACGAACCACGGAACAATCCCGGGAAGCGCGCTCGGACGAAGTGCAAGTGGACCTTTCTGGTCCATCAGCCAGCCCGGTATTTTCATAAGGATGCCGGGCTTCGAAAGCGGGATGATTTCGCTCACCGCCATCTGCCCACAGCTCCACTTCGCTGTACTGTTGCCGGGTTCTTCCGGGTCGATGAGCGTAACCACATAGCCGGCGCGCTGAAGATACAGCGCGCAGCACACGCCAACGATTCCACCGCCTATCACCACGGCGGCTTCGCCCAATGAGGCAACCGGCTCGTGCGATGGCATTTCACGAGGAACTGCGTTCAATTCACATACTCCTGCAGACTGAAGCCATGAGCGTACGGCTGTGAGTCGTCGACGTAATGTTCCGCCCGCCCCGTCACCCAGGCACGCCCTTCCACACTCGGCAAAACCGCATCGAGACCAATCTTGAGTTGTGTTGTCGATTCGACCCGACCGATAAAGCAGCTGCCAATCAGGCTCTGATGCCGGAAGGGTTCTTTTTCGCGAAGCAAACCCCGCGCATGGCGCTGGGCCACCCGCGCTGACGTTCCGGTACCGCATGGCGAGCGGTCAATCAGGCTTTCGCCCGCGATAACCACCGCTCGGGCATCTGCGCCTTCCGAGACAGGTGCGCCGGTCCACATGACGTGCCTCACCCCGCGAATGCCTGGGTTATCGGGGTGAACCACGTCGATTGCTTCGTTCACCGCAGATTGCATCTGGCGGCCCCATTCCAGCAGTTCCTCTGGAGAAAAGTGCTCGCAGCCAGGGAAGTTCTGTTGCACTTCCACGATAGGATAGAAATTGCCGCCGTAAGCAATGTCGATATTCAGCGTCCCGAAATGCGGGTGCCGGATTTCGACATCACGATGAAGCAGGAAGCTCGGCACGTTCGTGAAGCGGACCGAAGCGACCCGGCTACCGTCCATCTCGTACCTGGCGGTGAGCTTCCCTGCGGGCACATCGACAATGACGGTGCCGGCGGCTCGCGGGCGGACGAGACCAGCTTCGAGTGCAAACGAAACAGAGCCAATCGAGGCGTGACCGCACATCGGCAGGCAACCTGAAGTCTCGATGAAAAGCAGGCTCATATCGGCATCGTCGGAAACCGGCGGATGCAGAAGCGTGCCAGACATATAGGCGTGTCCACGCGGTTCCAGCATCAGCGCACGCCGAATCCAGTCATGCCTTTCGACAAACGCTTCGCGGCGCGCCTCCATGGTCGCGCCCGCAAGCAATGGAGTTCCGTCAATCACCATGCGAACGGGCATACCTTCGGTATGCCCCTCGATGCTCATGAAACTGTATTTGCTCATCCGGAATCCCTGGAAGAGTGACTTGCCGGCGGACCAAGCCGCCGACGTTTGTCAGCCTTGCGCCGCCTCGAAGACGGCGCGAAAGTCGGCCTTCTCTTCGGCAGTCAGCGGCTGCAGCGGCATACGCGCTGCGCCGACCTTGAACCCGGCCAGTTCGCAGCCGTACTTCACCTTCTGGACAAACTTGCCCGCCTCCATGGTCGCCATGACCGGGAACAGCGAGCGCATCACGTCCTGCGCGCCGCGGATGTCGCCTGCTGTGAACTTGTTGTAGAAGTCGACCACCGGCTTGACGAAGCAGTTTGCCGGACCGCAAATCCAGCTGGTCGCGCCCCACAGGAAGAAGTCCAGTGCCTGGTCGTCGGAACCACACGACAGCTGGTAGTGGTCCTTGTACTTTTCCCCGATTTCGATGGCACGCAGCAGGTTACCGCTGCTCTCCTTGATGCCAATGACACGCGGGTTGTCCTTGAACGCGTCCAGCACACCGAAGCCCACTTCCACGTTAGTGCGAACCGGGTAGTTGTACAGGACCACGTTGACGTCCGGCACCGCTTCGAGAATCGCCTGATAGTGGCCAATGAGTTCTTCCTGCGACGGCAGAGCGTAGTACGGCGGCGCAATCAGAACGTTCGTATAACCTGCGTCGCGCACCAGACGCGTCTGCTCGATAACTTCGCGGGTGCACGAGCCGTTTGCCCCACCGATGAGCATGCCACGGTCGCCGACGACTTCCAGAACCGTCTTCAGAATGGCGCGACGCTCATCGTGCGTCAGGGCGTAGTATTCGCCCGTGCTGCCAAGCGGCACGAAGCCGTTCACACCAGCTTTCAGCTGAAATTCGAGGATGTTCGCGAGGGTGTCATGGTCGACAGCGCCCGACGCGTTGAACGGCGTAACGAGCGCCGGCAGGATACCTTTCATCTGCATGTGTTTCTCCACTTCACGAAGGAAAGATTGGGGGGGGTTAGTAGGCAAAGCGCCTGAGCAATTTCGTCTCAACCACGCCGACGAGACGCGTCAGCGGGAAAGCGACAAAGAAGTAAATCATTGCGACCGTTGTCAGGAACTCGACCGGCCGTGCGGTGCTATTCGAAATGTTCTGGCCTACGAACATCAGGTCTGCTACACCCACAGATGAGATGAGTGCGCTCTCCTTGAACAAGCTGACGACGTTTGAGAGCAAGGGAGGAATTGCTCTCAGGAGCGCCTGAGGAAATATCACGTACAGAATCTTCGCTTGCGGTGTCAGGCTAAGCGCGATGCACGCGTCGTGTTGCTCCGACGAGATAGACTTCAGTGCGCCGCGGAACGTCTCGCTCGTAATGGCCGCCATGTATAGGGTGAGCGAAATGACCACCGACGCGTACGGCGGAATCGGAATCCGGAACACGACTGGAAAACAGAAGAAAACCCAGAAAAGCTGAATGAGCAGCGGCGTCCCTCTGAAGAATTCGACGTACAGTGTCGTGACTGTTTTCATCCATCGAGACGGCGACATACGGAGCAGACTGAGAACAAATCCTGCCAGACTGCCAATGACGGAACAGCTGCTGGTGATTGCAAGCGTCAAACCCAGCCCCTTGAGCAGGACCAGCCAGTACGGCAGCACAGAAGAAAAATCAAGATTCATGGTCTTCTCCTTAGCGCTGATGTGCCAGTTCCTGGCGACGCTCAATCACGTGGACGAGTCTCGCTATTGGAAGCGAAAGCGCGAAGTAAATGAGAGCGACGACCGTGTAGGTTTCGAGAGGCCGATAGGCCTGAGTTGCCAGGCTCTTGCCGACGTACATCAGGTCAGCGACTGCGACAATCGCGACGAGCGCACTTTGCTGCAGGCTGCCAATGCCGTTAGTCATGAGGACGGGCATTGCGTTGCGAAGTGCCTGCGGCAGGACCACGTAGAAGGTACGCTGCCATGGTCTCAATCCCAACGCGACGCACGCATCCAGGTGCTCTTTCGGTACTGCCTGCACCCCCGCCCGGTAGGCTTCCGCATTGAAGGCGGTGAGGTTCAGGCCGAGTGCCAGAATGCCCATGACAATGGGGTCAATGAACACGTTGACCATCATCGGAATGCAGTAGAAGAACCACACGATCTGGAGCAGCGCCGGAGTGCACCGGAAGAATTCGATGAACAGCTGCGCGGGCCAGCGAACGATAACCCAGCGGCTCATGGCGAGCAGGCAGAGAAGAAAACCTAACACGAGGCCCATGATGTTTGAGGCAACAGCGAGTTCGATGGTGACCTTAAGGCCTTCGAGCAGGGACCCGAAGCTTCCTTCCAGGAAGTGGAAGTCAAACTGGTAGTTCATGGTCGGCCTCAGTCGAGATGCAGAACTTTCTCGAGGAATTCCCGCGTACGAGCTTCCTTCGGGCACTTGAACATCTCCGCCGGGGCGCCCTGCTCGACGATTTTTCCTCCGGCACAAAAGACCACACGTGTCGCGATGTCCCGGGCGAAATGCATGTCATGCGTGACGATAATCATCGCCATCTTCTGCTCGGCCAACTGCAGCATCACGTTTTGCACTTCAATGACCATCTCGGGGTCGAGGGCCGACGTCACTTCATCGAAGAGCATCAGCTTCGGTTCGAGCATGAGCGCCCGTGCGATGGCCACCCGCTGCTTCTGCCCCCCCGAGAGCTGGCTCGGATACGCGTGAAGTTTGCTTTCGAGCCCCAGGCGCGCAAGGTACGTACGAGCGCGCTCGGTCGCCTTCGCTTTTGAGAGACCCGCGGTTTTTACAGGCGCGAGGATGAGGTTGCCCAGCACGGAAAGGTGCGGAAATAGCGTGTAGTGCTGGAACACCATTCCAATCTGCTTCTGCAGCTTTGCGTCGATACGCTTCGAGCGCCCAGAATCGGCGCCGTAGATGTACGGCTTGCCCTCGAAGCCAATCTGCCCGCCCTGAATACCTTCCAGCCCCATCATGACGCGCAGCAGCGAACTCTTGCCACTTCCGCTCGGGCCAATGATGACCAGGCGGTCATCCGCGCGCATGTCGAGACTCAAACGGTCCATGACGACCAGGTTTTCGCCGTAGCGCTTGTAGACATCCCGGAATTGCACGAAGTCTCCCGTCGTCGACGGGGAGAAGTCAAAGACGGACGAGGGAGTGCCAGGTCTGGCAGCCATGGTTTTCGGTGACAACATGAAATCTCTCCAGCGGAGCGCGCCGGGAAGGACGCGATGTGTGAATGGAATCTGCCCTTTGACGACTGGCCCTGAATCCTTCGCGATGTCAGCCCCCGGCGCATTTCGCGCCTGCAGGCCGAGCGCCATACTTCTAACTAACTGCCGCGACTATCGCGTACAACACCACCTTTAGGATACAAGTCTGCACCTCTTACTGTGTGCAACGTTGTACACATAGTAGAAAGTCAAAAGGTGGTCGTCAACGACTGATTGGGGATTTCCAGGGAAAACACGGGGGAAAGTGGCCCCTCGATAGCCGCCGAAACGGGTGGCCTCAGCTGGAGGCCGTGGGCAGCAAGCCCGATGCGTGGTGCCAATGCGACGAGCGGCAGAACGCCTGTGCGCTCTGCCGCAATTGAGGGCGATACCGAATTCGTCAGAACTTATGCCGGATGGCCGCGCGCAGGACGAGCTGGTTCGAGGTGGATGAAACGACGTCCGAGCCTGGCACGTACGCGACGTCGAGGACCGTGCCCGTCTTGTCGCCCCCTGCGTGCTGATAACCACCCTGCAAATAGACGTCTGTTCGCTTCGACAGGTTGTAGTCCGCCATCATCCCGGCGGTGTGGAACACTGGATGCAGTTTGCCGCTGGTTGCATCAAAACTGGTACGCGTGTACGTGTACGCAGCACCGACGAAAAACGCTGGGGTGATTTGGTATTTTGCGTTGACTTCAAAGTTGCTAAACCTGAGCGAAGATAAAGTCGCGCCTCCGGTCGGGGTGATTGCACCGACATAACCCGAGCTGAGAGGTTGCACGACGTAGGTATTCGTGTATGCGAATCCCAGCGTTGCGCTGCCAAAGGTGTAATTGAGCCCAGCACCGATGATACGGAGCTTGTTCGCGTGAAAATTCTCATCGCCGCCTTTGTTGATTGCGCCAGTGGCCGTCGCCGAGGGATTGTTCGCCTGAAGATAGGCTGCGGCGAACAGCAAACCGCCGGTCGCGTATTGCATGCCCACGCTGTACTGGCGATTGTTCGCAAAATTCGTGTCGTTGCTGAAGCTGTATGTGCCGCCAAATTGCAGGCCCAAAAAGCTCGGGCTCGTGTATTTGACGGTGTTGTTCACACGGAATGTGTTGTCGGTATTGTCGTTATCGTATGGGTGCGCAAAAAGATAGCCGCCCCAATTGCCGTTCGCGGTCGTCTGAGCGAGATAGTCGACAACGGAGTCGTACTGGCGCCCCAAAGTCACAGTGCCAAACCGCTCGCTTGCCAGACCGACGTAAGCTTGTCGGCCAAACATCAAGCCGCCTTGCCCAAGCTTCCCGCTGTTCACATCAAAGCCGTTTTCAAGCTGGAAAACCGTCTTCAACCCTCCGCCAAGGTCTTCCGTCCCCTTCAGACCCCAGCGGCTACCCTGGACGTAGCCGCTCTGAAGCTCGTAGACCCTTCCCTTGAGCCCTTGAACCGCCCCGGGTTTCCCGGAGGCTGTTTTGCTTGAGTCACGCCGCGATGGCGGACCCAGCGAGTTTTGAATAATAAGCGGCTTCTGCCTCGGCAGGTGGAATGTTGCCGATGGGGCCGAATAGTCGACGATTGTTGAACCAGTCAACCCATTCGAGCGTCGCCATTTCAACGGCCTGCGGATTGCGCCACGGTCCGAGGCGATGGATCACCTCTGCCTTGTACAAGCCGTTGATCGTTTCAGCCA
>NZ_JAMBPR010000114.1 GCF_024206475.1 Paraburkholderia sp. CNPSo 3274
TGTGAGAAGTCCGCAGAGCAACGGGATGGCCGAAAGCTTCGTCAAAACGATAAAGCGTGACTACGTCTCATGGATGCCCAAGCCTGATGTCAGAACCGCACTGCAAAACCTGGCTATCGCGTTTGACCACTACAACGAATCGCATCCGCACAGCGCCTTGAAATACTGCTCGCCACGCGAATTCCGCCAGCGCGCAACTTCACCAACCGAAGCGTGACCGCGTGTCCGGTCATGCAGGGGCAAGTCCACAAACTGCTTAACCATCCGGAATTCCGGATTCGGGTCTGCGATTGTGCCATTCCCACACACGACATCAGTTGGCTATTACGTTTCTTTGAGCGACAACGCTTCGCCTTGGGCGGCGCGGCGCAAAAATTGCTGATTCTGCGGGATCCGGAAGCCACACAACCTCGCATGGAAACCGGCCTCGTCACGCCTCGCCCTCTCGACATGCTCGCGCTACCCGCGGAGCAGCGGCCGCTCACCTGTGGTGGTGTCGAAGAAGTGTGTGCCCGCGTTTGGTCACGACCCTTACCGCGAAAAAGCCGTGCAATCCCGGTGGACAACCTGTTGCATTGAAGTGCAGCATCATACGGCCTCCGCCAGTAGGGTCCTCAACCAGGATTGAGCCTCAGGATAATATTCGGCATCAAGCACAAATTCTTGCCCCTTTGCTGCTGAGCGTAACAGGACGCACTCGTCATCGCGTACCCAGCAATCCCCTTCTGGATGATATGACAACGGCGGTCGCGCGTTTCCCGGCATGAACCATCCAGGCAGACGCCATACAGTTCGGGTGTAGCCTTCTGCCGAGAGACGAAGAAGATCGTTGAACTTGGTGAATCGCCCCGCCGCGAACACTGAATGGGGCGCGTAACGTGACGCCGTCCCGGCTATGTACAGGTGGTTGAGTGGGCTGTTGTAGTGGTCTGGCTTCGCCACATGAGGATGGGCAGCGATCCATGGGTGCCGGCTCAGGCACTCCGCACGCTGGGTGACTATTGGCAACACTTCTGCGACCTCAAGCCAACCAAATATCACGTGCAGGTTCGGCGCCAAAGGTGCATATCGCCAGCGGTCCCTGGTTCGCTCGACACGCCTGAACCAGCCGAAAAACAGAAATATATCCCCCACACCGAATCGTTGACGGGCGAGATGTCCCTGCGCAGAACCTGTCTGTCCAAGCGCAGGTCGCCACCCCGGCAGGCGGTGATCTGCTGCACGATCGAGATCAGGATCCAGGTGTACGTGAGTCGCTATGGATAACCGCCCCCGCGACAAGTCGGAGAGTAGCCCCTCCAAATCCACGCCCTCGAGATCAACGTCTTTCATCGTGAGGTCGTCGTGTGCCGCGGGAATCGGGAGCGGCACGATGCGACCATCCGGCAGAATCGGACTGGGAATCCGGCCGTATTGCGAATCGAAACCCTTCCGGGAAAAGCAGAGTTTCATTGACGACAAGGAGACGGAACCGGATGTAGACGCGCCTCGGTTTCCGCACACTGGTGCGGGCCCAGACCACCTGCTCGCGTTGCTGGACGAGCAGACTCCCCTATCCGTCGCCCATGCTCCAGGACAAAGAACCGGCTACCGTTTCCTGTTGATGGATTGATCTGCATAACGAACGATTTTTAATCGATATTTACCTGATGCCAGCCCGGCATCACAGGCCCCGCCTCAGGCCCGGCCGCCCAACCCTCGCATCCGCCGTGCGAAATGCGCGCGCTCCGCGTCGTCCATCAGCGTGAGGAACTGATCCGTTTCCATATGAATCAGTTCTTCGTGATCGCCCGCCTCGAAGTAGACGTCTGGCTGGCCTGCCAGGCTGGATTCCAGGTAGGTTTTCATGCCATACGCCATACAAATCGGCGGCAGCGCTCCCGCATCGCAGTCCTTGAACAATTCGCGTAGTTCGACTTCCGTGGCCAGGGCGAGCCGGCGCCCTGTCTTGTTCCAGAGTTCGGAAAGTTGTACGGCGTAAGTTGAAGGCAGCACGGCGGCCACATAGCCGTGATCGTCTTCAAGGAGCACGGTCTTGGCGAGACGGTCACCGGGAATGTGCGCCGCAGCAGCCGTTTCGACACTCGAGTGGCTGTATGGGTGACGCACGACTTCGTAACGGGAACCCTTGCTGCGCAGGCACTCCTGCAGGGTTGGCGATATCGACATGGCACACCTCCTGTCGAATACCTGAAAAGGGACAAACGCTTGCGATCTTTTAAGAATAGCTCACGCGCGAGCAATACGTACGCCGACATGCGCGTTTTGCTCCCGGCCTGGCGTCAAGGTAGGGTGCGCTCCATCTCGACTTCCGTCCGCAGACTTTCTACGTCGAGATAGATCGTGGCCACGGCGACGACACGTCCGTCTTGCTTGTAGCGGACGACACAATCCCCCATTACGACCGCGCGTCGCGCGCTCGCAGCACGTGCGATGATGGCGCGGCAGTCGGCCAGAGTGCGAAGGGTATGCACATGCGGCAAATCCACGCCTGGAATCGGCAAGCGGACCGCTTCGGCTCCCGTGGCTAGCAGTAAGCGGTCATAGGGTACCTTGCTCCCATCCGCTAGCTCCACTTCCTGCGCGCGACGTGAAGGCGTACGACGCCGGCCTTCAACCGCAGATCAATGTATTGATCTGCATAGAAAGCGTCGTCTCGAAGCGGCAGCCACTCCTCAGGCGCACTGCCGGCCAAATAGTCTATAGAAAGATTTGGCCGGTCGACTGGCGGCGCCTCGTCGTCGCTCAGCATGGTGAGACTGCCCGCGTAGCCGAGGCGCCGCGGACGCTCAGCCGCGGCAAAACCCGCAGCACCAGCGCCAACGATAACGATCTTTTGTGGTGCTCCGGCCGGCGCGGACACAGAAGCGGCGGGTGGTGCTTTTTTGTGCGGCACGACAACCTTGTCGCCCCGAACCTCCGTGGACCAGCACGCGACAGGGCTCAGAGCCGGAGCCCGCACCGCTTCCCCCGTGAGCAGGCTGAAGCACGCGTGATGCCATTGGCGCCGTACCGTGTTCGTCAGAACACCGTCACCGGCGACAACGAGGAACAGCAGAGTGGCAACCATCTCCAGGCACGTCAGCGGGGTCCGATGCATCCGGCGCTGGACGAGTAGCCGCTTACCGGTGGTGTCGATGTCAAAAGCCACACCGAACTACAATCATTCAACCATTCAACCATTCAACCGGTCTGAGCCTGCTCCATGCGAACTCGGGCCGCATTGGCAGGCCGTTCGGCCGCGCTCCCGGCAGATCGGCATTGCGCGATTGATCCGATCGCAGCAGGTGGGGCGACGGCCAGCGCAGGAGGGACTATGCGGTCGGAAGTGAAGTCCGGAGTGCGTCTGAGACGATATGCAATCACGGCGATTTCCGTCATCGCCGGCCTGATTGTCGTCGGGCGCATCACCGGCATCCTGGTCGACTGGCTGTGGTTCTCTTCCATCGGCTACGGTGGCGTTTTCTGGACCCTGCTTTGCGCGAGAGCGTTGCTGTTTGCCGCGGTGTTCGCGGTCTCGGCGTGCGCGATCTGGCTGTCGGGGATTTTGGCGCATCGTTACGCGAGGGGTGTCGAAATCCTGCGAGCGGAAACAGCCGGTCCCTCGGGCGCGACGGAGGTCACCGGCGATCTGGCCGAACTGGTCGCGCCGTACGTTCCCTGGCGCTTCAGTATTGCTTGCGCAGCGGTCGTTCTGGGGCTGCTTATCGCCGCCAGCGAAATCTCGAACTGGGACATTGCGCTTCGCTTCATTTATCAGGTGCCTGTTGGCGAGCGCGATCCGATCTTCGAGAGGGACATCGGCTTTTATCTCTTCTCGCTTCCCGCGTATGTCGCGCTCAAGAATTGGCTGCTGCGGCTGGTCTTCTGCAGCGCGATCGTGGCAGGTGCTGTCTACGGGTTGCGCGGTGACATCGCGCCTGAGCGGTCAGCACGGGCGCTCTCGGCCGCCGTCATCACTCATGGTTCGGCACTGCTCGCCTTGTTCTTTGCGGTAAAGGCCTGGTCGTGGTGGCTCGACCGCTTTTTGCTGCTCTATGGCGACAATGGCGTCGTGGTTGGCGCCAGCTATACCGACGTCCACGTCGAGTTGCCGGTCCTGTGGATGCTTGTCGGTCTTGCCGCGTCGTCATCCGTTGCCCTTTTGATCAACATGCGCCGGCGTAGCTTCCTGCAGCCTGCCGTTCTCACGCTGCTCGTATTCGGCAGTTCGCTTGTATTCGCTGTGATCTATCCTGCGCTGTTTCAGCGCTTCTATGTCAAACCGAGCGAGCTGGAACTGGAAACACCCTATATCGAGCACACTATCGCGCTAACGCGTGAGGCTTACGGCCTCGCAAAAATCGAGGTTAAACCGTTTGATCCCGAGCAGGGACTGACTCTCGACTCGCTGCAGGCCAATCGGGCGACCATCGACAACATCCGGCTATGGGATGTGCAACCGCTGATGGATACTTATGCACAGTTGCAGGAGATCAGGACTTACTACAAATTTGTTTCGGTGGACATCGACCGCTATCAGCTTGACACCGGATACAGGCAGATCATGCTGTCGGCGCGTGAGCTGGACCCGGCGATGCTTCCGCCCAACGCCCAAACCTGGGTGAACCTGCACCTTATCTTTACTCACGGCATCGGCGTCGTGATGTCGCCAGTCACAGAGAAGTCCACCGAAGGCTTACCCTTCTTCTATCTGCGGGATATTCCGCCCGTCTCCAACGGCGCCCCGGCCATTCGCGAACCACGTCTTTATTTCAGTGAAGGCCGGCAGGACTATGTCATCGTGAACGGCAGTGTCGCTGAATTCGACTATCCCAACAGGCCGACCAATACCTACACGGCGTACAGCGGGCGCGACGGCGTCAACATCGGCAGTGTCGCGCGACGCAGTCTCTTCGGCTGGCAACTTGACGATCCCAACATCCTGTTGAGCGGCTATATCACGGACCAGAGCCGGATCCTGCTCCACCGCAACATTCAGGACCGCGTACGTACTATCGCGCCGTTCCTGAATCTCGACCATGATCCCTATGTCGTTGCAAGCAATGGGCGCTTGTTCTGGATACAGGATGCCTATACCGTCAGCCAGTGGTTTCCTTACTCCCGGCCGGGTTTCGGCGGTGGCGCCAATTACATCCGGAACGCGGTCAAGATCGTGGTCGACGCGTACAACGGCACGGTCGATTTCTACGTCAGCGATCCCGCCGATCCGCTGCTGCGCACATACGAGCGCACCTTCCCGGGTTTGTTCAAGCCTTTGGACATGATGCCACCGGAGCTCCGGCGTCATATCCGCTACCCCGAAGAGCTGTTCCTGATCCAGGCGCAGCTCTACCGTGCCTATCACATGGATGCGCCGGAGGTGTTCTACAACCGCGAGGATCTGTGGCAGTTTCCCCAGGAACTGGTCGGTATGGATGGGGGGAGCACTGCCAGCACGATGCCGCCGTACTACACGATCATGCGACTCCCCGGCGATGCAAGTGCCGAGTTCATCCTCATGCTGCCGATGGTGCCGAGCCAGCGGGAGAACATGATTGCCTGGCTGGCGGCGCGTTGCGATCCGTCCGGGTACGGCAAGCTCATCGTGTATACCTTTCCCAAGGACAAGCTGGTTTATGGGCCGTTTCAGATCGAAGCGCGTATTCAGCAGAATACCGAGATCTCGCAGCAGATCTCGCTGTGGAACCAGATGGGCTCACGCGTCATTCGCGGCCATCTTGTGGTCGTGCCGATCGAGAACTCGATCCTCTACGTTTCTCCGCTCTATTTGCGCGCGGCGGCCGGTCAGTTACCGGAGTTGAAGCGGGTGATTGCCGCTTATGGTGACCGTGTGGTGATGGAGAACAGCCTGGGTGAGGCCCTGGCGGCGCTTTTCAATGAGCCCGCACAAGGGGCACCGCCATCCCGAGGCACAGCGGACACCCGCGCAAGAGAGGCACTTGCCCACTATGACCGCGCCATCGAGCGACTGAAGGCGGGAGACTGGAGCGGCTTCGGCGCGGAACTGGATGCCCTCCGGCCGTTGCTCGAGGCGCTCGGTGCCGGGCGTTCCGACGATCGGAAGTGACCAGAAGGAAATCAGGCTGAATTACCCGGCTGCGCGGCCTTATCGCTTCAGGCCCTTTGCAGGATGTCGATCGCGTCTTCGGCATCGCCCAACGAGTCGACGGCGAGATAGGCAACGAACTGCGTGCCAAGTACAGCGGCCGAGACCCCGCGGAGGTTGATCCCCCCATCCGCCAACATCGAGGTCAGTTGTGCGATGACACCCAACTGGTCCAGACCCATTACCCGGATGGAGTGAAGGCTAGGGGTGACGCTGAACCCCACCTTTGTGGCGGCGCGGATCGCACTGTCTCCCTCTATCGGAGCGACAAACACGACCCCCTTACCCGACGCCTCCGGCGCGCGGCGGGCCACAATGAACTGCAAATCGACACCCGCATCCCGCAACACGCTTAATACCTTCGCAAGCCCGCCCGGTTTGTCGTCGATCGTAGCTACCCAAACATCGACACGTTCCACGCTCAGTTCCATGGCAGTTCCCCAGCCTCGGACCTCATTGAAAAAATCTACTTCACGAACGGCGCGCCGGCAAGGCCTGTCGGAGTCCGCGCCGGCCGGCAATCCACGTCCAGCTTGCTGGCACTACGCATCTGTATCAAGATCAAGTCGTCTCATCACAAACGGGCGACCTTCATGACAGACGATCCCCATTGCGATCCTGCTCCCGATCCCGACAAACTCAAGGGCCCTGGCGGCATGACTTTGCGGCAGATCCACGAACAGGTGCAGAAGTCCGTCCAGCGCGACCGCGAAGCGCAGTCTGCGCACAACTCGCAAACGCCGCCGCGAAGCCGGTGGCAGCGGTGGGTGCGCTATGTATGGGGGCGTAGCGGGCGGCGCTAGCCGCAGTTTGATGAAGGAAGCCGGCGGTATGAGAACAACTTTGCTGACCTACGCCGTTCATCGAATGCAGTCGCTTATACGAAATCGACTCCGTCAAGGGCTGTGTCATCGCAAGGATCTCGAGGCGAGCGAAGTTCGCATGTAAAGTGCTGCTTAAAATGGCTCAACCGTTCTCAATAGAATAAGCACACGCGATGGCATTGCGGAGTCCCAGGCGAAGCAATGCGTCGCGCAACGCCTTACCAGTAACCCTGCAAAGCTGCCCGGAAATGAGTTCAGGCAAGATTCTGTGCGGCATCGCAATAACCGCGCTGTCCACGGCATGCGCCGCTGCGGGGTTGGCCGATGCGTGTTTGCCGTCGTTCTCCGAAGTCGACGTCCAGAAGGGACTTGAAATCCGGACCCGCTGCACTGTCTCCGCGCCGGCGCTCGTGCGCCTCACTGAACGCCTGAACCGCGCGGTGAAGAGCGACGGGCTCTCCGCAGCACAACGTGTTGCGCTTGCGACAGCGGCCAACGTGATGCTGCACGCGGTCGTCTCGCTGGCAAATCACGACGAACCCAGAAGCGCAGTCGCGCTCATGAACTTCGAGCTGATCCTCGAAAGCCTCGCGTCGCAGATCAGGACGCGCACCGATTTCGACGCCAGAGCCGAAGCGTCGAAATGGAACACACGTTATGAAGATCTGCTGCGCAGATTGTCGATCACACGCAGTGCGGATCCGATCGAGCTGCAGCTCGGGGAAGCCGCGAGGCGCCTCGACCTGGATGAAGCATCTGCGCTACTCATGCGGCTCAATGCCAAAGCACCCGCAGCCGCCCAGCTACCAGCGGCGCTCAACTACGAAGCGGCGGTCGTCGAACTGCTTCGCTTCACGCCATGGAACGCGCTGCCGTACCTGGAGAAGGCCCATGCGCTGCAACCCGACGACATGGGCATCGCCACCGCATTCGCCGACACGTTGCTCGTTCAGCACGAGCCCGAGCGCGCGGAGCCGGTGTATCAGGCCCTGCTGATCCGGTATCGCACGCTTGCGCAACAGAAGCCTGCTATATGGCAGCCGTCCATCGCGCTCACCCTCGGCAAACTCGGCGGTCTGTATGTGATGCGGCAGCAGCACAAGGAAGCCGAAGACGCGTGGCTGCACGCGCTCGAAATCTACTGGGCGCTGGCGCATGTAAATCCTTCTGCATATAGTCCTGCAGCGGCTGACACCATCGACAGCCTCGCAACGTTGTATCGCGACACGCAACGTCTTCAGGATGCGGCAGACGCGTGGCACGAAGCCCTCGCCCTCGACCGCGCACTGGCCCGACAGGACCCGGCCATGTACCGGCCCGCGGTCGCGTCGACGCTCAACGATCTCGGCATTCTCTACAATGCAACACAGCGCACGCGCGATGCGGAACTCGCCTATCGCGAAGCGCTCGGCATCCAGCGCGAACTTGTACACGACAATCCCGCGGCCTGGCGTCCGGCGCTTGCACGCACGCTGAACAACCTCGGCAACCTCTACAGCGCAATCGGGCGGCTGACAGAAGCCGAGCGCGCTTACCGCGAGGCGCTGGAGATCCGCCAGCAACTCGCCCGCGAAAGCCCTGCGCTTTACCAGCCCGACCTGGCGCGTACTTTGGGTAATCTTGGCGTGCTGTACCGCCTCGAGCGGCAGCCGGCCAAAGCGGTGCAGGCGTATCAGCAAGCGCTGCAAATCGATCATACCCTCTCGCGAAATATGCCATCGACGTACCAGCCTGACGAGGCGCGGATACTGAACAATCTGGGCGTGCTCTACAGCCACACGGGCAGGCCGCGCGACGCGGAAGACGCGTGGCGCCGTGCGCTCGATCTGTACCGCAAACTCGCACAAGATGATCCGTCGGCCTGGCGGCAGGATGAAGCACGCACCTTGCGAAATCTCAGCGCGCTGCTAACCCACACGCAACGTTCGGCTGAAGCTGAAGAATTGAATCGCGAGGCGGACGAACTGATCGATTCGACAGGGGCGCAATAGAGCACGAGGCAAGCTGCCGAACGTAGCGAACATCGAGCTCGACGAGCACGAGCAGCTGCAGGCGGTCCGTGCAGATCACAAAATCAACACGTTTTTGCGCGATCCTGTTAAAGGCCGCTCTCCTGTTCCTAGCGTAACCTTTAGGCGCAATGATCGCGCTCATGGCGACCTGTGGGAACACGTAGTGATCCGGAAGTGCTGCGCGCAGGCGGCCGAAAAATTCGGCCTCGTTCGGCGTGAGAATGTCGCAAGGCTCGTAGGAGAATTGAGCTTCTCCCCTATGTCGAAGCACAACCGCAACGACCACCAACAGCAGAATCACAAGCGGCAGGAACTGGAGTATATCGTTCGTGTGCATTGAGCCTCCTTACCGCGGCTCCAGGCGTTGCAAGGATCCATGCAACCCCGGTCACTTCCCGATTTCCGTGGTTACGCCAGCTCGATCTGAGAATTCGGCTCGATCGAATCCGGGAATGATCCGATCTCAGGGTAGTCCCGAAGGTCGACCGTGATGCTTCCACCGGTTCGCTTATCGGCACCGGCGAACACGAGCATATCGTCCTCGTGATCGACTTGATAGACACCCGTGACAATGTTGAGCCTCGCACCGTCTTCGGCTCTACCGGAGAGGGGGCCGCGTCGTACACGCACGTTGACGATTGCCATGATCTACTCCTCCCCCGTTTTCCTTCGCATCACGCCGACTGCTTAGTACCCTCGATTTCTCTTTCTGCCTGGGCAATACTTCTTTTGCTTGGCCGTGCTTCCCCTGTACCTCTAATCGTAGCCAACCTATGTTCGAGTGCCAGTAGCTGCGCGGTTCTTCTGCTTGCGTCTGTGTCAACCTGAAGGCGTTCGTATTCGATTTGCAGCTCGGCGAACTGGTTGGACAACCGGACGCATTCCTTTTGATGAGGATCACATTTAAGCCGGCTGTGCAAACCAGTTAGCAGCGCGCCGACAATAGCTACCCAGCCAGCGATCTTTGGATCGACGCCGGCCTTTGTGACGATGGACAGCCCAGCGACCAGGGACATCACGCCACCAACGCCGACGAGCAGGAAATTCAGCGGTGTCAGAGTCTCAAGCCAGATTTCATACGCTCTGCGTTCCCGCTTGCAGAGCACGATCCTTTCCGCGATTCGAGTGTCTTGCGAGTCCATGGTGTCGCTTTCCATGTAGTCACGTCTTACCGTTCGCCCACCGCATTGCGATTTCCCTGTGCTCCGCGGGGCTCCATTTTCCGCTATCAGTGATCGGTCGACGGCAATCTGGTCGCATTGGCGGTTCTCACTCGCCATTCGCTATCGCCGCATCTGAACTGCTGCATCCAGACCTGCTTTAGATCGTTCCCATCAACAACATCGGCTGCTACGATGACCCGCCTTTCGTAATTGCCCAAGCAGCTGACGGTGATCGCGCGCGAGGCAATGGCGTCATCCTCGGAGCGAAGCGCAGCAATCTCGACGAGCGGCTCATCCTTCTCATTTCCCGCGTAGGCCTTCGAGGCCCCGCGCACTGTCAGATCATCAAACCATCGAATAGCCCAAGTGCTGTCAGCAGCCCTTCGTTCGAGGACCACGCCACGAGACCACCAAGCTGCCTCGTGCGACGGTTTCTGCCTCGACTCTACCGGTTGCTCAGCCAGCGCGGGACCTGCACTCAAGACTGAGGCGAGCAAAACTGCGCCAACAAGCGATGCCTTCATCTTTCTTCTCGTTTTCCGTTGGGAGCGCGTTGATTACCCGTGAATCATCTTGCGAGGGCCATGATGTTGCGGCTGAATGGCGGCAAATACGTGCGCCTCCCTCTGTAGCGCCGTCAGGATATCAAGGGTCTGGGCAAACAGGACGAGGCCAGCAACACGCACGAACGTCTCACGCGAACGGCCAGTCGACGCAATCTGCTCTGAACACACAAACACAGTTTCGCGGGCATCCCCAGCGATCACCGTATCCTGAAGGATCCGCAACTGATGGATGATCCGAGCGAGAAATATGAATCGCTCACTCTCTTGCGGAAGAGTCATTGATAAGCGTTCGAGGTCGTCAATAGATTGACGCAGCCGCGATAAAGTCGTGCGATCCATTCTCGCCTTCTCCTTGCATTCTTCCTCATTTCATGCCGACTCTGACAGAGAGTCACAAGGGTTAGCCGCGCGTCCACGTCATTTCTTCGCTGTCGACTTTGTCGACGACGGAGCTGCGATATGCCATGTGCCCGACAAGGGATTGTCCGCGATTACGCACTTGAAGAAGCGTCGTGACAAACGACAGACTCCGACGATCGTCGCTGCTCATGTTGAGTGTCACAAATCCCTCCCAAGTTACACCGCTGGCTTCGAATCCCTGCACGTAGTCTCCCAAATACCCGCCCGGGGGCCCAGGTTGTGAGTTCATCTTCGCAATCGTCATTGAGCCTTTCAGGCTATGTGCATTCTGTTTCAGGATCAAGACGTAGTGGTACGTAATGCCACCGTTGAACGTTTTCTGCGCAATCCACTTGCCTCGTAAGTCGACACCGTTATAAATCAAGCCCAAGTACGATGGCAAGACAATCCTTTGAAACAGCTGGCCGGACAACATCAGTATGGCAGTGGTGAAAATACCAGCCACGACTCCCCAAAGAATTGCACCGGCAATCGTCGACGGATCATAGTTCACGAGATAGGTGTGCGTGTCTGCCATAAAGAAAGCATCTCCATGGGAGTACGTGTTTGAAAGCGATGCTGCAGCTACTTCTGGTGGCGCAATCCACATATTCAGCGCTTCCTGGGCACGCTGACACGTTAGGCAAGACTAGGTCGCGCTAGACCGAAGAAGTTGCTCGTAGCCTCCCCACTCCGGGGTACCGCTGTCACGAATTCACGCCATCAGATAACGCCGCTTACGATCGCCGACAGCCTGACAGGGTCGCCCTCTACCAGATTCTTAACGGCAGTAAGACTCGAAACTCCAATCAACTCCTGAATGAGCTTCAACGAACGGCCATCGCGATGGAGTCGTACAGCAAACGTTCGGCTTGCAGCACTGGCATTCCCATTCTCGATCCCAGCCTGTTGATGCAGGCGCCGGACGATCTCAGTCAGCGTCTCGCAAGAATAGCTGATCGCACCAGTGCCGGTGACTCGTTTCGTGAACGCAATCGGCTCTCCCTCGCCCGTCAGGAACAGCGGGCTGTGCGGATCGAGGCCACGATACGCCGCGCGGCGCGTGGTAATTCCGTGATACGCAGACAGGCGATAGGCTAAGTAGCTATCGATCGCAGCGCACATCCTGGCGTTTGCCCAAACACGCGGCCTAGCCTTACCGTTGAACGCAATCTCCGGCCGTAGCTTCGAATCAACGCAAATCTGCCCATCCTCGATCAGGTAATCTGATACCCGTAACTTGGCAACTTCATTGGGGGTGAGGCCTGTTCCGTAGAACACGGTCAGCAGCGCAACATCGCGGACCGGGTTTTGCCCAGTCACCGCAGCGACTTTGAGCGCATGGCAAATCTCGTGTGGCGCGATGACTGGCGGTTTTGCCATCCTGTAATGCCCTCGATATTGAACGCATTACGAGGAAGTATGGTCCTGCCTGCTTGCAAACACAACCAGCGGCCGCAGCATATCGAACTTCCTGGAAAATCCGCGAATGCGCAGCCCCCATTTCCGCGTGCACGCGCGTACCGAAAGCCGCAAGCGACCCGTGGGACCAACCCGATCTGACGAAGCGCGACCTGATCATCGGCGTAGGTTTCGCGAATCTGAACCCGACCGATGCCGTGCGCGAATATGAGAGACGAGGCGTTATTGTCTATGAGCGCGTAGCGTCCAGCCTGTACTCCGGTCGTATGCTGAAATCGTTCAACCTGGCAGGCGCGGTACGGATCTCTCCGCTACATTGCCATGCCCCGCGGGACGCACCGTTCGTACCGCCCCCCTCGTAACCGCTTGGGCTGACTAGAGACGGAGAACCGCTTTTGAGAACTCACTCGAATACGATTCGCGGGAAGTAGAGGGAGACAATCCAGTTAGGCCGGTCGACGATCTCGCTGATGCGCAGGTAGGCGCAAACGCTGCACAACAGGTAAGCATCGATTGCACTGATGTGATGTTGTCGCATCAGAATGTCGATCATTCCGTCGAATTTCGCCGTTAGTGCTACTGGACTCTCGATGGCCGTCCCGCATACCTCGCCGTCACCTTGTGCGGCGTGCGTGTCGCCCACCGAGAATAGCGCGCCCTCCACCTCCACAGGGAGACAGAGCTCTGTGCCTGCGCCGATGTCGCGGATATCCATGTTGCCGCCGACACGACGTGGTGGAATCACGCTGTGCAAACCCGGTTCTCCCGGGGCGAGGCCGATCGTGCCGCAAAACGGCTTTAAGGGAACACGTCCACCAGGGCCGTACATGGCCGGGATCTTCAGATCCGCCTCATATTTCCAGATGTGCAGGGCCGGGTCGGGAAACTTGTCTGCGAGCAACACTACGAGAGATGACGCCCAAAGATCGAAATTGTCGCTCGTCTCGATTTCCGCTCGTCCAGTACAGGATGCCCGCTATATACGCCATGACGTTCTCCTTGATAGCGACGCATCGCCCCTCACACTGTGCCACCGCGGATTTTCGACCGCCTCCATCAGGTGATGGAGGTCAAATCGACCAGTTGTGCATACGATCAAAAAGCACGGTAACGACGGTGGCAGGCGTGCTCCAGGTGCGGCATGTTTGCCTACGTAACTCGCGGGTATTTTCGGACTGTGAGCATCGCCATGGCTCCTGTGAACGCCCCCTCCCAAATGTCCGCTTTCGAGGCTTGCAAGACCGGAATAAGTAGCTGATGGGAGAAGACCATGAAGCGATTATGCCGGCTCGGAATGGGTGTCCTGCTTCTCGGATGCCTGTGCGGCTGCCCCCCGGCACCCCAACCAGGGGCGCCAGAGGTAAGTCCAACGATAACGTGGAGAATTACCGTCTACGCGTCGAATGGGACTGTCGAGATTCCTCTGAATTCGGCAACGGCATCCTATAGCCTGAGCGGTCAGGCAGAGTTCGTCGTGGGCTTCGAGGTGGACGACCCGAGCGGAATCGGGTCGCTGACGGTAGGCGGTGCCAAGTCAAGCATTGTCTGCGTCTTCTACCCAGGCGGCAGGACCAACGGCAGAGGTGGTGGTGGCACCTCGGGAACTACCGACGGCGGAACTCACGCACTCCAGACGACGAACGAGTCTTTCAGTGGCACCCAGGTTACAACACATCAGTCCGTTTTGTTCTGGTTTAACCAGACCGGCAGTGACCGTGTGTGCCCTGCGACCGTCACTACCAATGGCGTGTATCCCGTCACTCCGGATAGCGGAAGCATTATATTTAACGGACAAGCGGCCGATGCGGCAAACCCGGCACTCACTACTGGCGGCGCCCTGACAATTCACATTGATCCAAAAGCCAGCCCATAGGATGTGGTCGGCGCGGGATAAATATCGAAACGCGCCGTGCCCAGCTGACCGCCCCTACCTGATGCGCCGCGGCGCTCACGTCGACGCACACCTCCACCTCCGGCCCGGTGGCTATACAGCCCACCTGTGACCCGCCCCCCCCGATGAGAACCACGCTTACGCGCCTCGCGCTGGCTTCGGCCGTGCTTGGCCTGTCCGGCTTGTGCGCACTTCACGATCGATGATGGCCGCAAGGTCGATGAGGTGCTGCTGCGCCAGATCCGCAATTATGCGCGGGGCACGCAGGCGCTGCGCCCGGCGATTGTCCGCTCGGCGAAGCTGCAGGACAAGGATTGCTCGACACAGTGGGAGATGCCCTTCGACACGGCCACCTCCTACAACGTCGACATTCTCGTCCAGTGTCAGCGCTTCACTTCGCATCGACACTACTCCTTCACCTCGACGTTCTTTGTTCCATCTTCGGGCATGCCGTCATGGTTGACCGCATCTTCTTTCATCCCGTCTTTGGCCATGCTGTCGGCGCTCATCGCGTCTGATTCCGTTGCGCTCTTTGCGGTGGTCTCCTGACCCATCGCATCATTGGAAGTCGCGTCGGTTGACAGACTATCAGCAGCGAAGGCGCCCGCGGTAGCGAATGAGACACAACTGGCGAGAATGGTGACCCTGAGCTTGTTCATGATGTGATCCCTCGGCGAACCGACAATGAGGCTAAAAATCTAAAGTACAGTGGCTCGACGGTGGGAACCTGGTCTTTCCGCGATCCCGTGACGGGCATGGCACCTCCCGGCACTCCCAGTCGGCGACTGTCATGTCATTCTTGCCCGGATGGATATGAATGGAAGTAGGCATCCACTCCAAACGACTGGGGTGAAAACCCGATATACATCAGGCGCATCACTTGCGAATGACGGCAGGTAAGGTGTGGTAAGCGCCCGGATGGTCCAACGACCGGTTGAATCCGCCCCTCGAGAGCGGTCATCGCGACAGCGGATGACCGAGCGACGGCAACGGGTCATATGACCCATTCGCTTTTTGCATCGAACCGAGGCGCTCTCGTCCGCGCGCTCGTTGATCTACGACGCTGCCAGTTCCTTCAGCACCGCGTAAAACGCCTGGAAGCGCTGTGCGCCGATCCGCTGCTCCCATTCGCGTTCGATCTGGTGCACCGTGGCGCGCTGTATTTCAGCCACTTTCCAGCCCTTCTCGGTCAAGGAAACAAGGCGCGCAGCTGATTCCCCCATCGCCACCCTCTGCACATAACCCAGCTCTTCAAGTTGCTGCAGCAGGTAGTTCATCGCCTGCTTGGACATGCCCGCGCGCTGTGCCAGGTCAATGGGACGCTCGCTCTCTGGAGGAGGAAAACGCAATATCTTGAAGTGGGCAATCTGGATGTCTGCAAAGCCGGCCGAGGCTAATGCCTCAATCAGGCGCTGTTCTACCTGGGTAAGGCAATAGCGCAGCCGGGCCCCGATGAGCGGATCATCAGGGTTTGGATCGCCGGAAAATCTCCGCGCCGAAACGGATTGACGTTTAGTGCCCATATAGTAAAGTGACTTTACCATAACGCCGTGGAGTCTTGCCATGCATTCAACGCCTGACGAACTGATCACCATCGGACAACTGTCGATGCGCTTCCTGGTCGATGGTCGGGACACCACGGGCCATATGGCGATGGCGGAAATGGTTGTCCAGCCGCTCGCCAAAGTCCCGCCCCCTCATCGCCACGTCGACGTTGACGAGACAATCCACGTCCTGGAAGGATCGCTGGCCTACCGGGTCGACGACTGTGTACGCGTCCTGAATGCGGGCGATTATTGCTTCTCGCCGCGAGGCAGCGCTCATTACTTTTCCAATCTGGGCAATGTCCCCGCTCGCGCGCTCGTGGTGTTCTCGCCTGCCAACATCGGGCCTGAATATTTTCGCGAGGTGGCCGGTGTGTTGGGCGCTGGCGGCCCGCCGAATATGGAGTTGATGAGGTCCGTGATGGAGCGCCACGCGCTCGAACTGGTATCTTGAGTACAGCGAGGCTGATGCCGAGGGACTCGGAGACACCATCTACGGCTCCGGCTACGGAGTCCAGGTGAGCAGCCGAACGACGGCTTTCGTGCAAGTCGATTGCCGATACGAAGGTTCCTCAGGATCGGTCCATGCCTTTTGAATAAAAAGCATCCATGAGCGATCGTGCCGCCCCATCCTCGGGCGCTGTTCGGCCGGCTTCTGCCGTTCGTTCAGGAGACACAGCGGTCATCCGAATGGCCGGTCCACTCAGAAATCCGCCCGATGCTGACCGCGAGAATTTCGGCCATTGCTGACGTTGGGACACGCTGGGTTGTACGTCGGCAAGGTGGCGGATTGCCGACGGTCCGTGCATCGAACAGCCGAGCGGCAGCTTTCTGCAACAGCGAAGTCACACTTCCGACCCACTTCTGACGTTCGACGCGACGCCGCCTCGACGGCAGCTCTCAAAGTGTATTTGTCATTCGGTCAATCACGTCGGCTCGCGGATGCTGCGGTACCGCCGTCACCGTTTCCTTTACGGTTGGCTACGGGTTGGCGGCGATGGAGGACGTTCGTATCCGTGCCGTCTACCGCGGCAGAGCCGCTAATGTGACAGCGCCATGAACAATGTGCGCAATCGCACACTACTGCCCGGTTTCGTCTTCGGGCCTCGCGCCCAGCGCACTATTTTTCAGAAGTACCTCGATCGACTG
>NZ_JAMBPR010000115.1 GCF_024206475.1 Paraburkholderia sp. CNPSo 3274
TGAGAAGTCCGCAGAGCAACGGGATGGCCGAAAGCTTCGTCAAAACGATAAAGCGTGACTACGTCTCATGGATGCCCAAGCCTGATGTCAGAACCGCACTGCAAAACCTGGCTATCGCGTTTGACCACTACAACGAATCGCATCCGCACAGCGCCTTGAAATACTGCTCGCCACGCGAATTCCGCCAGCGCGCAACTTCACCAACCGAAGCGTGACCGCGTGTCCGGTCATGCAGGGGCAAGTCCACCGCGATCAACGTCGCCATACCGAATATCACAGACGCACCGCTAGCTAGCGTATTGAGCGTCAAATAGTGACGTACTCGACCGAGCGCAATCCCGCCCACGACGGCTCCTATTCCCAGACTGCCGAGCAACGTGCCATACCCGCCGGCGCCAAAATCCGGATGATGTTTCGCTACGAGCGGTAATAGCGCCCACAGGGCGCTTGCGCTACCTACGAAAATGATGGTGCGAACAAGTTGCGCGGCCGAACTCGTGCGATCGACTTCAACCTGCAAGCATCGATAGACAAAGATTTGGCTAAGTGTCTGATTCTTAGGGGGTGCCCCCAGCGTTTGGAGATGACTCAGACGGGCTCTAATAATTTTTACAATGCAGTGAAAGCACGCTTGCCGCGGGGATGGGAGTTGCCTGCAAACCCCTATGGCACAAGGAGTCGGACGGCGGTCGATTTTCCAGAACAGTTTTATTTGCGAAGCATCGTGACGCCAGGTTTGTTTGCAACGGAACAGATTTGGTTTGCCACTTACCACAGCGTGGCTGCCCTGCGATGCCCGAATAGCCAAAACGCGCCTTGACTTCCATTTAGATGATGACTACAATCTAAACAACATCGAATCACGGAGCGGGTCATCATGAGGAAGTCGAAGGTCGAAACGGCGCAGACGCGGGAGCGCATCGTGGAAGTCGCGGCTGGGGCATTCAGGGCGAATGGCATCCACGCAACGGGACTTGCCGACGTGATGGCCGCCGCAGGGCTTTCGCATGGCGGCTTTTATCGCCATTTCGAGTCGAAGGATCAGCTGGTTGCCGAGGCCTGCGAAGCGGGGCTGGCCGGCATCGTCGAAAACCTCGTCGCCGCTGCGGATGGGGTCACGGGCGAGGACGCGTTCCGCGCGGTCGTGGACGCGTACATGTCCACCGGTCATCGCGATGCGCGAGCGAACGGTTGCCCGCTCGCCGGCATGGGCAGCGAGCTGGCGCGCGCGGACGACGCGACGCGCGCGGCGGCGACGCGCGGGTTCGACGCTCTCGTGGATATGCTGGCGGCGCGCATGGCGACGCCGGAGGAAGAGGCGGACCGCTCGCAGGCCGTTTTCGCGCTCGCGGCCATGATCGGCGCGCTGACCATGGCGCGCATCATCCCCGACCAGGACGCTTCTGCGTTGCTGCTGGAAGACGTCAGGCAACACATCGAAATGATCTGAATGAAAGCTGTCGCCAGATAGTGGTGATTCAATTCGTGCTCGTATGTGCATATACACTTTAACGGAGAGCTCATCATGCAACAGCGTAAATTCCTGATTACTGGCGCCGCGGGAAAAACCGGCGTACATGTGGTCAATAACTTGCTCCAAGCCGGACATGCGGTTCGCGCGATGGTCCATACGGAAGACGCCCGCAGTGCCGCGCTGCGTGCCGCCGGCGCCGAAGTGGTGCTGGGCGATCTGCTCGATCACGACGACCTGATACGCGCCACTTCGGGCGTGACGGGCGCTTACCTCTGCTATCCCGTTCGGCCCGGGTTCATTCAGGGCACCGCGTATTTCGCGGACGCCGCTCGCCGCGCCGGGCTCGAAGTCGTCGTGGAAATGTCACAGATTTCCGCGCGCGAAAATGCGAAGAGCCACGCGGCGCGCGATCACTGGATCGCCGAGCGCGTGCTCGACTGGTCAGGGGTACCGACCATTCATATTCGCCCGACCTTCTTTTCGGAATGGCTGATTTTCCCGTGGGTGCGCGACACCATCGTCAAGGAAGGGCAGATCACGCTGCCTTACGGAGCGGGACGCCACGCGCCGATCGCCACCGTTGACCAGGCCCGCTTCATCGCCACGGTGCTCGCGCAACCGTCGGGCCATATTGGCAAGGCCTATGAGCTTTGCGGGCCGGTCGAACTCGACCACCAGGGCATTGCCGACGAGATCGGCAAGGTTATCGACCGGAAGATCGTTTATCGCCCCGGTACGCTCGACGAATATCGCGAGCATTTGCAGAAATATGACCTTCCAGAGTTTGCGATCCAGCACTTCATTGAAGTCGCTGTCGATTACCAGAACGGCGTGTTCAAGGGGACCGACAGCATCATCGAGCAGGTTACCGGCAACGCGCCGCAGACGGTCGAGGCGTTCGTTCGCGCTCATCGCGAGCTTTTCCGGGTTTGATTCAAACGACACTTTGTATGACTAGTTTAATTGGAGATTCAAAATGAAGATCAAGAATTCCGTTGTGTTTGTCACCGGCGCAAGCCGCGGCCTCGGTCTGGCGTTTGCACGCGAGGCGCTGGCCCGCGGTGCCGCCAAAGTCTACGCCGGGGTGCGCAATCCGGAAGGCTTCAGCGAACCCGGCATCGTCCCCGTCAAGGTCGACGTGACGGATCCGGCCTCCGTTACGGCTGCCGCGAAGATCGCCGCGGACGTGACGCTGCTCATCAACAACGCAGGGATTGCGGAAATTCTCGCGTCGCCGCTTGCGGCAGAGGCAGAGGAACAGGCGCGGCACATCTTCGAAACGAACTTTTATGGCGTCATTCGCACGACGCGCGCGTTCGAATCCGTGCTGCCCAGCGACGGCAACGGCGGCGTGATCAACGTGCTCTCCGATGTCTCGTGGCGAGCCGTGCCGTTCCTCGCGCCGTATTCCGCTTCGAAGGCGGCGGCCTGGAGCTATACCAACAACATCCGGCTGCACTTCGGGGAGCGCAAGATCGGCGTGGTCGGCGTGCATGTCGGCTTCGTGGATACTGATCTCACCAAGGATTTCGACGTGCCGAAAGCCAGTCCCGTCGATGTCGTTCGCCAGGCCTACGACGCGCTCGAAGCGGGCGAAAGCGAAGTGCTCGCGGATGCGGGCAGCCGTGAGTTGAAGCATTCGCTTTCGGCTGCGGTGCCGGGTTATAACGACCCTTCGGTCCTGCTGGCATAGTGTGCTGGCGTTGGCGGCAACGGGCCGGTGCGCCGCGCGCGCATGAAGACCGCGCGGCTCCGGCCCTCGATATCGTCTGGATGCGCAGCGAAGTGCCGAATGCGACAGGTTTCGAATCATCATTTCGATTCATGAATGATTCGAACTACGAATGTTTGGATTCGTGTAACAACAATTAAGATCAGTCATCCCTCCGTTGCCTTCCCTGTGTGGCATTCCACACACATCCAGCATTTACGGTCTTGAGCGCCGTGTCGAAACCGCTGATTGTTGAGAAGAGGGCTCCCGCCACGCGATTGTCTCGAACATGCTGCGATCTGCAGCCGGCTGCGCAGTCTCTCATCTCTTGAAGTGCAAGCACGCGGAGCCGCACATGTTCAACAGCACCGTACTCGAAGTCGGCATTGGCCTGGTGTTCTGCTATTTCGCAGTGAGCCTTGCCGTCAGCACCGTTACCGAGCTTTTTGCGTCGCTCTTGCAGTTGCGCGCGAAATGTCTGCTATCCGGCGTCAAGCAGATCTTGAACGATCCGCAGTTCAACGGAATGGCGCGCGACCTCTACAACCACGCGCTCGTGAGCCCGCGCGACTCCGGTGACGCGACGAATGCGAGCGACTTGAAGTACAAGCCTTCATACATTCCGTCGAAGGACTTTGCCCTGGCGATGATCGATATCCTTCGGCGCGCGCCCGGTGCGGAGCAGGACCTCGGTCAGTCGATTGCCACCATACAGAACCAGCAGTTGAGGGAGGTATTGCAGGCGATGTATCGGCACGCCAACCAGGATGTCGGCCAGTTTTCAGACGCGCTCGGCAAGTGGTTCGACAACGGGATGGACAGGCTCTCCGGCGCCTACAAGCGCTGGTCGCAATTAATTTCATTTGCCGTGGCGCTCGTCATCGTGGTTGCGCTGAACATCGATACGGTTTTTCTGTTCAGGATTCTATGGGTGCATCCCTCGCTCACGGGTGCGCTGCACGCGAACGCTTCTTCCGATGCGGTCTCCCTGATGAACCAGTTGCCGGTCGGCTGGCAAAGGGATGGCGCATACGCAGACGGCGTGGCCTGGATGATCGTCGGCTGGCTTCTCACGGCGAGCGCAACGTTGTTCGGCGCGCCGTTCTGGTTCGACCTGCTGCAAAACGTGACGAACCTGCGTGGAACCGGGCCGTCCACCGACGACGTTGCGCGCAAAACGGCTTCGAACTGAGGGCCCGTCGGCTCAATCGCCTGTCGGCAAAATCAGCTCGGCATCGAGCCCAACGATTCGCCCGTCCACCATCCGATTGCGCAGCACGAGCGAGCCGCCATGCGCGGCCGCTACGCTGCGCGCAATCGTGAGCCCCAATCCCGTGCCACCAGGCGCATCGCTGCTACGCGAATCGATGCGGAAATAAGGCTCGAACACGCGCTCGAGCAGTGCGGCATCGGCAATGCCGGGCCCGCTGTCGCCGATCACCACGCGTACGCTATCTTCAACATCGCATACGGTGACGCTTGCCTCGCCGCCATAGCGAATCGCGTTGTCGAAAAGATTCTGCAGACAGCGCTTGAGGTTGCGCGCAAAGCCCGGAATGGGCGCGCGCACGCTGCCCGTCACGCTGACATGATGGCCCTGTTCGCTTGCATCCCCGGCAAGTCCTTCGAGCATCGAAACGAGATCGATGCGCTGGCGCGGCTCGGTGATCTCCACGCCCTGCACGGCGTCGAGCGTGGCGCGCACCATGCCTTCCATGTCTTCGAGGTCGCCGCGCAGGCGCTCGCGCGAAGCCGCGTCCGGCAGCATTTCGACGCGCAGTCGCAGCCGCGTGAGCGGCGAGCGCAAGTCCTGCGAGACCGCGCTCAGAAAGCGCGTGCGCGCAGCAAAGCTGTCGATCAACTGCTGCTGCATGGCGTTGAACGAATGCGCCGCATTGCGCACTTCGCGCGGACCGGCTTCCTGCAAGGGCGCGCGATAGATGTTGCGCCCGAGTGCTTCGGCCGCGGCCGCGAAGCGGCGCAATGGCGCGAGCGCGAAGCGCACCGCGACCATGGCGATCAGGCACACGGCGGCGAAGCGCAGCAGATAGATACGCAGCAGGTAATCGATCACTAGCGCGCCGCGCTCGGTATGCATGCCCGCCTGGCCTTCGTTCGCGTGGATATCGAGCCAGCCGTGTCCGGGCACCTCGAGTTGCACGTGAAAGTCGCCGGTGGGCATGCGCGAGTCGAACAGGCTCAGCACGCCGCTTGTCGCAAGCGCGCCGTCGCGCACCTGAGCGTCGATGAGATGCACGTCGATGGGTTCGGAGAGGCGCTTGCGGATCACGCCTTCGATCAGCCCGGCAGTGGCGCGCTGCGCGAGCGAGAGCGTTGCGGGCGTGGCCAGCGGCGCGCCTTGCACCCATTGCAGTCGGTAGCGGTCGTCGCCGAGCGTGCCGACGATCGCCTCGCGCGAATACGGGCACCGAGTGGGTCGATGCACCGTTGCCAGCGGTGCAAGCGCAGCAGGCCGCGCGATGAACGGCATGCGCTTCGCAGCAGAGGCCGCGCGACAGCTGGACCCGATACCCGGCGCACGACGCCGAAGCGCAATTGCGCGCCTACGCGCGCCTCACTCGCCGCCGCGTGCTGAGCCTCGTAGCCGTCGCGTTGCTGATCGTCGCCTCGCTGCTGTTCGACCTCAGCTCCGGCCCTTCGGGCCTGCCCATCGCGACCTTGCTGCGCACGATCTTCCTGCCCGCTTCGGCTGACCCTGCCAGTAGCGTGATCGTGTGGCAGATCCGCCTGCCCGATGCCGTCATGGCGCTCGTGGTCGGCGCTTCGCTCGGCATTTCGGGCGCGGAGATGCAGACGATCCTCAACAATCCGCTCGCGAGCCCCTATACGCTGGGCGTTTCGGCGGCGGCTGCCTTCGGCGCGTCGCTCGCCATCGTGCTCGACGTGGCGATTCCGGGCGTCGCGCAAACGTGGATCGTCTCGGCCAACGCGTTCGTGTTCGCGTTCGCTTCGGCGCTGCTGCTCGATTTCGTCGCGCGCTGGCGCGGCATGAGCACGGCGGGCGTCGTGCTGATGGGCATCGCGCTCGTGTTCTCGTTTCATGCGCTCGTCGAACTTATGCAGTTCATCGCCTCCGCGGACGCGCTGCAGGGTCTCGTGTTCTGGACGCTCGGTTCGCTCGCGCGCGCCGACTGGCCGAAGATCGGCGTGCTCACGGCGGCGCTCGCGCTCGCCTTGCCGTTCTCGATGCGCAACGCGTGGACGCTCACCGCGCTGCGCCTGGGCGAAGAGCGCGCGGCGAGCTTCGGCATCGACGTGCGGCTGCTGCGCCTCGGCACGCTGTTGCGCGTGTCGGCGCTTTCGGCGCTAGCCGTGTCGTTCGTCGGGACCATCGGTTTCGTGGGACTGATCGCGCCGCACATCGCGCGCACGCTGTTCGGCGAGGATCATCGCTTCTATTTGCCGGGCAGCTTGCTGCTCGGCGCGCTGATGCTCTCGCTCGCTTCCATCGCCTCGAAGCTGCTCGTGCCGGGCGTGCTGATTCCCGTTGGGATCGTCACGGCGCTCGTGGGCATTCCGCTCTCGCCGGTCAGCAGGGCATCGCCAGCCGCCACTAGCGCGGCCCAGCGAGCCCGTTTCAACCGCCGTTTCAGCGCGTGTCTTCACGTCGCCGGACCGCATTCGCCCAGCGCGAATGCGGGGCCGGTTTGCGCGCTGAGCGGCCATCGCCATACGCAAAACTCGCGCAAACACGTGATAACTCGAAGGAAAAAGCAATGAAAAAGACGCTCGTCGCCCCAGCCCTTGCCGCGGCCTATGCATGCGGGGCCCACGCGCAAAGCAGTGTGACGCTGTACGGCGTGATCGACGCCGGCCTCTCGTACAACAGCAACGCAGGCGGACACAGCCTCTTCGCAGCCGGCCGCGGCAACGTCACAGGCAGTCACTGGGGCGTGACCGGCAGCGAGGACCTGGGCGGCGGCACGCGCGCCATCTTCCGCCTCGAGAGCGGCTTCAGCGTGACGAACGGCACGCTGCGCCAGGGCGGCCGCATGTTCGGCTACCAGGCATACGCGGGCCTCGAAAACAATCGCTACGGCGCGCTCACGCTGGGCCGGCAGTATGACTCCGTGGTCGATTATCTCGCGCCGCTCAGCTTTATCGGCCGTCATCCGGGCGGCAACAATCTTTCGGCTCACCCGTACGACAACGACAACCTCAACAACTCGTTTCGCGTGAACAACGCGGTCAAGTACGCGAGCGCGAACTACGGCGGCGCGAAGTTCGGCGCGCTCTACGGCTTCTCGAACGAAGCGGGCGGCTTCGACGACAATCGCCTCTACAGTTTTGGCGCGTCGTACGATTTCGGCGGATTCGAGTTCGGCGCGGGCTACCTGCAGGCCAACAACGGCGGCGGCAGCAACACGAACGGCGCGCTCACGCTCACCGACCGGACGTTCATCGCGGCCCAGCAGCGCACCTATGGCGCGGGTGTCAACTACGTCACCCGCAATGCGCGCTTCGGCTTTGTGTGGACCCGCACGCAACTGGGCGGCCTCGATACGATCAATGGCGCGAACAGCCTCGGCCTCGTGCAGAACGGGCAGGGCGCGAGCTTCAGCAACTATGAGATGAATGCGAGCTACATGTTCACGCCGCAATTCAGCCTGAACGGCGCGTACCCCTACACGCAGGCCGCGCTTTCGAGTTCAGGCGGCGAGCATCACCCGCGCTGGCACGAGGTGTCGGTGCAGGCCTACTACTTCCTCTCGAAACGCACCGACGTCTATGCGCAGGCGAGCTACCAGCACATCAGCGCGGATGGATCGGGTCTGGGTGCGGATATCAGCAGGCAGTCGCCGTCGTCGACGAATCAGCAGACGGTTGTTGCGATCGGCATGCGGCACCGGTTCTGATCGACGTGCAGCCTACAGCAGGCTGCCTACGCTGACGATGCTGCTGACGCCGGCGTCCGCGCTGACACCGGCGCCGGCGAGCATCGTCCCGCGGCAGGCCGGCGCGCCGCAGCGGCAGGTGTATTCGCGTATGTTGTCTTCGCAGGCGTCGTCAGGCAGTTCGAGCGCGTAGTCGATGAATAGCTCTTCACCCGGCAGGATGTCGCGGCACGCGTCGATGAACACGTGGCCGTTGATTTCGATGGTTTCGCAGTTCGCCTGGCACGCGTGATTGAGCCAGCGCGCCCAGTTGCCGCCCTGGCCACCGTCGATCACGCGGCCATCGGAAAGGCCGAAGAGAAACGTATGCGCGCCGTCTTCACGCAGACGGTAACGCCGGGCCGCGCTGCGCCAGCTCATGATCTTGCCTTTGTATTCGAAGATGCGTTCGCCGGCCCGCAGGGGGCGCAACGCATAGACGCCTTTTCCGTGCACCGGCGATTGCCGGACAGTCATTCGTTTGCTCATGGCCATCTTCGCGCGTTGAACGCGTGCAGTATAAGCGGCCACGATGAAAGCGAGTGATGAAAATGGATATGAGCATCGACGCTGCGTATTGCGCCTTCGGACACTGCGTGCACCGTATTGAAGCGAGCGGTGCTCGACTCACCGCTTCTGACCCGTGCGTGCCCCACAGTTGACCTCGCGGGCAGGATCAGGGCAACATACCCGGGTTTCTTTCGCGGGTTTCCGGATCCAATTCTCGAGTGGGCATATGGCAAGTACAAATGAGCCTGGCGCAGACGCCTCGCTGACCTATCGGCTGAAGGCATTGACCAAGATCGCCGATCGCATGAGCAGCGAGATGTCGCGCGACAAACTGGGTGTGCCGTATCCGGAGGCGAGCATCATCGCCGCGATCGGCACGTTCGGTCCGCAAACCGTGATGGATATCTCGCGGCGCGCCAACCTCGACAAGAGTCAGGCGAGCCGCACGGTCGAGGCCATGCTCTCGAAGGAAATCCTCGCGCGCACGGGCAACGACAAGGACGGGCGCAGCGTCATCATTTCGCTCACCGGCGAAGGCCGCAAGATTTTCAAAAAGATCGGCCCTACATTGGACAAGCGCGACAGCGATCTTTACCACGGGCTGAACGAGGCCGAGCGTGTCGCGCTGCGCTTTCTGCTCGACAAGGTCCTCGCGTCACACGGCTGGGACGCCACCCCCTGACCGCCTCCTTGTCCGTGCTGACTTCCGGCACGCGATCAGTCATTGAATTGTCATCAAATTGCCGCCGCGAAGCGCAGTGCCGTTTCGTGGCGGACCAGGCGCTCACGCACAGTGGCGCCTAAGCCTAAAAGAATGGCATTTGAAGCGAAAAGCGCTTCAGTGAATTGCCGTATCGTTCGCTCACATCGAAAAGCAAGCTCGCACACGCCGTGCAAACCGTCGGCAGCCGCATGCGGATCTAATTTCTTTGGAGCAGGACTGATATGAAAGACATCATCGCGGAAAGCCAGGAGACGAGCACCGACGATCGCGCGAGGAGCGCTGGGCCAGGCAACGGCGCGGATCGCGCAAGCCACGGCGCCGCTGCGCGTTCGCCTTCGAACTGGGCGTGGGCGACGCCGACCAGCCAGTACGACTGGATGGACGGCCACGCGCCGTTTGCCGTACTCGACTAGCGCAAACATGTCAATGATCTGAAGATCGGTGCGCTCCATTAAACGCTCGTACGCGACAGGATGTCACCTGCGAGTGGTTTATTTCGGCACTATAGTTGACTTGTCATGTAACTGAGGGTCAGCGGCAGGCAGCGCTGAAATGGAGGCAACAATGTTCAAGAACATTAGCGAAACGTATCTGGACCTGATGGGCGATCGCACGCGCGTGCAAACCGCGCGAGTCACGCAGACGCTATTCATGAAGGACCGGCTGGGCAGCCAGCTTCTGGTGATTACCCAGCAGGGCAAGCCACAGGCCGTGTTTCCTGCGACGGATCGCAATATCGAGGTGATTTTGTGCGCGGGCTTGCGTATTCACGAATACGTCATGCTCGACGGCCAGATCGACTATCAGGAAATCGCCGAAAGCCGGGACCATTTCGAAGACGCGGCCGAAGACATCGCCTTCGGAGCCGCGCGCGCATAGCCGCTATGACTGCTTCGGCGCCTGGATCATCTTCCAGCCGTTGCCGGCAGGATCGCGAAAACCCGCGTCGACGCTGCCGTAGCGGTCGACTGGCTCCTGGGTGAATTCCACGCCCAGGCCCTTCAGGCGCTCGTAGTTGGCGCGGCAGTCCGCCACGGCGAGCACAAGGGGCGGCATGGCGCCCTTGGCGACCATGGTGCGCAGCGCTTGCGCGGTGGCCTCATCGTGAACGGGCGGCCCGGGCAGGAAGAGCCCGAGCTGGAACGATGGCTGCTCCGGGTGCTGGACCGTGAGCCAGCGGTACGCACCATTGCGCACGTCGGTATGCACACGGAATCCGAGTTTGTCGACGTAGAACTTGAGCGCCTCGTCCTGGTCGTCCACGTACAGGCCCACCACATTGATACCCTGATTCATAGCACCTCCCTGGTTGATGTCCGCACTTCAGGGCCGCACTTTAGCTTTGCCCGCGCGACGCCGCTTCTCCAAAACTGCTGTGGTGAGGTCGGGGCGCTGCGCGGCTTTCAGCACGCAGGCGGGCACGCGGTCGATTTCGGGCAGGTTGGCCCGCGCCTGAACGCGCATGGCGCTGGGGCTCAAGCCGGTCACGTCGCGAAACGTGCGGCCAAAGGTGCCAAGACTCTCCCAGCCGGTGGCGAAGGCGATATCCGTGATGTCGAGATCGGTGTCGCGCAGCAGGGTGGTGGCCTGCTCGATGCGCCGTGTGAGCAGGTAGCGATGCGGCGGGAGGCCGAAGGCACGCTTGAAGGAGCGCGCGAAATGGGCTTCGGAAACGCCGCTGACCTCGGCCAGGCGTTTGACGGGCCAGGCCTCGTGAGAAGCGGCGTCCATGCGGTCTTTCGCGCGCAATAGACGGCGCAGCAGGGCCGGGTCCTGGAGGGGTTCGGCGTGGGGCGGTTCGGGATGCGCGTGGGTAAGCGTGGGCGCATCGGCGTTGAGGGCTGCACTAGCTGGCATGCATACGTCTGAAGTGGGCGACATGCCGGTAGTTTAGGCCCAACGGCGATCGTCGGCCGACGGTTGGCTTTCGATTGGTTGGGCCTGCCAGGCGCCGCTCACTGCGAATCGACGAACTGGATGATTTCGCCGTTGTCGCGCTTGAGGTACAGGTCGGCGCCTTTCATGCGCACTTCGTTGCACGAATACGGCATCTTGCTGCCTTTGCTGCAGATCTTGCCGTCCTCGGCTTTCCAGTCGCCGTGGTCGGCAAAGCCTTTGCTCGACTTGAAGTCGTAGTCGCCGTTATTGCCATACTGCACATGCCACGTGCTGCCGTCGGCGATCTTGATGTCGAACGCCTTGCCTGAGAGGCGTTGCTGGATGTCGGCCGCGCTTGGGCTCGCGGAACCGTCCGGGAATGCCGCTGAGTCTGCAAAAGCCGTAGCGGGAACGATGAGCAGGAGGGCAAGCAGCTTCTTCATGGGAGGTCTCCTGAAAAGCCGGATTACTGCCTTGCTTCGACACGATGGAGCGGCGCGCTTGCTCGGCGGATAGCCTGATGCCAGGCGCGGAGGCGGGCGTTGCGCGTCGTTCACGTTTTCACTATAGCTCTGGGCGATTGCGCCAATGTGGCCTGGCGCACACAAGGCGTGTAACCGAGGCTGCACGTCGATGCCCGCACATCGTTGCGCATGACCCCAGAATGCGCTGGCGGGCCGTGAAATGACTGCCCGCCACGACCTTACTTCAACCGTCCCGCCAGGAACTGCTGCAGCCGCTCGCTGCGCGGTGTATTGAGCACTTCCTTGGGGTCGCCTTGCTCTTCGATCTTCCCCTTGTGCAGAAACACGACGTGATTCGACACGTTGCGCGCGAAGCCCATTTCGTGCGTGACGACGATCATGGTGCGGCCTTCCTCCGCGAGCTTTTGCATGACCTTGAGCACTTCGCCCACGAGTTCGGGGTCGAGCGCGGAGGTGGGCTCGTCGAACAACATGACTTCGGGCTCCATGGCCAGCGCGCGGGCGATCGCCACGCGTTGCTGCTGGCCGCCGGAAAGATGCGAGGGGTACTTGTGCTCGACACTGGCAGCCAGCCCCACCTTGTCGAGGTACTTGCGCGCGCGGGCCTCGGCCTCGCTGCGACTCAGTCCAAGCACGCTGACCGGCGCCTCGATGATGTTCTCGAGCACCGTCATGTGCGCCCAGAGATTGAAGTGCTGAAAGACCATCGAAAGGCGCGTGCGCATTTTCTGGAGCTGCTTCGGGTCGCTCACGCGCAGCGCGCCGCCGCGGTCGGCGTTCGTACGGATCTCCTCGCCGTTGAGCGTAACGCGTCCCGAGCAGGGCGATTCGAGAAAGTTAATGCAACGCAAAAACGTGCTCTTTCCCGAACCGCTCGACCCGATCAGGCTGATCACGTCGCCAGCCTTTGCCTTGAGCGATACGCCCTTCAAAACCTCGTTCTCGCCGAACTTCTTGTGCAGGTCGTCGACAATCAGCTTGTACATACTCGGTTCACTCCATCAAAACTGCATGAAATTCTTAGTGGCCTTGCGGCTTCAGATAAGCCAGCACACGTGTTTCGAGGCGGCGGAAGCCCCAGATCAGGGCGAAGACGATGGACGCATAGAGCGCCGCTGCGATGCCGTACGCCTGGAACGTCATATAGGTGGCGGAATTCGCGTCGCGCGCCACTTTCAAAATGTCGGGCACGGTCGCCGTGAAAGCCAGTGTCGTGGCGTGCAGCATGAGGATCACTTCGTTGCTGTACGAGGGCAGGGCGCGCCGCAACGCGGAAGGCAGGATGATGCGCGTGTAGACCTTCGTTTTCGACATGCCATACGCCTGGGCCGCTTCGATCTCGCCATACGAGGTCTCGCGAATCGCGCCAGCGAAAATCTCGGTGGCGTAAGCGCACTCGTTCAATGCAAAGGCCAGCAGCGTGCAGTTCATGGCACTGCGAAAGAAGTCGCCAAGAACCGGATTGGAGTGCACGAAGTGCAGGCTGTAGAGGCCGGTGTAGCAGAGCAGCAACTGCACATAGAGCGGTGTGCCGCGGAACACGTACGTATAGACCCAAACCGGCCGCGATAGCCACGGGTTGCGCGATGCGCGCGCGATGGCGAGCGGCACGGCAAGCAGGAAGCCCGCCACGATCGAAACGACCAGCAGCCAGAGCGTGATGACGAGACCGCTGGTGTTGAAGCCGTCGCTATACAGAAAGTTGGGCCAATATTGACGAAGCAGTTCGATCACAGCGCTGCCCTCCGCACACCGGTCGAATAGCGCTTTTCGAGGCGGTGCAATGCGAGATTGGAAACCGTGGTGATGGCGAGATAAATCGCGCCGGTCACGAGCGTGAAAAAGAAGAACGCCTGGGTGGCCTTGCCCGCGTCCTGAGCGGCCTTCACCACATCGGCGAGACCGATGATCGAAACGAGCGCCGTGGCTTTCACGAGCACCTGCCAGTTATTGCCGATGCCTGGCAGCGCGAAACGCATCATCTGCGGGAACAGGATGCGCGTGAACACGCGCGTGGAACTCATGCCGTATGCGAAACCGGCTTCGATCTGCCCGCGCGGCACGGCGAGAAACGCGCCGCGGAAGGTCTCCGTGAAATACGCGCCGTAAATGAAGCCGAGCGTGATGACGCCGGCCACGAACGGGTCGATGTCGATCTGGTCCATGCCCATCATGTCGGTCGCGTCGTTGAGCCAGATCTGGATGCTGTAGAACAGCAGCAGCATGAGCACGAGGTCGGGCACCGCGCGAATGAGCGTGGTGTACGCCGTGCCGATGCGCGAAAGCACGCGGTTGGGCGAGAGCTTCGCGGCAGCGCCCGCAAGCCCGAGCAGAAACGCGGCGCCGAGCGAAAGCACCGCGAGCTTGATGGTTTCCCACGTGCCCGCGAGGAGCAGCGGGCCGAAGCCTTGAAAGACCATGGAAGAATGTCCTCGTTCAGGGGAGCAGCGCTCCCCTTTGTTGTTGCAGATGCAGACGGCGGCGCTTAACCGCCGTACACGTCGAAGTCGAAATACTTCGACTCGATCTTCTTGTACGTGCCGTCCTTGATCATGTCGGCGATCGTCTTGTCGATCTTCGCCTTGAGGTCGGCATCTTCCTTGCGCAGGCCGATAGCGGCGGCGCCCGTGGGGATTTCCGCGCCCGCGAACGCAAAGCCCGCACCACGCGGCGTCTTCAGGAAGCCGAGATTGGCCTGCACTTCGTCTTGCAGCGCGGCGTCGAGGCGCCCCGACTGCAGATCCAGATAGACCTGGTCCTGGTTCTGGTAGGGGATCACGTTGATGCCTTTGGGCGCCCAGTTCTGCTTCGCGTAGGTCTCCTGAATCGAGCCTTGCTCGACGCCCACGGTCTTGCCTTGCAGCGAAGCGATGGTCGGTTGCAGCGGCGAGCCCTGCTTCGCGACGAGGCGCGTAGGCGTGTTGAAGAGCTTGGCCGAGAAGGCGATCTGCTGCTCGCGCTGCGGGGTGATCGTGAGCGCGGAGAGCGCGCCGTCGAACTTCTTGGCCTTGAGGCCCGGGATCATGCCGTCGAAATCCTGCTCGACCCACACGCATTTGGCGTTCAGGCGCCGGCAGATTTCGTTGCCGAGGTCGATGTCGAAACCGACCAGCTTGCCATCGGTCGCCTTCGATTCGAACGGCGCGTAGCTCGCGTCGGTGCCGAAACGGATGGTGGACCAGTCTTTCGCATACGCGCCACCGGCGGCAAGGGCGAGGGCGACACACAAGGCAAGTTTCTTCATGAAGTCTCCGATAGGAATGGTTGGCGTGTGCCCGGTCACGGATTGGAGGTTCGGCCCGGCAAGTTGTCTATACAATTATCGATGTGTCGAAAAGACCGGCAATCGGTGTTATCACCTGGGGATTTCACTGTGCTGCAATCGAAAGTTGGCGTAATTCAGCCGTTAGGGAGCGGGGGTGCGGGTATACGTGGAGCAAATTGAACTTGTATAGACAAGCTCGCTTCGGTAATCTGATTTCACCTTGTCCAGACAACTTTGACACCGCAATGAACATCAAACTCACTCCCGGCCATCTGACCCTGTCCCAACTGCGCCAGATCGCGCGTGCCCATGAAAACGGCGGCGTGAAGCTCGAACTCGATCCGGCCAGCTTCGCGGCCATCGACGCAGGCGCACGCGCCGTTGCCGAGATCACCGCGAAGGGCGAGCCCGCCTACGGCATCAATACGGGCTTCGGGCGTCTGGCGAGCACGCACATCCCGAACGACCAGCTCGAACTCCTGCAGCGCAATCTGGTGCTTTCGCATGCCGTGGGCGTGGGCGAGCCGATGTCGCGTCCGGTTGTGCGCCTCTTGATGGCGCTGAAGCTGTCGAGCCTGGGCCGCGGCCATTCGGGCATCCGCCGCGAAGTGATGGACGCGCTCATCACGCTCTTCAATGCCGACGTGCTGCCTGTGATTCCGGTGAAGGGCTCGGTGGGCGCCTCGGGCGACCTCGCGCCGCTCGCACATATGTCCTGCGTGTTGCTGGGTGTGGGCGACGTGTTCGCGAAGGGCGAGCGCATGAGCGCGCTGGAGGGCTTGCGTCTCGTCGGCCTCAAGCCGCTCGCGCTGCAGGCGAAGGAAGGTCTCGCGCTGCTCAACGGCACGCAGGCTTCCACGGCGCTTGCCATCTACAACATGTTCGCGATCGAAGACCTCTACCGCACGGCACTTGTTGCTGGCGCGCTCTGCGTGGATGCGGCGGCGGGCTCGGTGAAGCCGTTCGACGCGCGCATTCACGAACTGCGAGGCCATCGCGGCCAGATCGAGGCGGCCGCGGCCTATCGCACGCTGCTCGAAGGTTCGGCGATCAACCTCTCGCACCGCGATTGCGGCAAGGTCCAGGACCCGTACTCGCTGCGCTGCCAGCCGCAGGTGATGGGCGCGTGTCTGGACCAGATGCGCCACGCGGCGCAGGTGCTGCTCATCGAAGCGAATGCGGTTTCGGACAATCCGCTGATCTTCCCGGAAACGAATGAAGTGCTCTCGGGCGGCAACTTCCACGCGGAACCGGTGGCCTTCGCCGCCGACAATCTCGCGCTGGCCGCGGCCGAAATCGGCGCACTGGCCGAGCGCCGCATCGCGCTGCTCATCGACGCGACGCTCTCGGGCCTGCCGCCTTTCCTCGTGAAGGACGGCGGCGTGAATTCGGGCTTCATGATCGCGCACGTCACGGCTGCTGCACTGGCTTCGGAAAACAAGACGCTCGCGCATCCGGCCTCGGTCGACTCGCTGCCGACCTCGGCAAACCAGGAAGACCACGTTTCGATGGCGACGTTCGCGGCGCGCAAGCTCGCCGACATTGCCGACAACACGGCCAACATCCTCGCGATCGAACTGCTCGCCGCAGCCCAGGGCGTGGACCTGCGCGCGCCGCATCACACGAGCCCGGCGCTCGCGCACGTGATGGAGTCGGTGCGCGCCGAGGTGCCGCATTACGACCTCGACCGCTACTTCGCGCCGGACATCGCCGCGATGACGAAGCTCGTGCAGAACGGTGCGATCGCCAAGCACAGCCCGCTGGCATTCGAGTCCGAGCAATAAGCGCTCAAAGCCGAATAAAAACAGTCATCCTGAATAACATCCGAGACGAAGACGTTATGAACCACCCGAACTTCACCGACCCCCGCCTCGACCCGACCCGCACGATCCGCGCGCCGCGCGGCAGCGAGAAGGTCTGCAAGACCTGGCTGGCGGAAGCCGCCTACCGGATGATCCAGAACAATCTGGACCCGGAAGTCGCCGAGCATCCGCATGCGCTCGTGGTGTATGGCGGCATTGGCCGTGCCGCGCGCAACTGGGAGTGCTTCGACCAGATCCTCGCGTCGCTGAAGGACCTGAACGAGGAC
>NZ_JAMBPR010000116.1 GCF_024206475.1 Paraburkholderia sp. CNPSo 3274
TGCTCGTCGGCGCTGACGCGCACGGTCTCTTCACGACCACACAGACGGTGCCGGGCATCTTCACGCGCGCAGCGTGGGAGGGCGTCGTCGAGAAAACCATCGACGATGCGGTGAAAGGGCAGCATGTCGAGGGTGACTGGGTGCTGACTGGCGACCAGCCGACCGCCCGGATCAGCGCGACCGCCGTGGAGGGTGCGGTTGACGCGACGCAGGCTGCAGTCGAAGCAAGGAGGAGCGCCGACGAGCTGAAAAAGCGCCTGCGCGAACGGTATTTCGCGGACTACACGGCAGCCTGGGCGACCATGCTCAACAGCTTCCAGTGGCTCGCGGCGACCAGCTTCTCGGGGGTGATCGACCAGCTCACGCGTCTGACCGATGCGCAGACCTCGCCGCTGCTCGCGGTCATGAAGTCGGTGCAGTACCAGGGCGAGGCGGGCCGTCCCTCGCAGGCGCTGACCGACACGCTCGTACGCAAGGCGCAGGGGTTGCTCGGTGGGGGCGATAGCGATCAGACGCAGGCTCCCGTTGTGAATCCGCTCGACCGCTCGTTCGGCCCGCTGCTCGCGCTGATGGGCGACGCGAATCCGCCTGCGGCCAGCGGCAATGCGGGGAACGCTCCGGGCGCCAATGCCGCCGCGTTCAACGGCGTCAGCCTCTCCCGGGTGCTGACCGCCGATACGACCGTGCGGCTCAAGCTCCAGCAGATCCAGGCGAGTCCCGATGCGCAGGCCATGGCGCGCAGTCTCGCGCAGGCAGTATTCCAGGGCAAGCTCTCGGACCTCTCGCAGGCGCGCGACGACGCGGCGCTGACTGCCGCGAGCCTGGGCGCGCAGTGGGCGGGCTTCGGCCAGGCGATGTTCGTGCAACCGCTCGACGCCGCATGGCAGGCCGTACTCCAGCCCGCCGCCGCGAGCCTGAACGAGGCATGGCGCGCGGGCGTCGAGGCTCCCTTCGCCTCGTCGTTCGCGTCGCGCTATCCGTTCGCGCCGAAGAGCGCCGACGCGTCCTTTGCCGAGTTTGGCCGTTACGTGCGGCCCGATACCGGGCTGATCAACCGCTTTATCGAGCTTGAGCTGTCCGGCGTGCTCAAGCGCCAGGGCGACCAGTGGGTACCGAACGAACTCGCGCCGCAGTCGCTCCAGTTCGATCCGAAGTTCCTCGCCATGCTGCGACTCATCGGGCCGCTCGGCGCGCGTCTCTATGCGCAGGGCGAGGCGGGTTATCACTTCGAGATCATGCCGCAGCCGACGCCGGACGTTACGCGCACGGAATTGACGGTTGATGGTCAGCAGATCGTCTACTTCAACCAGCATGAGACGTGGACGCCGCTCGCGTGGCCGGGTAACGGTCTGAGCGGCCATGCGTCCCTGACCTGGCAGACGCTCAACGCGGGTGTACGGATCGCATTCGATGCGACCGGCGACTGGGCCCTTCTGCGGATGCTCGAAAAGGCGCAGGTCAAGCCGCTCGACGATACGCGCTACGAACTCGTCTGGAATGGAGGAACGGCTGGCGATGCCGCGAAGGCTGCTTCTACGGCCTCCGGTGACGTTACGGACGGCAAGGTAGCGCCCTTGCATTACGTCCTGCGCGCGCAGGCGGGAGCAGGCCCCCTCGATCTCCTCAAGCTGCGCGGCTTCCGCATGCCCGAGCGCATTTTCGTGACGGGCCGCGCCGGACAGATATCCGGGCTGCCATCACTGCCGCCCTTACCCCCGGAGTCGCAACCATGACGGCACCGTGGAAATCCACGCAAGAGGAAGGCGGAAACCCCTTCCTGAGATATTTCGACGCCGAGATGCGTTATCTGCGCGAGGCGGGTCGCGAGTTTGCACGCGATCAGCCCGAAGCGGCGCGACGCCTCGGTATGCAGTACGGCCAGGAGAACGACCAGGTCCGCGCGGTCAACGAAGGCTTTGCGTTCATGATCGCGCGGCTGCGCATGAAGCTCGACGACGGCATGCAGGAGCTGACCGATCCGCTTCTCGACAATATGTTCGAACACATGGCGCGGGCGATTCCGTCGCTGTCGATCATCGAGTGCGCGCCCCTGAACCGGGGCGCGAAGGTGGCGCAGATTCCCGCCGGGGCGGTGGTGCGCTCGGCGCCCGTCGGTCCTGATGCGGTGCAGTGCCCGTTCCGTACGACGCAGGCCGTCGATCTGCTGCCGCTCTCGGTCGAGGACTCGGTCCTCGCGGTACGCCCTGACGGGCGGACGGTCATCCGCCTGATGTTCGGCCTCTGGTTCGGCGACCAGCGCGAGCGTACCGACCTGTCGCGCATCCGCCTGTACCTGCACGGAGACCGCCCCGCTGCCGCCTCGCTATACGCTGCACTGACGCGCCAGATCGCCGCCATTGGCCTGCGCCTGCCCTCGGTACGCGACGGTGCGCTGGTACCGCTCGACGGCGTGCATTTCACGCCTGCGGGGTTCGGTCCGTCGACGCGGCTGTGGCCGGTCCTGGACCCGAAACGAGACCAGGAACTCGACCGCGAACAGACGCTGCTGGAGTATTTCGTATTCCCGCAGAAATTCCACTTCGTTGACCTGTGCGGCTTCGATAGCGCGATGGTGCCGGCGGGCGAAACGCGCATGACCTTCGAGATCGAACTCGAAGGACGCATGCCAGGCGATCAGCCGGTGGGGCGCGAGAGCTTCCGGCTATTCTGCACGCCCGTGATCAACCTGTTCGAAGTCGATGCGCTGCCATTGCAGCCCGCCGACTGGCATGACAAGGAACACCGCGTACGTGTGCAGTCCGCCATGGAGAGGTATGTCCAGCCCTACGACCTGCTTGAGGTGACTGCCGCCGACCCGGAGGGCAGCGCACGGCACGCCTACAAGGCGTTCAAGAGCTTCAAGCATCGCGGCTGGGCACTGTTCTATGAAAAGCCCGAGCGGTACTTTCATACCGCGACCCGCTACGGCGTGGTGGGGCGGGAACTGTGGGCCAACCTGTCGGGGCAGCTCTGGGAAGGGGTGCACCGATACGCGCCGGACGACGAGGAGCGCCCCCCGCACGACCGCCACGTTACGATTCGGGCGCTCGCAAACAACGGACGCCTGCCGCGCATGGCGCTCGCGGAGGCAACGATCAAGGAGACGGTCTCCGGCTTTACCGGTATCGCGTCGGTGCGCAACTTGGCTTCGCCGAGCCTGCCGCAGTATCCACCGCGCTACTACCCGGGCTACGACTGGCGCGTGCTGGGCCACTACGCCGCGAACGGCGCGAACGAACTCAACCGGATGGTCATGGAGGGCGCTCCGGTCCTGCGCGAGGTACTCGAACTCTACGACTGGACGCCGGACGATGCGGTACCGCAGCGCATTGACGCGATCAGGACCGTGCATTTCTCCCAGGACCAGGAAATCCTGCGAAGCGGCTATGTGTTGCGGATTGCATGTATCCACGTTGAGCTTGATCCGGGCGGCTTCGATGGACCCGGCGACGCGGTGCTGTTCGGCGACGTGCTGAGCTACTTCCTCCGGCGCTACGCAAGTATTCAGTGTTCCATGCAACTGGTGCTCACCATCGACGGCAAGCAGACGGTCTATCCGCGCACCGATTTCACAGGGGCGCCATTCTGATGCGTAGCAGGATCATACGGGCCGCGCTCGGCGTCGGCCTCGCGCTCGCCGTCTCGGCGTGCGGCATGTGGCAGTCCGTCAAGGACGGAACGGTCTCGGCGACGCAGGCCGTATTCGAGACGAAGGTCAAACAGATGAACCTCACCGTTGCGGCGCGTACCGCGCTGAATCAGGATACGCGCGGCGTATCGCTGCCGGTCGTGCTGCGCATCTACCAGCTCAAGGACGACAAACCCTTTGCGACAGCGACCTATGCGCAACTGCTGGATGGCAACGATGCCCTCAAGGCCGCGACGCTCTGGAGCCGCGACCTGACGCTCGGACCGGGGCAGACGTTGAAGGTATCCGAGCCGATGGACGACGCGGCGAATTACGTGGGCGTCGCAGCGTTCTTTCGCGATACGGGCAACACTGAGTGGTCGGTCCTGATACCGAAAGCGCAGTGGAAAAAGACCGACCCGGTCAGGCTGGTCGCCGCCGAGCGCAATCTCGAACTCGACACGGAGCGCGGAAAGAAATGAGGAAGCCGTATCAATCTATCGTCGCTTTCGCGTTGCCCGTTCTGTTCGCCGCGCAGCCTGCCGTCGCATCCGGGGTGCCCGATGCCGGTACATCGGTCGACGCGGCGCGTCTCTGCGGGCAACTCCGGGCGACCGGTGCGACCGACATCGCGAAAGCGGTGGGTGCTCGAGCACGCGTGCCGCCAGGCCGCGCAGTGGCGGCGCCTCTTCGCGCCCGACTTCGTCATGGCGGTCAACTTCTCGCCGCGCCAGATCGCGGACGGGCTGGTCGAACAGGTTGAGGGGTGCCTCGCGCGAACTGGCCTCGCGCCCGATGCGCTCGAAGTGGAGATCACCGAAGGCATTCTCATGAGCGACAGCCAGAGCGTGCTGCCACTTCTGCACGCACTGAACGATATTGGCGTGCGCATTTCGGTGGACGACTTCGGTACCGGCTATTCGTCGCTTTCGTATCTGAAGCGTTTTCCGCTGCACCATCTGAAGGTCGATCGCACGTTCGTCGCGACTCCGTGGCGATCACCCAGGCCGTCGTGGCGATGGCGCATTCGCTCGGCATGCGCGTGACCGCCGAAGGCGTAGAAACGCCCGAGCAGGCGTCGTTTCTGCGCTCGCTACGCTGCGAGCGGCAGCAGGGCTACCTGTTCGGCAAGCCGGTGAGCGCCCAGGCCTGCGCGGCGCTGCTGCGCGAGCATGCCGGTCGCCGCGTGCGCGAGGGCGTGTGAGTGCGTCCTGATCCGGCACGGTCGTGCGCAAGCCGCAGACTCAAGATTTCCCGCGCCAGGCCGTAGACGAGGGCAGGAAGCGGATGCCGGACGCATCGCGCCACACGTAAAGGAAACGAGAGAATCATGGATAGCGGCTTCGCAATCGACGAACGAACCCGCCTGACGAGCACGAACCAGTTCGAGCTGCTGCTTTTCCGTCTCGGCGCGGCGCCGGGCAGCGAGGTTGGCGAAGCCTTCGGCATCAACGTTTTCAAGGTACGGGAAATCCTGAGCATGCCGGCGATCACGCCGATCGCGGCGTCGTCCCCCTACGTGCTGGGCGCGGCGAACATCCGCGGCCAGGTGATGCCCGTGATCGATCTGCCGCGGCTCATGGGCTGCGAGCCGGCCACGGGCCTGAACATCCTGCTCGTGACCGAATTCGCGCGCTCCACGCAGGGCTTCGCGCTCGAAAGCGTGGACGAGATCGTGCGGCTCGAATGGAGCCAGGTGCTGACCGCCGACGTCACGATGGGCAACCGCGTGACGAGCATCGCGCGGCTCGAGAACGACCCGGAGAGCAAGAAGCTCGTGCAGGTGGTGGACGTGGAGCAGGTGCTGCGCGATGTGTTCCCGGCGCAGCACGGCGCGGTCGTGGCGGAGGACGTGGGCGAGCCCGCGATGATTCCGCCGGGCGCGAAGGTGCTGGCCGCCGACGACTCGGGTTTCGCGCGCGAACTGATCGGCCAGAGCCTCAAGGCGCTCGGCGTGGAATACACGATGGCGAAGACGGGCCTCGAAGCGTGGAAGCAGCTCGACGCGATTGCGACGAAAGCGGAACGCGACGGCGTGCGCGCGAAGGATCGCATTGCGCTCGTGCTGACCGACCTTGAGATGCCGGAGATGGACGGCTTCACGTTGACGCGCAAGATCAAGGCGGACCCGCGCACCGTGGATATTCCCGTGGTGATTCATTCATCGCTCACGGGCACCGCGAACGAAGCGCACGTGAAGAATGCGGGTGCGAGCGGCTATGTGGCGAAATTCGCCGCTGGCGACCTCGCGGGCGCGATTCGCAGCGCGCTAGCTGGAAAGCCCATTTACGCGTAATTTCATCAGTTGATGTTCGCGCCGGTGCGCAATGTGCCGGCGCGCCGCTGCTCTCTCGCTATTCTCTTATTGCTAGCGCGCGAACAACCGCCCCAACTGCGGCTCGCTATCCTGCACCCCCGCGAGCCGCAGCGCGTGCCACGCCATCGCGTAGTTGCTCGACAGCACGGGCTTGCCGGTCTGCGCTTCGATCTGCGGCACGAGCGCGGCCACGCGCAGGCTGGTGCACGACACGAACACCGCATCGGCGTCGTCGTGGCGCGCTAGCGTTTCTATCGCACTGCGAATCGAATTCGCGTCGATGCGCGCCACCTCGTTGTCGTCCGCATGCTCGAACGAAGCCATGCGCGTGACGGCCACGCCGCGCGCCTCGATGTAATCGCGCATGAAGTCATTGATGGTGCGCACGTAGGGCGTAAGCAGCGCCACGCGGTGCACCTCGAGCGCCTTTAACGCGGCGAGCGCGGCCGTGATCGGCGTGGTGCAGGCGATGTCCGGCCTGGCCTCGCGGATGCGCGCCGCGACCTTTTCTTCTCCTATCACCATTGAAGCCGAAGTGCAGCCGAACGCCACCACGTCGAGGCGCTCGCCGGGCAGCATCAGGCTCACCGCGGGTGCGATGCGCGCCTCGATTTCCGCGAGGCGAGGCGGTGTGATGTCCGGCGAGTTCTCGAGCCGGCTCTCGTAGAACGCCACGCCTGGCTGGCGCAGCAGATCGCGCCATTCGTATTCGATCGTGTGATCGGTGGCCAGCACGACGAGGCCAATCGCGGCTCGACGGGCAATGCCGCCGTCGAGTGCGAAGTCGAGCTTTGTGTAGGCATCCTCGTGATTGTGTGGCGGTGCGGTAGATTTCATCTCAGCGTCAATCCCGTCATGTCGAGTTCGGGTTCGCGCCCGGCCATGATGTCGGCGAGCAGTTTTGCGGTGCCACACGACATGGTCCAGCCCATGTGTCCGTGACCCGTATTCAGAAAGAGGTTGCGATGTCGCGTGCGGCCGATCAGCGGCGTGCCTTCGGGCGTCATCGGGCGCAGCCCGGCCCAGTACGCCGGCTGCGTGTAGTCGGCGCCTTGGGGAAAGAGTTCGCGCGCTGCCTGCATCATGGAAGTGAAATCGGCGGGCGTATGGCGCGTATCGTAGCCCGCGAAATCCGCTGTGGCCGTGAAGCGCAGGCGCGGGCCAAAACGCGCCCATGCCACGAGGTGATTCTCGTCCACCCCGCCCATCTCGGGCGGGCGATGCTCTGGCCTGCAGGGAAACGTTGCCGAATAGCCCTTCACAGGATAGACCGCGATGCGGTAGCCGAGTGGCCGCGCGAGTATCGGCGACCAGGCGCCGAGCGCGAGCACGTAGTCGTCGCCCTGGATCACGCCCGCGCTTGTGCGCACGCCGGCAATGCGATCGCCAGCGGCTTCGATTGCCTCAATCGGGGCGTCGAACACGAAGCGCACGCCCATACGTTCGCAAACTTCCTTGAGCGCGCGCGTGAAGCGGTGCGCGTCGCCGCTTTCGTCGCTGGGGCAGTAGATCGCGCCCGCGATGCGTTCGCGCGCGTGGGCGAGCGCGGGCTCGCGTTCCGCGACCGCGGCGGCGTCGAGCGTTTCGAGCGGCAGTCCGTTTTCGACGAGGATCGACATGTGGGCGCGCCCGCGCTCGAACGAGGCGGCGTCGCGATAGAGATAGAGCAGGCCGCGGCTGATGAGGTCGTATTCGAGCTGCTCGCGCGCCGTGACCTCCTGCAATTGATGCTGCGAATAGCGGCACAACCTCACCTTGCGCGAGGTGTTTTCGCGCGAGCGTGCCTCGGTGCAGTTGAGCAGGAATTGCGCGCACCATGCCCACATGTGCGGATCGGCCTTCAGGCGCAGGCGCAGCGCCTGGCCCTCGACGAAAAGCGATTTGAGCAGGACTTTCGGCGCCCGGGGCGAGGCCCACGTGTACGAGTGGCCCGGCGCGATGAGCCCCGCATTGGCGAAACTGGTTTCGAGCGCAACGCCTGGGCGTCGCTCGATAACGGTGACGTCGCGGCCGTCGCGCGCGAGGTAATACGCGCTCGTGACGCCTGCTATGCCGCCGCCCAGTACGATGGTCTTCATTCGCACCCCTCCATGCGTGTATACAAAGTACCTTCACGCTGGCGCAAGCGCACGCAATTTGTATACGCGCATACCCTATAGCAGTTAAACGGTGGCGTGCATCTATCATGGATAAGTCGTTATGCGCCGGTCCCCATGCAAGCTGCGCGCCATGAGCGAGCGAGACCTGCAGGGCATCGCACTGGACGAATTATTTCGTTTCGCTAACTGACCGCGCGGGCACGCCTGCGTTGCGGCATCGCCCGGTCGGGTCCACGCTCAGGAGCCGCTCACATGAATCCTCAGAACAATGGCACGCTGCACGCAACCCTCGCGCTCACTCTCCTCTCGCTCGCCGCGCTGGCATCTGGACTCGTACAAGCGCAGACCATCAAGATCGGCGTGCCGGTGCCGCTTTCGGGCAGCAGCGCCGCAGCGGGCACGGATATCCTGAACGGCGCGAAGCTCGCGGCCGCGAAGATCAACGCGGCGGGTGGCGTGCTCGGCAAGCAGATCGAACTCGTGCCCGAAGACGACGCGTGCGACGCGCAAACGGCGGTTCAGGCCGCGCAGAAACTCGTGGACGCGGGCGTGGTTGCCGTGGCGGGTGGCTACTGCTCCAGCGCGGCATTGCCCGAGTTGACCGCATTCCACCGCGCCGGCATTCCCTACGTGCTCGATGCCTCGACCAATCCGAAGCTCACGGAAATGGGCTATGACAACGTGTTCCGCACGATTGGCCGTGACGACGAGCAAGGGCCTTTCGCGGCCAGCTTCATGAAGAATTCGCTGCACGTGAAGCGCGCGGCGGTGATCGACGACAACACGACCTATGCCAAGGGTCTCGCGCAGAACACCGTGGAATCGCTGAAGAAGATGGGCGTGGACGTGGTCTACGCCGACTCGATCACGCCGGGCCAGATGGATTATTCGCCCACGCTCACCAAGGTTTCCTCGCTCAAGCCGGACGTGATCTATTACACGGGTTACTTCTCCGAAGCGGGTCTGCTCGTGAAGGAAGCGCGCCAGGTGGGCCTCAAGATGACCTTCATGGGCGGCGACGGCACCAATGACCCCACGCTCATGAAGACGGCAGGGCCGGCCGCCGACGGCATGATCATCACGACTGCGCCGCTCGCGCAGTTCCTGGCCGGCGCGCACGACTACCTGGATCAGTACAACAAGTCCTATGGTCAGGGGCCGGGGCCGTACTCGGTGTACGAGTATGACGCCGTGGGCGTGACCGCCAAGGCCATCGCCGATGGGAAGTCGGCGAAGCCCGCGGACATCAGCGCCGCGCTGCACAAGGTCACGAACTATCAGGGCGCCACGGGGACGATCGGCTTCAATCCGAAGGGCGACCGCAGCCGCGCCGTGTACATCACGGTCGTCGTGCATAACGATCAGTTCGAGCCTTACCAACGCCAGGATGCAAGCGGCAAGTGGGTGGCAATGAAGTAAGCGCCCCGGGCCGCTCATGAGCACCTTTTTCCAGTTCGTCATCGAGGGGCTGACGATCGGCTCGTTCTACGCGCTCGTCGCCCTCGGCTACACGATGGTCTACGGCATCATCCGGCTCATCAACTTTGCACACGGGGATCTCTTCATGGTGGGCGCGTTCGTGGGCTGGACCGCGCTCGCCGCGCTCGCAGCGGCTCATCTGCCGCTCGCACTCGCGCTGTTCGTGGCCTTCGCGGTGGCCATGCTCGCGACCGGCGTGCTCGGCGTAGCGATCGCGCGCGTGGCCTACCAGCCGTTGCTGCGCGCGCCGCGCCTTTCCATTCTCATTACGGCGCTCGCCGTTTCGCTGTTGCTGGAGAATGGCGTGCTGATCGCTTACGGTGCAGGCTTTCGCACGTACCCGCACCTGCTCACGCATACCGGCTTTGAAATTGCGCAAGTGCACATCACGTTTGCGCAGATCGGCATTATCGCGGCCAGCTTCGCGCTGATGATCGCGCTGTATTTGTTCGTACACCATACGTTCATCGGTACGGCCATGCGTGCGCTCGCCATCGACCAGGATGCGGCGAGGCTCATGGGCATCGACGTCGAGCGCCTCATCCAGCTCACGTTTTTCATCGGCTCGGCGCTCGCCGCGGTCGCTGGCGTCATGGAAGGGCTCTTCTACACGCAGATCAACTTCTTCATGGGCTTCGTGCTCGGCCTGCGCGCATTCACGGCGGCGGTGCTCGGCGGTATCGGCAATATTCCGGGTGCGATGGTGGGCGGCTTCCTGATCGGCTTGCTCGAGGCGTTCGGCGCGGGGTATGTGTCTTCGCAGTGGACCGACGTGTTTGTGTTCGGTGTGCTGATCGCCGTGCTCGTGGTGAAGCCGACTGGCTTGTTCGGCGAACGCGTGGTCGAGAGGATGTGAGCGATGCGCGCGCGGGCTACGGACACCTCATGGGTTGTTTCCGGCGTGCTGATCGCGTTGGCGATCGCGCTGCCCAAGTTCGCGAGCGGCTATATCGTCGATGTCGGGCTCACCATCATCACCTACGCGATTCTGGGCCTCGGGTTGAACATCGTCGTGGGCTATGCCGGGCTGCTCGACCTCGGCTACGCGGCGTTTTTCGCCATTGGCGCCTATACCACGGCGCTGCTCGAAACACTGCTGCACTTCTCGTTCTGGGCGACGCTGCCATTCAGCCTCGCGTTCGCGGGCGCTTCCGGTGTCGTGATCGGCTATCCCACGTTGCGCTTGCGCAGCGACTATCTCGCCATCGTCACGCTCGGCTTTGGCGAGATCACGCGCATCGTCGCCACCAATCTCGACATTACCGGCGGCCCGAACGGCATCTACGGCATCGAGCCGCCGAACCTGTTCGGCTTCGAGTTCAGTTCGCCGCGCTCGGTGTACGTGCTGGGCATGGCGTTCTTCATCGTCGTCCTGGTGTTCGCCGTGCGGCTCGGACGCTCGCGCCTCGGGCGCGCGTGGACCAGCATCCGCGAGGACGAAGCCGCCGCCGAGGCGGTGGGTGTCGCGACCTTGCGCGTGAAGATGCTCGCGTACGTGATCGGCGCGCTGATCGGCGGCTTCGCGGGCAGTCTCTTCGCCGCGCGCTTCGGCACGATCGATCCCACGGCGTTCACGTATCTGCAGTCGGTGACGATCCTCATCGTCGTCGTGATGGGCGGACGCGGCAGCATTCCCGGCGTGATACTCGGCGCGCTGATTGTCGCGGGGCTGCCGGAAATGCTGCGCTTCCTGAACCTGTGGCGTATTTTCGGCTTTGCCGTGGCGCTCGTCGTGCTCATGTTGTTGCGTCCGCAAGGATTGTGGCCCGCGCGTGTGAGGCGCGCCGCGCCGCGGCCCGAGGAAGAGACGGTGGCGCACGAAGCGGAAGCGGCGGAGGCGGCGGGCAAGGGAAGTGAGGCGGCCGTTTCTCTCGCCGATAGCGGTGGCCTCGAAGCCGCCGCCGCACGCGAAGCCCTGCTCGAGGTGCATGATCTCGAGCGCCGCTTTGGCGGTGTGCGCGCGATCGGCGGCATTACCTTCGAGGTGCGCAGCGGCGAGATTCTCGCATTGATCGGCCCGAACGGCGCGGGCAAGACCACGGTGTTCAACTGCCTGACGGGCGTGATCCGCCCGAGCGGCGGCCGCCTCGTTTGGCGTGGCGAGCCGCTTGGCGGCGGTGCGCCCCATCGCAACGTGCATCGCGGCATTGCGCGCACGTTTCAGGGCATCCGCCTGTTCAACCATATGAGCGCGTTCGAGAACGTGCTGATCGGCATGGATCATCGCCTGCACACGGCCCTCGTCGCGGAACTGGTCGGCACGCGCGCCGCGCGCGCCGAGGCCGCCGAGCACGGCGCGCTCGGGCAGCGCTGGCTCGATCTCGTGGGGCTCGGCGCGCGCGCGAGCGAATATGCCTCGGACCTTCCGTATGGCGATCAGCGCAGGCTGGAAATCGCCCGCGCGCTCGCGAGCCAGCCACGCCTCTTGCTACTCGACGAGCCCGCCGCCGGCATGAACCCAACCGAAAAGCACGCGTTGATGGCGCAGATCCGCCGCATACGCGACCTGGGCGTGACGGTGCTGCTGATCGAGCACGACATGGCGCTCGTGATGGGCGTGTCCGACCGCATCATCGTGATGGATCATGGCGAGATCATTGCTCAGGGCGCGCCCGCGCAAATCCAGAATGACCCGGTGGTGATCGACGCCTATCTGGGCACGGCCGAGGAAGACGACGGACCCGACGCCACGGACGGGGAGAAGTCGCTATGGAGTTAGATACGAATGGCAAACTCCTCGACGTTCGCGACCTGCGCGTGAATTACGGCAACATCGAAGCCCTGCACGGCGTTTCGCTCGACGTTGGGCCGGGCGAGATCGTCGCGCTGCTCGGGGCCAACGGCGCGGGCAAGACTACGACGCTGCGCACCATCTCGGGGCTGCTGCGTCCGCGCGGCGGAAGCATTGCGTTCGAGGGGCAGGCGCTCGTCGGGCTGCCGTCGCATCGCATCGTCGCGCTCGGGATCGGGCACGTGCCGGAGGGGCGGCGCATTTTCGGCGGGTTGACGGTCGAGGAGAATTTGCGCCTGGGCGGCTATCTCTTGCGGCGCGACGGCGGGGCGCTCGACCAGGGTATTGCTCAGGCATACGAAACATTTAGCCGGCTGCGCGAGCGCAAGGATCAACTCGCCGGCACGCTGAGCGGCGGCGAGCAGCAGATGCTCGCGATTGCGCGCGCGCTCATGCTCAAGCCAAAACTCGTGCTGCTCGACGAGCCTTCCATGGGGCTCGCGCCCAAGCTCGTGCGCGCGATCTTCGAAGTGATCGCGCGCATCAGCCACGCGGGCACGGCGGTGCTGCTCGTAGAGCAGAACGCGCGCCAGGCGCTGCGCATTGCGAACCGGGCGTATGTGCTGGAAGGCGGCCGCGTGGCGCTCGCGGGTTCGGCCCAGGAGTTGGCCGGCGACAACCGTGTGCGCGCCACGTATCTCGGCGGCAGTGCTGCTACGCAGGAGGGAGGGGCCGGCTAGGTAGCTAAATCGGTTCCCTGGAATATCTGAGATGCATATGGAGAATAATTTTCGTTTGCATTAGCATTTCGTCGTCATTCGATGCAAAATACAATACACGGCGGCCCGGCGCGATGTGCCGGGCATAAATTGCGCAAAACAGATATTTTTTTGGAAAATAAGCGAAGGAATCTCCGATCGTGGATCAGATCTGGTGGCCTCGGTCGGAAATCCCGCAACGCAAGCCCGAGCGGCCCATCATGGCGACAAGCTATGAATACGATGCTGCCCATAGGGAATCGTGGCATGCGCACGCTCAGGGGCGGTTCGTCGTTACGATGAGCGGGGTGCTGCGCGTGACCACGCCCATCGGCATGTGGACGCTCGGGCCGCAGAGCGGGCTGTGGATCGCGCCGCGTGTGGCCCACGAGTTGATTGCGACGAGCGCGGTGTCCATGCATAGCGTGTACTTCGATCCGGAGGCGTCGGCGTGGCCGGAATCCGAATGCCACGCGGTGAGGGTTTCGTCGCTGTTGCGCGAACTGGTGGCGGCGATGGTCGAAGACCGCGAGCGCGACCCGCAGCGCCGCTACGCGCTCATTACGCCGCTGTTGCTGAGTGAAATGCGTGATTCGCGCGCGGCCTCGGGCGGTGGGTTGCCGCTGCCGCTCGACCGGCGTTTGCGGCAGATTTGCGATTTCCTGCTGGCGGCGCCGGCCAACGGCGACTCGCTCGCTATCTGGGGCGAGCGCGTGGGGGCGAGCGAGCGCACGCTCGCGAGGCGTTTCAAGGACGAGACAGGGTTGACGTTCGGCCACTGGCGTCAGCAGTTGCGCATCGTCGAGGCCGTGTCGAAGCTCGCCCAAGGCGCGCGCGTGGCGGAGATCGCGGCCGAACTCGGCTATGCGAATTCGAGCGCGTTCATCACGATGTTCCGCAAGACGATGGGCGAGCCGCCCCAGCGGTATTTGAAAAGCGAGCCGCGGTGAAGGCGTTTTCCGTGTTCGCGGCGCGCGTCACATTTGCTTGAACAGGTGCGCGTATTGGCGGCTCACGTCGAGGGCGCCCGCGTGGCCGCGCAGCTTTAACGTCATCTTCCCGATTGCGCTGACCGAGGCGCATTCCACCTGGTCCACGTTGACCACCGTGCCGCGGTGAACCTGCCAGAAGCGCGCCGGGTCCAGTTGCGCGCATAACTCGCGCAGGCTTGTGCGGATCAGCAGTTCGCCGCTGCGCGTCGTGACCACGACATATTTGTCGGCTGCTTCGAAGTACAAAACATCTTCCACCGGCACCATACGAATGTCGTTGCCGCTAGAGGCACGCAGATAACGCAGCGGTGTTTCGCGCGGCGCGCCATCCGCATTGACCGATCGCGCACCGGCGCGTGCTTCGCGAACGTCCTGGGTGATCGCTTCCAGTTGGCGCAGCACGCGTTGCAGATCGGGCTGCATCTGCGGCGCCTCGCCGTCGTTCGCCGCCGGTCGGGCGAGCCGTGCGCGCAGGCGCTCCACCGTGCGGGCGAGCCGCGCGGTCTCCACGGGCTTGAGCAGATAGTCGATGGCCGCGGCCTCGAAGGCTTCGAGCGCGTAGGCGTCGTAGGCGGTCACGAACACGATTTGCGGCGGCGCCGCGAGATTCGCGCACGCGCGCGCGACATCGAGGCCGGTCGCGCCCGGCATGGAGATGTCGAGGAACGCGACGTCGGGCTCGAGCGCGCCGATGCGCTCGATGGCTTCGCGGCCGTTGCTGGCCGTCGCCACGATGCGCAATTCCGGCCACACGGCGGCGAGTTCGCGCTCCAGTGCGGCGGCGATCAGCGGCTCGTCCTCGGCGATCAGCGCGGTCGGGGTGTCAAGCGCGCGGGGTGGGGCGTCGCTGTGTTGTGCCGTATCGGCGGGCGTGTGGCGTTTCATGATCCGGACTCCTGCGCGCTTACGCCAACGGCATCGCGCAGAGGCAGCCGTACACGCGCAACGAGGCCATGCGGAACGTTCTCGATCAGCGTGAGCGACGCGTGCTCGCCATAGAGCGCCGCAAGCCGCTCGCGCACATTCACGAGCCCGACGCCCGCGCCCTGGGTGCCCGGCGTCGCACCAAAGCCCGGGCCCGTGTCGGTCACGCTCAGCTCGACATGCTCACCGTTGCGCCATGCGGCGACGTCGATTCTGCCGCCCTCGACCGCACCCTGAATGCCATGCTTGAGCGCGTTCTCCACGAGCGGCTGCAACAGCATGGGCGGCACCGGGAGGTCGGCGCAATCGCGCGGCAGGTCGAGCGCGTAGGCGAGGCGTGGGCCGATGCGCATGGCGTGCACGGCGAGCATCGAGTCGAGCACCTTGAACTGCACCGCTAGCGTTTCGCTTTGCGCGCGCGAGGCCTCCAGCGTCGCGCGCAGGAAGCGGTTGAGGCTGGCGAGCAAGTCGCGCGCACGCGGCGGGTCGGACGCGATCAGGCTGTCGAGCGTCGCCAGCGTGTTGAAGAGAAAGTGCGGCTCGATCTGCGCCTGCAGCGCCTGCAGGCGCGCGCTGAGCGCCGTGCGCTCCGCGGCTTCCTTTTGCCATGCCGCGCGCGCGACTTGTTCGCTCAGCTCGGCAATGCGCGTGCGCGACCAGCCATACCAGGTGACGAGCAGCGTGGCGGTGAGCGCGATCCAGCCGGTGAGCGCGAGATCCTTTGTCGCGAACGCGTGGCGCAGGCTGATCCCGAGCAGCACGCTCGCAATGCCGCGCCCGAGCGCCGCGCCGAGCACGATGGCGAGCACCATCGTCAGGGCGAGCCGCGGTCCCGTGAGCGCATTGTGGCGTTGCAGAAAAAAGCGGCCGACGTCGAGCAGCAGCATGATCGAAAGCCCGATCGCCTGGCTGAAGACGAGGTTGTCGATGAATCGCTCGTGAACGCCCGCGGCGGTGAGCGCGACCGCGATCAGCGCGTTGCCGATGACGACGATCACGCCCTCGCGCGCGAACCCGGCGAGCAGGACGTTGGCCGCCGGCACGCTCAGGCGGGCGGCGGCGTTCGGAAACTCGACGTGCGTGCCAGGAATCATGCGATCCAGCTCGTGACGATGAGGTTGAGCAGGCGGTGCGGCGTCGCAATGGCGGCGAGACCGGCAGCGATGAGACTGAAGAACGAACCGCGCATGGCGAGGCGATGGCCGCGGACGTTGCCGTGGCGGATCGCCCAGATGGCGCGCCCGACGCTTGCGAACGTCAGCAGCGAAAGGCCATGCACCCAGGACAGATGCCCCGGATGCAGCTCGCGGATGTCGAACGAACTGAGCGCGGCGGCGAACATCGTCAGCGCCCAGAGGCGGCCGAGCCACTTGTGACGTGCGCTGCCCTTTTCGGCCAGCATGACGGCGGTTCCGAGTATGACAGAAAGCGTCGCGGCGACGATGTGCGCAGCAATGATGGCAGACATGCTGGCTCTCCTTGGCGGGTCGAGCGGGTGCGATGTCTGCAGTGTGGTGAG
>NZ_JAMBPR010000117.1 GCF_024206475.1 Paraburkholderia sp. CNPSo 3274
TCCGGGGGATCCGGCACAGGGACTTCCGGAGGGTCTGCCACAGGGAGTTCCGGAGGGTCCGGCATCGCAAACTGTGTTGTGGTCAATATAGAGAAGAAGGTCACGGGCAAAGACCATGCCCAAATCAGGAAGTCGGAAAAGAATATTTGTGTCGACAATAAAGGGAACTCCAAGTTGGTTTCCGGGGATGAGCAGGAACGCAACAAGGGAAACGACGACAATTTCGGCGAAAACCAAAACGCAGACTAGGCTGCGAATGCGCCTTCGGTCACGCCCGGGCCTCGGACGGACCCAACGGCGGCATCATGAGTCTTGAGGGCGGGACACTTCAAGGTGAACCGCAGCCGTCAAATGCGTGATCTGCTCGGGTGCCGCTGAGATGACAGTGCGGAATGGCCGTTCCACTCAAATGCCTGCCCTTGGAAATGTGACGGCTCGACCGGCAGAAACGGGTCGAAATGCGTCCGCCGTGTGCCGGACGCTCGATAAATGACTAGGGGTAACCCCTGTAATGGTGGCCGCATCTTATTGTTCTTGCGATAATTGCGAACCCCAAAAAACCACGAGAGCCGCGTGCTGCCACGATTCAATGCCTCGATGGTCCTGCCGCCTTATACAGGCGACGACCCTACGCAGGCGGCGACCATGTCGCCATACAAAGCCGGGTTTCTGGAGTTCGCGCAGCAGTTTGCAACGTCCCGCCCGCGCACCGACATTCTCAACGGACTGCTCGCATATCGAGAAGCCCTTCGCAACGCTGGCATCACTACCGGGTTTCAGTGGTTCGATGGCAGCTTTGTGGAAGACGTTGAGCAGGCGAAAGGGCGTCCACCTGGCGACATCGACGTCGTCACGTTTGGTTACGCGCCCCGATTTCCTGACCCGGTTGCATATCGCGCGTGGGTTGCACAGCATCAGGCGTTATTTAATCCCCGCGAGACGAAACGCCTTCATAATTGTGATGCGTATTTTGTCGACCTGAACGTGCGTCCCGACCTCATCGTCGACAAAACGCGCTATTGGTTCGGGCTGTTTTCCCACCAACGTGAGACGGCGCTATGGAAGGGAATGGTGCAGGTGCCGCTGGATTCCGACGATGTTGATGCCCGGGATCTGATGCAGAACCTCCAGTTTGATGACCAAGGGGGCGACGATGCTTAGGAAGCTTGAAGTCGACGCGCTGAAGGCCGATCTCTCTGCCATCGAGGCGATGCTTACGTCCTTTACCGAGGACGACGATCCAATCGGCTGGTATCAGTTCAACGCCCGCAAAGAAGAAATCGAGCAGGCACTGGATCAGGTCGTCGCGCGTCCGATCACCCACGCGGAACTCGGCGTGTTCTTCGGTGGCCGACCCGTCCAGGGCTCACGCGGCATCAATGCTGACTTCGCCGGCAAGGCGCTCGAGGATTTGCAGGCGCTCGTTTCGAAGCGTTACTCCGGTCGTGAATTTGGCCGACTGGCCCAACGCGGACCGGTGCCCGGCGGCGACACGTCGCAGTTGCTCGTAACGAACATCGTGCGCGGCTCCGTGGGATTTGTGCTTGAGGAATCGGGCGACAATGCGCAGCTAGTGGAAACGCCACTGAAAGAAGCAGTCGATGAAGTGGCTGACATTCTTTCGCGGGTTGGTGCCGACGATGAGGCCGTATTCGAGGAAGCGGCGTCTGAACTGGATGAGCGGCTTCTGGTCACGCTCAGGCAATTCTTCCAACGCCTCGACGACTTCGGCGCGACGATGCGTGTCGTCGATGGCACGCGGGATTTCCTGCTTGATCGCCATGCAGTGTCGCGTGCACGTGAGCGTACTCAGGCCATGGAAATCGTGGAACGCGACGTCGAAATGATAGGCACGCTCTTCGTATTGCCCGAGTCGAAACGGTTCGATCTCATCACTATGGTCGAAGGCCAGCAGGTGATCCTCAAGGGAACCCTCAGCGCATCCGTGTTCCGTCAGATTCATGGCCAAGGCAACGATGAGCAGCAGCCAGTCGATCCGCGCGCCATCACTCGGACACCCTGGGTTGTCGAAATTAAGACCCGTGAGCTGAGCGAGCGGAACCGAGCGCCAAGGCAGGTACATATGCTGCAGCGGCTTGTGCGACCGGAGCCAGGTGACAACTAAGGACTCGAAGCCGCCCACGAGGCGGCTTTTTCATTCCTGCAGCCCTTGGAGTATGGGAGTTCTCACGCCCACCGAGCCCGCCAAGTGTTCGGGAAACAAGAGCCCGACGCGGCAAGAGGCGCCTCGTACTTTTTTGCCGTTAAGGCGCGCGCCGCGCGCCGCGCGCCCGGGTGCCTCGCCCCGACTCCCTGTGGTCGCGGGCGGTCTGTAGATTCTTTATAGAATCTTATTAGACAGGCGGAAAAAAAGTCATTGATAAAGCAATGACTTTTCATGGACAGAAAGCCCAAACTGTCGGGTATAGCGTCACAAACTATCGGGTAAGGCGTCACAAACTATCGGGCATAGCGTCACACTCGGGTTCACAGTCCCACGCTGCAGCCCACAGCTGTTCGACCTGCACACGCATCTCCAGCAGTTCGCCGGGAGTTGGGTCGCTGGCCCTCTCCATCAGCCTGGGACGAGACACATACACCCGGGGGCCATCAAGTCGGACAGCCCAGCCGCGCAGTTTGCCAACGCTGTCCAGGGCGTCACGGATACGCCCCCGCCGCTGCCGGTTCACGGCATCGCTACAGGGCCGCTTACCCCACACATGCGAGACGAGCGAATCAATATCGGCACCCCTGCCCGCCATCAGATGGCTACCTGGCCGAATGTACGCGGACAACCAGGTATGCAAGATTTTGGCCACTGGTGACTCAGACAGCGCCAGACGCTCGTGCAAAGATACCTGGATGTTTTGGCCGCCAAAAATCGCATCCGCCATCCGCCAATTTAATGACACGATGAAATGGTCCACGTGGTGTTGGTAGCTCAACAGACGCGAGGTGCCGCCCGCGCCCTTGACACCTCGATACATGACTACGGTGGCCATCTCATGCAGCAGTTCCCGCAACCGCCGATAGTCCGCACTGCCGGTATCCATGCCGGCATCCCGGAGCAAGGCATAAGCGGCGCACTCTACTTGAGAGAACTCTTGTTCCTTCGCCTTGCCGGTCGGTTCCAAGAGAAATAGCTGCTGCGCCAAGAGGTCGTTTTCTGTACCCGCCACGATGAGGCCGTTCGCCTTAGCCCCCTGGCGGCCCGTACGGGCCGCAATGGCCAGCAGTACGGATTGGTGAGCGGAAGAAAGCTGAACGCCCTTGAACGAGATTTCCCCACCGTTGACCTTGCCGCAAACGTCGTAGAGGGCTTCGCCCTTCTTCGAGGTCGGAACAAACAGGCCATCGAGGACATGGGCAGGGTCCAGTTTGGCATATCTGGACAGGTTGGCGCGGCTCATAACCAATCCCCCTTGCCCTTGCCGGCCTTCTTCACCTTGCGCAGCTCCACCGGGGCCAGGATGCCGCCGGCGGTCCTATTGAACCACTGGCTGGACTCCAGCTCGCCGTAGTTTTGCTTTCCCAACGCGTACCTCACAAAGTACCCGCGCCGGTCCGCGCCGATTGGCTGGCCGTCCATGCCTGTCCACCCGTCGGCCTCCTCCTCGCTCATCTTGGACAGGTTCCCACACCACCTGGCGTTATCAACGAGGGCCGATGCGCCCCGCGCGGCCTGGGCCATGCCGCCCTGTCCGGCGAGGGCGGCAGCTTTACTCGTGTGGTGCAGGAACATCAGGCCCGCGCCCGTCTGTCGGCACAGCAACTCTAATGCGGCCACCACCTCGGACATTTGGCCGTTATCGTTCTCGTCCCGGGTATGACAACGGCTCAAGGTGTCGATGATGATGAGCCGGGTACGGTCTCCAGCGGCTTTGCGCAGGGCGGTCTGGAAAGCCGTAGACAGCACGTCCGTATGGATGCCCTGCCGGGCGGATAGAGTTAGGTTGTCGGCAATGCTCTGACGGGCTACCAGATCGAGGCGCTGGCCAAGGGCATAGAGGCGGCGATGAATTTCTGCCGGGGGGTCCTCCAGGTTCAGGTAAATAACCTTGCCATGCTTAACAATCTGGAGACCAAGGGTATTTGCCTGGGGGCAATCAGAGGCGACGGCGGCGGCTACCTGCAAGGCAAAGAAGCTTTTGCCGGTGCTGCCTGGCGCCACCAGGCCACCAGGGGTACCGGCCATAAAGCCGGGGATGATGAAGTCCTGTTCGGGGGGAACGGTCCCGAAACAGTCCATAAGGTTCATTGCTGGCATCCAATTCTTCGCGGGGTTAGGTTTGTTGATATCAGGGCAGGCGCTGCAACGCTGGCCCAATTCATTTGGGCGTGACTTCCCTGGCTGCCGCCAGAGGCGCGCCTTAACGACAAAGCCAAGCCGTCGTCCTCGTTATCGCTCCCGGCCTGTGTCAACGGCTCTGGATGGCCTGGTCGCCGGGGTCGTCTGCCTGTCTTTGATTGCCCGCTGTACTTTGGAGTCTTCCAGGGCGTGCTGCACCGTGCGGCCTAGCTCACGCTCGGGGTCCTTGTACTTCCCGGACTGGATGGCAAGGGAATTGGCCTTCAACCCGTCTCGGGTCTCGACCTCGGTGAGGCCTGCAATAAGCATCCCCCTGGCGGCCTGATAATCGACCTTGGTTAAGCTGAGCTTCGCATACGTCCCGGCGTCCACTAGGGACTTGGCCAGCTCCAGGACGCGACGATAAATGCGGGTTGCAACCTGGGCGGCACGGCTGCCGATGGTCGGGGCTGGGGTGGCCAGCACGACCTCCACCTGAGCCATTACCTGGCGGTCTGCCACTGCCTCCCTAGCCTGCTGGTCCACCCGCGCGGCCTTATCGGCGCGCTCCGTTGCCATGGCGCAGTCAACCCGGGCGGTGCTGAGTACGCGGGTAATGCTGTTGTCCCGGCCTGGCTTCTTGTTCGAGAAGCCGGCCATTCTGAAGGCCTGCCCCACGCCACCGGTGCTCATTTTCGGGTCCCCGACCTGACTGTTTATCGGCTTGCCGACAGCCTCCCTGACCCTGGCCCGGTCCTGCTCGTCGTCGACACCTCTGGCCTTTGATACTGTAAGGACTGCTTGGTAATTGTCGACGCTGGATTGCTGTACCAGGCGCGGCTGATACCCGGCGTCCAGCAAGCGCTCCCGGCCATCATGGCACATGTCATCGACCAGAACGTAATGCCGGGTTGCGCTCTTCGGGGTGACATAAATGTCAAAGCCGCGCATGTTCTCGCGGGCCAAGGCGGAAAGGCGGGCCGCTACCTCATCGGCGGTGTAGAAGCGTTCCGGCTGACCCTCGTGATACAGGTGGTCAACATGCCGCGCGAAGTTCTTGCCCGTCAGGCCCTCGCGCCGGGGCACTAGGGTAATGCGGTAGCCGTCCGCATCGAGGGCGGCGGCCTGAGCCTGCCAGGCCTTCGACTTGGCCAGCAGGTGCCCGGTCAGAACAGAAACCGGGTCAGGGCTGCGGCCACTATGCCGGCCATCAGACCGGCGACCGCCGTTATCTTTATCCAGCTCATGCCCTGCGCCTTCTCCAGCTCGGCCAGCGTCTGCGCTGCCTGGTCCGCTAAGGCCTGGGCGGACTCTTCGGCTCGTTCCGCTGCCGTCTGCGCGGCCTGGATGGTCTCCTGCGCCTGGACCTTCACGGCGGCTTGCAGCTGCCGCAGCTCGGCGGTCTGTCGCTGCTGCTCCAGAGTCGCCGCGGTCAGACTCCGGGTTACGTGCTGGCTCAACGAGTCCAGGGCCAGGGCCAGGCTCTCGCTGTGCTCCAGGAGGCCCCGAGGTAGGTTCTGCAGCTCGTCCAGCGTCTGCTGCCATTGCTCGGACAGCACGCGAGGAGGCGCGGGAGGCAAGGTGCGCAAAGTCGTCATCTTGGTCATATCGCAGAGTCTTGGATAAGGCCGCCCATCTGAAATCCGCGCCGAGGTCGCCGGCTTTGAATGGGATGCCGTTGTATTCAAATGACATGCCGCTAACCTTCCCGGTGGTCGCGGCGTTGACCTTGACCGTTACCAGGCTGGCCTCCATGCGTGCCAGGAATTCCGGCACGTTGGGACGGTCGGCCAGGACCTCGGTCAAGAGTCGCTGGAGGACCAGGCGCGGGGGCTGCTCGCCGGCCCGCACGGCCTGGTCAATCTCGCGTTTCGTGGGCTTGCTCTGACTAGGCATCGCTATCTTTCCGTCCTGGTCGTAATCGGGGCCTTTGGTCACTGTCAGTCCGTGCACCTTCTCGAGTTCGGCAATGTGCCGGGTGCTGGCCAGGTTTTCGTTCTTGCCTAGGTACAAGGAGCCATCGAGCATGACCCGGGAGGCCACCACGTGGATATGCTGCCCTGCCTGGTCGTCATGGAGGATGGCGACGAACTGAGTTTTAGCCGGGTCGTAGCCCATCCGCTGCATGTAGTCGTTCGCAATTTGCGACCACTTCTCGTCCGTGATGCGCTCGTTTTCCGGCAACCGGAGCGAGTTATGCCATACCGTTTTCTCTATTTCGGGTCTCAAAACGTGGCCTATTTGGAACTCATGGGCTAGCTCTCTTGCATCTGCACCGGCCATAGTGCCGCCAACAATGCGGCCTTCCTCTTCGCCGTCCCGCGACAGGCAATAGTCCAGACATCCCCGGAACCCGCGCCCGCGCTTAATGGCCTGCATGCCCTTCACTGCTTCAGTCCTATGACAGCGAGCTGAACGGCCAGCAGTACGGCGCGGATCTGGCCAACCTCGATGCCCTCCAGTCCATCGGTGTGTAGATGCCTCGCGACCTGATTGAGGTTGTTGCCGACCCGGGCCAGCTCCAGGACGGCGGCACGATTAGTTTCGGGGATCGTGACCGGGGCACGGTCCAGGGCCAGTTCCCGAATGTATGCCGGCGTCCGCAGGTGCACCGCCTGGGCGCGCTCGGCCAGGGTGGCCAGCTCATAGGCGGTGCAATAGACGGACACGCGATGCGCCCGCAAAGGCTGGCCAGTCTCGGCAAACGGTCGGGGGCCGCGTGGCATAGGGGTTCGCTCCTGGGGTTGGGGTTAGCTCTCCGCAGGAGACAGGGAAACCGACCGTAGGGAGGTTAGCCCTGGCTCCTGACCTGTTGTATAGGGCGCTTCGTCCGCAGCTGGCTTTGCGGCCTTTTTCGGACGCGCGCATCCAGCCTTCGTCAGCGCGCGCTGCAGACGGCCGATAACAGCCCACAGCCTCTCCGTATTGGGCTCGCTCGGCTTCGCGCCGGCCTGCAGCGCGGTCACAATCCGCTCAATCCGAACATATCCGTAGTCGACGGTGTTGGAGTTGGTGGTCTTCTCGCGGCCGGCTTTCAGCGTCACCAAGTAGTCCGTTGCCTGTATGCGCTCTTCGGGCGTCAGCAGAGCCTCGATGTCGACCGGGAGCTCGTAAGTGTGCTTCGGGATCTTCGCTACGACCGACTGTCTTCCCCGGCCGACAGTTGGGTCGTAAATTGTTCGGATCAGCTGTAATACCTTCCCTTGTTCCCGAAAATGCATCTCATCTCCTGTGTTGATGGGAATCGGATCAGCACAATATTGACGCGCCGTAGCCGCATCAATCGAGCAAACAACAGGATAAAACCCGGTTCCTCTGCCGATTATCCGCACATGCGGACTGGTACTCGTGAGCGCATGCGGATACGTTTATTTCCAACATTCGGAGTCCTAATATACTGCTATGAGGATAGCTGTATGCGGATACATGGGTCGCACTATGCGGATACGAAAGTCATCCGCGAGGCTATCCGCATACGCTCAATGGCTGCATGCCCTTAGGTCTGCGCTATACCGGTACGTGGAAACATGGGGCGCGCACGCCGGGAGTGTTCCCGGCGATTCAGGCCAGCTATTCGTTGTCTTCTTGCGGGGCCTTGTGCGTCTTGGGTTCCCAGGGCTCAGACGCCCCCGCAAGGGGGTACTTTCTCCGGGGGGCCGAAAGGCTCCCCGTATTTCTTATGGCCGCGACCGCGCTGGGCGGGCCTAGGTTGCGTCGTCGCCCATTGTCTCGCATGCTAGGTCGGACTCCAGCGTTTGGCGAGGTCCTTGTCCCGCTTGACCACTACTACGGTTTTGAACTGGCGTCATCCGCAACCGCCGCGATACGCTCACGTTCGATTTCTCGCTGCAGTTCCATGCTTGGCTGCTCCCATCCAAACCCTGACAAATCTTGACGAAGCGGGTGAATCGTCGGTACGTCCCAACCCTTTACGTATACTCGAATGTAGCCCCTTCGTTCATCTACTTCGATTTTTTCGAGCGTTCTGGCAAGTTCTTCGCGGAGAAGTACAGTTTGATCCGGGTTGTCGGGTGCCAATGCCATTCTCGCGATATTTGCAAGAACGGCTTCGTGATCGATCCCGGCACGGTCCGCGAGGCGTGCGCGGACTCCGGCGAGGGCGGCTTCATGCTTGCCCAGTTTTGCTTCCTCCGCCTCAAGCTGGCGCACCAGCGTGGATGTTGTGATTGGGGTGGTCGCTTTGCCGATGGCATCTACGTAATTTCCCATCACTTTCTTTGTGGCCAATACCTGCCCCTCCAGAATGTCCGCTTGCGCTCTCAGTTCATCGACGGGAGCAGCGCCGATGAACTGCGGCAGATAGTGGCTGCACACGTAGAGAACAGCATGCTCCAGTTCTTGGGAGTTCACGCCCGGGCATTCCGATGCGCCCCGTACGCGAGCGGTACAGTAATAGCGCGCATAGCCGGGCTGCTTCTGCGAATTTTTGTTCTTACGGACAAGCGAATGTCCGCACGAGCACTGTGCGAGGCCGTAGAGCCAGTTGCGCCCGGTGGCGTCGCGCCGACCGGGGAATCGTCCTCGTCTGTCGGCCGTCGCCTGAGCGCGCAAGAACGTGGGTTCGTCCAGTACGCTCGGATAATAGTGCTTGATCGGCTCCCCATAGGGCACACGCTTGGTATCGTCATTCGGGTCAATGCAGCGCGGTTGATACTCACCGATTAGTGCGCGGTTTTTCAAGAGTCTGCCGACCAAGGATGTGTGCCACGTTGAGCTTTCAGTTTTGCGTCGCGCAAAGTCCTCTGGGGACTCGCCCGCTTTGCGCACAGACGGTTTGCCGGGGGCCGGCCATCGTTCTGAGTTGGCGCGACTCACAATGGCGACAATGCCGAATCCGTTAATCCGCAAGTCAAAGACGCGCTTAATGCTGGCCGCTATTTCGTCGACAACGTCAAAACCTGTTTTACTCTCATTTGCGCGAAGCCAGCGCGGACACTCGCTAGTCACAATGCGAGCTGCGGTGCCATCTGCTGCTCGATCTTTTTTCCGCTTCCAAACCTTGGCCAGCCGGTCGGCCTTTGCCGCGCTTTCGTTGTTAGCGCGCGACATGTAGACCACCGCAAGCATCAGGTTCGTTGCATCCTTAATGGCTTCGGTGTCCCAAACCTTACGGTCGAAAAGGGTAACCACTTTGATGCCGGAATCTACAAGGCCCATCAATAAACGCAGTGCAACATGAGCGTCCGCGCGACTTAGACGATCGAATTGCTCGATTATTAAATAACTCCCGGTGGCAATCTTTCCGGTGTTAACGGCCTCAATGAAGCGAGAAAGTGCCCCCTTCTCTATGTTGTGGCGCTTAAACGCCGATACGCCCAAATCCCGATAGCTCTTCGTGTCTAGCCGCAGATTGTGCTCCCGACAATACTCTTCCGCTGCCTCGACCTGTCGGTTCAGGCTGTCTCCGAGCTCCTGTTTCACGGAACTGAAACGCACGTAACTGTATGCAAGCGGCCGGGGGCCACTGTTCATGTGGGCTGCTTTCGAGACTTGTTCCATCTTTCGTGCTTGTTGTTTCGGGCGGTGCAATTATAGCCTCACGATGTCCATCGTTGGGCTGCCCGATCTCGAAGTGCGCGAAAGCCGCGAGCGCGTGCGCGCCGCGCTCTCGAACTGCGGCTTCGATTTCCCGGTGAGGCGCATTACCGTCAACCTCGCGCCCGCAGATTTGCCCAAGGAATCAGGTCGCTTCGATCTGCCGATCGCGCTCGGCATTCTCGCGGCGAGCGGGCAGCTTCCGGTTGCGGCGCTCGCGCACCGGGAGTTCGCTGGCGAGCTTTCGCTCACCGGCGCCGTGCGGCCGATGCGCGGCGCGTTCGCCATGGCATGCGGCACGGCACGCGCGCACAGGGATCGCGCAGCGCGTGTTGACGAAGCGGCAGCGTTTAGCCGCGAGGCCATGGCCGAGAGCAACATCCTTCGGATTCCTGATGCCGAGACCGGCGAAGCAACGCGCTCCGGCGTGCCCGAGCTGTATCTGCCTGCGCAAAACGCCGCCGAAGCGGCGCTCGTGCCAGATGTCGCGGTGTACGGCGCGGTAGACCTGCGCTCCCTTTGCGCCCACCTTGCGGGCGTCGATCCCGAGGCGCGCCTCGCACCCGTGCGCGCGGGCGCCCTCGACGCCGCACCGGCCGCTACGCCCCCCGACATGGCCGACGTGGTCGGCCAGCGCGGCGCGCGCCGGGCGCTCGAAGTCGCAGCGGCCGGCGGGCACCATTTGTTGATGGTGGGGCCTCCAGGCGCTGGCAAGTCGATGCTCGCCGCGCGCCTGCCCGGGCTCCTGCCCGTCATGACGGACGACGAGGCGCTAGCCTCCGCCGCCCTGCTCTCCGCGAGCGCGGCCGGCTTCACGCCGCAGCAGTGGCGCAAACGGCCGTTTCGCGCGCCGCATCATTCGTCGAGTGCAGCCGCGCTGATCGGCGGGCGCAATCCGCCGCAGCCGGGCGAGATTACGCTTGCGCATTTAGGGGTGCTATTTCTGGATGAGCCGGGAGTTTCGCTTTAGATCGGCAGTTGCTCAAAATTTTTTCCATTACCATTCAATAACTTGCCCGCCATCTTGAGCAATACCGAGTGAGCAACGACAAATTGCACCGGCTGTGGCAGAAAGGCGCTAATTGGGGCCAACAACCGTTACCAATAGCAATTGGCCGTCGATGCGACGGCAATCGCCTAGATCGACGCTGCCCCCGTCAGCCACTTGCTCGTGGATCACAGAACCACACGGGAAAAATCGGCGGCGTAACTCGCACGGTTACTCTTTCTGCTTGACTGCTTTGGCCAACATCGAATAGCCCACGCCCGCCCCCTTCCTTTTCCCTTCCACCCGCGACAAATCTTCAACAAATCCTTTGAGGCTATGCATAATCTCCGCGGCAAATTCCTTCGCTGACACCGTATCCCGCATCGTCTCGAGTTCTGCAATCATCGCCCGTCCGGCTCGCGCGACCTCGCCAACATCAATTGCGTCCCGATTTTCGTCAAAACCCAAAGACAGCGCAAAGGCCCAATCTACGTACCTGGACAACGACGCCAAAGTTGTGTGCCCTGTCCTCTCCATAACTTCTTGGGCAAACTGGCTTACCTTTAAAAGCAGCTCGCCGAAATGCTCCTTATCTTTGATCTCATAGGCACGAATCAGACGCAGGAGCGCCATTGTTATATAGCGATGACGGAAAAGATGAGGATGAGCTCGCCCCTCGATTCCTGCAGCTTTCCGAAGAATATGAAGCTCTAGGGTAATGGTGTTCGGTGTGATCGGTGCGCCGCTTTTCTCGCTTACGAAAACTAGGCCATGATCATTTTCGCCAAATTCTCTTTCAACCAACGATGCGCGGTAGAAGTCAATGTATTCAATAATAAAATCCAATTCCGAATGGTGTATCGGAACCAGTCTTTTTTCCGGTCCACCCGAGCGCTTGAAGGTTGGTAATTCGAGATAGGGAATAATCATTGATTTTGCTGCGCGAACACTTGCAACTGTCAGATTCGCCACCTCGATACGCCTGGCGCCGGTTGCCTCCAGCACTCTGAGAAGCGTGAGCCTTCTTCTTTTCAGGAAGCTGCTCGATTTAACGCAATGGGCAGCTTTGCGCAGACGGTTTATATAGTCTTCCGGGACTGGGTATCGCCTCGTTACTGCACTCAATTGTGGAAAACAGCTATGGTGCCAGTAGTACCGTACCACCGAGGCCCCCCGTTCCGCCCCCCTTCGTACTAACATTTTTCGGTTGGCAATAATATGAGGCCCGTCGGGCGCGACGAAGTCAGGTATGCCGCGCCGCTTCCCTACGTAATCAAGAAATTCCAGGCTCCTTCGTCCGATACCAACGACCGTGCGACTATTACGAACTGGTTCGCCGTTTGGTCGTTTCCCCTTGCACAACATATCGATGAACTCCTCGAACTGTTCGTTGCTCATCCGATGAAAATCAACCTTCTCGGCGTAGCAATATCGAACCAGATGGCTCAATTCAGAGGCATACGTGCCGGGCGTCCCACCTCTGTCCGCCAACGACAGGTAACGTTCCGATAACACATGCATATAACCCGCGAGCTCTACACACCAGCATCCGTCCGGCCAGAGTGGCAGCGGAATGCCGGAAACGTCACGGGTGAGTGTCCTCTCGCCGTTGTGCGCGCGAAATAGACGAGTGCCTTTGGGAGCGTTAACGAAGTTCTTTCGCTTTCGCCGTGTCGGGAGGTCTACGACCGAAGCTGCATCAGCCACTTTTCAGCCTCGCTATTTGTTTTCACGATCGGTCTGTCCGCCAGGTCGAACATGGCAAGCAGCGTTGCCTCTGTTTTGTCCCAACGTGCTACAAGCGCCGGGTCGCGAGACAGATTTGCTAGCTGCCGCCCCTCCTTTAAAGCACGGTGGAAAGCATTAGTGATTTGCCAGCAATCCACTAATGCTTGCACACGACTGACATTTGCTGCCACGAGATCGTCAGCTAGCCGTTGCTTCGTCCGGCGCTTGCCCCGACCTGCTTCCGCAGTAGCGGTCTGCAGCGAAGCGAGCGCGGTCAGCCTTAAGGTGTCTAGATATCGAAAGCCGCCGTAGAAAAGACGTTCTGCCACCCGTTCAATCGTACATCGGGAGGTCGCTATCACCTCGGATTCCGGCTTTGAGAACTTCGCAAGACGACTTTGCCTCTTTAGAGCAGACAGTAACTCTTCATCGGCAGTGAACTCTTCCGGCTTACTCGCTACTCCGGCAAGGAACCTCTCCAAAGCCACGATACTCTTCTCGTTTTTTGTCTTAGGTTCTCTCTTTAGATTCATTTCCGCTCCTTCAGACTAACAATAATCTTATATTTCTCCTTCGATGCAGCAGGGAAGAACACTGGCTCCACTGTTATATTTTTTTCCAACAATATTTTCAGATAATCTTCAAGCGTTTCAGCGTCGATGAGAGCATACTCCCGCGTTTGAAATCTAGCCTCTACAAGAGTCGCGAGTTCTTCACGTACGTGCTCGTGTATTTCAACAACGCGCTCCTCCTCTGGAAGTTGGAGTTCGTCAGTCAAAAAATATGCAGCAGCTTCGCGATGCATATCACCCGAAACGGTATTTGTAAGGTAATGCCACAGGTGCGCCGCATCGGTGTGACCTATGAACCATCGAAGTGTTTCTAGGTTGCTTTGACGCGCTCCAAAGAAGAACGCAATTATCAAGAATCGCCGGAATTGATGTTCCCTCAGATAGTAGCGCTGCCCGTCGCGATTAAGGGGCGTCTCAAAGAAGTCACAAAAGACATCGAGCGCGGCGTTGAAGCGGGTTTCCGTCGGCTGGACGATTCCCCTGAAGCCGGGCGTCGAAAACAGTAAGCCGGGTACTTTGAGGACGCCGACATCGACCAACCGTGTGTGCAGGTGCTCCACCAAAGAAATCTGCGTTGCAATGATTGGCGGTATAGGACGCACTTCTTCTTGGCGCACTCCGGCGGCGCCTGATTTCCCGTTCTTGAACACGATGTATTCGCGACTCGCATCCAGGCACCCCAAAACTGGTAACCGTAGAAGTTCCGCCCGCCGTCGTGCGGTAACAGGACCGATTACATGTTGGCAACCGCCGTAAAACACTTGGATGTTTTGCAACAAACCACGCCTACGCCTAAACTCCGGAAAGAAGTCTTGCCTTTCCCATCGAACGCTCGTCACGCCCCTTTTTTTGCACATTGGTTCGATGCGCCGGGAGTCCGCGTGCGTTCTTAGACACCATTTCGTGATACCCATGTCAATGGCACCTTTGGTCAAGAATTGACGTATGTCGTGCCTTAGTGTCAATTCGTGAGGCGTGACGTGCTCGTCTCTTGCTGCTTTTAGGATATTCACATAGCTGTCGAAAAGATCGAGACCAAAGGTGAGCGTGAACTCCGTACCGTTTTTAATTCCATCGATGACCTGCCAGATTGGCGGGTTCCGGTATCGCCCTGGCTTGGCAATACTGGCGGGGTTTACCAGCCCAGATTGTCGAACCGCCTCAAGAGCTTCGACTGGCACATCAAATCCAACTCTGGAGAGTGTTGAAAGACTCAGAAGAACGCGTCTGCGAATGCTCACATAATCATTGGACGGGGCTTCGCCCTCCCCCGTGCGAACGTCTACGCCACAGTATTCGCGAGCGTACTTGTCGACAGGAACGAGGCAAAGTTCTTCAAACACTGGCTTAACACCGTGCCCTGCGATGGTGTCCACATAGATAGATGCGGCGAGCCTCGTAGTCGCGGGGCTAAAGCGATAGTCGACCCTTTCCTTCGCGACGTTATAGAATCCCTCTCGCAATAGCACTGCGCGCCACTCTGCCAATCGCTCCGGCTCAACTGCAAGCGTCCACTCCTCCCTTGGTGTAGGAAACTCACTCAAGAAAGCATGCCTTTCCACTAACGCCGTCACAGCGTCCAACGACTGGCGCACGCGTTCGTCGAGCCACTCGCCTAATCTGCGAGTCCAATCATAGATGGCTTCGTGGTCGCCCAGGCAAGTCTCAAATCGATATAACAGCGACGCGAAATCATTCTCGGTCAAGACTCGCATCCCATGCTTCGCCAGCTTAAGTTCGTCCTGGTGCAACAAGAAGTAGTCTACTAATCTGCACGCGATGGCCGTCACCCGTTTCGCTGCTATATCGTCTAGCAGGCGCCCATTTGTCACCGATGGATGAGTCTGCGCGATCACCCACGACTGGAAGATATTCCTAGTAGACGTATGATTGGCATCTGTCAGAAAGCCTGAGCCGAATCGAACGCGCCAGTTCACCTCCCGCTCGACGCTGCCGAACCGCATTTTCCATATCTGTTCGCTGTATCCGGTTGTCAGAAAGGACGCATGCTTGAATGATTCGACATCTGGGCTTGCAGCACGCTCTAAACGGTCGAAAAACTCAATCGGCATTCCCTTAAGCATATAGCTCCTCCCGATTCAACAAGTCTTGTGAAGCCAGCCCCCGCGCCAAATTCAGCATTTCTTTAAAGTCATCGCGCGGCGGATGACTATTCTCAATAAACGCGAACAAGCGGACCGCATAGTCATGCCAAAGTTGTGCGAGCCGCGAGATGCGTTCGATCGACATCGACTCCACCGCAACTCGCAGACTCTCAAGAAGAGTTAGATTCTCAACGTTTATCGAGAAAATGACTTTGTCCGTAAAGTGGCTGCTTTTTAGTGAGGGTACATCCACGCCATTTCCCCCCCTAGGCTTCCACTTCAACGCGTGATTGCTGAGAAATTCGGTGACTTCGTCGAGTGAAGCAAAGCCAGTGGCCGGCAAAAGCTGAGGACTGTCCTTCAGCGCCTCAACCAGCAATCCACATTGGAATAAGCGAATCCACCGCTCCTGAAAGAAAGAAAGCAAGGGCGCAGGCAAATATCGCTGAAGCATGGCCATGTCAAGCTTCTTATGCCCTAACAGCTTTGCCAGCTTCTGGACGTTAGGATCTTTCAAATAGTGGCATACTGCGACACTCGCACGCAAAGATGTCAGAGAAAAGCGCTTCGCTAGACGGTCGGCATCTTCGAATGCTACGGTGCCGGTTGCAAGGAAGCTGTTGCGAATGCGAATGCTACTTAACGCGGTGGACGTTTCTTCTACGACTCTTACGCGGCGAGGATAGGAAAATCCCTTGCCGCACTGGAGAAAAAGAAACTTCCAAGAGGGGTCGTTTCGTCTCCTAAGGTATTCCCTCAGCGGGCGTGTGAGTTCGATTACTTGCGCAACGATTTCGGCATCTCGTTCCGACAGGTGCACCTGCTGTTCGGCCTCTTCTGGTCCGCGTCTGAATTTATATCCGTCGACAATCCAACCGACGTCTGTCTGGCCGACGCCAGAAAGTCGGTCTGAACCGCCCCGGGTTTCCCGGAGGCTGTTTTGCTTGAGTCACGCCGCGATGGCGGACCCAGCGAGTTTTGAATAATAAGCGGCTTCTGCCTCGGCAGGTGGAATGTTGCCGATGGGGCCGAATAGTCGACGATTGTTGAACCAGTCAACCCATTCGAGCGTCGCCATTTCAACGGCCTGCGGATTGCGCCACGGTCCGAGGCGATGGATCACCTCTGCCTTGTACAAGCCGTTGATCGTTTCAGCC
>NZ_JAMBPR010000118.1 GCF_024206475.1 Paraburkholderia sp. CNPSo 3274
GTACTTCATGTAGAGCCTCATCTGATGGTCGTTGATGTGTCGGCCGGGCAACTCAGCCTCCCTTCGCTACATGGAAGAGCTGTTCATACCCGATTTACCGCGACCACCGACAAGGCACCCCGGCAGCGGGGCGGACTCCTCGGCGCGGCGTTGCGGCAGCGGTTCCGGGCTACGCCCTCCACCGCTGCCGCAACGCCAGTACTCTCATCCTGATTGACGCGCTGCTCTCATCTTGTTTGACGCGCGGCAGTCTACGCCGGTTCACTTCGATACTGGCTGAATCCACCACCAAGTTCGTGATCTGATGTGCTTCCAGGCAGCGGTGCAGCCAGAAGCCGTCACGCCCGGCTTCATAACAGCTGTGTACCGAAGCATCGGTGGCCAGATGACAGCGCGCCTTGGCCTTCGCAATCGCCGCGAAAACTGCGGCCGTATCGCCGGCGGCCACCGTGCTGCGGCTTGGTGCCCGGCCCCCATTACCCAGCGAGAGCTTCCAGCTCCTGTCACCCAGTTCGAAGGCGACATACAGGGAGGTGATGGTTGTATCCTGCCCATGAAGGGCCGTGCGAGGCGCATTCATTTGCGTACTCCTCTCGGAAAACGGGTGTCGGAATCCTCGTTTTACTCCAGGAGGCTTACTTCCGTGGCCCGTCCATAGCATCTACAACCTCGTGCGCATGCGATCGCTGGCACAGTTCCGTCCATAGTGGCGGGGAAAAGGCGCCAATGAGGCCAGAAGTCGGCCTCACAGCGCTTTAAAAAGGTTGATTCGCGTTGAAATTGCACAATGCGAAAGATTTAGCGGCAGTGGGCGCGCAAATCGTGGAAGGCCGCTTCCCGTCGAGGGGTATTTCCGCAACCTGCTAACGCGGGCTGTCCAATGAAGTTATATGCGAATCCCATATCGGGGCTGACTCGCGCCTGAAAGACTGCCAGTGGCAATGCATTCGACATGTCCTCCAGCTGCTTGATCCGAGTCCGGATCTCGCCGGACATCGCGCGCAGTGCCTCCTGCATCTTCAACAGGGCGTGCATTAGCTGGCCGAACTCGTCCTTGCCTGCAACAGGCAGGCTTGTCTCGAAGTTGCCCTCCGCAATCGAATGCGCCGCGTCAATCGCGGCGGCCAGCGGCCGGGTGATCGTGCGTGCCAGCCATGCCATCAGTCCGAAGCTGAACAGGACTCCACCCGCGATCGTCGCGGCCAGCAGCAGGCGGAATCGGGTGTACGACTGCTCGGCATCGTATTGCGCGCGCGCCACCCGGGCCTGCAGGTCAATCAGCCGGCTCATGTCAGCGTGGAATCCATCGAACAGCGCATCCACGTGAGTGCTGGCCAGCGCTGCCGCGCCGGCGGACCGGCCGTCGTGCCGGTACGCCGCAATCACCTCGTTACGGGCCTTCGCGAGCTGCGCCCGGTGAGCCTCTGCGCGGTCGACCAGCTGGCGTTCCTCCGGCGTCATGCGCGTGCTCAGGTAGCCTTGCCAGGCCCTTTCGCGCTGCGCGTCGAGTTGCGCCACCTCATCGAGTGCGCGGTCGATCTGCTCCTGTGTGGGCGCCTCCTGGGCGAGATCGAGCTGCCGCCGGATCGAGAGCGTGTCATAGAGCACCTGGCCTAGCTGCACCAGCGCGACGGTGCGGTCCTGATACACAGTCTCCAGTCGCTGCTTCCCGTGCGCCATGCCGCCCAGTGCGAGAAATCCATCCGCTGCGGCGACGAGCGAAACGATGCCTGCGAGTATCGCGAGTCGCGTGCCAACCTTGAGCCTGTTCATGTTGATATTTCCGGAGTGGATCGGTGGGCGCGTCAGGCGGGCTCTGGCCGCTGTTGTACCGGTTTGCCAGCGAGAGACGAAGATCGCTCGCGCGGATCTCGGTAATCCAGGCGCTTGTGGGAACGGCGGTAAGCCCGACGGAAAATGGGGTCGCGTTCGACAAACGAGGCAGGAAGAGGCAGGAAGAGGCAGGAAGAGGCAGGAAGAGGCAGTTACGATACGATAAAAACTGCTTACGTCACCAGCAAACTCGACAATAGTCCGTCGGATGGCGGCGTCCTTCATTGCCCTTTTCTGATCATGTATCAAGCCCATGATGGGCTTCAGGGTTTTTTGCAGCGCCGTCGTCCGAGGTTCGTCAGGCTGAGCGAAGATGCCACGTATCACCGCATGCACAACCGGATCCCATCCAGTGGAAAGTGCGGTCGCTTCAGCATCTTGGCCACGCCAGGGGCAAGGTCCTGCGCGGCGTCTTCGTCGTCTTGGCCATCGTAGTCGCCAGCAATTTCCGCACACCGGATTTTACCTCCACGCCGTGTTGCGACAGAGCCAGTTCAATCCAGTTGAGTGGCTGCAGCACCCGTTCGTTTGGCTTTCTCCAGGATATCCGACGGCATTATCAAGTCCAGGAGTTTCAAAGACCTTCCTTAACGTTCAAGGGGTTGCGGGAGGGGCTTGGAAACAAACGACCAAACGACAGAACTACTCCAATTTGGTGTGGCCTGAAGATTGACCTGCCAATACCGTTGCGGATGCAGCCTATTGCACTGGAACAGCGAGAAAAAATCAATTGGACTGGCCTGATTTTCCCGGCGTTGAAAAACGGATCTGTTGCAGTAAGGGCCAGGTTAAAATTGGGCGGCGAATTTTTGAGCTGTGCGATGAAGAAGACGAAGACACCGCGAACCACACTCGCGCCGGGCCTGGCCTGGCCAAGGTCCTGAAGTGCCTTCACTACCCGCTTGACGTGATTTTGCTGTGCGTGCGATGGTACGTGGCCTATTCGTTGAGTTTGCGCAATCTCGCGGAGATGATGGACGAACGTGGTATCGCGGTGCATCATTCGACGGTGTACCGCTGAGTCATCAAACTACTGCCGCTCTTCGAAAAGACGTTCCGCAAGCACAAGCGTCCGGTTGGGAAAAGCTGGCGAACGGATGAGAGCTATATCAAGATCAAAGGCGAGTGGAAATATCTTTACCGGGCAGTGGACAAGGCGGGCGACACGGTTGACTTCCTGCTCAGGGCCAGGCGGGACAAGGCCGCAGCCCGGCGGTTCTTTGAAAAGGCGATCGCTCGCAATGGTGCGCCAGAGACAGTGACCATCGACAAAAGCGGCTCCAATCTGGCCGCACTGGATGCGGTGAATGCCGATCGCGAGACGCCCATCAAGGTCCGCCAGATCAAGTACCTGAACAACATTATCGAACAGGACCATCGGGCTATCAAACGCCGGACCCGGCCGATGCTGGGATTCAAGAACTTCCCCCGCGCGAGGGTCATTCTCGGCGGCATCGAGGTAATGCACATGATCAGGAAAGGACAGATGAAACGTGCGGGCAAAGCCCCGTCGTCTGCTTCCCAGCAGTTTTACTCTCTTGTGTCATAACCAATACTGATCATATCGACATTTCTGGTCTCGACACCCTTACTGCAACAGAACCGGTTTTAGTCTATGAACCGCCCCGGGTTTTGTGGAGGCTCCAACTCTTGAGAGGATGGAGCCATGAACAAGAAGGCAATCAAGTTTTCCCCGGAAGTCCGGGAACGCGCTGTACGCCTGGTGCGCGAGCAGCGTAGCGAACATCCGTTGATGTGGGCGGCGATCGAATCGATTGCACCGATGATCGGCTGCACGCCGCAGACGCTGCACGAATGGATCAAGTGCGACCAGATCGACTAGGGCGAGCGCGACGGCGTGACGGTTTTGTCGCGATAAGACGAGTCAAACAAATGTCGACATGATGAGGACTACTGATGCTACCAACGAGTAGAACTGCTGGGCGGGCGTTTGCGCGATGCCACCGTCTTTCATCTGTCCTTTCCTGATCATGTGCATTACCTCGATGCCGCCGAGAATGACCCTCGCGCGGGGGAAGTTCTTGAATCCCAGCATGGGCCGCGTTCGTCGTTTGATCGCCCGATGATCCTGCTCCACCAGGTTATTGAGATACTTGGACTGGCGGATCTTGATGGGCGTTTCACACTCGGCATTGATGGCTTCGAGCGCGGCGAGATTGGCGCCGCTCCACCACAACGGCCTGGGCCGGCTACATGATTATCAGAGCCGACTCGGCCATGTTGCGTCCGAAATGAGTTTGCATGTGCTGGCATACAACCTTAAACGGGTCATCAGGATTCTCGGATTCGCGAAGACGATGCGTGCAGTGAGGCTGGCAGGCGCGTGAACTCGCGCGCCGATACTGTTTAGCCGGTAAAGCACAATCACGTCATCTGCCGGTGTCTCGATCTTTAAGCGCCTGAACAGTCTGGCGACCTTCCTCATGGCCCGGATCCGCCCTGGCGAAATAGTGATTGCCTGCCCTCAAGCTGCCGGGATCCTGGCCGATATGTCAATTGCATTGACTTTGCCTTGCGCGCATTCCAGCTGTGATGCGCAACGCGCCGACCCGGCGGGCTGCGCCACCGGAAGCTGCGTTTGCGCGCGCCTACGCCATGATGTGAACGCCGCCGTCCACGTAAAGCGTTTCGCCTGACAAACGCCGCGCATAGGGCGTCGCGAGGTACGCGCAGGTGAAGCCGACGTCCATGATGTCGACCAGTTCGCCGAGCGGCGCCCGTTCTGCCGCCTGGGTGAGAAGCACGTCGAAGTCTTTCAAGCCGGATGCAGCGCGTGTCTTCAGGGGCCCGGGCGACACGGCGTGCACGCGGATCTGCTGCGGACCCAGCTCATACGCCAGATAGCGCGCGCACGCCTCTAGCGCCGCCTTCACCGGACCCATGACGTTGTAGTTGGGGATCACCTTGTTCGCGCCGTAGTAGCTCATCGCGAACATGGAGCCGCCCTGCTTCATCAGTGGCGCGGCGAGCCGTGCCATCCGCACGAACGAATGGCATGAAATGTCCATGGCGGCTGCAAAGCCCTCGGCGGAGCAGTTGAGCAGCCCGCCCTGCAAATCGCTCTTTGGCGCCCACGCGACGGAATGCACGAGTATGTCGAGTTCGCCCCATTCACTCGCAATCCGCTCGAACACCGCCTCCAGTTCCTCCTGCTTCGAGACGTTGAACGGCATGAAAATAGGCGCCTCGAGGTCTTTCGCCAGCGGCTCCACGTATGACCTCGCCTTCTCGTCGGCATACGTGATCGCGAGATGGGCGCCCACTTCATGGAACGCCTTCGCGCAGCCGTACGCGATCGAATGCTCGTTGGCGATACCCGTCACCAACGCCTTCTTCCCGCTCAGCACCGGATGTTGAACGCTCTGGCTCATCAGACTTCTCCCTGGCAATCGGGTAGTTTCACGCAATGCCCGTCACTTCACGCGTGTGGCGGGCGATCATGAGTTCTTCGTTGGTCGGTATGACCCAGACCGAGACCCTGCTCGAAGCCGTGCTGATACAGGGGCCGCCCGCTTCGTTCGCACTGCTGTCGATTTCCACCCCACACCAGCCTGCCTGTTCGCAGGCCCGCCGCCGGATCTCCGGTGAGTGCTCGCCGATGCCGGCCGTGAAAACCAGCGCGTCGAGCCCCTGCAGCGCGGCGGCGAGCGATCCCAGTTCGCGTCCAATGCGATACGCGTACAAGTCGATGGCAAAGGCGGCGCGCGCGTCGTCGCTCGCCAACAGCGTACGCATGTCGCCGGAAATACCCGATACCCCCAGCAGCCCCGAGCGACGGTACAGCAAGTCCTCGATGCCGCGCGTATCCATTTTCAGTTCATCCTGCAGATAAAGGATGACGCCAGGATCGAGATTGCCGCTGCGCGTGCCCATGGGCAACCCGTCGACGGCGGTGAAACCCATCGTGCTCGCCACGCTCCTGCCCGCGTCCAGCGCGCACATGCTCGCGCCATTGCCGAGATGGGCGACGACGGTGCGGCCTTGCGCTGCGTCAGGAGCGACATCGGGCAGCGTACGCGCGATGTACTCATAGGACAGGCCGTGGAAGCCGTATCGCCGCACGCCTTGCTCCGTCAATGCTGCCGGCAGCGCAAACGTCGAGGCAAGCGCAGGCTGCGTCGCATGAAACGCCGTGTCGAAACACGCCACTTGCGGCAGTTCCGGGTTGCGCTCCTCGATGACACGAATCGGCTTCAGGTTGTGAGGCTGGTGCAGCGGAGCGAGCGGCGTGAGCTTGTCGAGTTCGTCCAGCACACCGGGTGTGACGGGCACGGGCTTCGAGAATCCCTGGCCGCCATGGACCACGCGATGCCCGACGGCGACCAGGCGGTTGCCGTCGCGATGGCTGCGCAGGAACTGGGCAATGTGGGCAACCGCCTCCTCATGCCTGAGGGGCTCATTACCCCAATCATGCTTTCCGGTCTGCTCGCCTTTTCCATCGAATGCGACGAGACGTGGCGCCGAAAGCAGCCCTTCGATCTGGCCGCGCATGACGAGCGGCAGATCGCCCGGCTGCGCCTTGAAAGCGCTGAACTTGATGCTCGACGAACCGGCGTTGAGAACGAGGATGACGTCGGCCATTGCGTTACCCCCTCACCCGCGCATCTTCCCTGCGCTTCTCGGCCGCGAGCGATGCCACCGCGCACGAGGCAAGCCGCGTGACGATGGAATCCGCACGGCTTGTCAGGATCACAGGCACCCGCGCTCCGAGCACGATTCCTGCGGCATCCGCACCGGCCAGGAACGACAGACTCTTGGCAAGCATGTTGCCAGCCTCGAGGTCGGGTACCATGAGCACATTCGCGCGTCCCGCCACCGGCGAATCGATACCCTTGATGCGCGCGGCTTCGGGATCGATGGCATTGTCGAGCGCCAGCGGACCGTCCACCAGCGCGCCGGTGATCTGGCGACGGTCGACCATCTTGCACAGCGCAGCGGCTTCGATCGTGGAGGGCACCTTGGGATTGACAGTCTCCATCGCCGAGAGGAGCGCCACCCGCACTTCCGGAAAGCGCAGCGCGTGACCCAGATCGATGGCGTTCTGCAGAATGTCGGCCTTCTCGGCCAGCGTGGGCGCGATGTTGATCGCCGCGTCGGTGATGATCAGCGCGCTCTCGTGCCGCGGCACATCCATCACGAAGCAATGGCTCACGCGGCGCTCCGTTCTCAGCCCGCCTTCGCGACTCACTACCGCGCCCATGAGTTCGTCGGTGTGCAGGCTGCCCTTCATCAGCGCTTCCGCGCGCCCTTCGTGCACCAGTTCGACCGCCCGTGCCGCGGCGGCGTGACTGTGCGGCGCATCCTCGATCGCGCAGCCCGTGATATCGAGGTCCTCTCTTTCTGCAACCTCTTCGATGCGTCCGCGCGGCCCCACGAGAACCGGCGCAATCAGGCCGAGTTCCTTCGCCTGCAACGCGCCTTCGAGAGCGCTTCGATCGCAGGGATGCGCCACTGCGGTGGCCAGTGGCGGCAGAGACCGGCAAATGGCAATCAGCCGGTCGTACTTTTCGTGTTCACGATTCACGACGCCTCCTTGAGATCGGGTGCCACGCGCTTGGGCGGCGCCTCGGGAACCTGGCGCAGCGTTGCGCTGGACCGTGCTGCCGCACGTTCCAGCGGCAAGGACGCACGGATCCTGTCGAGCATGCTGAGCTGGGCGGCGGTCGGCCCGGCCTCCTGAACGCGCCGGTCGGCCAGCAGCTTTTCGGCCAGATCAAGCAGCTTTTCCCGGTCTTTCGGGTCTTCCAGCAGATGCGGCAGCGTGGCGAGCGCCTGTTCCGGCTCGTAATGCACGATGATTTCCTGCTCACCGCGCACGCGCCTCCACTGGTCGCCAGGAAGCTGGGGCACATACGCCGCGTAGTCCTTCGCGAGTTCGCTGCGCAGGGCAAGCCGCGCGAGCGGGAGCGGCTCGCCCCGGCGAGCGAGCAGACAAGCAGCGCGAGCAAGCGCCTCGGTGTAGCCGCCTTCGGTCATCGACGCCAACGCGTCCCTAACGTAGGGCAGATCGCGGTGATCTCTGGCCACTGCAGCGGGTCTTGCTTGCGCCTCATCACCTTGTTCGACGGAGTACATGTTTCCGTAGAAGGAGAAGAACGCGCTCTCCGTCATCGCGTCGCGCATCGCACGATAGCAGTCGAGCGATGCACTGATCATTTCCGAGCCGTAGTGCTCGAACTCCCTTAACCGCGTGTCCTCATGGGCTTCGGCGGCCCGCTTCGCCCGGACTGCGTCTGCGGCCGGGCCAAGCCATGCGAGCCACGGATTCAGATCAGATAACGCCCAGCGTTGCGCGCGAAGCGGATGAAACTGCCGCTGCAGGTTCGCCGTCGTTTCGTTCGACCAGGCCCGTACCCAGGGCTGCAGGAATAGCTCGTATGCGCGCTGGTTCAGCTCCGATACGCGCTTGACGGCCTCGAACGGCTGTTCGTCCCCACGCTCGAACCGGTTCAGGCGCTCAGCGATATCTTCGAGCCGATACTCGCGGAACGACACGTCATATTCCATCTTTCCGTCTTCGCCCTGGCGCTCGGCAATCTCCATACCGTAGAGACCGGGCGGGAAGGCTTCGATCGCTTCGAGCACGGATGCGATCTGCTGGTGCTCCTTCTTCGCCACCTTGCCCGAAACGAATATGCCGAGATGGCCGATGCTCTGGTGCACGAGCCCAACGATCACCTGACCGCGCGCCTTGATTTCCTCAGTGCTTCCGTAAATGTCGGCGACCCAGTTGAATGCCTGCTGGGGCGGCGTGATGTTGTCGCCGAGTGAGGCGAACAGGATGATCGGCGACTTGATTTCCCGCAGATCGAAAGCGCCGCCGTCGAGACCCCGCACCTCGCCCGACCAGAGCTTGTTACCGACGAACAGGTTGCGCGTGATCCACTCGATCTCCTCGCGGTTCATCAGGTAGTAGCCGCCCCACCAGCGCTCGAAGTCGAGGAAGCGCGGCGGCTCGGTATCGACGTTGTCGAACAGGTGATAGTACTTGTCCCACAGGCTATTGGCAGGATTGAGGTTCTCGAAGTTCTGCACGAGATGGGCGCCGTCGAACTTGCCGTTGCCGATATCCGCCGTCAGCGACGCGAGCCAGGTACCGCCCAGCATGCCGCCCGAATAGCGCATGGGATTGTCGCCCTCGCCTTCGCTCCACGCGCCGCTCCAGTAGGACATCGGGGCACCGTTGATGACGAGCGGCCCCGTATGGTCCGGGTCGGAACTCGCCAGCATCATGGCGGCCCAGCCGCCCTGGCAGTTCCCGACGATCGCCGGTTTCGGGCTGTCCGGATGCAGTTCACAGACCTTGCGTATGAATTGCTCTTCCGCCGCGCAGACATCGAGCAGCGTCTGGCCAGGCTCCGGGTCGCGAAAGAAGATGACGAAATACACGGAGTGACCCGCCTTGAGTGCCACGCCGGCCTGTGAATCGTCCTTGAAACCGCCGATGCCGGGGCCATGACCCGCGCGCGGGTCGATGATCACATAAGGACGCTTGCTAACGTCGATCACCACACCCTCGGGCGGCAGCAGACGCACGAGCGCGTAGTTGACTGGCCGCGCCAGCTTCCGGCCGTCGATAACGAGTTCGTGGCCGAAATGGAGGACGGGTTGAAGACCGTTGCGCGCCTGCTCGACGAAGCCGTTTCCGCGCTGACGCAAGGTGTCCCAGAAGAGCACGGAACGCTCGGCGACGTCCACCGCGTAGCGGTAGCCGGCCCAGGGGTCCAGCGCGGTTGCCCATGCAGGGCTGGGCGAAGCGGGTTTGTCGCTCTCGCGCAACCGCCCGGCCGCGTCCGCTAAACGCTGACTGAATTGAGTCTGCGCCAATTCCGATCGCCTTGCGAAGAGCCGGGCGACTTTGCCGCCGATTTCCTGAGAACGTGCATATTGATTGGCTAGGTCGGTCATGGCATCACCTTTTTGTCCGCGAACGAGTAAAAAAAACACGTCCGCTGTCTCGATTGAATGAAAGGAATGCTTACGAATAATCTGAGCAGTCACGCACGTAGTGACAAAGGCGGACATGGATGCTTTCTGTGTAGACACTGGCAGACGCATGTGACAGGTTCGTTACGGCGCTGCGCCAGGTTCCGCAGACGATTCCGTTTGCACGAACTGAATCGTGCAGCCCCTCGCGTGCTTTCTCTATAGGACCATCGGCCCATATCCTGCCTGTACGACTGCCCTGGCAGCAGTAGGACCAAAGTCCGATTGACGATCGATCCGCAAGATGGGATTCGTCAAATTTCCCACTTCGGCATGTTGAATGCAGTAGCCCACAGGCAGGCGACGGTGAGACATTCGACGTAGGCGTGCGTCGGCAGCGTTTCCGTTCCTGGAGGCCACAGCATCATGCGCGATCAGTCAGCGCCGCACCGCACTTCCGGTTTGCGTCTTCCCGTTCTCGAATGGGTTCGCGGCTACCGGACGTCGTGGATCAAACCCGACATCGTCGCAGTTGCGCCAGATAGGCCGCATCGGCGAAATCGCCGCTGTGCTTAAGTCCGTCGTATTTCCTGATGGCAGCAGGATGGGCCAGGTGTACCCGGTAACCTGAATCCATCAGTCCATCCACTAGTCCACTGCGTCATTGAATTGGCACCGGTCGAACCCGGCGCGATGGATCGTCATACTTCCACTTGATCGGCTTCGGGCTTTCGCTGATATAGCGCATCAGTTTGCGATCCAGATCCTTCACCGAAGTGAAGATGCCGCGAGCGATCACATCGCGCTGGATGCGCGAGAACCAGTTCTCCACCTGGTTCAGCCACGACGAGTAGGTCGGCGTAAAGTGCAGGCGCACGTTGCGATGCGCGTCGAGGAAGTCGGCGACCCGCTGCGTCTTGTGGCTACTGACGTTGTCGCAGATCACATGGATTTTCCTGCGTTTCGGCTGGCTGGCGACAACATCGGTCAGGAAGGCCACGAACTGTTCGCTGGTGTGGCGCGCGGCCGTCTTGCCCAACACTTCGCCGGTAGCGGTGTTAAACGCCGCGAACAGGCTGAGCGTGCCATTGCGCTTGTACTCGAAGCCATGACTCTCGGCGCGCCCGCCCGGTCCCTGCGATCGAGTGCCTGGATCGCGGTTTTTTCGTCAACGCAGAACACCGCTGCGTGCGCCGGCGGATTCAGGTACAGCCCGATCACGTCCGCCGCCTTGGCCTCGAAGTTCGGGTCGTTGGAGACCATGTGCCGCTCCAGCTGCTGCGGCTTGATGCCGTGCTTGCGCCAGATACGCTGCACTGTCGAGACCGACACGTCGCCGAGTTCTGCCGCGAGCTTGTAGCTGCTCCAGTGTGTCGAGCCGTCGGCGGGTTTGTGCTTGAAGGTACGGTTGAGCACCCGCGCTTCCAGTCTGGCCGGTGGCTGCGTGGGCGCGCGCCCGGGATGCCGGGCGTACATGCCGGCCAACCGCTCGCTGAGGAAGCGCCCCGACCAGCGCGAGATGAAGCGCGAGTCACAGCAAAGTGTGCGCATGATGCTGTCGCGCGATTCGCCGTCCTCGAGCATCAGGATCAACTTTGCGCGTCGCACGTCCGCTGCGCGTACCGTCCGGCTGCGCGCAGCAGACAGAAGTTGTTCGCGTTCGGTATCCGTCAGATTCATTTTTCCCATGACCGATATCTGAGCACAGATGGGGTGCCAATTCAATGACGCAATGGACTAGCCAGTACCAGTTGTACGTACTTTCGACGACCACACCCGCCAGTTCGTGCCGGTACGGCTCAAGCGCCGCGGCGATCTGCGTGAACTCGTTTGGCAGGCGTTTCCGGTACACGATCCGGTCGCTCTCGTCGCTGACGATCACGACGCAGTTGTTCGAATGCACGTCTATGCCACAATAGTTCATGTCGGTCTCCGCAGGGTCAAAGTGCGTTCGCAAACTGACTTTAACCCTCATCGCATAACCGCGGCGAGGAGGCCGGCTACATGATCATCATTCGACGTGCGGTATCGAACGTCTGCAGAACTGGCTTCACGTGCCACTCGGATTCCACTCGTGCATTCGCCATGTATACAGGATGCCGATCTCGCCCCAGACGCCCTTGCGATGTCAAAGGAATAGGTCTGGAAATCCTCGTTGCTCATCGTTTTCAGAGGCAGTGCGAGAAGCATGCCGCATGCGATACCCGATCGCCTGACGGTCAGTTTGAACGCAACGCGCTTGCCTTCGTCTCCTCCGCTTGCATCCGATGGATCGGCATAGCCCCAGTGGACCCCGTTCCATAGCATGCCGGGTCTCTAGTCCGCCATACACGCGCGGTAAGCTAACACTCGTATCGCGCTGGCCTCGTTGGGCGCTACAGCCATGCCGCGCCGCTGCAGGTGCTCGACGTACCCGGCCAGCCTACTATCTGCGAAGTGCCCGCATCGGTAACGCTCCACGCCCTTAAGCACGGTGACGCCTATTAGTGCGCCCGTGATCAGGAAGGCTGCGGCACGTATCATCGGTTACTCTTGTGGTTATCAGTTAAGAGGCGGATACGATCCTGTGCTTTCGGCACGCAAGCCTGCCTCGGGACCACGATGACGCGGCGACTCAGCGCGCGCGTCACGGTCATTCCCCGGTGTCTCCCTGTCAATGGAACAGTTCGGCTGAAGACAGGTAGCCAGGGCCGAGTCCCCCTACAGCGAGTACCCGGCCGTCGGGCAGCAGTGTGGCCGTATGTCGGCTGCGCGCCTGGCTCAGGCTGCCGGTCGGTGACCAGGTCCCTGTGGCCTCGTCGTACAGTTCGTCTGAGGCCAGGTTGCTTTGGTTGGTCCCGCCCGCGGCGAGCACCTGACCGTCGGGCAGCAGCGTGGCGGTATGGTAGTACCGCGCCTGGTTCATGCCGCCGGTCGGCGACCAGGTGCCCGTGGCCGGATCATACAGTTCGGTTGAGGACAGCGCGGCGGTTCCACCGTATCCCCCTGATACCAGCACCTTGCCGTCGGGCAGCAGCGTGGCGGCGAAGATGCTGCGTCCCTGACTCATGCTGCCGGTCGGCGACCAGGTCCGCGTGGCCGGATCATACAGTTCAGCCGAGGCAAGCCGGCTTGCGCTGCCAAAGCTTGCGCTGCCGACGCCCCCCGCCACCAGCACCCGGCCGTCGGGCAGCAGTGTGGCGGTGTGGAAGTAACGCGCCTGGCTCAGGGTGCCGGTCGGCGACCAGGCCCGCGTGGCCGGGTCGTACAGTTCGGCCGAGGACAGCGGGGCGCCGGTCGCGTCCAGCCCGCCTGCCACAAGCACCATGCCGTTGGACAGCAGCGTGGCGCTATGCGTGTCACGCGCCTGACTCAGGCTGCCGGTTGGCGACCAGGTTCGCGTGGCCGGATCATACAGTTCGGCCGAGGACAGCGGCGCACGGGTCCGGTCCTCGCCGCCCGCCGCGAGCACCATGCCATTGGACAGCAGCGTGGCACTATGGAGGTCACGCGCCTGGCTCAGGCTGCCGGTCAGCGACCAGGTATCCGTAGCCGGCGCGTACAGTTCGGCTGAGGACAGCACGCCTTTGTTGAATCCTCCCACGGCGAGCACCGTACCGTCGGCTAACAGCGTGGTGGTGTGCAGGTATCGCCCCTGGTTCATGGCATCGGCTGGGAGCCACGCGCCGATGGTGGCGTTGTCCACATCAATGACGATCTGCGCTGTGACGCTGCCCGCGGGGTTAGTGCCGGTCACGGTGAAGGTCGTCTGCGCCTGCACCGTGGCTGGTGTGCCGCTGATCGCCCCGGTCAACGCATCGATGCTCAATCCGCCCGGCAGCGCTGGCGACACGGTGAACTGGGTAATTTCACCACCGGAGTACTGAGGCTCGTTGACCACGATTGGCCGGCCGATGATATACACCGGCACCAGATCCACATACGTGAGCCCTGCCGGCGGCACGAACTGCGCCTGCACCTCGATACTGAGCTGGGCCTGGATGCTGTCCACGCTGTTGCTGCCGGTGACGATGTAGACCGCTGGCGCGGTTACTGCCGTCGGCGTGCCGGAAATGATCCCGGTCTGCGGGTCAAGGGTCAATCCCGCGGGCAGCGCCGGCGACACACTGTACTGGGTGATCTCACCGCCCGTGGTGATCGGCGTGTTGGGCGTGATCAACTGGTTGGTCACATAGATCACCGAGCTGTCCAGGTAGGCCAGGTTTTCCGGCGCGATGGCGGTAGCCTTGACCTCAACCTGCAGCCGGGTGGTCGTGCTGCCCGTCGCGTTGGTGCCCGTGATCGTATATTCCGTGGCATTGCTGACAGAAGTGGGCGTTCCGGTAATCACGCCGGTCTGTGGATTCAGGTTCAGCCCCGTGGGCAGCGCAGGTGACACGTCGAATTGCGCGATTGCCCCACCACTCTCGCTGGGCTTTTCGGGAATTATTTCGGTACCCACCGGGTACACCACCGAGCCGTCATGTTCGGCCAGCCCCGCAGGCTGCGGCGGTCCGACGCTGTTGTCGCCACCACCATGGCATGCGGCCACCAGCACTGCCAGCACCATGAGCATGTATGAAAGGCAACGTTGTATCCGCATGGCCGTACCCTCGCTTTTTTTCAGGATAGGCCGGCAAACCATAAGTGCCAGAGGAATGCGAATTCGACACCATCGCGGCTGCGCAAACCGCCCGCTGATCTTGATCTCATGCCAGCGCACGCGAGGACCAGAGCAGTGAGGATGGATCGGCGCCCAGGGAAACCTGCGGCGATCGTTCACGCACTGGATTCTGGCCTGCGGCAGCACCATAATGAACTTGGTATCACGTTGACTGGAACCAGACTGAAAGTCCGCCTGTCCCCGGCAGATGGTGCCTTGCGGAGTCACTACCCCAGGGATTCGTGATCAACCACCCTCTGTCTAAAAGGGTTGCTGTGTCGTATGGTTGCGCGCTGACGTCGACCGGATTCCTCGGGCTTCCGGCGACGTTCTTCCGTACGAACAGTGGCTCCTCGTCCCGGCGCAACGGTGCCGATGACGTGCGAGCCGCTGGCAGGCATGCGAACTTCGCCTTCGGGCGGCGCGTCGGCGGGGCGCGACGCGGTATTTCGTTGTGAAGGGGGCTCGCGGTGCGACCCGGTTCCTTGACCCAACTCGTTGCTGGACTGCTGTGCACGTTTGCCCTCAGCGGGGCGCCTGGTGCCGTGCCGCCTGCCGCACAGGCGCGTGTGCCTCCTCTTCCCACCAGGCAACTGAGCCTGAGCAACAAACCCTGGCGGGGCGACTTTGACGCGATGCTGGAGCGTCGATGGATCCGCGTGCTGGTGCCTTATAGCCGAACGCTCTATTTCATCGACAAGGGTCACGAGCATGGCCTGACGGCCGAGCTTGTGCGCGATTTCGAGCGCTACGTCAACGAGACCTACGCAGACCGTCTCGGCAGTCGTCCGCTTACCGTGGTCCTGATCCCCACTACGCGCGATCGGCTGCTGCCGGACCTGAACGCTGGTCTGGGTGACGTCGCGGCGGGGAACCTCACGGTGACCGATGAGCGGCTAAAGCTTGTCGATTTCGTGGCATCGATCGAAGGTAACGACGTGCGCGAGCTGGTGGTAACTGGGCCGAAGTCACCCGTGCTCTCCACAGTGGACGACCTCGCCGGCAAGACGGTGCACGTGCGGCGCTCGTCGAGCTATTACGAGAGCCTGAGCGCGCTTGAGAGGCAATTCCGTGCAAGCCGAAAGCCACCGATCAGGCTGGTGCTGCTGCCCGATGCGCTCGAAGACGAGGACGCGCTCGAAATGCTCAATGCAGGCCTGCTACAGATCCTCGTGGTCGATGACTGGAAGGGTAAGCGCCTCAGTTGGGCCGTTCGTCCATTCGCGTGCGCGTAAAGCATGATGGTGAACTGGAGCTGCCGGTCAGGTAGAGGGATCTGGCGGACTGCCTGGTGTGTGCAGTTTGTCGGCCACACGCCAAGGCAGGAGCTCGTCGATGCGATTGATTTTGTGACCGGCGATATGGGTTAGCACGTAGTCGAGGTAGGCACGCGGATCGATGTCATTCAGTCTGCAAGTGCCAATCAATGCGTACATCGCG
>NZ_JAMBPR010000119.1 GCF_024206475.1 Paraburkholderia sp. CNPSo 3274
GCCAAGACCGTGGGACGCATGCGCCAGGTGATGGTGCGCGGCTTGAAGAAGGTGGACCAGATGTTCGTGTTGAACATGGTGGCCTACAACCTTGTGCGCATGCGATCGCTGGCACAAGTCCGTCCATAGTCGAGGTAAGCGCGGCAATGGGGCCTGAAATTGGCCTCAAGCCGCCGAAAAAACGTGGAAATCGCATTGAATTTTCGCAATGCGAAAGCTTTAGCGGTCGCGAGCGAAAAAAACAGAGAATGGCCGCTTCGGTCGCGAGGTATTTCCGCAACCTGCTATCTCGCTGCTGGCGTGGGAATCGGGTCGAACGCACTTGGTGCATTGATGACGGGCATGATGCCTGGACCACTCGGTAACTTTTTGAACCAGATAAATCAGGTTCTGGCGGGTCCGGCGCAAAGTGCAATCTCAAACGCATCGAAATCAGAGGGGAAGAATTGACCGCGAAAAGCAAGCAAAAAATAGTCTGGTGAAAGGCGCTTACTGCCTATGTTGCCGCTTGTGCGCTACCACTGTTCATTTCGGCAGTCTCCTTGGTGAAAGGTGCGAGTTGGCGTCCTGTACTGGTCGGATTGCCCGCTTATCTAACGTTCTTTGCGGCGATCACGTATCAACTGGTCAAGGAACTTCGTGCGTTGGAGCGCGACGCCGAATCCAACCCATGAATCGATCGATCGCGTACCCATTCGATCTATTAACGCAAGGCGGAGCGGCGTCCATAATAGGATTGTCGCTTTTCTTCTTGTGGATGGAGACGGAAGCCCGTAACTCGTTTCGATACCCACGCCTGTCGGTGTCAACGTGTTCGGTGCCATTACGTATGCGTACGGAGGCGGAACCGCTCTTGAGCTTGGGTTGGGGTCGCCCGGTGGAAAGACTTACGGCGTGATGCCTTGGGCACATTCTGCGCCTTTGGGTGGCAATAAGTGATTGAGGCTTGAATGGCAAGCGGCGGAGGACCCACGCCAGAGCTGTGGGCGCGAATGAGTAAACGGCAAAAGGTCTTTTACTGGATCTTTGTTGGCGTAGTTGCGATAGTCATAGGAAGTGCAGTAATCGAAAAGCTTCTGAGTTGATATGACGAGAACAACAAACCCAGCGTTCGAGCTGGGTTTGTTGTTTGCAGTTCAGTTCAATCGTGCGTGAGGACTAGACTTAATCCACCGTCCCGGGAGCTTGATCCACGGATAAAGCGGTAGCTCGGTGCGGGTCTGCGCATTGATGCGCCGGTATCGCCTCGAGTGCCGGAGGGTGACGCGCCGCCCGGGAATGATTGGCGCATACGTTGAGATTGGCATCAGCCATGATCAACTCCTGTGGCAAGTTGGTGGTGGTCAGTGGGTCGTGTGGGCTGCCACCCATGCGGCCCGCACTTCGTCTATTCGCCTGCAACGGAACTGCCGCTGCGCCAGGCGTCGGGTTGAAACTCGACGAAACCATCAATAGCGGAACCTTCAGCGGGGATATTCCGTTGATCACCGACAAAGCCAGATGAACTGATGATGTGATGCTTGCCTTCCATTCTCGTATTCTAATCGATCGCGTCGCAGTCGAATTGCATCTTTTGGTTGAAATATCGGGCTGTCAATTACATCGGTGCCAAAGAAGCGATTGCAAAGAATTCTCTGATATTGCGTCTTCGTTGTCACCATGGGCTTCATCGTATGCGTGGTGGTGAAAAGCATCTTCTTTGGTTGAAACAACAGCCCTGCCGTAGCCGGGGTGTTGCCTGAAATCACCAGAAAAAATGAATTTTCTTGGTTCGTAGCAACCATGCCGCCACACGCAGGCCGCTATCTCAAAATTCAGGACTCCAAAAATCATAGCGTATGATTTTCCACACCCCATCATCACGATGAAAATCCGAAAGAGGTTATCAGCGCTGCCACTCACAGCCCTGGCCACACTCGCGCCAAACGTGCCGGCACAAAACCTGGGCGGCATGGAAACCGAGCAAATACAGCAACAGCGCCTCGACACGCAGCAGCGTGAGGCCACCGTACAGGCACCCGCCGTGCGCTCGGCCGTGCCGCAGGCGCAGGCGTATCCCGAGCTGCCGCAGGAGACGCCTTGTTTCCGTATCGAAGCATTCACGCTCGATGTGCCGCCCGGGCTGTCCGACGCCATGCAAAAGCAGGGCGCGTCCGCGCTGCCGCAGGACCCGTTCGCCTTCGCGCTCGAGTGGCTCGGCCACTACCAGGGGCAATGCATCGGCAAGGCCGGGATGGACGTGCTGGTGAAGGGCCTGCAACAGGCGATCCTCTCGCGCGGCTACATCACCACGCGTGCGCTGATGCCCGAGCAGGACCTGTCCTCGGGCGTCATGCGGTTTGCGCTCGTGCCTGGTGTCGTGCGCCAGGTGCGGCTGGCCGATCCGTCGATGTGGGGCACATGGAGAACGGCATTCCCCACCGGCAGCGGCGCGCTGCTGAACCTGCGCGACCTCGAGCAGGGCCTGGAGCAGTTGAAGCGCGTGGCAAGTCAGGACGCTGACATGCAGATCGAGCCAACCGGCGCACCGGGCGAAAGCGATGTGGTCGTGACGATCAAGCGCAGCAAGCCCTGGACCTTTGTCGCCTCGGTAGACAACTCAGGCAACGACGCCACGGGCAAGTGGCAGGGCAACGTGAGCCTTGGCATCGACAACCCGCTCGGCCTGAACGACATCTTCACGGTAGGCGGGAACCAGGACCTCTCATTCGCCAACAAGTCACTGGGCTCGCACGGCTTCAATGGCTCGTATTCGGTGCCGTGGGGCTACTGGACGGCCACGCTCTCGGGCAACACGAACACGTACTACCAGAACATCGCGGGCGTGAACCAGACGTTCGTATCGAGCGGCAATTCGCAGACTGCCGCGCTGCGTCTCGCGCGTGTCATCGCGCGCGGCCAGAACGATGTCCTCGGTGGGTATCTGCAGCTCTCGAAGCGGTTTGGCGACAGCTTTATCGACGACACGACCATCCCCACGCAGGCCCGCAACAACACGTTCCTCGAACTAGGGGTGACCGATCGTCACTACTTCGGCGGGGCGCAGTTCGACGGCACGCTGGCGTATCGCCAGGGCATCGGGGGCTTTGGCGCGACACCCGACCCGTACACGAACGGTCCCACCTATCGCTTCCACATGGCGGTGCTCGACGCCAACCTCTCGGTGCCGTTCGCCGTCGGCTCGCAGCGCTTCGCTTACGTGGGAACCATGCACGGCCAGTTCACCAACGACGCGCTGTTCTATATCGACGACCTGACCATCGGCAGCCGCTACACCGTGCGCGGCTTCGACGGCAACACGATGCTGGCCGCCGAGCGCGGCTTCTACTGGCGCAACGAGGTGCAATGGCCCGTGTTCCCAGACGGGGCAGACGCTCTACGCAGGCATCGACTACGGCCACGTGTTCGGGCCGGGCACGGCGTTCCTCGCAGGCACCCAACTCGCGGGCGCGGTAATCGGCGTTCGCGGCGGCATCCCGGTGAAATACGCAGGCTTGAGCTATGACCTCTTCGTGGGAGCGCCAATCTACAAGCCTCGCGGTTTCCCAACGTCACGCGCGACGGTCGGCGTGCAGGCAAGCGCACAGTTCTGACAAATCACCCCGTCGTGATGCGTGAGTGGGGCGCGTTCCCCGGTGTTAAGCTACGCCAACGCCATCCCCCTCACGACCATGGACTACATCGACAGCCTGCGGATCTTCCGCTCCGTCGTCGAGGCGCGCAGTTTCACGCGCGCCGCGGACATGCACAGCCTCACCACGCCCGTCGTCTCGCGCGCCATCGCGCGCCTCGAAAAGCGCCTTGGCAATCGGCTCTTTCATCGCAGTACGCGCGCGGTGTCGCTCACCGAGGCGGCGGAGCGGTTTTACGAAGGCTGCTGCCGCGTGCTCGACGACCTCGACGCGCTGGAGGCCGACGCCACCGTGCAAACGCGCGAGGCGAGCGGCGTGCTGCGTCTGGTCGCCCATACCACGGCCACCGTCAATCGCCTCGTGCCGCTCATCGCCAGCTTCAAGCGCGCGCATCCCAAGGTGACGCTCGACGTGATCCTCACCGAGCGCCCCGTCGACTTGATCGCGGACGGCTACGATCTCGGCCTCGTGCTGCCGTTCATGCTCAACAACGAATCGACCGTCACGCGTTTACTCGAGCGCATTCCGCTCGCGCTCGTCACGACGCCCGCTTATCTCGAAGCACATGGCACGCCGAAGCATCCCGCCGACCTCACCGGCCACGTGTTCGTGCCGATGCCGCCTTCCATGCGCAAGCCCACGATCGCGTTTCGCGTGGGCGACGAGGAAGTCGTTGTGCAGTTGCACCACGAAATCGCCTCGAACAACCCCGAATTCAACCGCGAGATGGTGCTGGAGGGCTTCGGTATCGGCATTCTCCCCACCGCGCTCGTGAGGGAGGAACTCGAGGCGGGCAAGCTCGTGACGGTGCTCGACGACTTTCCGCTCGTCGATATGCAGATCGAGATTCGCCTTGCCTACACCACGCGCACGCTGCTGCCGGCGAAGGTGCGCGCGTTCATCGACCACGCCACGGCGTTTTTCGACGACGTGACGCACGAGGCTGCCGTCGAAATGAAGGCTGAATGAAAGCTTGGCCGCGATTATTGTCGCCGCGGCCATAATGTGATGCCGCGCGTAAGGCTTGTTCGGGGCCTGATTGCCGACTACGCTGTGCATATGCACATTCATCAGTCACCCGAGCACGACGATTGCTTTGCCGTACGCCAGGCCGCGCGGCATCTGTCGCAGCTTTACGAGCGGCACCTGAGCGTGGCAGGGCTTACGCCCACGCAGTTCAGCATTCTCGGTGCGCTGGGCCGTGCGTCGAGCCTCACGATGGCGGAACTCGGGCGCTCGATGGTGATGGAGCGTACCACGCTCGTGCGGGCCTTGCGGCCGCTGTTGCGCGGCGCGCTCGTGGCCGATGCGCCGGACCGCGGCGAACGCCGCCGCCGCCTCGCGCTCACGCAAGCGGGCCGCACGCGGCTCGACGCGGCGCACGAACACTGGCGCGCGGCGCAGGACGAATTCGAGCGCCGCTTTGGCGCCCGACGCGCCGCGTGGCTGCGGCGCGAGCTGTTTCGCATCACACGGGCTGTTTAACGTGTGGAGGTTGCGTCGCGTTTCTTCATACCGCGGCGTTTTTTCATCTTTAGCAGTGTATATGCACAGGTAAACGTCATGTCGAGTCCTTCCACTCCCGTTGCGGTCGAGCCGGCGCAAGCGAGGGAGCGCACGCGCATCTCGCGCATGCGTCTCGCGCTAGGCGCGGTCGCGCTCGTCCTGGCGGCCGCCGCCGGCTACTGGTTCTCCGTGCTGCGCTTCGTCGAGACCACCGACGATGCCTACGTGGGCGGCAACGTCACCGTGATGGCGCCGCGCGTGAGCGGCTTCGTCTCTGAGATTCCCGTGCAGGACAACCAGCGCGTGCACGCGGGCCAGGTGCTGCTGCGTCTCGACTCGCGCGACTACGACGCAAAACTCGCCCAGGCCAACGCGGAGCTGGCGAGCGCGCGCGCCGCGGTCGACGAGTTGCAGGCCAGGCGCACGTTGCAGGAAGCGGTGATCAACCAGCACCAGGCCGAAGTGCGCGCCTCGAATGCGGAACTCACGCGCAGCGGTCAGGACCAGACGCGCTACCGCGAGCTGGTGAAGGACGACGCTGTATCGAGCCAGTTGGTCGAGCGTGCGGACTCCGACTACGCGAAGGCGCAGGCATCGGTTGCGCAAAGCGGCGCGGCGGTGCTGGCGGCGCAACGCCAGCTCGACGTGCTGGCGGCGCAGATCAACGACGCTCAGGCGCGTGTCGCAACGGCCGAGGCCAACCAGCGCCTTGCGCAACTGAACGTCGAATACACCACGTTGACCGCGCCCGTGGATGGCTACATCGGCAACCGCACGGCGCGTGTGGGCACGCTTGCCAACGTGGGTGCGCCGCTGCTGACCGTGGTGCCGGCAACGGGCCTCTGGGTGGACGCGAACTTCAAGGAAGACCAGTTGAAGAAGATGCACGCGGGCGACCGTGTCGACGTCGTGCTCGACGCGGCCAGCGGCACGCTGCATGGCACCGTGGAGAGCCTCGCGCCCGCCACGGGTGCGACCTTCAGCGTGCTGCCGCCCGAGAACGCCACGGGCAACTTCACGAAGATCGTGCAGCGCGTGCCGGTGCGCATCCGCATCGACGCCAATGCGCCGGAGGGCCTGGAAGGCGCGCTGCGGCCCGGTCTTTCGGCGACCGTGAAGGTGCATCTCGCGCAAGCGCATTGAAGAGGCCACGACGATGAACACCACGACAAGCGCCGACCCGACACTCGCTCCACATCTTCAACCCATGGCGCAACGCGCCTTCGCGTTCGCGCTGATGTGCATTGGCTTCTTCATGGCCACGCTCGACATCCAGATCGTCGCTTCGTCGCTGCGTGACATCGGCGGCGGTCTTTCCGCGAGCCAGGACGAGCTTTCGTGGGTGCAAACGGCTTATCTGATCGCCGAGATCATGGTGATTCCCATGTCGGGCTGGCTCTCGAAGGTGTTCTCCACGCGCTGGCTCTTCGTGGCCTCCGCAGTGGGCTTCACCATCACGAGCATGCTGTGCGGCCTCGCCTGGGACATCAACTCGATGATCGTGTTTCGCGGCCTGCAAGGCGCGCTCGGCGCGGCGATGATCCCCACCGTGTTCACCACGGCCTTCGTGCTCTTTCCCGGCAAGCAGCGTATCGTTGCCTCCACGACCATTGGCGCGCTCGCCTCGCTCGCGCCCACGCTCGGGCCCGTGATCGGCGGTTGGATCACCGATCAATGGTCGTGGCATTGGCTCTTCTATCTGAACCTCGTGCCGGGTATTGCGGTGGCTGCGTTGGTGCCCAAGTACGTGAACATCGACAAGCCCGATCTTTCGCTTCTCAAACGTGGCGATTATCTCGGCATCGTGCTCATGTGCGGCTTTCTCGGTTGCCTTGAATACGTGCTCGAAGAAGGGCCGCGCAAGAACTGGTTCGGCGACGACGTGATTGTTGCCTGTACGTGGATCGCGGCGATCTGCGGCTTTCTGTTCATCGTTCACGCGCTGACGGCGAAGGACCCCATCGTCGATCTGCGCGCGCTGCTCGTACGCAACTTCGGCATTGGCAGTCTGCTTTCGTTCGTCACGGGCATCGGCATTTTCGTGGCCGTTTATCTCACGCCGCTCTTTCTCGCGGAAGTGCGCGGCTACAGCTCGCTGCAAATCGGTTTGTCGCTGCTTTCGGTGGGTGTGTTCCAGTTGCTCGCGCTTGGCGTCTATGCGTTTTCCACGCGCTATTTCAGCATGCGCGCGCTGATGCTGTTCGGGCTGATCTGCTTCGGGCTTGGCTGCTACCTGTATGTGCCGCTCACGCATGACTGGGGATGGCAGCAGTTCCTCGTGCCTCAGGCGCTGCGCGGCATTGGCCAGCAGTTCGCCATTCCGCCCATCGTCACCATGTCGCTCGGCTCGCTGCCGCCTTCGCGGCTCAAGTCGGCAAGCGGTCTCTTCAACCTCATGCGCAATCTGGGCGGCGCGATCGGCATTGCCGTGAGCGCGACGATGCTCAACGACCGGCTCAACTTCCACTATCTGCGCCTGAACGAGAGCGTGACTGGCGGCGCGCCGCAGGTGCAATTGCTGCTGGCGGGCCGCACCGCATACTGGTCGTCCGTGGCGGGCAATGCAATCGATGCCGCCGAAGCGGGGCTCGCGCAACTGCACGCATTGATTCTGCGCGAAGCGCTCGTGATGACGTTCTCTGACACGTTCTTTGTGCTCTCGCTGTGCTTCCTGGTCGCCATTGCGAGCGTGGCGTTCTCAAAGCCGATTTCGCTGGGTGGCCCGCCGCCCGACGCCCATTGAGGTGACCCATGAAAACCCCTGAACGCTCATCGACTCCCATGCGCCTCGTCCTTTCGCTGCTGTCCGCCGCCGTGCTCGCCGCATGTGCGGTGCAGCCCGCGCAGCATCCCGATCTGCCCGCCACGGTGCACGAAACGGCGCCTGTGGCATGGCGTATCGACGCGCCGCAGGACGCCATCGAAGCGCGCGCCTGGTGGGCGCAGTTCGGCGACCCGACGCTCGATACGCTGCTCGCCACGGTGCTCGAAGGCAACCTCGACTTGCAGGCCGCCGCCGAACGCGTGAAGCAGGCGCAAGCGATCACGACGCAAAAGCACGCCGCGCTGCTGCCGCAACTGGACTTCACCGCGCAGGGCGCCTATACGCGGCAGAACACGCCGCCTCCGCTCGGCTATGTGAAGCAGGCAGGCGCGGGCCTCGCGTTGAGCTGGTCGCCCGACGTGTTCGGCGGCGAGCGGCTCGACCTGCTCGCGGCGCAAGCGAACCTCGTGGGCCAGAAGCACGCGCTTGATGCGGTGCGTCTCGCGCTCGCTGCGAATACTGCCTCGGCGTACGTCGATCTGCGCTATGCACAGGCGGAGTTGAAGATCCTTCAGGATAACCTGGAGATTCGCAAGCGGACCTTGCTGCTCACGCAAGACCGCCTGAAATACGGCCTCTCCACGCAACTGGACGTGGCGCGCGCGCAAACACAGCTAAGCGAGCTGCAAGCGCGCATTCCGCGCGCGCAGGCTAGCATCGATCATCAGTTGAACCTGATCGCGGTGTACACGGGGCGCACGCCGGAGTCCGTGGCGCAACTCGCGCTCGCGCAAACGGCGCCCATCCCCGGCGTGCCCGCGAGCGTGCCGCAGATGCTGCCTTCCGAGGCGCTGCTGCGCCGCCCCGACGTGCAGGCCGCCTACGCCACCGTGCAGCAGCGCGCGGCGGAAGTGGGCGTGGCGCGCGCTGAGCGTTATCCGAAGTTCACGCTCAATCTCACGGATGGCATTCTCGCGGCGTCCTACCTCGGCATGCCCACGCTCACGGATAACCTCTTTAGCGCGGCGATCGGCGCGACGAGCCCGATCTTCAACGCGGGGCGCATCACGGCCGACATCGACCAGAGCGAGAGCCGCATGCGTGAGTCGCAACTGAATCTGCAGGAAACCATGCTCCAGGCTTTGCGCGAAGTGGAAGATAGCCGCAGCGATCTCGTGAGCACGGCAAGTCAGACGCAGCAGTTGAACGACGCGCTGGCTTCGTCGGCACAATCGCTCAAGCTGGCCAACCAGCTCTACAAGGGCGGCGCCACGGACTTTCTCGACGTCCTGAGCGCGCAGCAAACCTTGCTCGCCGATCAGGATCTGCTCAACGACGCGCAGCGCGAGCGCGCGCTCGCGGCGGTGGCGCTCTACCGGTCGCTGGGTGGCGGCTGGAGCCAGAGCGGCGACGTGGTGCTTGCGCAGGAAGCGCCCGCGCACGGCGGCTGAACGGCATCCTCGAAGCGATGATCCCCGGCTCAAGCGCCGGAAGCCGCCTCGCGAGCCAGCGAGCGCCACTGCGCGGGTGTCATGCCCACGTGGCGCTTGAAGCCGCGCTGGAACGCGGCGTCCGACTGGTAGCCCACGAATTCGCCGATTTCGGCCACGCCGTCGTTGCTCTGCGCGAGCATGCGGCCCGCGAGCGTCATGCGGATATCGGTGAGCACGTCGGCGGCCGAGCGGCCGATGGCCTCGTCGAAGTGCCGCGCGAACGTCGCGCGCGACATGTGGCAAAGCTCGGCAAGCTCGGGCAGCGTCCAGGACTTGCCGGGCGCTTCGAACATGGCGTCGATGGCGGGTTGCAGGCGCGGGCGCTGCGCGAGCGCGAGCAGGCCGCGCGGCGGGGCGTCGCCGGCGCTGGCGTAGCGCAGCGTGAGCCCGAACAGCGCGCCCGAAAGATGGTTCACGAGCGACTCGCTGCCCGGCGCCGCCTCATACGCTTCGTCGCGCAACAGCGCGATCAGGCGCACGAGACGTTCGGGCGCCTGCGTGCCGTCCCTCGCGCTATGCACGACGAGGCGCGCGGGCAGATTCTCGCGCAGCAGGCGCTGCGGCACGGCAGGCAGCAGGAAGCGGCCGCACAGGACGTCGGCGGTGGCGCCGTCGCCCGCGTTCGTTTCGATGCTCACGCCATTTTCCATGTGTTTGGCGACGGCGGCGGGCGCCGCGCCGCTGCCGTCGTGCAGCACGTGCGGGCTGCCCGAGGGAAACAGCACGATGTCGCCCGCATGGAGCGCGACGGGCGCGCCGTGCGCATCCTCGACGATGGCGCGACCCGCAATCAGCACGTGATAGCGGATCTCGCGCTCCTTCGCAGCGGGATCATCGATGCGCCAGGGCGCGCCGAAATGGCAGCGCACGTCGAGGCGGCCGGCAACGGGCATCAGCGCGAGAAGGCGGCTCAGCAGATCCATGGCGGGCGAGTGAGACGATTGAGCATGAAGTCGCGCCATTCTGGCATTAAAAGCGCGACGGTGCGCGACTAGACTGCATCCATGCCATCGACGATGGCAATGCGACACAGACACCCGCTCGCGACCACGCAACGTTAAAGGAGCAAAACATGTCCCGTCTTTCCGCCATCAAGCCTGAAGCCGCCACCGGCGCCGCCGCTGAAATCTTTGCAAAGATCCGCAAGGCCGTTGGCAAGGTGCCCAACGCCTACGCCACCATCGGCACGCATAGCCCCGAAGCGCTAGGCGCGCTGCTCAACGTCGAGGCCGTGATCGGTGCCGGCACGTTGTCGAAGCCCGACATCGAAGCGATCAAGCTCGCGGTGAGCGAAGTGGCGGGTTGTGATTACTGTCTAGCGGCGCACACGCTGGCGGGCAAGTTCGCCGGGCTCGCGCCGGAAACGATGAAGGCGGTCCGCGCTGGCGATGCGACCGGCGACGCAAAGCGCGACGCGCTCGTGCACTTCGTTCGCTTGCTGGTGACGACGCACGGCACGCTGCCCGAAGCGGAAGTGAGCGCGATTCGCGAAGCCGGTTATACCGAGCGCCAGATCGTGGAAATTGCGCTCGCTGTGACGTCGATTACGTTCACGAACCTCGTGAACCGCATCAACGATACGACGCTGGATTTTCCGGCTGCGCCGTAACGTACCGGAAACGGTTTTACCACCCCGCGTGCGCTCGACACGACATCAATCGTGCCAGCGCACGCGAGCGCATGTTCCACAAAAACGTTTGAAAGTGTGCATATGCATATATAGAATGGAGATGGAACGATGCACATGAAAGGAGAGTTGACCATGAGTACACGCGAGATCGTTTTGTGCCAGCCGGTGCGTACGGCAATTGGCGGATTCAACGGTGCGTTCAAGGGCGTTCCGGCCACGGAGCTGGGCGCGGCGGCGGTGCGCGAAACGCTGGCGCGCGCGAAGCTCGACCCGGCGCGGCTCGGCTCCGTGGTGCTCGGCAACGTGATCCAGGCGGGCAACAAGATGAATCCCGCGCGTCAGGCCGAGCTTGGCGGCGGCGTGCCGGTTCAGGTGCCTGCGCTCACGGTGAATCGCGTGTGCGGCTCCGGCGCGCAAGCCGTTGCGAGCGCGGCGCAGGAGGTGATGCTGGGTCTTGCCGACGTCGCGCTGGCGGGCGGCATGGAGAACATGGACCGCGCGCCGTATTTGCTGGACGGCGGCCGTTGGGGCTATCGCATGGGCAACGCCGAGATTCACGACAGCATGCTGCGCGACGGTCTCGTCGATGCGTTTTCGGGCCAGCATTCGGGCTGGCATACGGAAGACCTCGTGACGCAGGCCGCGCTCACGCGCGCGGAGCAGGACAACTGGGCGGTGCGTTCGCAGCAGCGCTTCGCTGCCGCACAAGCGGCGGGACGCTTCAAGGAAGAAATCGCCGCGGTGGAAGTCAAGGGCAAGAAGGGCATGGAGCGCATCGATACCGACGAAGCGCCGCGCCCCGACACGACACTCGAAGGGCTCGCGAAACTGCGTCCCGCGTTTCGCCCGGACGGCACGATCACGGCGGGCAACGCGCCCGGACTGAACAGCGCGGCGAGCGCAATGCTCGTGGCCGAGCGTGGCTTCGCCGAAGCCGAGGGGCTCTCGCCGATGGTCAAGCTCGTGGCGTGGGGCGTCGCGGCGGTGGAGCCGGGCATGTTCGGCCTTGGCCCCGTGCCCGCGGTGCAACTCGCGTTGGGGCGTGCCGGCTGGTCGCTTGGCGACGTCGAGCGCTTCGAGATCAACGAGGCATTCGCGGCGGTGCCGCTCGCGGTCATGAAGCGACTTGGCATTCCCGAGGACATCGTGAACGTGGAAGGCGGCGCGATCGCGCATGGCCACCCCATCGGCGCGACCGGCGCGATTCTCACCACGCGCCTCGCATGGTCGATGCAGCGCGACGGCCTGCGTCGCGGCGTCGTGACGCTTTGCATCGGCGGTGGCCAGGGTATCGCGCTCGCGCTCGAGAAAGTATGATGGCCGGGCCACGTGAGGCGAATTGAACTGGGATACAGGCGGGGAACACGATGACGAAGCGGATCACACGCGAGGAATGCAACTGTTTTGCGCTGCGGCAGGCGGCGCGTTTCGTCACGCAGCTTTACGAGCGGCACCTCTCGCAGGCGGACGTCACGGCCGCGCAGTTCACCATCCTCTCGCGCCTCGCGGGCCGGCCCGACGCCACGGCCGCCGAACTCTCCGACGACCTCGTGATGGACCGCACGACGCTCGTGCGGGCGCTAAAGCCGTTGCAGCGCGACGGCCTCGTGCTCACGGCGGCGGCCGAACACGACACGCGCACGCTGGTCTACCGGCTCTCGGCCGCGGGCTTGCGCCGCTACGACAAGGCGCATGCGTTATGGCTCGACGCGCAGGCCGAGTTCGAGCAGCACATGAAGCGCGACCGCGCGAAGGCGCTGCGCACCGAGCTGTTTGCACTGACGAAGGCCGCAGCGAGCTGACACGACACTTACGCAGGCACGCGTTTTGTAAGTCCTTCAGGTAAGGCGGCCACGCCAGCGATCAGATCTGGCGCGAAAATGGCATCATGAGAATTTCAGGAGTCTGACGCTTTGCCGCCGGGTTCTCATGAGACGATATCGACCGCCGCCACCCAATTTCCTGCGGGACCACGCGCATCCAGCCTGGCGCGATATCGCATTGACCACGCTGCCCGTGGCCCTGTTCTGCGCGGTGGTGGTCGGTCTTGTCTTCTGGCTAGTCGACCCGGCGCCGCCGCGCACGATCACGATCAGCGCGGGCCCCGCCGACAGCTCCTTCATGCAGATGGCGCAAGCCTACCGCGCGATCCTCGCGCGCAACGGCGTGAAGCTCAAGATCCTCGAATCGGACGGCTCGGTGCAGAACCTGCAGCGCCTGCTCGATCCGAAGCAGCGCGTGGACCTCGCATTCGTCCAGGGCGGCGTGGCCGACGGCGTAGACACACGCTCGCTCATGTCACTCGGCAGCGTGGCCTATTTGCCGATCGTCGTTTTCTATCATGGCTCGGGCCTCACGCGGCTCTCCGACCTTGACGGCAAGCGCATCGCCATTGGCCGCGTGGGCAGCGGCACGCGCGAGCTGGCGCTCAAGCTGCTCTCCGCGAACGGCCTCGACCCCGGCGGCGACTCCACTTTCCTGCCGCTCGACGGCATAGAGGCGGCCACGGCGCTCGTCTCCGGCCACGTCGAGGCCGCGATGCTGAGCGGCGACTCGACCACGCGTGCTCTGATGCTGCGTTTGCTCGACATCCCTGGCATCTCGGTCATGAGCTTCGACGAAGCGGCTGCCTATACGCGGCTCTTTCCGTATCTGGAGAGCGTCGACCTGCCGCCCGGCGTGCTCGATCTGCGCAGGCGCCAACCACGCGAAACGGTGCACCTGATCGGGCCGACCGTCGAACTCGTCGCGCGCGACACGCTGCATCCCGCGCTCTCCGATCTGCTCATCGAAGCGGCGGAGGAGGTGAACGGCGCGCCCGGACTCCTGCAGCGCGAGGGCCAGTTTCCGAGTCCGGCGGTGCACGACTTTCGCGTGAGCGAGGACGCCACGCGCTACTACAAGTCGGGCAAGAGCTTTCTCTATCGCGCGCTGCCATTCTGGCTTGCGAGCGTGACGGACCGTCTGCTCGTGCTGCTGCTGCCGTTGGCCGTGCTCGTGATTCCCGCATTGCGCGCGATACCGGCGCTGTATCGCTGGCGCGTGCGTTCACGCATTTATCGCTACTACGGTGCGCTCATCGCCATTGAGCGCGACGCGCTCAAGCATACGAATGAAGAAGAGCGGCGCGCGCTGGTCGAAGAACTCGACGAGATCGAGCGCTCGCTCAATACGCTGCGCATGCCGCTCGCGTTTGCCGATGCGTTTTACGTGTTGCGCGAACACGTGGGTTTTGTGCGTACGCATTTGAATGCTAGCGAGTCGCAGTCGCACTCCAGCGCGGTGTAATCGGTATTCACGATATTGTTACGCTCAACGTAGTTTTCAGTCTCGTTGATGCACGTCGCTTAATCGGAGTGCTGCAACATTTCTTCGGTTGACACTGCGAGTCTCGTCCCTTTATTTTTTGTAGCCACGCCGTAGCGGCTTCGAGATTGTGATGATCGCTTGAGGTTTGCGAATGTTCGATCCCTGCGTATATCAGAACCAATGTTCGTAACCGGGAGGACCATAACGTGAAGACATCCGGTGCAAGCCAGCGCCTTGCCTGGCTCGTGTGTGCCACACTCGCGGGCGCGCCGCTTTTCGTGGGGCCGCTTGTGCCCACTGCCGCGCTCGCGCAGAACGCGGCGCATCTTTCGAACCAGCAGCTCGATTCGCTCACCGCGCCCATCGCGCTCTATCCCGACGCGTTGCTCGCGCAGGTGCTCATGGCCGCCACGTTCCCGCAAGATGTGTCCGCCGCCGCCGCGTGGACGAAGTCCAACCCGAACCTCAAGGGCGACGACGCAGTGAAGGCGGTGGCCTCCCAGCCCTGGGACCCGAGCGTGCAGTCGCTCGTGGCGTTCCCGCAGGTGCTCGCAACCATGGCTTCGAAGCCCGACTGGGTCCAGCAGATCGGCAACGCGTTTCTCGCGCAGCCCAACGACGTGATGGACTCGGTGCAGCGGCTGCGCGTGCAGGCCCAGAAGGCGGGCAACCTCAAGTCCAACGAGCAGCAGAAGGTCGTGGTCCAGCCTGCCTCGAGCACCTCGACCACGCAGACCATCGTGATCGAGCCTGCGAATCCGCAGGTGGTGTATGTGCCGACCTATAACCCCACGGTGGTGTTTGGCGCGTGGCCGTATCCGGCCTATCCGCCCGTGTATATGCCGCCGCCTCCGGGTTATGCCATTGCGTCGGGATTCGTCGGCGGGCTCGCGTTCGGTGCGGGCATCGCGGTCGCGAACTCGTTGTGGGGCGGCTTCAACTGGAACAACCATGACGTGAACATCAACGTCAATCGCTACAACAACATCAACGTCAACAACCGCATCAACTCGAACAACGGTACGGCGAACTGGAATCGCAACGCCAATGTCGAGCGCCGCCAGAACTACAACAACGCGAACCTGAACGGCCAGCACAACCAGTACCGGGGCTACGACCAGTCGCGCACGCAGGCCATGCAGACCTTGCAGAACCGCACTGGCGAGAACATGAGCGGCAATGCCCAACAGAGACTCCAGGGCATCCAGCAAGGCGGCCGGCCGAATACCAACGGCGGCAACGGGCCGAACGGCAATCGCGCGCAAAACGGCGCGCAAAACGCAAACCGTGGCAACGAACTCAACAACCGCGGGCAGAACGGCGCGCAAAACGCGAACCGCGCGAACGATCTCAACAACCGGGCGCAGAGCACGAATCGCGATAACGCGTTACGCGGCGCGGGCGACGGCGCCAACGCGCGCCTCGAACAGCAACGCGGCCAGCAAAGCCGCGACGCGTTCCAGAGCCATGGCGGCGGCGGTGGCGGCGGAGGGGGCTTCCATGGAG
>NZ_JAMBPR010000120.1 GCF_024206475.1 Paraburkholderia sp. CNPSo 3274
GCGCCACGCAAACACCTGGTTCGCATTCACCTGATGACGTCGGGCTACCCCGGAGACGGTGGCTCCGGGTTCGAAGGTCTCACGCACAATCGCCAGTTTCTCTTCAACTGAGCGGCGTCGGCGTTGCTCCGGCTGCGTCAGAACCTCAACGGGTTCCATGTTGTTAGTTGTAGGCTTAAACATAGGCGGAAGACTACCTCATAGTTTAAGCGTTACCCAGTGTCCGGTTTTCGCGGGGGCCGGCCCACCGATGGCGCCTCTGCGCCTTACCATTACCGTGGAGAATTATTTCGCATAACTACCTTTTTATTCGATTTGAAAAGGCTTGACTTTCAACGCCCCATAGAAGGCTGCCATGTTCAACACGAACATCTGGTCCACCTTCTTCAACCCGCGCACCATCACCTGGCGCATGCGTCCCACGGTCTTGGCCCAGCCGAAACCTTGTTCGATCAACTTCTAGGCGGAAAACAGGCGGCGCGGTCGTTCAAAGCCAAAACTTAGATCTGTAGTGTCAAAAGTAGCGAAGCTACTTACTGGTCGGGCGTACTTCCGGACTGTATCCGCGGAAAAATTGCTTTCATCAAATCGTGAGGTGTGCGACACAGGAAGCGCCGCACACCCTTCGCTGTTAAACCGTCAGCACACTGCGCATGGCGATCTGCTCCTGATGGCGTGCCTTATCCTGGGCCTTTGCGTAATCTGCGGAGGCGGCATATTCCGTCATCGCTTCGGCGCGGTGTTCAATGCCGCACACCTTGGATGCGAGCGCGCCATACGGGCCCGAGCCAGCAAATTCCGCGCGTTGCATGGTCAGCGAGCGAATTGTCTGGAGCGGCGTTCCGTTGAAGTTTTCGAACATGAAGAGACGGCCGCCCCATTCCGAGAGGAACAAATCACGCACGACGCGACCAATCTTCACGCGATCGAGCGGTTCGCCTACTGGGCCCCCGTTCATACGCTCGAACCATGGGCCAAGCATCGGATCCTTCCACTGTGCGTCCGTTGGGAAGATCAGTGCGCTGCGGCCGCATAGATCGACCAGTTCGTAGATCATTGCGGAGAAATGCTCGAGGTAAAACGCGCGACCGAAATCGTAAATCAGAATATTCGGCTTGTAGTGTCCGCCCGGCGTGTGAAAACCGAGTTCTTCGGCAGCGATCATGTGTGCGAGCGTCGCCTGATGGAAGCCGATCAGCTTCGCCACGCGCGTCTGCACCTGTGGAATCTTGTTCGTGCCGATGTGCTCGGTGATCAGCACGGCAAGTCCTGCCATCAGTTCGGCACGCACCACCTGGCGAATCAGCGCCGCATAGTGCAACCAGTCGAACACACGTTGCGGATAAAGCTTGGCGTGATCCGGGTTGCCAATGTGGAACACATGGCTCCACGGAATAAAGACATTTTCGAATACGGTTACGCCATCAAGCTCGTCGCCTTGCGCAGCAAGTGGGTGCTCTGTTGCGTCATCTTTCACAGTGCTTTCGCGACAAACTATCGTCACGCCCTTCGTATTGACGGGCGTGGCGGCAAAGATGATCTGTTCGCCAGGAATGCCGGGCCGGAAAAAGACACCGATATGAATCCAGTCTGCAAATGGGACGCCGGTGCCGATTGCCTTTACCCCTGAGACGGTAATGCCGTGCTCGTCGTTCTTGACGATGCGCAATCCGGGAGACTTCGCCTGCGCGTCAGGCCCAGATCGATCCATTTGCGGATCGACGAACTGCGGCGCACAGTTGAAGTCGTTGTCCTTTGCGTATTTCACGAAATTCACGATGTTCTGCGCGAGACCTTTTCCGTCTGCGCCAATAGCGTGTGTTTCCCATGGCGTCGGATCATCGGCGTAAGTCATCAGCACATAGTTGTTGACGTCGGGTGTGCGCGGAAACGAAGCGCCAGCGAGTTCGCGCATGATCGTCTCGTGGTACTTGCGCTTGCGGCGCAGCTCTTCCTTGTTGCGATGACCAAACCACTGCATCGAACGTCGTACGCCATCTTCATCGACGAAGGTCACGACGTCCTCAAGATCTTTTCGGTGGTGGAGATCGTAGAAGTCCGCGTGAACTTTTGCGTAGCCGCGCGTTTTCGGATGCGTCGCGATATTGTCGATCTTCTCGTTGCCCACCCAAACATTGCGGCCATCGTTGAGCGAATCGAGGTACTGCTTACCAGTGCGGATCATGTGTCTACTCCTTTGGTGGTCAATTACTGCCTAGTCAGGATTGTGTTGGGCGTGTCGTTGCATAAGCGCGCTGACAGTAGACGAGCGGCGCTGCATCGGGTGATTTCCGCGCGTTCAGCACCCGCACGACAAAGACACTGTGTGTCCCTATTTCCATTGCCGAGGCAATACGGCAATCTAGCGAGACGATTGAGTCGGCACGGTACGGAATCCCATATTCTGAAGTCTGCCAACGCTTGTCTCTGAAGCGATCAGGCATGGGTATCTGGCCGACGCCGGCGAAAAGCTGGGAAACGTCGGTTTGGAGGGCGTGCAACCAGTTCACGGAGAGAAATCCGTTCGCCTTGAGGACGCTGTTCGCGGCACTGCGCCGGTTTACACAAAAAAGAATGGTCGGTGGCGTGTCGCTGACGGAGCAGACGGCGGAGCAGGTGACGCCGACTTTGCCCGCGGCGCCGTCCGATACGATAACGGTGACAGGGGTGACCGCATGGGCAAGCGCCTCACGAAACGCTGTCGCTTCGATATGCGGAAATCCGTCTCCGGCCTCGTAACGCGGCGCAGATGAAGCCTGCATCGATTGAATTTGCGCTTGAGTCATCGTGTCTCCTTGTTGGCTCTGGCTTCGAATATTCCGAATAAGCGTGCGAGATGGCACGTGTCGTCCGTATGGTCCGGTAACCACGTTGGGGATTACCCGGTGCATGGGCTTTATTGTTTGAGCTAAATTACACGGACCCAACCTATAGCTCTATGGATGACGCGTCATGGACACTATTCCGCAGCGGAATGAGGCCGAACTCGACTTTCATCACCTGCAGGTCTTTGACGTGTTAATGACCGAACGCAGCATTACGAAAGCCGCACATGTGCTTAACGTCACACAGCCTGCGCTGAGCAAGACGCTCGCACGGCTGCGTGTGTATTTCGGCGATCCACTTTTTATTCGCGTGTCGATGCGTATGGAGCCGACACCCAAGGCAATCGAACTCGCGGAGCCCGCCAAATCGGTCCTTAATAACTTCCGGCAGTTGCGCTCGTCGCATGCCGCCTTCAATCCGCTCACCTCGGAGCGCGCATTCAGAATTCAAGTGGTCGACGCGGGTGTTGTGAATATGTTCCCGCCGCTATTGAACTATCTGCGCGAGCACGCGCCGCGTGTGCATGTGCAGGCCATCCACTGTGATGCGCAGCATCTGGACTTGTGGCTCGAGTCCGGTTTGATCGATATCGCGATCGGATCATTTCCGTCGCTCACGACAGGTATCCGGCGGTTGCCATTGTGGTTAGAGCGATTTGCGTCCGTGACGCGCGTAGGGCACCCTCGTATTGGTGCCGCGCCGAGTCGCGAGGCATTCATCGCCGAGAAACATGTCGTTGTCTCGGCTGTCGGCACAGGGCATGAGCATCTGTGTGTCGAACGAATGCTCGAAACACATGTACCTCGGGAGAACATCGTGTCCCGCGTGCCGACGTTTTCTGCCGCTGCACTGATCTCGCAACGCACGGATGCCATTGTTACGATTCCCCGCACGCTTGCAGTCAGTCTGGTACGCGATTGCGGCTTGCAGCTTGTCGAACCTCCCCTCGATTTCCCGAAGATTGAGATCGCCCAATATTGGCATGATCGCGTCCACCGCGACCCTGGAAACCAATGGATCCGCACCGCAATGAAGCAACTCTTTTGCCGGGAGGATAGCTACCGTACTATGCCTGCAGGTTATTGAGGCAATTCGATTGGAAAGATGGCTCACGTCCGTTTTGGCTTCTATGATCCACTCAATCACCAGCGTGGAGCGAGATCATGAATTTATTGAAGCAAGGTTGCGTGATTTCGATTGGCGTCTTCGACGGCGTGCATGGTGGTCATCGGCGTGTGTTGCAGATGTTGCGCGAAACCGCGAAGCATCGCGGATTGCCGGCGGTCGTCGTGACGTTTGATCCTCATCCACGGAGCGCGTTGCAGCCGGATAGGGCGCCCCCCATGCTCGTGAGCGTGCAGCGAAGGCTCGAGCTTCTGGAGTCGACGGGATGCGTCGAGCGTACGTTCTTGATACCCTTCGATCAGCTTCGGCGGGAGCAGTCGGCGGACGATTTCGTACGCGATACGCTCATCGAGCAGTTGGGGATGCGCGCACTCGTAGTCGGCGCAAATTTTGTTTGCGGAAAGGGGCGCGTAGGGTCCGTCGAATATCTGACGCGACTTGGAAAGTCCGAGATTTTCAGTGTCCATCCCGTTCCCTTGCACGCCGCATTGGGTGCGCAGCCCGCTTCGTCGACCGTCATTCGCCGTCTGATTCTGGATGGCGATTTGCGGCGCGCGGCGCAGCTACTCGGAAGGCATCACGAACTGGAGTGCAAAGTGGGTTCGGGGAGAGAGTTGCTTTTGCCGATGGGCATGTGCGTTCCACACGCCGGACGGTATTGCGTTCTTCTGCGTTGCGGACAGGGTGCTGCGCGTCAAGCAAACGTATTCATAACGAGCGAGCGCGGGCTTCGCCGCTGTTTTGCTCCGCACGCGGATTTTGAACCGGGTACCCACGTCACGGTGCAATTTGTTGAGGAGCTTGAAATGGTTCGCCAGGAAGAAGTATTGGCCTAACTCTTGATGGAACGCCGAAGGCAACGCACGAAGCTAGCGCGACTTCCGTCGTGATCCGGTACGCGGGTCGTCCTTGCCGGCAAGAACATGGCCCGCGCGATTGATGCAATGAACGACGGCACTCTTGCCTTCTATGGCACTCTATCACGTTCCCGAAATTTCCGGTAACTCGCCAAATACGCCGGCCAGAATTCCGAATCGCGCGGGTGCACTCGTAAAAAAATGAGCACCCGCGGGTCGATATCTCGACATCGTCCCGATCACAATGCAGGGAGGTACATCTGCTCAGCAGCCGCGGCGGAGAGTCCGAGTTCAGTGGCCACAGCAGCGACCCCTTCCTGAATAGCGATTGGGCTCACCCGGCCGTCGCCGCTGAAATAGGGGCGAACGTAACGCTCGTAGTGATGCTGCGCTTCCTCCATCGTCAATCGATTCAGGAGCGCCGCAATGTGCTTCACGGCTAGACCCGGTTGCTCGGCGATGGTCTTGAGGGCACGCTTGTTCGCGCGAACCAGCGCTTGAAGGGCAGGGTCGTCGAGAGGGATGCGCGAACGGTCCACAGCAATCCCTACCGTCGGAATCTGGAGATGGTCGCCTACCCAGGCGAGCAGGTTAAGCCCTTCCTCGGCGGCCACCTGTTCGGGCGCTAACGTGCTACCTACATAGGCCGCATCGATCGACCCTTCACGAAGACGCCGCAAGTCCATCTGGTAGTCGGCCGGAATCCGTTCCACACACTGCAGGTCGCGATCAGGATCCAGTCCATGCTTGCGCAGTACGATTCGAGCGAAACACCCGGGCGCGGTGCGGGCCCCATGGACTGCGAGTCGGCGACCACGAAGATCATTCATGGACTTCACGTCACTGCGCGCCAGAAACCAGAACAGCGGACGATGAGTATTGGCGGTGAGAACCGTCCAGGGGATACCGCTGTTCAGTCTCGACAAGAGTGCCCGGCCTAGACCAATTGTCGCGCCCGCACGGACGCGCTCAGTCGGCCAGACGGCTCCATCGCGGAGTGCGACGTGAACACCTTCATCCTCGAAATATCCCTCTTGATCGGCGACATGCGCGATCAGTTCTTCGTGAATACCACTCCCTACATAGGTCAGGTCGATCGAGAGCATTGACAGGTAACTCCTCTATCAGGGTAAACGGGTGCTTTGGCGAAATCGTTTCTCTCACCGTCTCGGTGCGAATTGCGTCTACGTCGGATTCAATCCATTCCAAGGCCGCCACTGACAGGAAGATAGTGGCCGGTGGTGAAGCCCGAATCGTCGCTAGCCAGGAACGCCACGGTATTCGCCACTTCGCTCGGCCGGGCAAGTCGTTGCATTGGTATGGCGGCCGCGATCGTACGCAAGCGTTCTGGCGAGACCAGCTCAGTTGAGGTGGCACCCTCGACAGTGGTCGGCGCGACGATGTTTGCTGTGATCCCGTGCGGTGCCAGCTCCAGTGCGATGTACCGGACGAACTGGTCCATGGCCGCTTTCGCGGTGCCGATCGTGATCATCCCAGTACGTGGACGACGCGAAAGCAGGGCACTCAGATAGATCAGCCGGCCATGATTGCGTGACATCATGCCTGGCACAACGGCCTTCGTTGTGAGGAAGGCAGCACGCAGTTCGCTGTCCAGTTTGTCTCCGAGTTGCTCCCAGCTCAGTTCAGCGAACGAGGTGATGGCATACGGCGTTAGCGCGTTGTGTACCAGCACGTCGACACCTCCCCAGCGCCGAGTGACTTCATCGACCATGGCGGTGACATCCCCTGGCACGGTGACATCGGCTTTGATTGCCATTGCTTCGCCGCCCGCCGCAGTAATCGTGCCAACCACATCTTCGGCGCGGGCAGCGCTGTCGCGATGATTGACGACTACGCGGTACCCTTGTTTGGCAAGGGTCAATGCAATCGCCACACCAATGCCGCGGCTGGCTCCGGTGATTAGTGCGACTGGCATGATTTCACCTCCACTTTAATGCTGGCCCAATACACGTTGTCTGCGAAACGTGTCGCCCGATCACTGACATATGCGATCAGGGCTTCGTGGGAACCCAGTCCCACACGGATCAAACTAGTCGATTGCATCGGCAAGATGACGCCTCTCTGGTAGTGAATTACATATATTGGGAAAGTACGTTCTTTCCAGATTCAGAACAATGCACTTGCTCACCGTCCTGACCTTGTTGCAGGGCCCTCGCTCGCGCCCCCCGTGTGATTGAACCGCCTGTGCACCCGCGTTCGACCGGCGCCGGAAATGGGTAAGTTCCCGCTACCTTGGCGCGCAACCGGCGCTGTTCTCCCGCATCCATCTTTTATTGGAGACCCACAGTACACCGATCGAAATGCGGGCTCTATGCATTGCGTGTCATGGACACTATTCCGCAACGGAATGACCGGGATCCCGGAGATTGGTTATATCTTTGTTCACATTCCAGGCTATTTGGAGGATGTATGCAAAACGTCAACGAAGAAACCATTACGCAAATCGTCCTTGCGTGCCACGAGCTGGCGCCGGATCCCCGGTTCAAACAGATCATGACAAGCGTGATCCAGCATCTGCACGCATTCGCGCGCGATGTGGAACTGACCGAAGACGAGTTGTACCGGGGTATCCAGTTCCTCACCGATGTTGGCCACATCACCGATGACAAGCGGCAGGAGTTCATTCTCCTGTCGGACACGCTGGGCCTTTCGATGCTCGTCACGGCGCTCAACAACCGCAAGCCGAGTGGATGCACGGAGTCGACCGTGTTTGGACCGTTTTTCGCCTCAAACGCACCGCGGTATGAAAATGGCGATGATGTCGCGAATGGTGCAAAGGGGGAGCCATGCTTCGTAAGCGGGCGGGTGACCGGACTTGCCGGTGAGCCGGTGGCAAACGCGCGCATTGAGGTCTGGCAGGCCGATTCCGAGGGCTTCTACGACATACAGTACGACGGCGCAGAAAGCAAAGGCCGCGGTTCACTGCGCAGCCTCGAGGACGGTTCATTCCACTTCCGTTCGATTACGGCCGAGTCCTATCCGATTCCCCACGACGGCCCGGTGGGACGCATGCTGAACGCGCTCGGGCGCCATCCGTGGCGTCCTGCACATCTGCACTTCATGATCGAGGCGCCGGGCTATGAACGGCTTATCACTCACGTCTTCCGTCACGGCGACCGCTACCTTGACTCCGACGCTGTGTTCGGCGTGCGCTCGTCGTTAATTGCAGACTGGACGCGCCACGAGCGTGGTACAGCGCCCGATGGCACTCAAGCCGACACGCCGTTTAGCACACTAGACTTTACGTTCATTCTGAATCGCGCAACGGCAGCAGTCCAGCGACGAAATGGACTGGGTAGCGCACACGGCAACGATGCGACGGCAGGTAACTGGCGCATTGACCAAGGCGAAAGAATCCAATGATCAAGCACATAGTGATGTGGAACCTGAGAGGCGAAACGCACGACGAAAAGACAAGTTCCGCCAGCCGCGTCAAGGCGGCATTCGAAGGATTGGCCGGCAAGATTCCGGGGCTTATGCACATTGAAATCGGCGTGGACATGAGCCGCATCGAATACGCCTGTGATGTCGTGCTGTATTCGGAATTCTCTTCAAACGAATCGCTGTCGGCCTATGCGGTACATCGGGAGCATCTGCGCGTGAAAGCGGAGCTGGGCGATCTGCGCATTGCCCGGCATCAGGTGGATTACCAACTCTAGCGCGTGGTCACAGGAGCCGCGCAGTCTGCCGACATATGCGTCAGTATCGTAATGCACCCCGCCTACGCGGTAGGTGGCTTGATTGAAGTGTGTCATCAGAAGGTAGTTGGCATATATCTCCGATTCTGAAACGACGCTTCTCGCTAATGGCTTTCGGCGTAGTCTGGTGCTGCGCCTTGCCAAATTCAATTCTGCTTGCCATGGACAATGAACATGATCGATACACCGGCCTCAGCTGCACTGGATATGCTGTTTCGCGGCGCCCGTAGTCAAAACGGCTGGCTCGACAGGCCAGTGACCGACGAACAGTTGCGCGCGCTTTACGATTTGACCAAATACGGCCCGACGAGCATGAACACTTCTCCCGCGCGTTTCGTGTTCCTGCGTACTCCAGAAGGAAAGGCGCGCCTGGCGCCGGCGCTTGCACCGGGGAATCTCGATAAGACTCTCGCTGCGCCGGTGTGCGTGATTGTCGGTTACGATCAGCGCTTTTACGATCACTTGCCGAAGTTATTTCCGCATCGCGCTGATGCTCGCGCATTCTTCGAAGACAAGGCGGATTTGATCGAGAGCACGGCGTTTCGCAACGGCACCTTGCAAGGCGCTTATCTGATTCTCGCTGCACGCGCGCTCGGATTGGACTGCGGGCCGATGTCGGGATTCAACGACCAGAAAGTCAACGACGAGTTCTTCCCGGAAGGTCATGTCAGGGCAAACTTCCTTTGCAACATTGGCTATGGAGATCCGGAGAAGGTGCTTGATCGACTCCCGCGCCTTGCATTCGACGAGGCCTGCACGCTTCTGTAACGGTGTCTCTGTCCCTGTGCTACTCATCGAGGAAACGGAATCGTGAAGGATTCTTTTGTCTATCAGATGCCCCCAGCGAGGGTCGTTTTCGGTCATGGCACGATCGCTACGCTAGCCGCGGAGGCGGAGCGGCTCGGCTTGCAGCGTTTGCTGGTTTTGTCGACGCCGGAGCAGGCCGAGCTTGCGGATCACGTCCGGGAACTGCTCGGTGATCGTGCCGCCGCTACATTCAATTCTGCGACCATTCACACGCCGGTAGAGGTGACGCAATGCGCGCTGGAGGTCGTTAAATCAGAGCGGATCGATGGAATCGTAGCGGCAGGGGGAGGGTCCACCACCGGACTCGGCAAAGCGATAGCGCTGCGCACCGATTTACCGCAGATCGTGCTGCCGACCACCTATGCCGGCTCTGAAATGACACCGATTCTCGGCGAGACGCAACACCGCCGCAAAACAACTCAGCGCAGCCCGAAAATCCAGCCAGAGGTCGTCATTTACGATGTGGATCTTACACTTACGCTGCCGCCGATGATGTCGGCGCTTTCCGCATTCAACGCGCTTGCGCATGCTGTCGAGGCACTCTACGCGCCAGACGGCAATCCAATTGTCGCGCTGATGGCCGAGGAGGGGGTGCGCGCGATTGTCGGCGCGCTGCCGCAAGTGCTAAAAGAACCGGGTGATCCCGGGCCGCGCGCGTCGCTTCTTTATGGGGCATGGCTTTGTGCGTGCTGCCTCGGCGTGACCACGATGGGTTTGCATCACAAGCTATGCCATACACTGGGCGGTCTGTTCGATCTTCCGCATGCTCAGACTCATGCCATCGTGTTGCCCTACGCACTTGTCTATAACGCGCCGATGGTCCCGGAGACTATGAACCGTCTGAGTCGTGCGATCGGATCCCACGATGTTCCTGAAGCACTCCTGCAGCTGGAACACGATTGCGGCATTCCACTGGCACTGCGCGACATCGGGATGCCGCATGATGGCATTGAGCAGGCGGTCGAGCAGGCGCTCGCTAATCCATATGATAATCCACGCCCGGTCGAGGCCAGTCCATTGAACGCTCTGCTCGAGCACGCCTGGGCGGGTACAGGTTTCTGACCTGTTTCAACGCTGCGCGGTCGCGCATCGCCTTGATCTCCGCATTGTCTGGCTGCTGGTTTCGGCGTTGAGTCCCGCCAGTTGCCGGGTTCGGAAAAGATCCGCGCTCGGACGGCGTAAGGTCGCGGAGCGCTTTGAATCCAAAGTATTGGGACCGGAGCTTCGGGGGGGCGCGACAGAACCCCTTCCAGAGCTGTTCTCATACGACGGAGTAAGTGTTTCGATCAACGCGCCGCGGCGATCGCCTGAGCCAGGGATCTCGCCATCTTCTATTGCCTTCGGTTAATTTTAACCACGCTAATAATTTGTATTATTTAATTAGGAATACAACGTAAATAAAGTGAGGCATAAAGATGAAATTACGCGGATTGAGGTTCCTTGCGTCCGGCATGTTGTTGTTCGATGCGGCAGTTTGCTACGCACAGTCGAGTGTTACCCTATACGGAGTGGTGGACGCGGGAGTTGAATATTCCAGCAAGACGGTGAATTCAACCGGAACCAACGCTGGAAGCAAATTTGCGTTGGTGGATAGCGGCGTAGGTCCGTCGTCATTTGGCCTGTCTGGGAAGGAGGACCTCGGTTCGGGGACGAAAGCGGAGTTCACGCTCGCAAGCGGGATCAGTGTCGCCAATGGCGGATTCAAGAGTTCAAACGGCAATTTCTTTGGGCAGCAGGCGTGGGTGGGACTCGACGGCCAGTTTGGGCAGGTCAAGGCTGGCGTCCAGTTTTCGCCCTTTTATCTTGCGTTGTTCGATACGGATCCTCGCCAGTTTTCCGAATTCGGTAGCGCGCTTGTGGTGTACTGTAGCAACGTCTTCGTTACAGGGGCATTCAATTCAAATGCCGTGTCCTATACGAGCCCTCAAGTGGCGGGCTTTCGGGGTAGCGTTATGCTCGCCCTGGGCGGCGAGGCGGGCGATTTTGCCGCGGGACGTCAATGGTCGGCAAGTCTGAAGTATCAAAACGGCGCCGCGGAAATAAACGCAGCGATTTACGACGGCAACGGAGGAGGAACAGTCCAGACTCCGAATCCGAGTACCGTTGAATTCGAAGGGCGCACTCTGGGTGCGAGCTATACGCTCGAGTCATTGACAATAAGGGCCTCATTTGTAAATTACAAGGTCGCGGAGTCGCACAATAACAACGTCTACGGCGGAGGCATCAGATATCAGGTTACTCCCTTCTTCGACGTAAATAGCGGTGTGTGGTATACGGCCGATCGAGACGACAATGCGAATCACTCACTGCTAGTAGCAGGCGGGATGAATTACTTTTTATCGAGGCGAACCGCACTGTACTTGCAGATAGGAATGGTCTCGAATCACGGCAGCATGAGGACTGGTCTTGCGGTATCGGACCTCACCCTATTGCATGGAGTGCCGGGTACCACTGTTGGCGGAAACATTGGGATAAGGCACACGTTCTAGGATCAGCTCCGGTTCAAATGGCGCGCGCGAATCGGTTAGAGTGTCGGGTTGAACGAATAGAGAGCCGACGATGAGCAAAGCGAAGAGCCTGGAGGAACCGTTCGCAGGCCGTCACTTCGACCGCGAGGTGATCATTTGTGTGTTCGCTGGTACTTGCGCTACAAGCTCAGTCTGTGCAATCCTGTGGAGATGGCGTAGACCGTATTAAAAGTGTCATCCATTGAAAGGCCAAGGTCAAAGGATAAATACTTCTCGCTCAGGTTTTACCCTGCTTAGCTGAAACAGGCCGACTCGACACGGTTGCGTTCGAGGCGGGAAGCCCCTCGAAGAGTCGTTCAGCATCAAGACGCGTGAGTTTCGTCTTTCCTTTCTTCATTTGCCCCTCTGCAGCATGATTGATGTCTCGCGAATACCCGGGCCCCGACAGCCGAAGTCACACGTGTTTGAACGGGCGGGTGATCTTGTCCGGCGCTATCCGCTAGTTCGCAACGAGGCCGGAGCGTAGGGCGCGGCTTGTGTCGTCATCCGTGCGCCCAGAGAGTGGTGGGATCGATCCATGGTCGATTGGATGACAGTGACGGGCAGCGCTCGCTTGCGAGATGACGTTCCCGATAGACGATATTGGCGTGTTACCGCCCGAGCGTGGTCGATTGCGCTTTTCGCCTGCGCCAACCGAAGGAATTAGCCCCCGGCGCGCTTCACCCGATGACCGGACTTTATGAGCTCTTCAATAATACGGTCACAATGGTCGCCTTGCACTTCAATCATGCCATCCTTGACCGTTCCACCCGAGCCGCAGGCGGCGCGCAATTGTTTGCCCAGCGAGGCCAGGGCAACGGGGGCGAGCGCCAACCCTCTCACGACCGTCACGCTCTTCCCGCCCCGACCTTTGGTCTCGCGAACTACCCGCGCGACGCTGTCCCCTGCTGGTTGTGTACTGGCAATCGTCTTGCATATACATTCTGCGACCGTGCGCCGGCACTCGGGACACATCCGCCCGCCGTCTGTGGAGTAAACGAGGCCACCCTTCGAACTGCTCTTGACGATAGGCATACACAAAGACATAAAGACCAGCAACCGGCGAGTTTAGCAGGTTGCGTTTGCGTCTTGCAGGCGACCTGCAGCGCCGTCTTCTGCGCGAGCAGTTCCTCCTGGCCGACGAGGAACGTGAAGAGCTTGATCTGCTGGCGATCGAGTGCGTCGTGCACGTCGCGTAGCCATTCATATTCGTTCTCGTTGTAACGTTGCGCCTCGTCGCAAAAGAGCAGCACCGTGCCGCTGCCGGCGCGGGCGGCTGCCTCGCGAATGCGCAGCGACAGGCGTGTGCGTTTGGCCGAACTTGTGCCGGTGTTGGGATTATGATCGCCCACGGCCTCCAGCAGATTCGCGAAAAACGGCGCTTCGGCGTGCCGCGGTTTGTGCTCGCACTGCGCATGGTAGCTCGTCATCTTCGGGTATTCGCGCGCGAGCAAGAGCCGCATATACTCGATCGCGCGGGTTTTGCCGATTCGCGACGGGCCGTAGATGAGTGCACCCATGATTCGGTAACGCAGGCAGCGCGTGACGAGCTCGTAGAACGCTTCGATCGCAGGCGTGGCGAGGCGGTAGTTGCCCGTGACGAGTGGGTGCAGCGATGGATCGATCGGACGCGGTATCTGAAGCGACATGATGCGCCTCCTGACGTGAGAGACGGGGTTAAAAGACCTGACCAGTACCGATCGTGAGCTTTCGTGGACGCACCGATGTGCGCGGTGAAAGTTCGATGACCGTGGCCGCCTGCGCGTCGGTCGTTGGCGCTGCGCCAGGCGCAAGCGCAGCCTTTGTCTCGGTCGGGTGAGTCGGGCCGACCGGTGCGCGCACGGTTGGCGCCGATGCCAGCAGGCAGATGGCATGTGCGAGCTCGGTCGCCGCCTTGCGCGTTTTTTTCGCCTCCCTGAGTTTCGCCTGGACGTAGGCTTCGATCGGATTGGTATCCACGTTGCTGTGCCGCCGGTGCTTGCCAGATTGCTTGCGAATCTGCTGACGAAGCTTTAGGTTGTGCGGCACCACCCGCCACGCCCCTTGCGCTTCGAGCACGCCCAACTCCGCGCCGTTGGCCAGGAAGGCGCGTACCGAGCGCAGGTCGTCGGCGTTCATGTAGATCAGCGGATGCTGGCCGATCAGATGGGTACTGGTCGCAAGCACATCGTTCGTGTAGCGCACGCCGTGAAGGTTGATGTGCGGACGTACGCCCTGCGCGAGGTAGGCCCGCACCCGGCACCGCTTTGCTGATTGCATCAGGCAGAGCGTTCGGCGATGCGGTTCAGCGAGCCAGGCGAGCAGCGTTTGCTTGCCACGCACAAAATACTCCATCGCTTCCAGCGGCGTTGCATTGTTCAGGCCGCGGTGCGGAGTACCGTTATAGCTTGAGATGGTGTACTCGACCAGTTCCGCCAGTTCGTCGAGCGAGACGTAGAGGCCCAGATCGCCATTGGAATCGGCAAGCGCACGACGCAGATCCCGCGGATGAGAACCAGTGTAGCCAGGCAAGCGAGATGACAGGCGGCTGGCGATCGTGCCGAAGAAGCGCTCGATGTAGGGCCGCTCATCGGGGCTGTGTTTCGGCCCGGCGTCAGCCACGCAGCCGACGAACTCGCACAACGCAGTTAGCGTCTCATTTGCCAGATTCGCCTTCGCATTGTCGAGCTTCATCCATTCCCAGGTCACATACGCCAGTTCGGGCAAGGATCCTGACGGAAAGCCATCCTGCGGCCCATACTCGAGACCAGGTATGGTGAACACTCGCGGGCGATGGGGCTCAAGCGCGTTCTCGATAGTCTTGATGACGTCGTAGCGGCTGTACTCCCTTGCCAACGCTATCTGGTAACCGACCACGGCGCGTGTGCACACATCGATGATCACAAGGAGCCACACCCTTTCCATCTCGAATTCGTGCGCGAAACCAAGCGGATCGCGCACAACCACTTTGAGCCGGATGTCGAGCCGGTGGCCGTCGAATTCGACAACCTGATACGGACGGACCGCCGCGGGTGAGCCCGGGTCGTCGTGGCGAGGCAGACCCTTGAGGTGCGTGGCGCCCGCTGATCGAGCTGCCATACCAAAACCGCGCAACATCTCCGCCTTTAACCGTCGCGAAAGAGAGCGAATCGCATGGTCGGACGTGTTGAGCGGATAATCGGCGCCGTCAGTCCTACCGATCGGCATTGGCGCAGGAACTCGTCGTGCAACGATTGCAACCCGCGTAGTCGCGTGCGTAAGTGGCCGTCCGTGTGCACCTGCTCAAGCAGCACCCTACGTTGTTTGACCTGAAGGAGCAGCCATGTGGCGCGACAATCCGGATGAGAGACGCGCGACAAACAAGTTGAGAATGTCGCGGCAGAAATGATGATGCCGATGTTGATTGACGCTGGCAAGCGTTTATTGATTGACGCGCGGCGTTGATTGACGCGGGCGAGTGGGTGTCGCGCGACAATCAAGCTGAAGCCACCAGTCGTTGAGGATTGCTGTGTAATGGTGACGCCGCAGGTATTTGGCCGCGCGACAATCAGGATAAGAATGGGGTGGCGTGG
>NZ_JAMBPR010000013.1 GCF_024206475.1 Paraburkholderia sp. CNPSo 3274
AAGAGAACAAGACCATCAACCTGGTGAGCAAGGAAGGGGTGCAGCTCGCGGCGATCGGCTATGCGCATCTGTCGCGCGACGAGATCTATCACCACCTGGAGCAGTTCTATCGCCAGTTCTATTTCCGGCCGTCGAAGATCTGGGAGATCGTGCGCGAGATGCTCACGAGCTGGGACATGATGAAGCGGCGTCTGCGCGAAGGCGTGGAGTTCTTCCGCTTCCTGCGCGCGCACGAGGCATGATGGACCGTTCGTCTCGCGATGCGCGCGCGCTCATCTTCACCGCCGACGACTTTGGCCTGCACGAGCGGGTCAATGCGGCGGTGGAGCGCGCGCATCGCGAGGGCGTGCTCGACTGCGCGAGCCTGATGGTGGCCGCGCCCGCCGCGCTTGATGCCGTGGCGCGGGCGTGCCGCACGCCGGGTTTGCGCGTGGGACTGCATCTGGTGCTGGCCGATGGCGCGGCAATGCTGCCGCGCGAGCAGATTCCCGCGCTCGTCGATGCGCAAGGGCGTTTCGGCGACAACATGGTCCGCGACGGCGTGCGTTTCTTCTTCCTGCCGCACGTGCGCAGGCAGCTCGCGAAGGAGATACGCGCGCAGTTCGAAGCGTTCGCGGCGACCGGGCTCGCGCTCGATCACGTGAACACGCACAAACATTTTCATCTGCATCCCACGGTGCTCGCGCTGATCCTCGAGATCGGCCGCGACTACGGCTTGCGCGCGATGCGTCTGCCGCTCGAGGCAGGTGCGCCGTTCGCGCTCAAGCCCTGGCTCGCGCTCGTGCGCGCGCGGCTAGCGCGTGCGGGTGTCGCGCACAACGACTACGTGGTCGGCATCGCGAAGACGGGCGCAATGGACGAAGCCGCCGTGCTCGACGCGCTCGCGCATCTGCCCGCGCAGGGCGTGGGCGAGATCTACTGCCACCCGGCGCTTGCCGATGAAGCGCACGACGGGCCCATCACGCCGTCGATGCAGACGTATCGCCACGCCGACGAATTCGGCGCGCTGATCTCGCCGCGTGTGGCCGCAGCGCTCGCGCAGGCGGGCGTGCGCCGGGGCGGATTTACCGACGTGTTCTTCGGCGCGGCTTCAGGCTCCGACCCCGCCGCGTCGCGCGGCCCCGAGGTGCAGGTGTCATGAAGTGGCTGAAATGGCTGGGCCTGCCGGTCGGGATCGCCATCCTGATCGGTCTCGTCGTCCATAACGGCGCGCACGACGTGCTGCGCGTGATTGGCACGGCAGGGCCCATGCTGCTCTGGCTCGTGCCGTTCCACGCGCTGCCGCTCCTGCTCGACGCTCATGCGTGGCGCCTCCTGCTCGACAAGCGCGCACCGCTCAGCTTCCTCTGGTGGACCGCGACCGTGCGCGAGGCCGTGAACCGGCTGCTGCCCGTGGTCGGGGTGGGCGGCGAACTCGTCGGCATTCGCCTCGCGCGCTGGAAGGTGCGCAATGCGAGCGAAGTCACGGCTTCGGTGATCGTCGAGGTGTTCGTGACGATCGCCGTGCAATACGCGTTCTCGGCGCTCGGCGTCGTGCTGATCGTTGCCGCAACCGGCGACGGCGGTTCGCTGCGCACCATCATCGCGATCTCACTCGCGCTCGTGCTCTCGGCGCCGCTGCCGGTGCTCGCCGTGTTCCTGCTGCGTCGCGGCGGCGTTTTCCATGCGATCGAACGCTGGGCCGCGCGGCTGCTCGGCACCGAAAATCCGCTCATGCTCGGCCTCGACGGCAAGCAGCTCGACGCCGATCTCGACGCGCTGATGTCGCGCACGGGCCTCATGTTTCGCGCTTTCTTCTGGCAGCTTGGCGGCTACATGCTCGGCGCGTTCGAGACGTGGTGGGCGCTGGCGCTGCTCGGTCATCCGGTGACGGTCGGCGACGCGCTCGCCATCGAGGCCATCACCCAGGCCGTGCGCCATGCCGCCTTCATGGTGCCCGCCGGCCTAGGCGTGCAGGAAGTCGCCGTGGTGCTGCTCGCGCAGCTCTTTGGCGTGAGCCAGGACGTGGCGTTCTCGCTCGCGCTCGTCAAGCGCATGCGCGAAGTGGTGTTCGGCGTGCTCGCGCTGCTTTCGTGGCAGGCCGCGGAAATCGTTCGCACGCGTCGCGCAGTGCGCCACGGTGTGCAGTCCGCCGCTCAGTCTGCCGATGCGCTGCCCGCCGTGGCGAGCGTGTCCGCAAGTGCGAGCCGCCCGAAGCGGGACTCACAGCACGACCCGGTCCATTGACGGTACATTGTGGACATGTCGGTGCGCGCCGGATCGGCGCGCGTAGACGCAAGCCCATGTTGATGCGTTAGCAAGGACATGAAGCCCACGTTTTCACTCACGCGTTCGCTCGCGCTCGCGTGCGCCGCCACGGCGGCGTTCACGCTTTCCGGCTGCGACGATCGCCAGTTCGATGCCATGCTCGACACCATCCGGCAGGGATTCAAGGCGTTCTTCGATTCCGTGAAGCCCGACGCGCTGCTGCTCAAGGGCCTCACGCCCGGCGTTTCCACGCTCGAGCAGGTACGCGAGCAGATGGGCAAGCCCGAGACCGAGCGCGTGTTCGACGATGGCTCGCGCCGCCTCGAATATCCGCGCGGCCCGCAGGGCCTCAAGACCTGGATGGTCGACATCGGTCCGAACGGGCGGCTCGTGGCCATTACTCAGGCGCTTACGGCGGAAAACTTCGCGAAGATCCGTGTCGGCATGAGCGAGGACGAGGTGCGGCGATTGCTCGGTAAGCCCGGGCAAGTGGCCGGCTACCGCTTGAAGAAGGAGACGGTGTGGAGCTGGAAGTGGCTGGAAGGGGGCGTGACGCCCGAAGCGTATTTCAACGTGCATTTCGGACCGGACGGGCGGGTCACGACGACCTCGCGCTCGGACATCATCCGCGGTCGATGACTCACTTGACTCAGTTGACCCAGAACCACGCAAGGAGGCGCGCATGATGAACCGGCGACGGCCCAAGCGCTTGGGACTCGTGCTCGGCGGCGGCGCGGCGCGCGGCTGGGCGCATATCGGCGCGATTCGTGCGCTCGAGGAAGCGGGCATCAAGCCCGACGTGGTGTGCGGTACGTCCATTGGCGCGCTGGTCGGCGCCGTGTATGCGAACGGCGATCTCGACTGGCTCGAGGACTGGGTGGGCAAGCTCACCTGGCAGACCGTGGTGCGCTTGCTCGACTTGCGTTTTTCGGGCGGCCTGCTCGGCGGGCGCAAGGTGATCGACCTTTTTGCGCACCGGTTCAACGGCCGCTCGATCGATGACCTGAGGCTGCCGTTCACGGCGGTCGCCACCGAACTCGACACGGGGCGCGAGGTCTGGCTGCGCGAAGGCGGCGTGGTGGACGCCGTGCGCGCTTCGATCGCGATTCCCGGCATTTTCACGCCGATCTGGCATGACGGCGTGTGGCTCGTGGATGGCGGACTGAGCAACCCGGTGCCGGTGTCCGCCGCGCGCGCGATGCGCGCGGACACCGTGATCGCCATCGACCTCAATCACGACATTCTCAACGGCCGCGACCTGGGCGGCGCGATCGACACGATGCCGCGCGAGTTGCCCGTGGAGGCGAGCGACGCGGCGAGGGCGGCATCGGCCGCCGGGGCGGTCGGCAGCGTCGCCAATGGTGCTGACAGCAGCGAAGCGGCGCTTGAACCGCTCCTGCGCCGCAACGGCAAGCGCTTCCCGCGCTGGCTGCAGCCAGCAGGCCCCGGCGCGGCTGGCGGGCCGGACGTACGCGTGGCGCCGCCGCCTAGCACGCGCGTGCCTTCCGTGTTGAGCTCGGTGGCCCAGAGCATCGACATCATGCAGGTGCGCATTACGCGCAGCCGCCTTGCAGGCGAGCCCGCCGACCTGCTGATCCAGCCGCGGCTGGGCGGCATGGGGATCTTCGACTTTCATCGCGCCGCGCCCGCCATCGAGGAAGGGCGCGCGGCCGTGCAGTACATGATGCCGGCCATCAAGGCGCAGCTAGGGCTGGACTAGGGCGCTTCTCGTGCGCTGCTGGCTACAGGTCCAGAATGCCGGCGACGGCGAATTTCGGCGCCTCCCGCTCCTCGGCTCAATCCACCACGGCGAGCCACACCCAGCCGTGCTGCATGCGGCGTAGCGCCGTCACGGAAAGCGGCGCGATTTCGATCGAGCGAAAACTTGATGACAGCGCGCCCAGCGCGTGAAGAATCGCCGCCCGGATCACGCTTGCGTGCGTGAAGGCGATCAGGTTGTGGCCCGAGTCGGGCACCGCATCGAGCCAGGCGCCGACGCGCGTACGGACATCGTCGAACGATTCGCCGCCGCCTGGCGGCCGAAAGCCTGGATCACGCGTCCAGGCCGCAAGGGCTTCAGGCACTTCGCGCGCGAGATCCGTGAGGCGCTGGCCTTGCCACGCGCCGAAGGCGGTTTCGGCGAGCGCGTCAGCTGGCGTTGCCCCCGCGAAGCCTGCCGCGTGTGCACTCGCGCGGGCGATTGCGGCGGGACTCGTGAACGCGCGCGGCACCTCGGCGTTGCGATTGCCACCGGCCAGCCGCGCATGCCAGCGTTCGCGCCAGGCGGCAAGCGCCTCGAGTGCGCGCGCATCGAGCGCTTCTTCGGCGTCATCGCCCGCTACAGGCGCTTGCGGGAATGTTCCCGAGCGCAGCGCGGCACTCGCCGCATGGCTCACCAGCCAGACTATCGTCGGCATGCTTTTCCTTATGCTTCACTACTCTGTGGCTGACCTATCCGGGTGACATCCGGGCCGCGGCCAGCCGTCGCAGCGCGTAGAATACAGGCTCCACGACACGCGGAAGCCGGTGCAAGTCCGGCGCGGTCGCGCCACTGTAACTGGTTGCCGTCGATTGAATCGAAGCAACGGAAGTCAGACCTGCGCGTCGTGAACCACTCTTGAACGACTAGCGGGGCGCGTAACCCCAGGAGAAGTCAGCATGTCCGAAACCTCATTCCCCTTGCAGCACGCACCGGCCGCGCCGGCGCCCGTTCCGCTGCGAGAGATCCTGCCCTGGGCGATCTTCGGCGGCCTCATGCTGCTGCTGGCCTTGTACTTCGTGGGCGCCGAGCAGGGCGCCACGTCGATCTTCCCGGGCATGTACGTCCACGAATTCGTTCACGACGGCCGCCATCTGCTCGGCTTTCCCTGCCACTGACCGGGAGCCGAATATGGTTGGCAAGTTGCTGGTACGCGGCATGCTCGCAGGCATCGCCGCGGGACTCCTTACGTTCGGCTTCGCGAAGATCGCGGGCGAGCCGCAGGTCGATCAGGCGATTTCCTTCGAAGAGAAAGCCGACGCCGCGAAGGGCGAGGCACCCGAGCCCGAGATCGTGAGCCGCAAGACCCAGGCGAGCTTGGGTCTCTTCACGGGCGTGATGGTCTATGGCGCGTCGATCGGCGGCCTCTTTGCGCTCGTCTTTGCATATGCGAACGGTCGCGTGGGGCGTCTTTCGCCGCGTGCGCTCTCGGCCTGGCTCTCGCTCGCGGCGTTCGTCGCGATCTACCTGGTGCCGAACATCAAATATCCGGCGAATCCGCCCTCGGTCGGCGACCCGGAGACAATCGGCTATCGAACCGGGCTCTTCTTCCTGATGATCGCGATCTCGATCGCCGTGTCGGTGTTCTCGCTCAAGGTGCGCGCCGCGTTCGTGCCGCGCCTTGGCGTCTGGAACGCTTCGATCGTGGCGCTCGTGCTGTTCGTCGTCGTGATCGGCGCGATCCAGCTCGCGCTGCCGACGATCAACGAGGTGCCCGCCGCCTTCCCGGCCGTGCTGCTGTGGAAGTTCCGCACGGTGTCGATCGGCATGCAGGTTATTCTCTGGACCACGATCGGCCTGCTGTTTGGCGCGCTCGCCGAAAAGCTGCCTGGTGCGAATGCCCGTGCGGGCGGCGCACGCGGCACGCAAACGCGCGCCGCTTAAGCTCCGCCGGGTCGCAGCGCGCACGCCGCGCACCTATCGAAAAAGCGACCCCAAACTTGCGTAAATGCCCCGCGCGCCTCGCGTGCCGGGGCATTTTTTTTCGCCTTTCAAAAGCATCGCGCCCGCGGCTGCGTGGGCCCGATCCGCCCGCATCCGTGCGTCGCGCCGCAATGCTGCACTGCAATATCCGGGCCGCGCGAGTTTGAGCAATCCATTTTGCACTGAGACGATCCGCGCCAGTTCATCGGTTTCGACGGCGCTCAGGTGCCGCGCGAGGCCGCCCGAAACGACAAAACGAATTTGTTCCGGAGACGCGCGTGATCCTTTACGGCTTTGGCCCGGTGCTGCTCGCCGGCACGATCCAGACCATCGAGCTTTCGCTGCTCTCGCTCGGCGTGGCTGTGCTGCTCGGCCTGGCCGGCGCGGCGGCCAAGCTCTCGTTCAACCGGCCGCTCGCGGCCGTGGCGACCGCCTACACGACACTGATCCGCTCGGTGCCCGACCTCGTGCTGATGCTGCTGCTCTTCTACAGCATCCAGATCGGCGTGAACGAGGCCACCGACGCGCTCGGCATGGCGCAGATCGACATCGATCCGTTCGTGGCCGGCGTCGTCACGCTCGGCTTCATTTACGGCGCGTACTTCACCGAAACCTTTCGCGGCGCGTTTCTCGCGGTGCCGCGCGGCCAGCTCGAAGCGGGCCATGCCTACGGCATGAGCGGCGCGCGCGTGTTCGCCCGCGTCCTTTTTCCACAGATGATGCGTTTCGCGCTGCCCGGCATCGGCAACAACTGGCAGGTGCTCGTCAAGGCGACGGCGCTCGTCTCGATCATCGGTCTCGCCGATGTCGTGAAGGCCGCCCAGGACGCGGGCCGCAGCACCTTCAACCTGTTTTTCTTCCTCGTGATTGCGGCGCTCATCTATCTCGCGATCACCACGCTCTCGAACTTCGCGCTCGTCTGGCTCGAACGCCGCTATTCGGTGGGCGTGCGTCACGCGCAACTCTGAGGAAAAGGCCGTCATGAACGAAATCATTCAGCAATTCGGCCGCGCGTTCCTCTACTGGGACGGCGAGCATGTTTCGGGCCTCGCGATGACGCTGTGGCTGCTCGTGATCTCTGTCGCCTTCGGCTTTGTGTGCGCGGTGCCGCTCGCCGTGGCGCGCGTCTCGAGCCGCCGCTGGCTCTCGCTGCCGGTGCGCTTCTACACCTACGTGTTTCGCGGGACGCCACTTTATGTGCAGTTGCTGCTCATCTACACGGGCGTGTACAGTCTCGCGTTCATCCGTTCGGAGCCGCTGCTCGACGCGTTCTTCCGCAGCGGCCTGAACTGCGCGGTTCTCGCGTTCGCGCTCAACACCTGTGCGTACACGACGGAGATTTTCGCGGGCGCGATCCGCGCCACCTCGCACGGCGAAGTGGAAGCGGCGCGCGCCTACGGCATGAGCCCGTTCACGATGTACTGGCGTGTGGTCCTGCCTTCGGCGCTGCGCCGCGCACTGCCGCTGTACAGTAACGAAGTGATCCTGATGCTGCACGCGACCACGGTGGCCTTCACCGCGACGGTGCCCGACATCCTCAAGGTCGCGCGCGACGCCAACTCGGCCACCTACCGCTCGTTCGAGTCGTTCGGCCTCGCGGCGCTGATCTACTGTGCGGTATCGTTCGTGCTGGTGGCCGCGTTCCGCCGCGCCGAAAAACGCTGGCTCGGCCATCTCGCCGTGCGCACCCGCTGATTCATCGGAAACTGGAGACCATCTTGGCTCAGACGCAATCCTCAGATAGCAAGCTCGTCGCGCGCGACATCCACAAGCGCTACGGCGACAACGAGGTGCTCAAAGGCGTCTCGCTCGACGCGAAGAAGGGCGACGTGATCAGCATCATCGGCGCGAGCGGCTCGGGCAAGAGCACGTTCCTGCGCTGCATCAATTTCCTCGAGAGGCCGAACGCGGGCGAGATCGTCGTCGACGGCGAGGCGGTGCGCACGAAGGCGGGCCGCAACGGCGATCTGGACGTGGCCGATCACAAGCAATTGCAGCGCATCCGCACCAAGCTCGCAATGGTGTTCCAGCACTTCAATCTCTGGTCGCACATGAACGTGCTCGAGAACGTGATGGAAGCGCCCTTGCACGTACTGGGCGTGCCGCGCAAGGAAGCCGAGGACCGCGCGCGGCAATATCTGGAGAAAGTGGGCCTCGCTCCTCGCGTCGAGAAGCAATATCCCTCGCATCTTTCGGGCGGCCAGCAGCAGCGCGTGGCAATTGCGCGCGCGCTCGCCATGCATCCCGACGTGATGCTCTTCGACGAGCCGACTTCGGCGCTCGACCCCGAACTCGTGGGCGAAGTGCTCAAGGTGATGCAAAAGCTTGCCGATGAAGGCCGCACGATGATCGTCGTCACACACGAAATGGGCTTTGCGCGCAACGTCTCGAATCATGTGATGTTCCTGCACCAGGGGCGTACGGAGGAAGAGGGCTCGCCCGCCGATGTGCTCGGCGCGCCGAAGAGCGATCGTCTGCGCCAGTTCCTCTCGGGCAGTCTCAAGTAGGCGGCGCGTTCGCTCTCGCGCCTCGTCTTGCCGATGGTCCGCTCCACCGTTCTTTCTCCCGCTTCCGTTCCTGCCGCGACGCCCGGCGGCCAGGCGCCGCTCGCGCGCGCCGGCCGCACGACCCAGGTGGCGATCGTCGCGCTCCCGCCCGTTTCGATGTCGGGCGTGGGCCCGATTGTCGACGCGCTCAATCTCGCCAACGAGATCGACGGCCGGGCGCTGTATCGCTGGCAGATGTGTTCGTGGAACGGCCGCCCCGTGCCGCTCGCGGGCGGCGCGCAGTGGCCCGCCGACTGCGCGTTCGGCGACGCCGTTTCAGCCGACTGGCTCATCGTCGTCACCGAGCGCTACCAGCAGTTCGCCGACTACCGGCTCTTTCTCGCGAGTCTCGCGCGCGTGGGGCAGCGCACGCCACTCGTCACGGGCATTCACCATGGCATCTGGTGGCTCGCGATGGCCGGACAGTTGCAGGGTTACCGCGTGGCCGCGAACTGGGAGACGTTCCAGCAGTTCGCCGAGCAGTTCGAGCGCACCATCGTCACGCAGCACATCTACGAAATCGACCGCGACCGCGCGACTTGCGCGGGCGGCCAGGCCACGCTCGACTTCATGCTCGCAATGATCGGCCGCGACCACGGCCCGGAACTCGCCGAGCGCATTGCCGACGCGCTGGGCGCAAGCACGTTGCGCAGCGGCGACGAGCGCCAGCGCATTCCGTTCGTGACCGCGCCCGGTGAGCGGCACCCGCGCCTGAACGACGCGCTCAAGCTGATGGAGGCGAATATCGAGGACCCGCTCACGACCGACGAGATCGCGAATCTCGTGGGCGTGTCGCGGCGGCAGCTCGAGCGGCTCTTTCGCCAGTACCTCGGCGCGATGCCGTCGAAGTACTACCTGGGCCTGCGCCTTGCCAAGGCGCGCTCGCAGTTGCAGCGCACCAGCAAGTCGGTGGTGCAGATCAGTCTCGCGTGCGGTTTTTCTTCGGCGGCGCATTTTTCGAATGCGTACCGTGAGCGCTTCGGCGTAACGCCGCGCGAGGACCGCCGCAACTGGATCGAGCGCCAGCACGGCGGGGCCGCCGCCGAGCCGCGCGCGGGCGCGCTCGTCGAGCCGCCGGAAGTTCAGTGAACGTAGCCGCGGCGCAGCAAGCGCCCGGACATTGCAGCTTCCGTACGAAAAAACGCGTCGCGCCTGCGCAAGACGTTTGCGCTCGGCTTGCCTACACTGCACAGGTGTCGACGGGACTTGGCGCTTGAGCGCTTAGTCCCGTCCCATGCAACGCTACTTGAGCGAAAGGGCGCCGCCCCGACGCACATTGACCCCGAATTCGACACGCACTGAGTAATAGAGGAATCGCCATGAACGACCAGACTGTGAGCCGCAAGACCTTCGACGAAGTGATGGTGCCGTGTTTCTCGCCCGCGCCGTTCGTGCCGGATCGCGGTGTCGGCTCGCGCGTGTGGGACACCGAGGGCCGCGATTACATCGACTTCGCGTGCGGCATCGCCGTGACCTCGCTCGGCCACGCGCACCCGGAACTGCTGCGCGTGCTCGAGGAGCAGGGCAGCAAGCTCTGGCACATCGGCAACGGCTACACCAACGAGCCGGTGCTGCGCCTCGCACGCCAGCTCGAAGCACTCACGTTTGCCGATCGCGCGTTCTTCGCGAACTCGGGCGCGGAAGCCAACGAGGCGGCGCTCAAGCTCGCGCGCCGCGTGGCGTTCGATCGGCACGGCGCCGACAAGTTCGAGATCATCTCGTTTACGCAGTCGTTCCACGGCCGCACGTTCTTCACCGTGAGCGTGGGCGGCCAGCCCAAGTATTCGGAGGGCTTCGGCCCCGTGCCGGGCGGAATCACGCATCTGGAGTACAACGACATCGAAGCGGCGAAGCGCGCCATCGGCGCGCAGACCTGTGCCGTGATCGTCGAGCCGGTGCAGGGCGAGGGCGGTGTGATTCCCGCCGATCCCGCGTTCCTGCGCGCGTTGCGCGAGGCGTGCGATGCGCACGGCGCGCTGCTGATTTTCGACGAAGTGCAAACGGGCGTGGGCCGCACGGGCCACTTCTACGCGTACGAAGATACGGGCGTCACGCCCGACATCCTCACGACGGCCAAGGCGCTCGGCAACGGCTTCCCGATCGGCGCGATGCTCACGACCGAGGCCATCGCCGCGCACTTCAAGGTGGGCGTGCATGGCACGACCTATGGCGGCAATCCGCTGGGCGCCGCGATTGCCGGCAAGGTGGTCGAGCTGGTGAGCGATCCGGCGCTGCTGGCGGGCGTGCGTGCGCGGGGCGAAGCGATTCGCGGCAAGCTCGCGAAGCTCAATGAGCGCTTCGACATGTTCAAGGAAGTGCGCGGCAAGGGGCTTTTGATCGGCGCCGAACTGAATGCGCGCTTTACGGGCCGCGCCAAGGACTTCAATGCGGCGGCCGCGAATCGCGGCGTGATGATGCTGATTGCCGGGCCGGACGTGCTGCGCTTCGCGCCCTCGCTCATCATTCCCGAAGCGGACCTCGACGAAGGCTTTGCGCGCTTCGAGCAGGCCTGCGAAGACGTCATCGGCGCACGCTAAATCGTAACCCAGCCGCAACCCAGCGCACACACAGGATCGACGATGCTATTCGTTCGCCCCGCCAGGCTTTCCGATCTCGACGCGATCGCCCACATGGCGCGCACCGCGCAGCCGGTGCTGCATTCGCTGCCGCATGACCGCGCGGCGCTGGAAGCGCGCATCGCGCTTTCAGAAGATTCGTTTCGCGCGGACGTGGACTTCCCCGGTGAGGAGTTCTATCTGTTCGTGCTCGAAGACTCCGCCACGGGGTGGCTCGTCGGCACCTCGAGCATCGTGGCGGCGGCCGGCTACGCCGAGCCGTTCTACGCGTTTCGCAACGACGCGCTCATTCATGCGTCGCGCGAACTGCACGTGAACCGCAAGATTCATGCGCTCACGATGTCGCACGAACTCACAGGCAAGAGCCGCCTCGCAGGCTTCTACATCGAGCCATCGCTGCGCGGCGACGCGGCCGCGCATCTCATGTCGCGCGCGCGCATGATGTACGTCGCGATGAACCGCCGGCGCTTCACGTCCGAAGTGTTCTCGCTGCTGCTCGGCGTGACCGACGAGACGGGCGCCTCGCCCTTCTGGGAGGCCGTGGGGCGCAAGTTCTTCGGGCGCGATTTCAAGGACATCGAACTGGCCTCGGGTGGACGCAGCCGCACCTTCATCGCCGAGGTCATGCCGGCTTATCCGCTCTATGTGCCTCTGCTGCCGGAGCACGCGCAGCGCGTGCTCGGCGAGCCCGATCCGAGTGCCTTGCTTGCTTACGAGATCCATCTGGAAGAGGGCTTCGAGCCGGATCGCTACGTCGATATTTTCGACGCGGGCCCGGTGCTGACCGCGCAGGTGGACCGCACGGCCTCGGTCGCCGGCAACGAGACGCGCACGGTGCGCGAAGTTGCGGGCGCAACGAACCTGGAAGGCGCGGCGTATCTGGTCGCGAGCCAACACGCGGGCGAGTTCCGCTGCGTGCTCGCGACGCTGCCTGAAAGCGAGAAGGGCGCGGGCATCATCGCCCCGCTCGACGCGAGCGCGCGCGCTGCGCTCGGCGTGCAGGACGGCGAGCCGGTGCGCTGTGCGCCGCTTTATCGCGCCACCCCGCAAACAGAGGACGCATATATGGGAGACGCACAATGATCGTGGTACGCGTCGTGCAAACGGGCGACGTGGACGCGCTCGTCGCGCTCGCCCAGGAAACGGGCCCCGGCCTCACCACCTTCAAACCCGACCGCGAGGCGCTCATGGCGCGCGTGGAGCGCGCGCGGCGCACGCTCGCTGGCGTTGCCGCGCCGCGCGAAGCCGGCTACTTCTTCGTGATGGAAGACACGGCCACGGGCGACGTGGCCGGCGTATGCGGCATCGAAACGGCCGTGGGACTGGAGCAGCCGTTTTACAACTACCGCGTGAGCACGGTGGTGCACGCGAGCCAGGAGCTCGGCATCTGGACGCGCATGCGCGCGCTCAATATCTCGCACGATCTCACGGGCTACGCCGAGGTGTGTTCGCTCTTTCTTTCGCCGCGCTATCGCACGGGCGGAATGGGCAGTCTGCTTTCGCGTTCGCGCTTCATGTTCATCGCGCAGTTTCGCGAGCGCTTTCCCGAGCGCCTGTGCGCGGAATTGCGCGGCCATTTCGACGCCGAAGGCACGTCGCCGTTCTGGCGCGCGGTCGGTTCGCACTTCTACCAAATCGATTTCAACGCTGCCGACTACCTCAGCTCGCACGGGCGCAAGTCGTTCCTCGCGGAACTGATGCCGCGTTACCCGGTGTACGTGGAGCTGCTGCCCGAGGAAGCGCAGGCTTGCGTCGGTCTCACGCATTCCGACACGATTCCCGCGCGCCGTATGCTCGAAGCCGAGGGGCTGCGCTACGAAAATCACGTCGATATCTTCGATGCGGGCCCGGTGCTCGAATGCCATATCGGCGACCTGCGCACGGTGCGCGACAGCGTCGTGGTGCAGGTCGAGATCGGTGAGGCGCGTGCTGAAGAGGGTGTGCGCTCACTCGTATCCAATACGTCGCTTGGCGATTTCCGCGTGGGTTTCGCGCCGGGCGTCGCGCACGACGGCGTGTTCACGCTGAGCGCCAGGGAAGCCGCGGCGCTGAACGTCTCGGCGGGCGATCCGGTGCGCGTGCTCGGACCCGCAGCGAAAGCAAAACAAGGATGACCATGAACGAGCTTTACATCGATGGACAATGGTGCGCGGCCTCGGGCCCCGCGTTCGCTTCGCGCAACCCCGGCACGGGCGAGACCGTGTGGAGCGGCAATGCCGCGAGCGCCGAAGACGTCGATCGCGCCGTAAGCGCCGCGCGCCGCGCGTTCGCCGCGTGGGCGCAAACGCCGCTCGAAGCGCGCTGCGAGATCGTAAAGCGCTTCGCCGCGCTCGTCACCGAAAAGAAGGAAACGCTCGCCCAGGCCATCGGCCGCGAGACCGGCAAGCCGCTTTGGGAAGCGCGTACCGAAGCGGCGTCGATGGCCGCGAAGGTCGCCATTTCGATCACCGCCTATGGCGAGCGCACCGGCGAGAAACGCGCGACGATGGCCGACGGCGTGGCAGTGCTGCGCCATCGCCCGCATGGCGTCGTCGCCGTGTTCGGTCCGTACAACTTCCCGGGCCATCTGCCCAACGGCCATATCGTGCCGGCGCTGATCGCGGGCAATGCCGTCGTGTTCAAGCCGTCGGAACTCGCTCCCGAAGTGGCGCGCGTAACGGTCGAACTTTGGCGCGAAGCGGGCTTGCCCGCGGGCGTGCTCAACCTCGTGCAGGGCGAGCGCGACACAGGCATTGCGCTTGCGAATCACAGACAGATCGACGGGCTCTTCTTCACGGGCAGTTCGGACACGGGCACGCTGCTGCATCGCCAGTTCGGCGGACGGCCCGAGATCGTGCTCGCGCTGGAGATGGGCGGCAACAATCCGCTCGTCGTCGCGCCGGTCGAGGATATCGACGCAGCCGTGCATCACGCGATCCAGTCGGCGTTTCTTTCGGCGGGGCAGCGCTGCACGTGCGCGCGCCGCATTCTCGTGCCCGCAGACGCATTCGGCGAGCGCTTCCTTGCGCGTTTCGTCGAAGTGAGTTCGCGTATTACGGTGGGTGAGTACGACGCCGAACCTCAGCCCTTCATGGGCGCCGTGATTTCGGCGCGCGCGGCGGGCAAGCTGATGAGTGCGCAGGCGCTGTTGCTCGAGCGCGGCGCACGCGCCTTGCTGCCGATGGCGCAGCGCGATCCGGCGCTCGGTTTCGTCACGCCGGCGATACTCGACGTAACAGGCGTGGCCGATCTGCCCGACGAGGAGCACTTCGGTCCGCTCGCGCAGGTCATCCGCTACGCGGGTTTCGACGACGCCATTGCGCAGGCCAACAATACGGCGTACGGCCTCTCGGCGGGCCTGCTCGCCGACGACGAAGCGCTGTGGCAGCGCTTCACGCGCGAGATCCGCGCGGGCGTGGTGAACTGGAACCGGCCAACCAACGGCGCGTCGAGCGGCGCGCCGTTCGGCGGCGCGGGCCGCTCGGGCAACCACCGGCCGAGCGCGTACTACGCCGCCGACTACTGCGCCTACCCGATGGCGTCGGTGGAAAGCGTGCAACTGCAGATGCCCGCGAGCGTTTCGCCGGGTCTTTACTTCTAAGGAACGACGATGCAAACCCTTGAAGCCAACTTCGACGGACTCGTCGGCCCCACGCACAACTACGCCGGGCTGTCGTTCGGCAACGTCGCCTCGCAGAGCAACGAGAAGTCCGTAGCAAACCCGCGCGCCGCGGCGCAACAGGGTTTGCGCAAGATGAAGCGGCTTGCCGACCTCGGCTTCGCGCAAGGCGTGCTGCCGCCGCAGGAGCGGCCGTCCATGCGGCTGCTGCGCGAACTGGGCTTCGGCGGTAAGGATGCCGAAGCGATTGCGCGCGCCGCGAAAGACGCGCCCGAACTGCTCGCGGCGGCCAGCTCCGCGTCGGCCATGTGGACCGCGAATGCGGCCACGGTGAGCCCTTCGGCGGATACGCCTGACCGGCGTGTGCATTTCACGCCCGCGAACCTGTGCAGCAAGCTGCATCGCGCGATCGAGCACGAGGCCACGCGCCGCACGCTCGCCACGGTGTTCGCAGACCCGTCGCGCTTTGTCGTGCATGAGGCGCTGCCGGGCACGCCTGCGCTCGGCGATGAAGGCGCGGCCAACCATACGCGTTTTAGCGCGCAGTATGGCGAGCGCGGCGTGGAGTTCTTCGTGTACGGGCGCAGCGAATACCGTCGTGGACCGGAGCCCAAGCGCTTCCCGGCGCGGCAGACGTTCGAGGCGAGCCGCGCCATTGCGCAGCGCCACGGCCTGACCGATGCCGGCACGGTGTTCGCGCAGCAGAATCCGGACGTGATCGACGCCGGTGTGTTTCATAACGACGTGATCGCCGTGGGCAACCGCAGCACACTGTTCTGCCACGAGCGCGCGTTCGTCGACCAGAGGGCGGTCTACGACGAACTGCGCACGAAGCTCGCAGCGCGCGACGCGCCGTTCCACGTGATCGAAGTGCCCGAAGCGCGCGTGAGCGTGGCTGACGCGGTGTCGTCCTATCTCTTCAACAGCCAGTTGCTGAGCCGCGCGGACGGCACGCAAATTCTTGTCGTGCCGCAGGAATGCCGCGAGAATCCGCACGTGGCGGTCTACCTCGACGAACTGGTCACGAGCAGCGGGCCGGTGGACGAAGTGCTCGTGTTCGACCTGCGCGAGAGCATGAAGAACGGCGGCGGTCCGGCGTGCCTGCGTCTGCGCGTGGTGCTCAGCGAGGAAGAGCGCGCGGCGACGGCGCCCGGCGTGTGGATGAACGACGCGCTCTTCACGCGCCTCGACGGCTGGATCGAGCGGCACTATCGCGACCGGCTCGCGCCGCAGGATCTGACCGATCCGGTGCTGCTCGTCGAGTCGCGTACGGCACTCGACGAACTCACTCAGATTCTCGGCCTCGGATCGCTCTATGACTTCCAGCGCTGATCGCCCGCTCGAGGACTTTCTTGCGTACACGCTGGCGGGCGCGCGCCCAGCCACGCCCGAAGCGGCGCGCGGCGAATGCGCGGGCGGCGTGCGCTGGCAATGGCTCGACGAGGGCGTGCTGGAACTGGAACCGGCACGCGTTGACGATACGACGCGCAGCGTGCTGCTTTCGGCGGGCGTGCACGGCGACGAGACGGCGCCGATCGAACTGCTCTCCCAGCTCGTGGCCGACATTGCGGCGGGCCGCGCGACGCTAGCCTGCCGCGTGCTCGCGGTGCTCGGCAACGCAGGCGCGATGCGCGCTGGCGAGCGCTATCTCGACGACGACCTCAACCGCCTGTTCGGCGGCCGCCACGCACGCGTGCCGGCGAGCCGCGAGGCGCCGCGCGCCGTGGCGCTCGAAGCGGCGGCGCAGCGCTTCTTCGCGAAGGCCGCGAGTTCCGCCGATGCGCCATTCGCGCGCTGGCATCTCGACATGCATACGGCGATCCGCGCTTCGGCGTTCGAGCAGTTCGCGCTGCTGCCGCACACGGGCGAGCCGCCTGCCCGCGCGATGCTCGAATGGCTCGCCGACGCGCGCATCGCGGCCGTGCTGATCCACACCGAGAGGGGCGCAACCTTGTCGTCGTTCACGGCCGAGACGTGCGGAGCGCTCGCCTGCACGCTCGAACTTGGCAAGGTGCGTCCGTTCGGCCAGAACGACCTGGCGCGCTTCGCCGGTGCCGATGCCGCCGTGCGCCGTCTCGTGGCGGGGGGAATATCGTTGCCAAAGGGTGCGCAGATGCCGCGCATCTTCACGGTGATTGGCCAGATCACGAAGCAGAGTGCGGCGCTCAAGCTCAACGTGGCCGCCGACGTGCCCAACTTCACCCCGTTCCAGCGCGGCGAGGTGCTGGCGGAAGACGGCGCCTACCGCTACGTGGTGCAGCACGACGAGGAGCGCATCGTGTTTCCGAATCCCGGCGTGAAGCCTGGCTTGCGCGCGGGCCTGCTCGTCGTCGATACGACCCGGGAGACGCTCGCCGCGCTCGCCTGAGCGCTTGCCGCGGCGGGGCGCCGGCGCCATCGCGGTACAATCGCTGCCCTCGCGGTTGCTGCGGCGCACCACACTCGGTGCGCGCGATTGAGCCGTGTGTTTGGAGCAGCGATCCTGCGCCGGCGCCAGGAAGCCTTTGTTTAGCGACGAATCGAACGACGAAGCGGTATGAAGGGGCTTCGCTGGCGCACCCAATCTGACTGGAATGAGACACTGATGAAGAAGAACTGGAACAAGCTGGCAACGCTCGCATTCTGCGCGGCCGCCATGACGGCAGGCGCGGCAGGTGCCGCACACGCCGCCGATATCAAGGAAATTCGCTTTGGCGTGGAGGCGTCGTACGCGCCGTTCGAATCGAAGTCGCCCGCGGGCGAACTGCAGGGCTTCGATATCGACGTGGGCAATGCCGTCTGCGCGAAGCTCAAGGCAAAGTGCGTGTGGGTGGAAAACTCGTTCGACGGCCTGATTCCGGCGCTGCAGGCGCGCAAGTTCGCCGCGATCAATTCCGACATGTCGATCACGGACCAGCGCCGCCAGGCCATCGACTTCACCGACCCGATCTACGCGATTCCGAACCAGATGATCGCGAAGAAGGGCAGCACGCTGCAGCCCACGCCCGAGTCGCTCAAGGGCAAGCACGTGGGCGTGCTCCAGGGCACGATCCAGGAAACCTACGCGAAAGCGAAGTGGGCGCCCGCGGGCGTGGACGTCGTGCCGTACCCGACGCAGGACCAGATCTACGCGGACCTCGTTTCGGGGCGCCTCGACGCCTCGTTTCTGGACGCCGAAGCCGCTTCCAGGGGCTTCCTGAACAAGCCGCAGGGCGCGGCCTTCGCGTTCGCGGGCCCGCAGGTCGTGGACGTCAGGCTGCTCGGCGAGGGCGTGGGCTACGGTGTGCGCAAGAACGACGCGGCGCTCAAGGCCGCGCTGAACGGCGCGCTCAAGGACCTGAAGGCGGACGGCACGATCGACCGCATCGCAGCGAAGTATTTCGACGTGAAGGTCGTGCTCAAGTAATCGGCCCGTACCGATAGACCGACCGGCTGGACGAAATCCAGCCGGTCGGTTTTTTTTGCGCCTTTGCTTCGGATTGCATATCAAATCGTTCGTGCGTCGAGCGGTAACGCTGTGCCGGCGACGGGCGGGGCACGGCAAAAACTACAAAAAATTCCCGCGGATCGCGCAGAACTTCATTTCCGCGCCTTACTTGCCAGGATAAAATCGAGGTAAGAAAGTGCCGCGTCCGGCGCGCCATGTGTGCGAAGCGCAAACGGTTGCGGCATGCCAAGAAACAAGACCAGGGCGCCGCCATGCGCGCGGCGCCGCGCGGGGGACCCCATGAGCTTCAACGCCGCAGACCGGCCGCAGACGACAGGAGTCGCGGGCAGCACGCAGCCGCCGGAACACGCCGGCCCGCCCATCGACGTGTATTTCGCGCGCCAGCCGATGCTCGACCGGGAGGGCCTCCTCTGCGCGTTCGAGACATTGCCGCGCCTCGTGGACCGGCGCGAGAGCGCTGAACTCGGGCAAGAGGCCGAAGCGGCCGCCAAAGACCAGGCCTCGGGCCTGACGCCCAAACCTTCCGCCACGAGCTCCGCGCTCCTCAAAAGCTTCGCCGCGTCCGCCTTGCACGCCTCGCTTGCGGGCCATCCAGCCTGGCTCGACATGACGCGCGACGCGCTTTTTCACGACGGCCTGCTGCGTGTGAGCCCCGAGCGCGTCATGCTCGAGTTGCCCGTGAACATCGGCGCGGACCCGGATTTGATTGCGCGGCTCGTCGAGCTGCACCGTCGCCGCTACCGTTTCGCGCTCGACCATGTGTCGAAGGCGGATGAGTCGCTCGCGAAACTGCTGCCCTATGTGGACGCGATCAAGATCGATATCCGCGAGATCGCGCCCACGGTGCTGCCGAAGTTCGTGAGCGTGATGAAGTCGGCGGGCAAGCTTCTCGTGGCCATGGGCGTCGAGACCCAGGAAGACTATCAGCGCGCGCACGACCTCGGCTTCGACCGCTTCCAGGGCTACTTCTTTGCGAAACCGCACGGCGGCGCGCGCCGCTCCAGCGCGCCGCGCCAGGCGCTGCTGACCCTGCTGCATCTGCTTGCGGCCGAGCCCACCGTCGCGCAGCTCGAAGCGGAGCTGAAGCTCAACCCCGTGCTCGTGATGCATCTGATGCGGCTTGCCAACTCGGGAAGCATGAACATCGGCCGCAAGGTGACGACGCTGCGCGAGGCGATCAATGCGACTGGCACGAACGCTATCGCGCGCTGGACGCAGCTGCTGCTGTACGCGGACGGCCGCAAGATCGCCGCCGAAGACGACCCGCTGCTGCAACTCGTGGCGACGCGTGCGCGCTTCATGGAAACCGCGGTGACGCAGCTCGCCCACGCGCACCTCGAAGAGGAAGACGCGGCGTTCCTCGTGGGGGTGTTCTCGTTCGTCGAGGCGGTGTTCGGCGGCCCGCTCGAAAGCACGCTCGAAGTGCTCACGCTGGCCAAGCCGATCCGCACGGCGATCGTGAAGCGCGAGGGCGCGCTCGGGAGGCTGCTCGAACTTTCCGAGGCGCTGGAGCGCGCAGACTGGGCCCGCGTCGATGCACTGTGCGCGCAACTCGAGCCACTCGACGCCGCGACGGTCGCGGCTATCTCGCTCACGGCCGCGGAATGGGCGGGCACGTCCGGCCGCGACGCGGAAGACGAGGGGCTGGAACGGATCGAAGATTGAGCGGGCGGGGCGGTGCCGCGAAGGGATGCGGTGCGCCCCAGCTCAGTTGAGACTCAGTCGAGCGTCAGGCAGTCTGCGCAACGGGCGTGAAGAAGCGCGCGAGTTGCTGCGCGAGATCGTTCAACGCGCTCATCTCTTTCTGTGAAATGCGGCGCGGCTCCTGGTTCACGAGCCAGTCGCCGTACATCAGCGCAACGGGCTCGACGCCAGGCGCGCCCACGGGCAGCAGGACGAACGCGCGCGCGTCGTCGAAGCTCGAGCGATACCAGCCGGGCAGCCGCGCGAGAATCTTCGCATCGCGCGCATTCTCGATGAAGATGCCGACCTTGTTCGCGATGGCGAGGTGAAACACGTCGGGCTGGAACGCGGCGGAAAACGAGAGCTTGGGCAGCACATCGCCCATATGCGGGCCGAAGCCGTGCTGCGCCTCGAACATGTTCGCCCCGCGTCGCACGAACACCACGCTGCGTGCGAAGCCCAGGCCCGCGAGCACGGTTTCGGTTGCGAGTGTAAGGGCGGTGCTGAGTGCGCTGTCGGCCGGCAGCGCGCGCAGATCCTCGACGCCGGCCGCAATGCGCGCCTCGGGATCGAGCGCTTCGCGGGCGATGGCGTCGGCGTTGGCGCGCAATTCGACGATTTCGCGCATGACGCCGTCTTCGGCTTCCTCGCGCGCGAGCGCGAGGCTCATCTGCACGAGCACATCGGCATCGGTCGAGAGCGCGCGGCCGTAGTGCTGCGCAAGTTCGGCGATATGCGTCTCGCGCATCTCCTCGGAGAGGCCCGCCGTGGTCAGCACGCGCGCGACTTCAGTCGAATAGTTGGTGATGGCGCGCAGCCACTGCACGTCGCGCGGTTCCTTGTCGGCCGGGTCGTAGTGGCGCATGCCCGCACGGATCGTGTCGGGCAGGCGCCAGCGCGTGGCGGCTTCGAGGCCGAGCTCTTCGAACGTGACGCCGAGCACTTCGAGGCAGGCCTCGTCGTCGCTCGAGCCTTCTGCGATCTCGCGGCGGATCTGGTCCCACTCGGGTTCGAGATAGAACACCACGAGCAGCTTTCCCACCTGGCGCATGAGCGTGCAGACCACGGCCTCTTCGCCCGCGCGCAGGTCGCCGTGCTCGGTGAGCTTGCGCGCGACGCAGCCCGAGAGCATGGTGCGGTTCAGTTCGAGCTTGGCGTCGATGCGGCGCGGCGCGCTGTGGTGAAAGTGATCGACGATCTTCAGGCCGACGACGAGATGGCCGACCGCGTCCATGCCAAGGACCATCAGCGCGCGCGTGACGGTCGTGATGTTGCCGCCGAACGCCATGTACATGGCCGAATTCGCGAGACGCAGCACTTTTTGCGTGAGCGCGAAATCCGAGAGCACGACCTTCACGAGCGCGCTGAAATCGTAGTCGTCATTCGTCATCGCCGCGACCGTGGTGCGCAGCGATTGTGACAGCAAGGGGAAGTCCCCGCGTTCATTCATGCGGGCCCACAAGCGGTCTAGCAGGACGGCCTTTACCATCTGAACCATGTCAATTTCGCGAAAGCCCTGCTGTTTGCGATGCCCGCATCATTGCACCTCGTGCACGTGCAACGCACCCGAAACGAAGCGCTGCTGCAATTCTTCTGAAGGCAGCGCCTTGCAGACGAGCCATCCCTGGATATGCTCGCAACCCATGTTCGTCAGCAGTTCGCGCTGCGCCTCCGTTTCCACGCCCTCGGCCACGAGCTCGAGATCGAGCGTACGCGCGAGCCCCACCACCGCGTTCACGATCGCCTGATCGTTGCGCGAAGTGATGAGGTTCTCGACGAAGCTTCGATCGATCTTCAGCTTCGAGAGCGGGAAGCGCTGCAGGTACGCAAGACTCGAATACCCCGTGCCGAAGTCGTCCACCGCGAAGCGAATGCCAAGCGAGGTGAGCTCTTCGAGCAGCGTTTTCGCATGCTGCGGATCGTGCATGAGCAGGCTTTCGGTGATCTCGAACACGAGCCGGCACGGATCGACTCCGGTGAGCTCGATCGCCTCCTCGACACTTTCCCTGAAACGCGGATTGCGGAACTGCTGGGGCGAGACATTGACCGCAACGTACTGCAGCTCGATGCCTTGCTCGTCCCATTGGGTCAGTTGCATACAGGCAGCCTTCAAAACCCAATTGCCGAGATAATTAATCAGGCCGACCGATTCCGCAAGGGGAATAAATGTTGAAGGCGGCACGAGACCGTGCAATGGATGTTGCCAGCGGATCAATGCCTCCACGCCGACCACGCCGCGCGACGCGCTGCTCGTGATGGGCTGGAAGTGTAGCGAGAATTCGCCGTTGCGCACACCGTCGTAGAGGTCCGACTCCAGCTTCAGGCGCATGGCGTCGGTGGGATCGTCAACGGGCACGTGCAACGTTAGCGTGTTGCCGCCGATCGCCTTGGCCTGCTGGAGCGCCTGGTCCGCGCGGCGGATGAGCGGCGTGGTGTCGGCGCCGGTATCGGCGTCGCTCGCACCGGATGCATCCGGCCGCTGGTCCGGATGGAACGCAATTCCGATGCTCGCCGAAAGGTGCACGGGCTGGTTGCGAAACGAGTACGGCTGCAGGATGGAGGTGAGCAGACGCCGGGCGAGCGCTTCGGCGGCGCCGCGCACGTCGTCCGGCGCGGCGTGGCGTTGCGGCGTGATCAGAATGGCGAACTCGTCGCTGCCGATGCGCGCGATCATTTCGCCCTGCAGCGCAAGGTGGGTGAGGCGCCGCGCCGTCTCGCGCAGCAGCTCGTCGCCGGCATCGTAGCCGAGTGCGCGGTTCACGCGCTGATAGTCGTCGAGGTCGAGCAGCACGAGCGCCACCGGCACGCCGAAATGGTCCGCGTCGGCCTGGGCGCGCTGCAACGCGGGCGCGAGCGCAGTCTGGTTGGGCAGGCCGGTGAGCGGATCGTGATGGAGCGCGTGGGTGAGCGCGGCCTCTGTGCCTTGCCAGCCGGAGACGTCGAAGCCCGCCACGGCGAAGCCGGCCGTCTCGCCATACTGGGCGCGCTGCACGCGCAGTTCCACGGGAAGCGGGTAGGTGAGCGCCTTGACGAGATCGACCGTATCTTTTTCCACGGCGCCGCTGTGCGCGGCGCGCGCGATGAGCGCCTCGAGGCGCTCGTGATGCTCGGGCGTCACGATGTCGGCGAGCGTGGCGCCGAGCAGGAACTCGCGGTGATAACCCGCAAAGCGCAGGCTCGCGTCGGAGACGTAGAGAAAGTGCAGCCTGGCGTCCACGTGCACGAGGAAATCCACCGCGGCGGCCGTGTTCTCGAACGAGCGCGAAGTGGCGTCGGCGTAGTCGGGGCCGGCTGCGGGAGGCGACGGGGGCACGAGCGGTGCGGCGCCTTCGTCGTCGTCTGCTTGCGCTGCGTTCCGTGCGTGTGCGGCAGGCGGTGCGTCCGCGTCGCAAGGCATGGGCGGGTCGCCGGCAATGCCCTTCAGGCCGGCAAGCGCATAGAACCGGTCAATGACCGTGCGCAACCAGCCCTGGCGGGGCGCGGAGATCCTGTTCGCTTCCATGTCTGTCGCTGGCAACCCTTTGTTTGTCTGTGGCGTCCCGGCCGGTTTCCATGTCCGGCTGAAGCCGCCCATCAGAGCAAGTTATCGACCTCGGGCGGGAAATCTTTAGCGGCGGCGACGGAAAAAACACCTAACGCATAAACGTGACGGGAGAGCGGTGCGGTGGCGTCCAGATTCGGTTAAAGTGGCGCCGGTCGAGACGCCGTTCGCCATGCGCGATGGGTCGGCGCGCGTAAAGCGCCCGTCTTGCCGGCCGCAGGGGCGGCTCGGCGCGTCGGCGGCAATTACCGGCTATTCCATCCGTACGAGTCATCCGCCATGTCCGATTCATCGTCAGCGTTTGCCGCGCCGGCAAGCGAGGCTGCGCGAGACGATGCGGGCAGGGGCACCCCTGGTTCCGCGCCATCTATGCCGTCAGCTTCGCAACCCGGCCTTGCGCCCGGGTCATCAACCGGTTCGCAGCCGGGCGCCGCGTCCGCGCCGCAGACCTCTGATCCGTCGCTTGAGCCGTCGCCCGTGCCGCCTTCTCGCGAGCCGGCGCAGGCTGCGCCCGGCGCGGGTTCGGGCGCTGTGCAGCCTTTCGTCTATCTCGGGCGGCAGCCTATTCTCGATCGCAATGGCGCGCTCAACGCCTATGAGCTGCTGTTCCGCGGCGGCGCGCAGAACCGCGCGGACGTCGACGACGACGCGCTCGCCACGGCCCAGGTGATGACGCGCACCATCGGCCAGCTCGGTGTGCCCGCGGTGCTCGGCCGTCACTACGGCTATGTCAACATCAGCCGCGAGTTGCTGTTCGACGACATCGTGCATCTGCTGCCGCCGGGCCGCTTCGTGCTGGAGGTGCTCGAACACGTGCGCTTCGACGCCGCGGTTCTGGAGCGTCTCGCGCAACTGCGCCGCGCCGGCTACCGCATTGCCTTCGACGACGTGTGCGAGATCACGGAGAGCCTGCTGCGCGCCTTGCCTTACGCGGACATCATCAAGGTCGACCTGCTGCAGACCGAGCGCGCGGCGCTGCCGGGGCTGGTCGCGAGCCTCGCCGCGCATGGCAAGACACTGATCGCCGAGAAGGTCGAGACGGGTGAGGACTTCGAACTGGCCTCGTCGCTCGGTTTCGAGCTTTTTCAGGGCTACTTCTTCGCGCGCCCGCAGGTGCTGCGCGCGCCGCGCGTGCGGTCGTCACGCCTTGCGCTCGTGCGCCTGCTCGCGCTGGTGGCCAACGACGTCGGCACGGCGGAACTCGAGCGCGAACTGCGCAGCCACCCGGGCGTAGTGGTGCAACTGTTGCGTCTCGTCAATTCGAGCGCGTACTCACCGGGGCGGCCGATTTCGTCGCTGCGCGAAGCGGTGCTCGCGGCGGGCACGCGCCAGATCGCGCGCTGGGCGCAACTGCTGCTCTACGCGAGCGGACGCGACTTGCCCTGGGGCTCGGACCCGCTCGTGCAGCTCGCGGGCACGCGCTCGCACTTCATGGAGCTTGCCGCGCGCAGCCTGAGCCCGCAGGACCCCGATTTCGCCGATGCCGCCTTCATGACCGGCATCTTCTCGCTCGTGCACGTGCTGGTGGGCTCGACGCCCGAGCACACGCTCGATCGTCTCGGCCTCGCGCGCGAGATCGTCGAGGCCGTGGATGGTCATCGCGGCGAACTCGGCACGCTGCTGCGCATCGCCACCGCCGCCGAGCGCGGCGATCACGATGGCGCGCAGCGCCTCGCGCGCGAGGCGGGCGGCATGTTCAACGCGCTCACGCCGCCGCTGCTCGGCGAGTTGAACCTGTGGGCCGGAGCGTGGTTCACGGCCTACGCCGAGGGTTGAAATCAGGTTGTAAGCCTTGCGCCGGGGCGCGCGCTGCGAGTGCCGCAATTGTGTGATCCAATATTGGTATCGCCGCGGCGTCATGCGTCTCATTTGCATGATGGGCAAGACCCGCGGGCAAAACGCGCGCCGACGTGGCGATTCAACTCGAGGGCATTTGACATGAAACCGAGGTTCTTTGCGGCGGGAGCCGCGGCGCTCGTCTGCGCCGGGCTTGCGCTCTTTACGCTGTCTGCACAGGCAACACTCAAGCCGGGCGACGCTGCACCCGACTTCACGACCCAGGCATCGCTGGGTGGCAAGACCTACACCTATTCGCTCGCTTCGGAGCTGAAGAAGGGGCCGGTGGTGGTGTATTTCTATCCGGCCGCGTTCACGAAGGGCTGCACGATCGAGGCGCACGAATTCGCTGAAGCGGTCGATCAATACAAGCAGTACGGCGCGACCGTGATCGGCGTTTCGCACGACAACATCGAGACGCTCACCAAGTTCTCGGTGAGCGAGTGCCGCAGCAAGTTCCCGGTGGCCGCCGACGAAGACTCGAAGATCATCAAGTCGTACGACGCGTCGATGCCGATGCACGAGTCGATGGCCAATCGCGTTTCGTATGTGATCGCGCCGGACGGCAAGATCATCTACGAATACACGAGCCTGTCGCCGGACCAGCATGTGGCGAACACGTTGCGCGCCGTGAAGGAATGGGCCGCGCAGCATCCGCAGCAGTAGCTTTCGCGCGTTATCGCGAGTCATCGCGACCCCCAGCAAGAAACGAGGCCCGCCACGCGCGCGGGCCTCGTCGCGCTCATTCCCGGTCGTCCCTCCGCGTTTGTCCTGGCATTTCTCTCCTGCCGCACGGAATACCCGCATGCCGATCATCGTCGTTCTATTTGCCATTGCCGCGCTCGTCTACGGCGCGTACTGGTCCTTCAACGCCATCACGGCGCACTTCGGCACGGGCGTTGCCGTGGGCGCAGCCGTGATTGCCGCGGCGTTGTTCGTCGCGCTCATCGCCTGGTGGTGGCGCCATATACGCGAAGTGGCGCCCAATGTGCGCGGCGAAGGCGACTGGACGCACCGCGTGGCCGGCGCGTGGGGCGAGGCCCGTCTCGCGGCGGGCAAGCGCTTTTGCGAGCTGACGCAGGGCGGCGCGCGTGGCGCGTATATCTTCGCCGACCTGCAAGGCGCGCAACCGGCGCGCGACGCCAACGGCTGGCACGTGGCGCTGCGTGTGGCCGATCCTAAGCGCCCGCTCTGGCAATTGCCGATGCAAAGCGAGCGCGAAGCGAAGCGCTGGGCGCGCATTTTCAGGCTCGCGATTGCGCAGAAGCTGTGATCGTGGCAACCGCTCCGTACGGGCGTTAGTCGGAGGACGCTTCGTAATCGCCGCCTGGTGGCGTCCGCCGCAGCTCAGCCGAACGTTCCGGACGCACCGCTGTCCTAACAACTTCCCGGCAGTCTTGCCCGCCAACGCAAACTGGATATGTCACGAAAAACCTGGATCGCAGCGGCCTTGATCGCCGTCTGCGCCACGCTGCTTGCGGCGTGCGACCAGCAAAAAGTCGCCGATGCGGTCAACGCGATCAAACCCGATTCGATGGCGTTCGGCGGCCTGCGTATCGGCGTTTCGACGGTCGAGGACGTACGCCAGCAGGCGGGCAAGCCCGAAATGGTCTGGGAGGACGACGACGGCGCGCAGCGCCTGGAATACCCGCGCGGGCCCAACGGCCTCACCACGTGGATGCTTGACTTCGACGCAAACGGCAAGCTCGTGGCGATGACCCAGGCGCTCACGGCGCAGAATATCGCGCAGGTCGTGCCGGGCATGCCGCAGGACGAAGTGCGGCGCCTGCTCGGCAAGCCGGCCACCGTGGCAAAGTATGCGTTGAGCCACGAGGAAGTGTGGAGCTGGCACTGGGCCGAAGGCGGCGTGGCGGGGGACGGCATGTTCAACGCCCATTTTGCGCCGGATGGGCTCGTGATCAGGACGTCGCGCTCGGACGCACCGGGCCACGAGCAGCATTGAGGCGGCGAGCGCACTTATCGCGCGAACCGCAAGGAGGAAGCAGATGAAACGTATCGCGTTGCTATGGAATGTGGTGAAGGGCGATGCGCGCGTACTGTGGCACGCGCTGCGCCAGCCGGAACGCCCGGTGTGGCTAATGCCCGCCACGGCGTTGCTAGGGCTCTATGCGCTCGACCCGTTCAATATTGCGCTACCGCTGGCCGGCGTCGTGGACGACGGCATCATCGTGCCGCTGGTGCTGCATCTGATCGTGCGTTGTCTGCCTGCGCATTTGCAGCAGCCTCGGCCTCGAAGCGCGCGGGCATAAAAAAACGGCTGAAGCCACGCTTCAGCCGTTTTCTACTGCAAGAACGCTCACTCATTCCACCTGCGCAGCGGGCGCCGCGCGCCCGCGCTTCGCATCCCACCACACGCGCAGCCGGTCCATGTACAGGTACACCACCGGCGTCGTATAGAGCGTGAGCATCTGGCTCACGATCAGCCCGCCCACGATCGAGATACCGAGCGGCGCGCGCAGTTCCGCGCCTTCGCCGCGCCCGAACGCGAGCGGCAGCGCGCCCAGCAGTGCCGCGCAGGTTGTCATCATGATCGGCCGGAAGCGCAGCAGGCAGGCCTGATAGATCGCATCGCGCGAACTCAGCCCCTCACGCGACGCCTGGATCGCGAAGTCCACCATCATGATCGCGTTCTTCTTCACGATGCCGATCAGCAGAATCACGCCGATCAGCGCGATGATGCTGAACTCCGTCTTGAAGAGCAGCAGCGCGAGCAGGGCGCCCACGCCCGCCGAGGGCAAGGTGGAGAGAATCGTGAGCGGGTGGATGTAGCTCTCGTACAGAATGCCCAAAACGATATACACGGCCGCGAGCGCCGCGAGAATCAGGAGCGGCTGGTTGTCGAGCGACTGCTGGAACGCCTGCGCCGTGCCCTGGAAGCTGCCGTGAATCGTCGCGGGCATGCCGATCTCGGCCATCGTGTCGTAGATCGCCTGGGTAGCGTCGGAGAGCGATTTGCCGGGCGGCAGGTTGAACGAGATCGTCGAGGCCACGAACTGGCTCTGGTGATTCACCGAAAGCGGCGTCGTGCCGGGGCCGAACGAGGCGATCGACGAGAGCGGCACCATGGTTTCCTTCGACGTGGAGACGGCCGCGCCCGACGACGCGCTCGACTTGCCGCTCGCGGCGAGCGAGTTGGTCGCGAGGTTGCGCGCGGAGTCGCCGGCGATGGCCGCGGCGCTCGAAGCCGTGGTGGCGGCCGTGCCGCCCGTCGACGCGGTGGTCGGGCCAGTCACCGTGCCCGCCGTTGCGTTGGTGCTCTGCGCGCCGCTCGCCGTGCCGCCCGAGGTGCTCACCCAGATCTCGTTGAGCATGGTCGGGCTCTGCCAGTACTTCGGCGCGACTTCCATCACCACGTGGTACTGGTTGAGCGGGTTGTAGATCGTCGAGACCTGACGCTGGCCGAACGCGTCGTAGAGCGTGTTGTCGATCTGCGAAGGCGTGATGTTCAGCCGCGCGGCGCTCTGCCGGTCGATGTTGATCATCGACTCGAGGCCGCCTTGCTGCTGGTCCGAATTCACGTCGGCGAGTTCGGGGCGCGCCTGCAGTGCCTCGGTGAGCTTCGGCCCCCACTTGTAGAGGTCGGTGGTGTTGTCCGCGAGCAGCGTGAACTGGTACTGCGCGTTCGACTGCCGGCCGCCCACGCGAATATCTTGCACCGCCTGCAGGAAGGTGCGTGCGCCCGTCACGTTCGAGAGCGGCCCGCGCAGCTGCGCGATCACCTCATCGGCGGAAAGCTTGCGCTCGCTCTTGGGCTTGAGCGAGACGAACATGAAGCCCGAGTTGGTCGCGCGCCCGCCTGAAAATCCCGCGACCGATTCCACCGCCGGATTCGCTTGCACGATGCGCATCATCTCGGAGAACTTCACCTTCATCGCCTGGAACGAGGTGGCCTGGTCGGCCTGGATGCCGCCGACGAGGCGCCCCGTGTCCTGCTGCGGGAAGAAGCCCTTGGGCACGACCACGTAGAGCGCGACGTTCAGCGCGATGGTCGCAACGAGCGTGAGCAGGATGACGAACGGATGGGCCAGCGCCCAGCCGAGCGTACGCTCGTAGCCGCCCTGCAAGCGCAGGAAGCCGCGCTCTAGCCACTGCGCAAAGCGGCCTTCCTCCTTCTTCTCGTGCGCCTCCTGGAGCAGGCGCGAACACATCATCGGCGTGAGCGTGAGCGAGACGGCGAGCGACACCGCAATGGCAAGCGAAAGCGTGAGTGCGAACTCGCGGAACAATCGCCCGACAATGCCGCCCATCAGCAAAATAGGCAGGAACACGGCGACGAGCGACACGCTGATCGAGAGCACCGTGAAGCCCACCTCGCGCGCGCCGAGCAGCGCCGCCTTCATGCGCGGCACGCCGTTTTCGATATGCCGCGAAATGTTCTCCAGCACGACGATGGCGTCGTCCACGACGAAGCCTGTCGCGATGGTGAGCGCCATCAGCGAGAGATTGTCGAGCGAGAAGCCCATCAAGTACATCGCCGCGAAGGTGCCGATGATCGAGATGGGCACGGCCACGCTCGGAATGAGCGTCGCGCGCCAGTTGCGCAGGAACAGGAACACCACCATCACGACGAGCGCCACGGCGATCAAGAGCGTGCGCTCGGTGTCCTTGAGCGAGGAGCGGATCGTGACGGAGCGGTCGGAGGTCGGGACCACCTCGACGTCGGCGGGCAGCGACGCCTTGAGCTGCGGCAGCATGGCGACCACGCGGTCCACGGTCTCGATGATGTTCGCGCCCGGTTGGCGGTAGAGGATCACGAGGACGGAACGTTTGCCGTTGGCGAGACCGATGTTGCGCAGGTCTTCCACCGAGTCGACCACTTCGCCCACGTCCGAGAGTTTCACGCCCGCGCCGTTGCGGTAGGCGATCACGAGGTCCTTGTACTGGCTCGCCTTGCTCGCCTGGTCGTTGGTGTAGAGCTGAAAGCGCTGCGGGCCGAATTCGATATCACCCTTCGGGCTGTTGGCGTTGGCCGAGGCGAGCGCCGCGCGCACGTCTTCGAGGCCGATGCCGTAGTGAAAGAGCGCGTGCGGCTCCAGCTCCACGCGCACGGCCGGATTCGCCGAGCCGCTTACGTCGACTTCGCCCACGCCGTCCACCTGCGAGAGCGACTGCTGGAGCACCGTGGCCGCCGAGTCGTAGAGCTGGCCCGCGCTCAACGTGGGCGAGGTGAGCGCGAGAATCAGAATCGGCGCGTCGGCGGGGTTGACCTTGTGGTAGGTCGGGTTCTGCCGCAGGCTCGTGGGCAGGTCGGCGCGCGCGGCGTTGATCGCCGCCTGCACGTCGCGCGCCGCGCCGTCGATGTCGCGGTTCAGGCCGAATTGCAGCGTGATGCGCGTGCTGCCCACTGAGCTTTGCGAGGTCATCTCCGTGACGTCGGCGATCGAGCCGAGGTGCCGCTCCAGCGGGCTCGCCACGCTGGTTGCCACCGTTTCGGGGCTCGCGCCCGGCAAGGTGGCCTGCACGGAGATGGTCGGAAAGTCCACCTGCGGCAAGGGCGCGACCGGCAGCTTCGTGAACGCGAAGAGGCCGGCCAGTGCGATGCCGATGGCGAGCAGCGTGGTCGCGACGGGGCGCGAGATGAACGGGCGCGAGAGATTCATCGCGTCAGCTCTCCGGCGAAGACGACGACGCGCCTTGCGAACCGCCGCCGAAGCGCTGGCGCAGACGCTGTGCGATCCGGTCGAACGCAAGGTAGATCACAGGCGTCGTAAAGAGCGTGAGCGCCTGGCTCACGATCAGACCGCCCGCAATCGCGATGCCGAGCGGCCGGCGCAGCTCGCTGCCCGCGCCGTAGCCGAGAATCAGCGGCACGGCGCCGAGCAGCGCTGCCATCGTCGTCATCATGATCGGGCGGAAGCGTAGCAGACACGCCTGGTAGATCGCCTCGCGCGGCGGCTTGCCTTCGTGGCGCTCGGCTTCGAGCGCGAAGTCGATCATCATGATGGCGTTCTTCTTCACGATGCCGATCAACAGCACGATGCCGATGATGCCGATGATGTCGAGATCGTGCCCGGTCAGGATGAGCGCGAGCAGCGCGCCGATCCCGGCCGATGGCAGCGTGGAGAGAATCGTGATGGGATGCACGAAACTCTCGTACAGCACGCCGAGCACGATGTACATCGTGACGATGGCCGCGAGGATCAGGAACAGCTCGTTGGAAAGCGACGCCTGGAACGCGAGCGCCGCGCCCTGGAAGCGCGTCTGGAACGAGCCCGGCAGGCCGACGTCCTTTTCCGCCTGCTGGATCGCCTTCACCGCCGCGCCAAGCGAGGAGCCCGGAGCGAGATTGAACGAGACCGTCGTGGCCGGGAACTGCGAGAGATGCGAGACGAGCAGCGGCGCGGGCCGCTCGTGGAACTTCGCGATGGCCGAGAGCGGCACCTGGCCCGTGGTCGAGGTGGAGGAGGGCAGGTAGATCGAATTCAGCGCGTCGGTGTAGTGCTGAAGAATCGGATCGGCTTCGAGAATCACGCGATACTGATTCGACTGCGTGAAGATCGTGGAGATGATGCGCTGGCCGTAGGCGTCGTAGAGCGCGTTGTCCACGGTCGCCGGCGTGATGCCGTAGCGCGCCGCGCTCACACGGTCGATCTCGATGAACACGGAGCTGCCCTTGTCCTGCAGGTCGGTCGCCACATCCGCGAGTTCGGGCAGTTGCTGCAAACACTGCACGAGCTTCGGCACCCAGGTCGTGAAGTCCTGGATGTTCGGCGTGGTGAGCATGAACTGGTACTGCGTCGGGCTCACGGTCGAGTCAATCGTGAGGTCCTGCACCGGCTGCATGTAGAGCGTCGCGCCGGGCACGTGGGCCACGCTCTTTTGCAGGTCGCGGATGATCTCGCTCGCCGTTTCGCTGCGGTCGTCGCGCGGCTTCAGGTTGATGAGCATGCGGCCGCTATTGAGCGTGATGTTGGTGCCGTCCACGCCAATGAACGAGGTGAGGCTTTCGACGTTCTCGTTCTTGAGGATCTCCGCGGCGAGCGCCTGCTGGCGCTCGGCCATCGACGCATAGGACACCGACTGCGGCATCTGTGTGATGGCCTGGATCACGCCCGTGTCCTGCACGGGGAAGAAGCCCTTGGGCACGATCACGTAGAGAATGCCGGTGAGCACGAGCGTGATGAGGAACACGATCATCGTGAGGCGCTGGCGTGCGAGCACCCATTCGAGCGCCACGCCATAGCGGCCAATCACATAGTCGAAGAACGCATGCACGCGCGCCTCGAAGCGGTGGCTTTCGGGCGGCGGCGTGTGGCGCAGCATCTTCGCGCACATCATCGGCACGAGCGTGAGCGAGACCACGGCCGAGATCACGATCGTCACGGCGAGCGTGATGGCGAATTCGTGGAAGAGGCGGCCCACCACGTCGCCCATGAAGAGCAGCGGAATCAGCACGGCGATGAGCGACACCGTCAGCGAGATGATGGTGAAGCCGATCTGCTTCGAACCCTTTAGCGCCGCTTCGAGCGGTGTTTCGCCATCCTCGACGTAGCGCGCGATGTTCTCGATCATGACGATGGCGTCGTCCACCACGAAACCTGTCGCGATGGTGAGCGCCATCAACGACAGGTTGTCGAGCGAGAAGCCGCACAGGTACATGACCGCGAGCGTGCCGATGAGCGAGAGCGGCACCGAAAGGCTCGGAATGATCGTGGCGTAGATGTTCGCGAGGAACAGGTACATCACGAGCACCACGAGCACCACCGACATGAGCAGTTCGAACTGCACGTCGCGCACCGAGGCGCGGATCGTGGTCGTGCGGTCGGTGACGATCTGCACGTCGAGCGAAGAAGGCAGCGCTTCCTGCAGCTGCGGCAAGAGCGCCTTGATGCTGTCCACCACCTGGATCACGTTCGCGCCCGGCTGGCGCTGCACGTTCAGGATGATCGCGGGCGTGCCGTCCGCCCACGCGCCGAGCTTGGTGTTCTCCGCGCCCTGCACGATGTTCGCGACATCGGTCAGCATGACGGGGCGGCCGTTGCGGTAGGCGATCACGGCGTCTTTATACGCGTCGGCGTCGGTCAACTGGTCGTTCGCGTTGATCGTGTAGGCGCGCGTGGGGCCGTCGAAGTTGCCCTTGGGCGTGTTGACGTTCAGGTTCGAAATGCTCGTGCGCAGGTCGTCGAGATTCAGGCCGTAGGCCGCGAGCGCACGCGGATTCGCCTGGATGCGCACGGCCGGGCGCTGGCCGCCCGAGAGGCTCACGAGGCCCACGCCCGCCACCTGCGAAATTTTCTGCGCGAGGCGGGTGTCGGCGAGATCCTGGATCTGCGTGAGCGGCAGCGTTTTCGAGGTGATCGCGAGCGTGAGGATCGGCGCGTCGGCCGGGTTGACCTTGGCGTAGATCGGCGGCGCGGGCAGGTCCGAGGGCAGCAGGTTGCCGGCCGCGTTGATGGCGGCCTGCACTTCCTGTTCGGCCACGTCGAGCGGCAGGTCGAGGCTGAACTGGAGCGTGATGACCGAAGAGCCCGCCGAACTCTGCGACGACATCTGGTTGAGCGACGGCATCTGCCCGAACTGACGTTCGAGCGGCGCAGTGACCGAGGACGTCATCACGTCCGGGCTCGCCCCCGGGTAGAAAGTCTGCACCTGAATGGTCGGGTAATCGACTTCGGGCAGGGCGGAAAGCGGCAGAAAGCGCAGCGCGACGAGGCCGACCAGCATGATCGCCGCCATGAGCAGCGCCGTGCCGACCGGCCGCAGGATAAAGGCGCGGGATGGATTCATGCTGGCTTACTGGGCTTGCGTCTGCGATGCGTGGCGGTGGCCATGACGCGCGCCCGAGGCCGCGCCGGCCGACGATGCGCCCGATGCCCCCTTCGCGTGTTGCGCATGCTCGGCGGGAATCGTGATCTTCGCGCCTTCGCGCAGACGGTCGGAGCCGTCGGTCACCACGCGCTCGCCCACGGCGAGGCCCGAGGCGATGCTGGTGCGCTCGGCATCGACGGGGCCGACCTTCACGAGCCGCACCGTCACCGTGTTGTCGGGCTTCGCGACATAGACGTACTGCCCTTGCGAGCCGTTGAGCACGGCCGACGTGGGTACGATCACGGCGTCATGGATCGTATCGACGAGCAGGCGCGCGTTCACGAACTGATTCGGAAAGAGCCCTTGTTCGTGGTTCGTGAAGCTCGCGCGCAGCTTGACGGTGCCTGTGGTGGTGTCGATCTGGTTGTCGATGGTCTGGAGCGAGCCGGCTTCCAGCATCGTCGTGTTGCTGCGGTCGTAGGCCGCGACCGACATTTTCGTGCCCGCGCGCAGCTGCTTCATGATGGGGGGCAGGTTGTCCTCCGAAGTCGTGAAGATCACGCTGATCGGCTCGAGCTGCGTGAGCACGACGATGCCGTTGGTGTCGCTGGGCGTCACGTAGTTGCCCGGATCGACCTGGCGCAGGCCCACGCGGCCCGAAACGGGCGCCGTGATGCGCGCGTAGGTGAGGTCGAGCTTGTAGGTATCGACGCTGGCCTGATCGGACTTGACGGTGCCCTCATATTGCTTGACGAGCGAGGCCTGCGTGTCGACCTGCTGGCTCGCGATCGAGTCTTGCGAGAGCAGCGTCTGGTAGCGCTTGAGGTCGAGGCGCGCCGTGGCGAGCAGCGCCTGGTCGCGGGCGAGCTGGCCTTCGGCGTTGGCGAGCGAGATCTGGTACGGGCGCGGGTCGATCTGCGCGAGCACATCGCCCTTTGTCACCATCTGGCCTTCCTGGAAGTACACGTCCTGAAGCGTGCCGGATAGTTGTGTGCGCACCGTGATGTCGGCCAGCGGCGTGACCGTGCCGAGCGCGGTGATGACGATGGGCATGTCGCCGGCCTTCGCCGTGGCCACGCTCACTGGCTGCGGCAGGTTGGCCATGGCGCCCGGACCGCCGTGACGCATGCGCGCACCGGCCGCCGGTGTGGCGTCGCCGCCCGAGAGCGCCTTGTTCCACGGTTGCCAGCGCGCGAGCACGATGCCGGCGATCAAAATGACCACACCCAGCACGATGAACTTTCCCTTGCTGCGCCTCGCGGCGACCGGAGCGGGGGACTGCGGCGTCGTTTCTTTACGGGGGGAATCCGGGCGCTTTTCTCGTTGATCCATCGGTCAGGTCGGTAACAGGTTCTCGAAGCGAGGTTCTCGAAGGCTCTTGGCTGAGCGGACTATAGGTGCGGGCCGCGAAGCGCACGCAAACCGCGCACGGAGCCGGCACAGCGGGCGCGCGCCGATGCTACGCATGGCGTGCGCAAGCAAGATGTCAGGACGCGCCGCGCTCCGGGCCGAATGCCGCGCCATGCGTTCACGGGCATGGACGGCTTCACGGGCGGCTGGCTGGCGTTGCACGCGAAGGGCGGCAGCTCGGCAGGCCCTTGACGCCAAAAAGCATGATGCTACGTTGCCCCCTTCGTTACAGTCCAGTGCCGTTTCTTTCGAGACGTTACGAGCGTTACACCCTTCGTGTGTTTTTTGTAAGGCGCAAGCGCTCGCATTGTCAGGTCAAGTGGGGCAGGCGCAGGGCGCCGCCAATTTCGTCGACGATACGCGCGGTGCATTCGCGCATCAGCGGCACGACATGGGTGACGAGCCACTCGCGCGGGCACTGCTGCGAGGCGCCGCCGCAGTTGATGGCGTAGATTTCGCCGTGGGGGCCCGCGAACGCCGTCGCGATGGCGTTGAGCCCCTCGTACCACTCGCCGATCGCGAGCCCATAGCCGTCGGCGGCGGTCTCGGCGAGCGCGGCGTCGAGCCGGCTGCCGAAAACGCCCCAGTCGTTGCCGCTCGAGGTCTGCAGCGCGGCGGTGAGTTCGGCGCGCCCGTGCGGGTCGAGCGCGGCGAGGTAGGCGCGCCCGACGGCGGTGCGTCCCATGTCGATACGCGAACCGACCTCGAGGCGCGTAACGAGCACGGCGGTGCGCGGGCGAATCGCGTCGATCACGACCATGTCCAGACGGTCGCGCACGGTGAGGTGCACCGAGAGCGCGGTGCGCTCGGCAAGCCGCGTGAGAAAAGGCCGCGCACGGCTGCGGATGTCGGAGTTGCGCAAGAAGCCGTTGGACAGCTCCAGCACCGACGACGTGAGCACGAAGCGTTCGCTGTCGGGCAACCGGGCGAGAAAGCCCGTGCTCACGAGCGTGCCGGTGAGCCGCGAAAGCGTGGGCTTGGGAATGCCCGTCAGCTCGGTCAGTTCGCGGTTGCTGAGCGGCGCGTCGGCGGCCGCGACGCAGCGCAGGACGGCAAGACCGCGCGCGAGCGCGGTCACTTCGTCGGCGCCGCTGTCTTTATCTCGCCGAGTTTCGTCAGAATTGCGCGAATCGGATGCGGAAGTCATTGGCGGGACAATTTTCCGAAACAGGATTTCAGATTTGAGATTTCGCGCGAGGTGTTACAAAGTCAACGCGGGCTTGCTGCGCAGTAAGGCCGTTTGCGTTTGATCAACGCGGCGCTCCCTAAATTAGGGCGCAAATTTTCAGACGATTGTAATGGATGCCAGATGCTCGACGATTGGCGCATTTTGGCGAGATTTTGCTTGACTTAGTCAGCACGTAGGTAAAAAATGGAACCCGATTTCGGCAATACGCCTCAACCCCGCAAACTCGCGGGGTTTTAATGTGCCTTGCGCTATGCAATTCGCATAATTGCGCTTTGTTTTTCGATGGCACGGCTTAGCCCGAATACCGTCTCTCAGGTTCTAGCACGGCCCTCGGAATGGCTAGAACTTTTCAAGGCGCCACGTGCAAACGTGGCGCTTTTTTTTCGCCCGGCTGCAAACGGGCGATTAGCGGCCGATCAGGCGACCTCGCCGCTAAAGCGATCCCGCAACTCACGTTTGAGCACCTTGCCTATCGGGCTGCGCGGTAGCGCGTCGACAATCACCACGTCGGCAAGTCGTTGCATCTTCCCCAATTGCCCGTTGGCCCAGGCGGTGAGTTCGTCGGCGGCCAATGCCGAACCGCGCTCGAGCGTGACGAACGCCACCGGCGTTTCGCCCCAGCGTGGCGATGGCACGCCAACCACCGCAGATTCAACGACTTCGGGGTGCCGGGCGAGCACCTGTTCCAGATCGCTTGGGTAGATGTTGAAGCCGCCCGAGATGATCATGTCCTTCTTGCGGTCCATCAGCACGAGGAAGCCGTCGTCGTCGAAGCGGCCGACATCCCCGGTTCGGATGAAGCGCCGGCCATCGCTGTCGTACCACTCGGCTTGCGCCGTCTTGTCCGGTTGCCGGTAGTAGCCGGTCATCATGGCAGGCGAACGCCCGACGATTTCACCCGCTTCCCCGGCGGCGACCTCGCGTCCGTCGGCATCGATCAGGCGCATTTCATGGCCGTTCAGCGGGCGGCCAACGGTGTGCAGCTTGTTGGGAAACTCGTCCGCGCAAAGCTCGCACGACGCGCCGCCTTCAGTCATGCCATAGAACTCGGTGAGCTTGCCTGGCCATCTGCGGAGGGCGTCCGCCTTGAGGTCGGCCGCGAAAGGCGCGCTCGTGCAGAACTTCGCGCGGAAACTGGACAGGTCGTAGCGATCGAAGTCCGGATGGCCGAGGATACGTTGGTATTGCACCGGCACCAGCATCGTGTGCGTGACGTGCTTGCGCCCGGCAAGTTCGAGATATTGCTTCGCGTCGAACCTGGGCATGAGGACAACCGTTCCGCCGAGCGCCAGCGTCGGGAAGAAGCTCACCAGCGTGGTGTTCGAATAGAGCGGCGTAGCTATCAAGGTGACGGAGTCCGGCCCGTATCCGCGTTCGACGCTACGCAGCGTATAGGCGTAGCGCATCGCGTGCGACTGCACGATCCCTTTGGGCGCACCCGTCGTGCCAGACGAGTAGATGATGTTGAACGCCCACTCCGGCCGAATTTCCACGTACGAGGGCGCGGCGCCCACGGGCGCCAGCCAGGCGTCGTATTGCCCGGTTGCACTGACGTTGATGACGGGCAGCGCAGGCGGCAACGTGACGCCCGCAAGCGACTGGCAAACCGCGTCGTCGGCGAAGAGGATTTGCGCCCGGGAGTTGTCCAGTATGGCGACGAGGCTGTCCGGATGGGTGGAGGGCGACAGCGGGGCGACCGCCAGTCCCGCTCTGAGCGCGCCGAAGAATACGGCGGCATATTGGATGGAACTCGACGCACAGATGGCAACGACGTCTTCGGGTGCCAGTCCATCACGCTGCAGCGCGGCGGCACAGCGGTCGATCAGCGCCTCGAGCGCGGCGAACGTGACCGTCTCGCCTTCGCAGACAATTGCCGCATGCGCGCCGTGTTCCGCCGCACGTTGGCGAATCATGGCGGTCAAGTCGACGAACGGTGAGTCGGGTGACGGGGACTTCACGGACATGGCCTCATACCTCACTGGAAAGATGTCTTCGCGATGGAGTGATCCGGTTCTCTTGCGCAATGGTCTCCCTTCTGGTGCGCGCGCGGCCACGCTTCGTCGTTTGTGAACGTGCGTTCGATTTTCTGCCGGGTAACTACGCTAGACAACGACAAATTTTTTCGACAGACCGTCAAGGCGACTTTGACAGTCTGCCCGCAACGCGGCGTCATATGTGCGGACTCACGCCCCGTTTTTGCCATACCATCGCCTGATCACCCGTTCGATGGAGTCGCACATGCTCTCCGAAGAGGAACTGGCGTTGCTCGACGCCATCCGCGAAACCGGCAGCCTGTCGCGCGCGGCGGCACGCCTGAACAAGGCGCCTTCCACGATTTCGCATGCCGCGCGCCAACTCGAGGCGCGCTTCGACGCGCTGCTCTTCGACCGCCGGCGCTACCGGCTGCAGCTTACGCCGGCCGGACATCTGCTCGCCGAGGAGGCGAGCCGCCTTATGCAGGACGTCGCGCGCATGACGCAGCGCGTGCGGCAGGTCGCGAACGGCTGGGAAGACCGCTTGTGGATCGTCACCGACGAGATCCTCGAATTCGAACTGTTGATGCCGGTGATCCGCGACTTCGACGCGCTGCAGTCGGGCGTCAAGCTGCGTTTCACGCACGAGGTGCTCTCCGGCACCTGGGAGGCGCTGCGCGACGGCCGCGCCGATCTCATCGTCGGCGCAACCAACGAGCCGCCCGCCATCGACGGTTTGCACTGGTTCGAACTCGGCGTGATGGATTGGGTGTTCGCGGTGGCGCCGCGCCATCGGCTCGCGCGCGAGAAGGCGCCGCTCACGCGCGAGCGCATGCTGGCCGAGCGCGGGGTGGCGGTCGGCGATTCTGCGCGCCTCACGCCCGGCCGCGGCTACGGGCTGCTCGGGGGGCAGGAGGTGCTGGCGGTGCCGTCGATGCGCGCGAAGATCCTCGCGCAGCGCGAGGGGCTGGGTGTCGGCTGGGTGCCTCGGCGGCGCGCGGCGAGGCTCATCGAGCGCGGCGAACTGGTCGAGAAAGTCACGGCGAACCCGCGCGAGCCGAACGTGCTTTACGTGGCGTGGCGCGGCGAGCACGTGGGGCGCGCACTGCAATGGTGGATCGACAGGCTGCGCGAGGCGCGTCTTGCAAAGCGCCTCGTGGAAGGAATCGAGGTCACGGGCTGAAGCAGGCTACCCGCGCACTGGCGCAAACGTTCGATGGCTTCGAACGTTTGCGCCAGGACCATCGTACGGCAGGCGGCGCGCCGCCCGGCAATATGGCATCACAGTCTCAGATCGAGACCATCCCCTTCAAGGAGAACGTCATGAACCGCTTTGCAAACAAAACTGTCCTCGTCACCGGCGGAACCAGCGGCATTGGCCTTGCTGCCGCACACGCCTATGCCGCCGAAGGCGCGCACGTCATCGTCACTGGCCGCGATGAAGCCGGGCTCGAAGCCGCGCGGGTCGCGCTCGGCCCGAACGCGCACGCCTGGCGCAACGACGCGGCCTCGATCACCGGCGCGCGCGAGTTGGCCGCCGCCGTGCGCGACGCCGGCCTGCGCCTCGACGCGGTGTTCATCAACGCGGGCGTGGCGAAGCTCGCGCCGTTCGAGCAAGTGGACGAAGCGCTCTGGGACGTCACCTTCGACACCAACGTGAAGGGCGCGTACTTCCAGATTCAGTCGCTCCTGCCGGTGCTGCGCGAAGGTGCGGCCATCGTGCTCAACGGCTCGATCAACGCGCATATCGGCATGCCCACTTCGTCGGTGTATGCGGCGAGCAAGGCCGCGCTGATCTCGTTCGCCAAGACGCTATCGGCCGAACTGCTGCCGCGCGGCATTCGCGTGAATGTGGTGAGCCCCGGGCCCGTGAAGACGCCGCTCTACAACAAGTTCGGCATGGACGCGGCCGCGCTCGCGGCGGCCGAGGAATCGATTCGTGGGCTGGTGCCGCTCAAGCGCTTTGCGACGGTGGAAGAGATCGCCTCGACCGTGCTGCATCTGAGCGCAGACGAGTCGGCCTTCATGATCGGCACCGAGGTGATCGTTGCCGGTGGCATGGGCCAGCTTTGATGGTCCGTCAGTGATGTGTACCGAGTGCGGGCGGCAGGGCGCCGCCCGCATGAGCGTATTGCGCGTCGGTCAGGAAACCGTTTCGCGTTCGGGCGTGGCCGTGATCTTGTGGATCGACAGGTCGGTGCCGTTGAATTCCTGTTCTCGATCGATGCGCAGGCCGACGAATTTGCGCAGCAGGCCGTACACCACGAGGCCGCCAAGAAAGGCGATCACGATGCCCGCAATCGTGCCGACGATCTGCGCGCCGAGCGAGACGCCGCCGAGCCCGCCGAGCCACCGCTGACCAAAAATACCCGCGGCGATGCCGCCCCACGCGCCGCACAGGCCGTGCAGCGGCCACACACCGAGCACGTCGTCGATGCGCCAGCGGTTTTGCACGCAGGTAAACATATAGACGAACAGCGCGCCGGCTACCGCACCCGTCGCGAGCGCGCCGAGCGGATGCATGATGTCCGAGCCCGCGCACACGGCCACGAGCCCCGCGAGCGGCCCGTTGTACGTGAAGCCCGGATCGTTGCGGCCCGCGAACCACGCGGCGAGCGTGCCGCCCACCATCGCCATGAGCGAGTTGACGGCGACGAGACCGCTGATCTTGTCGATGGTCTGCGCGCTCATCACGTTGAAGCCGAACCAGCCCACCGCGAGCACCCATGCGCCGAGCGCGAGAAACGGGATGTTCGAAGGCGGATGCGCGGCGATGCGGCCGTCGCGCGTGTAGCGGCCGTGGCGCGGCCCGAGCAGCAGCACGGCCGGCAGCGCGATCCAGCCGCCGAAAGCGTGGACGACCACCGAGCCCGCGAAGTCATGGAACGGCACGCCGAACACGTGCGTCATCGCATCCTCGAAACCGAGGCGGTTGTTCCACACCATTCCCTCGAAGAACGGGTAGATGAAGCCGACGATCACGAAGGTCGCGAACAGCTGCGGATTGAACTTCGAGCGCTCGGCAATGCCGCCGGACACGATGGCCGGAATGGCCGCCGCGAAGGTGAGCAGGAAGAAGAAGCGCACGAGCGCGTAGCCGTTGTGCTCGGCGAGCACGTCGGCGCGCGAGAAGAACTGCACGCCGTAGGCGAGCGTATAGCCGATGAAGAAGTAGGCGATCGTCGAAATCGAAAAATCGACGAGGATCTTCACGAGCGCATTGACCTGGTTCTTCTTGCGCACGGTGCCGAGTTCGAGAAACGCGAACCCCGCGTGCATGGCGAGCACCATGGCGGCGCCCAGCAGCAGGAATAGCGTGTCGGTGCCGGTCTTGAGATTGTCCATCTGGCGTACCCAGTTTGCCCAAAATGGGCGCATAGTGAGCAAGATGCGGGCCAGCTTCGGCGCCAAACTGGTGAATTCGCGGCGCAACAGGCGTCAAGCCGGTGCGGCCGTGCACCGATGCGGGAAAATAGTCGGTACCGTGTCGTCGGTCCGGGTGCGGGTATCTGGGGCGCATGCACCACGTCCGGCACAATCTCGGGGCCTGCGCGCAAAGGTGGGGAAATCGCGCGCCAGAATAGGGCGAGGTATTCGATTTTCCTTTCCATATCAATGAATTGTCGGCTAATCGAAATAATCTCCGGTTTTCGTGAGGGGCAAACTTCGGGCGCACATAGGGCGCAAACGTCGACATAATGGTCAGATTCCCACCTCACGCACGTCCGGTCGCCCGGTACCCGCCACGCAATGCGCCTCACGACCAAAGGGCTTCTGCTGATCGCGATTCCCGCCGTATTCGAACTGAGCTTGCTATCAGCCATCGTGAAGGCCGAGACCGACGCCGCCGCCGCCGAGCGCTGGGGCCAGCACAGCCAGGCCGTGCTGGCGCAGGCGTCGCGCGTGCTCGAACCGGTGCTGGTCGAGTCGGTCAAGCTGCGCGGCGCGGTGGCGGCCAACGACACGAGCTACTCCACACCGGTTTCGATGTGGATGGACGTCGACCGCCGCATCGACAGGCTCGTCGATCTCGTCCCCGATAATCCCTCGCAGGTCGAGCGCGCCGTGCAGATTCGCCACGCCGTGCAGAACTATCGCCAATGGTCGGATCGCGTGCAGGATCTGCTGCGCTCGGGCCGCCGCGCCGACCTCGCCGAGCGCTTTCGCGCGCTCATGGCCGCCGATGTGCTCGACCGCGTGCGCACACAGATCGTCTCGTTCCAGACCGAGGAGCGCCGCCTCGACGTGTTGCGGGTTTCCGCCGCCGAAGCGGCGCGCGCCCAGCAGCAGACGCTCGTGATGACGGCCGTGCTCGGCTCGATCGTGCTGGTCGCGCTCGCCGTCTGGGTCTTTACGCGCGGTGTGCGCGGGCGGCTCGATGCGCTTTCCGACAACGCGAACCGGCTGGCCGCAAACGAACCGCTCGCGCCGCTCGCGGCGGGCAACGACGAAATCGCCGAACTCGATCTCACGCTGCACCAGATCAGCCAGCGACTGATCGAAGCCGAGCGGCTGCGCCTCGGTTTTCAGGCCGACCTCGCGCGGCGCGCGGACCAGCTCGCGCGCATCAACGAAAACCTGCGCCAGCAGACTCAGGAAAACGAGATGTTCATCCACGGCGTGTCGCACGATCTGCGCGCGCCGCTCGTGAACCTGCAGGGCTTCTCGCGCGAACTCAATCACGCGTGCAACGACCTGCGCGAGCGCATCGCGAATTCTTCGCTTTCACCACAGGCGCGCGAGCGCATCGAGCGGACCATCAACGAGGATATCGGCGAGGCGCTGCGCTATCTGCAAACGGCCGTGTTGCGCGCATCGCACATCATCGACGCGTTGCTGCGGCTCGCGCGCGTGGGGCGCGTGGAGTACCGGCGACAGCGCGTGAGCGTACAGGAGCTGGTGCAGCGCGTGGTCGACGCGATGCACGCCTCGATCCGCGCACGCGGCGCGCAGGTGAGCGTGCAAACGCTGCCCGACGTATGGGGCGACCCGACGGCGCTGGAGCAGGTGTTTGCAAACCTGATCGGCAACGCGCTCAACTATCTCGATCCGGCGCGCGACGGGCGCGTCGAGATCGGCACGGCTCATGCGCCGCCGGGCGTGGAGTCGCTGCAGATTTTCTATGTGCGCGACAACGGGCTTGGCATTCCCGAGGTGGGCTTGCCGCGGCTCTTTCAGGCGTTCCAGCGCATGCACGGCAATGTGGCACCGGGCGAGGGCATCGGGCTCGCGCTCGTGCGCCGCGTGGTGGAGCGGCACGGCGGGCGCGTGTGGGTGGAGTCGATGGAAGGCGAGGGGACGACGTTCTATCTGTCGCTGCCCGACGCGCTTGCGGTCGCGCCGCCTTTGCCCGGCGACGCGGAGCAGATCATCAGCGCGCTCGAACGCGCGGAGCGTACGGAAGCATCGCCCGGTGGCCTTGCAGGGTATGGTGCGAGCGATGGGACGGGTGGCGCGAACGCGAAGGGCAGCGTTCGAAGCGAGTCAAGGGCGGGACCCGCAACGGCGTTGCGACCACCCGCAGGCGCTTAGACACTTCCAGGCCAGCGGCGCGATGCGGTGACATCGGACCAGTCCGAACTGGCGGTCGGCGCGCGCCGCGCCCCGTGCAAGACAGGCGCGACGCGCGAGTGGATCAGCGCTCGCTCACGGCTCGATGCGCGTACCGAGGAGCGCGAGGAACTGGCGCAGCCATTCGGGATGAGCGGGCCACGCCGGCGCGGTGACGAAGGGGGCGTCCGTCACGGCGCTGTCGATGGCGATGTCGGCGTATTCGCCACCCGCGAGCCGCACCTCGGGGGCGCAGGCCGGATAGGCCGAAATGCGCTTGCCACGGATCACCTCGGCCGCGGCGAGCAGTTGGGCCGCATGGCAGATCGCCGCGATCGGCTTGTTCGCCTGGGCGAAGTGACGCACCATTTCGATGACCTTCGGGTCGAGGCGCAGGTATTCGGGCGCGCGGCCGCCTGCAATGGCGAGCGCGTCGTAGCTGGCGGCGTCGATTTCGTCGAAGGTCGCGTTGAGCGCGAACTGGTGCCCCGGCTTTTCGGTGTAGGTCTGGTCGCCCTCGAAGTCGTGGATGGCGGTCTTCACGCGCTCGCCGGCCTTCTTGCCGGGGCACACGGCGTCGACGCGGTGGCCGACGGCCTGCAGCGCCTGGAACGGCACCATCGTTTCGTAGTCTTCGGCGAAATCGCCGGTGAGGAACAGGATCTTCTTGACGGCCATCGTTTGTCTCCAGAGGTGGACGGTGGAACGGATCGTGCGCGAAGGCAGTCTACCCCATCATGTTTGACGATTTCGCAAAGCATGGCGTCGCGGGCGATGCACTGCAAACCGCCGACTGGCGGCGCTACGTGCCGGGCCGCGACGCGAGCGCGCTTGCCGCCTTGTTTCGCGCGTCCGTGACCACGCTCGCGGCATCGCGCTACGACGCGGCGCAGCGCGCCGCCTGGGCCGCGGCCGCCGACGATCTCGCGGACTTCGACGCGCGCCTCGCGCGCGGCGTGACGCTCGTGGCGCAGTGTGACGGTGCGGCAGCGGCGTTCGGTCAGCTCTTTCCGCTCGATCACGTCGAGATGCTTTACGTCGCGCCGGCATGGTCGCGTCGCGGCCTCGCGACGGCGTTGCTGGCGCGGCTCGAAGCGCTCGCGCGCGAGGCGGGCTCGACGGTATTGGGCGCCGACGCGAGCGCGGTGTCGCGGCCGGTTTTCGAGCGCGCGGGCTTTTCGCTTATTTCGTCGGAATGGGTCTTGCGCGACGGCGTATCATTGCCGCGTTTTCATCTATGCAAGCCGCTTCATGCGGCGAATTTTTCAGGATAACCATGTTTTCGAAGGTTTCGACGCAAAGGCTGACGCTTGCCTCCCTGCTCGTGTGTGTGGCGCTCGCCGCCGGATGTAACAAGCAGGACGCTTCCGCGCCCGATCTGAGCAAGCAGTCCGCCGACGCCGTGAAGCAGGCCACGCAGGACGCCGCCAACCAGGCCGCGCAGCAGGCGGCGCAAACGCTCGGCAAGGCTGCGAGTTTCGTGAACCAGCAACTCGGTGCGGCGCAGCAGAAGCTCGATTCGGCGGCATCGCAAGGTCAGCAGGCGAGCGCCTCGACGGCCCAACTGGCTTCGTCGGCGCAGGGCCAGTTGCGCGGCGCGGCAAGCACGGCGCAAGCCTTGCTCGGGCAGGCCGCCGCGGCCACCGGCACCGGTTTGACGAATGCGGGGCACTCGTTGCAACGCTGGGCGAGCAATGCAGCAGAGGCCGCGTCGGCGCCGGGGCAGGCATCGGATGCCTCGAAGTAACGCTGCAGCCGTGCGAACTGCACTGGACGGGTTGACGCTACGAATTAATGTAATTATGATGGTTACACTTTTTGGCGCGTGGTTCGATACATACGCGCGCGGCTCAGCAGTGGCAGGTTCGCCGTGAATACGAGTAGCCGTTTCGCTTTTGCCGTTCACGTGCTTGCGTTGCTAGCGCAGCAGGAGGGCGTGCCGCTGTCGTCGGAGATCATCGCGGGAAGCGTGAACACGAATCCCGCGCTGATTCGCAGGCTCCTGTCGATGCTTGCCAGCGCGGGCCTCACGGCGTCGCAACTGGGCGCGGGCGGTGGCGCGCTGCTGGCGCGCGAACCGCAGGCGATCACGCTGCTCGACGTCTACCATGCGGTCGACGACGCGCAGTTGTTTGCTATGCATCGCGAGGAGCCGAATCCCGCTTGCCTCGTCGGGCGTCATATCCAGCAGACGCTGCGCGGTGTCATCGACGACGCACAGCGCGCGATGGAGGGGTCGCTCGCATCCCGCACGCTCGCGGACGTTGTTGACGACATGGCGCGCAGCGAGCGCAAACTCGAACGCGCGCGGGCGCGGCGGGCCTGAGCGGAAGGCGCGCGGGCAGATTCATCAGCGGGGCATTGCCCCGTTTTTTCACCCCTGAAATGTAACGTTGTTAGTTACATAAATACGGAAAACAGGAGTCAGTTCATGAGCAAGACGCTGAAAATCGCCCTCTTTGGCGCAACGGGCATGGTCGGTTCGCGCATTGCCGCCGAAGCGGCGCGCCGCGGCCACCAGGTGAGCGCGCTGGTGCGCCAGCCCGAGCGTGTGACGGCCGCACCGAACATCCACGCGGCGAAGGCCGATCTGCTCGACGCGGCGAGCGTCGCCGCCGCGGTGAGCGGCCATGATGTGGTGGCGAGCGCCTACGCGCCGCCCAAGGATCTGCTCGGCGATCTGCTGGTCGCGAGCCGCGCGCTCGTGGAAGGCGTGCGCGCGGCGGGGCTCGAGCGTCTCGTGGTGGTGGGCGGCGCCGGCTCGCTGGAGGTTGCGCCCGGCAAGCAGCTCGTCGATACCGAAGGCTTCCCGGACGCCTACAAGGCGATCGCGCTCGCCCATCGCGAGGCGTTCGACTACTTCCGCACGGTCACCGACATCGACTGGACCTTCTTCGCGCCGGCCGCGATCATCGCACCCGGCGAGCGCACGGGCGCGTTCCGCACCGGCGCCAATACGCTGATTGCCGATGCGAAGGGCGAGAGCCGCATCTCGGCCGAGGACTACGCGATCGCCTTCGTCGACGAGCTGGAGCAGGGCCGCTTCATTCGTCAGATCGCAACGGTGGCCTACTGAGGCGCGAAGCGGCGCTCCCTTCGCGCTGACAAACTGTTACGCACGCGCGAGGCGCGGGGAGGCGGAGTGCGGCTAAACTGGAACGTCCTGTTTTTGCCCCTCCGCCATGAATTCCAGCATCGGACGCGATGGCGCGGGCGCCGGGCCGTCGCGCATGCGCTTCTGTCCGGCGGATCGTGCACTACTTTCACGCGCCGCGCCGGCGCGCTTGTGTGTTCGCGCGCTTCTTCGTGCGCTCGTTCGCGCGCTCATGCTCCTCGCATGCCTCGCGGCGTGCCTCGCCATGCCGGTGCGGGCCGCCGCCCAGGCCGTGCCGGCGCCCGTGCTGCCCGTGCTCAAGAGCATCATTACCGGGGCGCCGGCGGCTGCCTCGGGGGCTTCGGCGGCAGAGGCAGCTTCGGCGCCGTCCCCCGCGAGCCAGGCTGAGTTCACGCGCTCGCTCGACAGCGTCATCGCCACGCTCGACAACGAGCGCCAGCGCACCGCGCTCCTGAATCAGCTCAAGAAGCTGCGCAGCGCGTCGCAAAACGTGGCGCCCGCGCCCGCTTCGGGCGCGGCGGCGACCTCGGGGCTGCTGGGCGCAATCGCGTCGGGGCTCGCTTCGGTCGAGGCGGACGCGCGGCGCGGACGCAGTCCGTTTCATTACTGGGCGGGGCGCTTCAGAGCAGCTGGTGTCGAGCTTTATGACATCGCCTCGGGCGGCGAGGGCGAAAGCCTCGGCCGCGTCGTGTTCGATCTGTTCGCCATGCTGGCCGGCTGGGGCGCCTGCGCGGCGGTGCTGCGCTGGCTCGAGCGGCGGCTGCTCAGGCGTTTCGATGTCGAAACCGGCCTGCGGCCCGATCCGCGCACTATCGATCTGCTCATTTTCGTCGTGCATCGCGCGGCGCCATGGATCGTGGCGTTCCTCGGCGCGCTCGTGGTCGAGCGCTCGCTGCCGGACGCGCTCGGGCGCACGCTCGCCCTCGTGATCGCCTATGCGATCGTCGCGGGCGCGGTGTTCTCGTCGATCTGTCTGATCATGTTTTCGCTGTTCGGCTCGGGGCACCGGCGCGCGGCCGTCCGCCTTCTGATCGCGCGCTCGCGCCGGCTGCTCTTCGCGATCGGCGTGCTGGCCGCACTCGGCGACGCCGCGACCAATTTCGAAGTCGCGCGTCAGTTGGGCGCGAACCTGTCCGCACTGGTGAGCACCGCGGCGAACATGGCGGCCGCGGTGCTGACGGTCGTGTTCGCCATCGGCTTCCGGCGGCCGGTCGCGCATCTCATCCGCAACCGCAGCTATTCGCTGCGCCACGGCCACAAGGCGCTCACCGAAGTCCTCGACGTGCTCGCCTCGCTCTGGCAACTACCGATGTTGCTGCTCGCCGGCGCATCGATCGTCGCCACGTTCGGCGGCATCGGCAGCCGCGACGACGTGCTGCAGATCTCCGTGGTCTCCGCGCTCCTGCTCGTGCTCGCGTTCTTTCTCTCGGCGGTCGTGCTGCGCATCACGCGCCCGAACCCCGCACGCGTGCGGCGGCGCTCGCCGTATCTGCGGCGCCTGCTGCGCTTTGCCGGCACGCTGCTCGTGGTGTTCATCTGGTTCGCGTATTTCGAATCGTGCGCGCGCCTCTGGGACATTTCGCTCGCCGCGATCATCGAGGCGAGCGTGGCCGCGCGCGGCATCGCGCACGCCATTTTCGCGATCGTGTCGACGGTGTTTCTCGCGTGGCTCGTGTGGATCACGGTCGACACCGCGATTCTCGAAGCGCTCAATCCAAGCGGTCCGCGCACCAAGGGCCGCGCGCCCAGCACGCGCGCGCGCACCATGTTGCCGCTCGTGCGCAACGCGGTGCTCGTGACGATCCTCACCATCACCGGCATCGTCACCGCGGCGAATCTCGGCATCAACGTCACGCCGCTGCTCGCTGGCGCGGGCGTGATCGGTCTTGCCATCGGCTTTGGCGCGCAGTCGCTCGTAGCCGATCTCATCACCGGTCTTTTCATCATCATCGAGGAGACAATTTCGGTAGGCGACTGGATCGACATCGACAACGGCCATGCGGGCACGGTCGAGCATCTGTCGATCCGCACCGTGCGGCTGCGCGACGGGCAGGGCGCGATCCACGCCATTCCGTTCTCGCAAATCAAGATCGTGAAGAACCTCTCCCGCGATTTCGCGTTTGCCGTGTTCGAAGTACGCGTGCCGTTCTCGGTCGATCTCGATACGGTTACGCGCATGATTCGCGAGACCGGCGCAGAACTCGTGGCCGACTTCCGCTATCGCCGCGAGATACTTGGGCCCGTGGAGGTGTGGGGGCTCGATCGGTTCGACCCGAACTGGATGGTCGTAAAAGGGCAAATCAAGACGCGGCCGCTGCAGCAGTGGAGCGTGGCGCGTGCGTTCAATGCGCGCCTGAAGCGCCACATGGACGAAGCCGGCATCGAGATGCCGGTGCCGCAGATGCAGGTGCACATGTCCACGCACAGCGGCGATGTCGAGGAGCCGCACGGCGCGGCACATGGTCAGCCGCATCCGCCTGGCGCGCGCGCGGGTGGCGGCATAGCGCGCGATGCCTCGCACGAGCCGCGGCCCGCGCCGCCGCCGACGGCGGGCCCCGAGGGCGCGCCGCCGCAGATTCCCACGGCGGGCAGCCGCGGCTGAACGTCTGCGCCGCGCAGGCCAACTCAAATCACCTTGTCGCGCCGCAGTTGCGCGAGTGCTTCGGCGCTCAGACCCGACACGATGTAGACCGGAGCAATCGCGCCAGCGCATTCTCGAAGCGGCCCGGCGCGATGCGGCGCACTCCCCGGTCAACGAGGGCGCACAGCAACGGACTATGGCGCCTTCGATGGATATGGGGCAGTCGCGTTAAGAGGCGAGCGCCGTATTGCGCACGAGCGGCAGCACGTTGTTGACCTGCGTGGCGATGTGGTCGACGGCCACTCCGTAGACATGCAGCGAGACGGCCTGCACGTCGCTGCCGTTCGAAAGCCTGTGAATGCCGGCGCGACCGCGTCCGCCGAACGACACCGCTCCGCTTGCGCGCGGATGCGAGCGAACCACGTCGGCGCCCTGGCGTGCGTCGTCCCACGCGTAGAGCGTTTCGGTCAGCGTGCCGTCGAGCACGGCGTAACCGCACCAGGTGTGATGCGCATGGATCGGGCTCGCGTGGCCCGGCTGCCAGACCAGCGCCGCGACCGTGTAGCGGCCGCGGCTGTCGGCCGCGATGACATGACGCCGATACGTGTCGGCGCTGCCTTCGCGCTGCGCGCGCGTGACGAGCGCCGGGTCGGCGAGCGCACGCGTGAGCGCCGCGCGCATGCCGCGCGCGAAGCGTGCGCAGCGCGACGGGTCGCCGGGCATCGCGCAGCCATCGAAGGCGGCGTCGAGTGCGGCGGTAAAGCGCGCGACGGCGGCAGCGTGCTGCTCGGCGGCGTGGACGGTGCTCAGCAGGGCGAGTTCGGCAGGGGCGTTCATGGCGTGTTCTTCTTCCGGTTTCTACAAGAAGATTTATAGCTGTTCGCGCCTAGAAAGAGTTTTCCTATTCTTTTCCCGTTTGCCCATCGTGTAGAATAAATTTCTACGTTTCGGGGAGTGCGGAAATGGATCTCATCGACAGAAAGCTGGTTGAGCTGCTGCAGCAGGACGCGACCATGCCGGTCGCGGAATTGGCGCAGAAAGTCAATCTTTCGCAAACGCCGTGCTGGAAGCGCGTGCAGCGTCTGAAGGAAACGGGGGTGATCCGCGCGCAGGTCGCGTTGTGCGACCCGCGCAAGCTTGGCGTGGGGACAACGGTATTCGTCGCCGTGCGCACGAACCAGCACACCGAGGCATGGGCGCAGACTTTCACGCGCGCCGTGCAGGAGATTCCCGAGATCGTCGAGGCGTATCGGATGAGCGGAGAGACCGACTACCTGCTGCGCATCGTGGTCTCCGATATCGACGACTTCGACCGCGTCTACAAGCAGCTCATTCGCGCCGTGCCGCTGTTCGACGTCAGTTCGAGCTTCGCGATGGAGCAGCTCAAATATTCGACGGCGCTGCCGGTGCGCAGCGGCACCTAACGGCTCGCGGCGCAAGCCGTCTGCAAGGCATGGCGGCGTAGAATGCCCGTTCCTGTCATCCAATTCGAGGCTGGGCACGACCGATGAACGAACCGCGCAAGAAGAACCCCACCATTGGCGTTGCCGTGCTCATCGTCGTGGTGGTGCTGTTCGTGATCGGCACCGTGCTGTTCAACGCGCTGAAAAGCAAGCGCGAGTATGAAGAGACCGTTGGCGCTGGCGGGGCGAATGCATCTGCGAGCACGGCCGCCTCGCAAGCCAGCGGCTCGACGCAGTGACGCGCCGGGCCTTCTCCTTGTTATTCCTCCGGTAGCCGGATGACGCTCGCGTCCCGGCGAATGAGCCAGGACGCCGTGATCATCTGCTTGCACTGGTGTGCGAGCAGCTTGAGTTCCTGGGAAAGTTCCGCGGAGGCGCCGAGCGCGCGCTCGGCTTCCACCACCATCGCATCGAGTTCGCGCGTGAGCTGCTTCGTGATGTCGGCCTGATCGACGGGCGCAGGCGTGCCCGCTTCAGCGGCGACGAGGTTCTCGCGCACGCACGAAAGCGCGCGCTCGAGCGCGTCGAGCTTGATCTCTGGCTGCTCGGGCCGCGCGGTGCTGCGCAGGAGCGGGGCGGTGGCCGTGATCTGCGAGGCGAGCACGTGGCTGCGCACGAGCAGGTCGTTGAGCTCAGGCACGAACTTCTGCGCAGCCTTCGGTTCGAGCATCATGCGCTGGAACGCCTGGCCGAGATTCGCAAACGCCACGTGTACGTTTTTGCGCGCGAGCCGGTAGCGGAAGTCGCGCGCGAGCGAGGGCGCTGTTGCGGCTGCGCCCGCAGCGGCCTGCGCGGTTTGTGCAGTGGCTTTCGCGCCCACGGCCGACACAGGCGAGCCGGGAGCGCTGGCTGTGGGGGAGTCGTCGATGGTTGCGGCGGTGGAGGTGGCGGCGACGGGTTCGTCAACGACGCTCGCTGCGTTTGCCGAAGCGCTCGCCACTGCGCTCACGCTGCTCGACACCGTATTCGCCACGCCGCCCGCTTCGGCTGCGAACGTCGCCGTGGGCGCTGCATGGGCGGCGGCCACGCGTGCGCCGGCCTCGCTCACCGCGGCCCCCGCGAACGCTGGCTGCGGCGCGTTCGTGCGCCCGCTCCACCACCAGCTTGCCTCGAGATAGCTGCGTGTCGCGGCGATCATGTCGTGCACGAGCTTGCCCATCAGACGGTATTCCCAGTACGGGAACAGATGGCTCGCGGCGATGGCGATCATGCAGCCCACCACCGTGTCGATCGCGCGCTCGCCGATGATGCGCATGCTGCCCGGCGCGAGCAGATGGAACATCAGGAGCACGTAGGCCGACGTGAACACCACGCTCGCCGTGTAGTTGAAGAGCAGGAGGCTGTAGCTCATCACCATCGCCGCGAACATCGAGACGAGCAGCACGAGCGGCTGCTTCACGAGCAGGATCAACGCAATGCTCGCGACACAGCCGATCAGCGTGCCGACGATACGCTGCGCGTTGCGCTGGCGCGTGAGCGAGTAGCCTGGCTTCAGGATGATGATGCTCGTCATCACGATCCAGTAGGCGTTGGTGAGCGGCAGAAGCCGCCCGAGCCAGAAGCCCACCGCCACGGCGATCGTCACGCGCAGCGCGTGGCGAAAGCTCGGCGAGGCCATCGTGAGATTCGAGAAAATCTGCAGCCAGGACACGCGTCGGTTCGTCACGAAGCGTGTGAGCGCCTCGTCGATGCGCAGCTCGGTTTCGGTCGTCGGCACTTCGCTCGCGAGGCTGCGGCGCATGCGGTCGATCAGTCGTGTCGCGCTCCAGATACGCCGGAACGACGCCGAGATCGCCGCATAGGCCTCCGGGTCGGTCGTGGCCAGGTCGCGCTTTTTCAGCAGCTCGAGTTCGTATTCGATGGCGCGCAACTCGGCCTTCACGTTCACGCTCGCGCGCGGCGCCTCGTTTTGCAGCACCGCGAGGCCAATGTCTTCGAGATCGGCGGCGGCCTTGCGGATCAGGTCGCGGTAGAACACGAGCAGGTCGGAGCCGCCGAAGGTGTTGCGCACGAGTGGGTAGTCGGTGTGCGCGCCCACGAACAGCTCATGCAGATCGACCGTGTTGATGAACAGGTTGAAGTGCATCGCGCGCCGCGCATCGATCTTGCCGGCCCTGAGTCTGGGCAGGTTGCGCAGCACGATATCGCGCGCCGCGTCCTGGCGCTCGACGGCGGCGATCTGCTTCGCGACGAGGTTGCGATAGCACTCGTCGAGATCGTTGTCGAGGTCGAAGAACTGGGCGCGTGCGAGCAGGTAGTCGGCGCAGGCGAACACGCTTTCGGCGAGCGCCTGCTGCTCGATGCGATCGAACATGAGCTGGCTGATCAAGGTCGACCACGCCGTGTACCAGAGGCCGCCCAGCAGAATCCACAGCGCATTGACGAGGGCGAGGTGCGGCGTGAAATGCTCCTCGAGCGTCATCACCATCATGAAGAGGGTGGCGAAGCTGATCTGCGGCCAGCGGTTGCCGTAGACCACGATCAGCGAGAGCGCGAAGGTGAGCGGCACCACGGTGGCCCATAGCGCGATGGGACTGAAGGTGGCGAGGCCGGTCGCGTAAGCGGAGAGAAACCCGATCATGCTGCACGCGAGCATTTCGTTGCGCTTGTACTTGAGCGGCCCCGGCATGTCGACCACGCAGGCACCGAGCGCGCCGGTCGAGATGGTGAAGCCCAGCTCGCTCTTGTGAAACACGAACAGGCACAGGACAGCGGGAAGCGAGATCCCGATCGCGATGCGCAGGCCGCCGTAAAAGTACTGGCTATAGAGGAATTTCCTGATTTCTACGGAGTAGCGCATCGACTGCCGGGAAGTTCGAGAGCGGGCGGTACGCCGCGGACTGTGGCGCTGAGTCTAACGTATTTCGGGCTCGATCTGACCGCGGATGCGTGCCGCGCCGGGCCGAAGCTGGCGCCGACGCCTCAGTCCACGCTGAGCGTGTTCGCGTTCGTTGTGGCGGCAGCGTCGCCGAGCAGGCCGTGCGTGCCGTGAATGCGCCGCATGCGCGTGCGATACCAGAAGGTCCAGGCCATCAGGCCGCCGAACACGCCATAACCGATGATCGGCGAGACGACGAGAAAGCGCTCGATCGGCCAGGTCGCGGCCAGGTAAGTGCGCAGCGCGGAGTCGAGACAAAGCCCGAAGCCCCAGATGAACGTGAGTAGCCGCATGGCCGCCGCGAAGCTCGCGTTCTCCTTCCAGAGCTGTTCGAGCCGCGCGACACCCTCGCGCGTCTCGCGCGCGACCGTCGCGCGTGTGAGATAGAACACGAGCGGGCGCTTCGCCAGAAGTGAGATCAGGAACGCGGCGCCGATCGCGCCTGAGGCGAGGCTTTCGCGCATCAACAGCATGCGCGGGCTGCCGCCGAACGCCACGGCGAGCAGCGAGAGCACGATGCCGAGCAGAATGACGGCGGAGAGCGCATCTACGCGCCGAAAGCGCACCAGTTCGACGATGCTCCAGGCAAGCGGCGGCGCGGCCGAGGCAATGAGGCCGCCGACTTCGCCCCAGTGCGGCTCGGCGAGACGGTAGGCGACCCAGGGAAGCAGCAGGTTGACCGCCAGTTCGGCAACGAATGCTGGACGCAGCTTCATGGGGTGCGTGCTCCTGAGGGGTCGCCCAAGGAAATGTCGCCAGTATGGTTCATGCGCAGCGTGGCGGCAAACTGGCTGCGCAGCCGGCCGACTGCGTGGCGGCATTTCGCATGCCTGCGGTGGACCGGCTTGCCGCTTGCGCTGGGGATGTCACGCTTGTGTCATGCCTGAGCCGATTCAGCCGCGCTGTGCGACACTGCCGCGTGCCCGGCCCGATGCGGCCTGCTTTCTTTCCATTTGCCCATGACCGCCCGCGCGCCCATCCCGTTGCAGGAAATCGAACTCGTCGCCGTTCGCGCACAGGGCGCGGGCGGCCAGAACGTGAACAAGGTGTCGAGCGCGATTCACCTGCGTTTCGACATCCGCGCCTCGTCGTTGCCCGAGGTGCTCAAGATGCGCTTGCTCGCGCTCGCCGACCGTCGGATTACGAGCGAGGGCGTCGTCGTGATCAAGTCGCAGGAATACCGCACCCAGGAACAGAACCGCGTGGCCGCGCTTGCGCGCCTCGAGGAACTGGTCGACAGCGTGAGCGTGACGCGCAAGGCGCGCGTGGCGACGCGCCCCACGCGCGCCTCGAAGCTGCGCCGGCTCGACAGCAAGGCGCGCACCGGTGAGGTGAAGGCGGGGCGTCGGCGCGTATCGGAATAGCGACCAGAGCCGCGCAACTGCCGTCTATAGCAGGTGCTCGCCCGACGGCGGGCGGGCAGAGGTGATGCCGGGAGAGGGCGCCCGCGTGAGGCGCTCAGTGCGCCGTGTCGGGCACGTCGAGAATCAGGATGATGGTCCAGTCCGCGTCGCCTTCGTGATGGTATTGACGCTCCGCCACGATGAACGGCTGCTGCTTGCCGGCCGGGCCGAGAAACAGCACGTCGCCTTCCATCGGCAGGCATTCGATGGGGGGCAGCGCGAGATACGCGTCCTGGTTGCCGCCGCGCGGCATCAGCTTTTCGATCTTGCGCGAGGCCGCTTCGGTCCATTCGATGTCGAGCTGGATGTTGCTCATTGTGTTTCTCCGCGCGTGGCGCGCACAAAAGGTTGGGTCTATGCCGACCGCGTCTGGCCGACCGCGTCTAGCCGACCGCGTCTAGCCGACCGGGGCGTTTTCGAGGTGCGCGACTTTAGCATACCGCGCTGGCGCGTCGGCGCGGCGGCGAAGCGCGCAGGGCCACAAACGCAGCGGGATGGCGCGGCGAAAAAAAGCCGATGGCGGCTAGACCGGCATCGGCTTCATTCCCGGGAGGGCGCTGCCCGCGTGCGCCGGGCAGCGCGCGGCAAGGCCTCGCCTGTTCTTACTGGGCGGGGGCCTTCTTGTGATGCGAATGCCCCGACTTGTGATGCATCATGGGCGCCGGCGCGGGCGTGGCTTCCTGTTGCTGCTGCAGGGCCTGCGCGCGTTGCAGGACGTCGTCGGCCTTGGCCGGGTCGGTGCTCATCGTGATGCCGTTATCGGACTGCGCATGCGCAGCGCCCGCCAGTGCGGAAAGTGAAATCAGGACTGCGAGGGACACTTTTTTCATCTCTACCTCCGAAGGAGCGGTTTATGGACCCAGTCCAAGCAGCATGGACATGTCATTCTAACGATCAAATACTCGCGCCAGATGACATCGTGTAAGACGTTCGCACGGGAGTTACATCTCGTTACATCTGGCGGCGCCTAACGGTCATACTAGAACCAGCCGATCATCCGATACACATAAAACTGGGCAACTCCAATCGATTCGTGGAGCGCCGTTTCGGCGGACTTGAGATTCGCTATGCGCGGGAGCAGGCCGCGCTCGACGCGGCGCACGTTGGAAACCGCGGGCAGCGGGTTCATATCGAAGCGCTGGAAATCGAGCATCGCGCGGCGCATCTGGTACGAGGACGTCACGAGCAGGAGCGTTTCCTCGTTCCCGGCCCTGACGATGGGCGCGACGTTGCGCGCGTTCTGATACGTCGTGAGGCTCTGGTTTTCGAGCACGAGGTCGGCGCTCGGCACACCGGCGCGCAGCAGGTAGGGCGCGTAGTTGTCGGCCTCGGCGCTCGTATGGTGTTGCGGGTTGCCGCCACTCACGATCACGCGGCAGGTGCCCCCCGCGCGTACGCACTGCGCGTGCAGTTCGGCGGCAAGGGCAATGCGTGCGTAGACGTCGCGCTCGGGGACTAGTTGGCCGTCGCGGGATTCGGTGCCGCCGCCCAGCATGATGATGGCGGTGCGCGCACCGAAGTGCGCTGGGCCGATTTTCGCCTGATCGTAGGGAGTGCGATATAACTCCGGTTGGGCGATATCGAGCAGCACCCCGGTGAGCCAGCCGGCCGCGAGCAACCAGAAGACCCCGGCCGCACAGGCTGCGACACGCCAGCGCGCGCTGCGCCACAGCAGGCCGAGCGCAATAAATAGCGCAAACAAAACGATTAGAATCAATTTGGATGAGGTAACGTATTGTTTTCGGGAAAATGTGCGTCCAACCGAGTTTTGCGCCGCGAGCGTGGCGTGGCGCGGCGTTGGCCGTGCGGGAAGCGGTGAAGCCGCTTTTACGGGGGCCCGGATAACCTGCAGTCCCTGCCGCTGCACAGCGCACGGATGGGGCGCGTGGGCCCGCCAGGGCACAGACTGCGCCGTTCTCAGGTCCGCATTGCGCCGCAGCCGGCTCGCGCGAGGCTCAATGATCGCAGGACTGCATTTTAAGAAAGAAGTGAGATGAGCACGTATTCCAACGAAGCAGTACTCGAAGCGCTACGGCGGGTGCAGTATCGGCAGGTTCCGTGGGCGCGTCGTCCTGAAGTGTTCCAGTATTTGCGCGATCTCGGCATGATGGACATTGTCCGTCAGCGCACGGTTGCGCCGGCGCCGGGTTTCCATGCGCCGGTCGATATCGCCGTGCTGACCGATCGCGGCCGCGCCGAATTCGCTCGGCTCGCACGCGACGAGCGCACGGTGCAGTGGAGCGCGCATCGCGTGGCCGACTACGTCGCGGAGCGCGTGCCCCAATCCGGCCTCGAAGCCAGCCAGTAGCACTTTGTCCTCTTTGTCGCGCTAAAAAAAAGCCCGCATCGAAAGATACGGGCTTACCGGAATTACTGCTGCCACGCTGTGCTTGATGGCGTAAGAGTAGACCGCACATGAAGCGCGGTGGTTCCCCGGGGCAGGGTATATGCTGAGCCGCGACGTGCCGGACGGTCTTGGCGCCCTCCGTCATCGCTGCTCTTTCATCGGTTCGGGCAGTCCCCTCGATGGTGTTTCGCTGGCTTACCGGCGCTGCGTCGGTTCCTGCCTCTGCGGCGCGCTGCGGCGGGCATTGTCCGCAATGTCGCCGCGCAAGTCGCCGCGCGGCACCGGCGGTTTGCCGGCGTTCGGGCCAGGCGCTACGGGCGGTAGGGCGTGCGTGCCTGTGCGCGACACCGACCATGTCGGTACGGATACATGCGGCGGCTGGGCCGCGGCACTGAACGACACGAACGAGGCCGTTGGCGCAAAGAGGGCGAGAGCGGACAGCGAAACCATGATGCCCCGAATGTGCAGGTTCATGGATTTCATGGTGGTTCCCAGTCAATCCGGTTTCTTGACGTTAATGGACATGCTTCTAAGCTAACGTCGGGCGCGAAAGCGCGCTGTAAATATTAGTAAAGAGATGTATCGCACGGTGCCGATCGCCGGGTTGCGGACGCGGCAATGTCGATGCAGCCTGCATCGGCTGGACGGGGCGGCGCTATTGGCGCAGGACCGGAAAACGGTCTGCAGCAGCCACGAGGTGCGGAAGGGGTGGAAGAAAAACACGCCGGGCGCACGAGGCGCCCGGCGGAAAAGCAATTGAAGCGTGGCTCAGGCCATCTTGACCGGCGCGCGCCACGATTCCGGGTTGGTCCAGAACGCGCCGCGCAGGCGATCACGGCTGGGCGGCGCAGGCGGCTTGGTCGCCGTGGCGCCGATACGGCCGCGCAGCGAAATTTCACGCCCATTCGTGCTCAGTCGCTTGACGATCTCCGCAAGCGTGCCATCTGCCTGCCACTCGTCGAAACGCCGGCGGCAAGTCGGCGGCGAGGGGTAGCGACCCGGCAGTTTGGACCAGCCTTCACCCGTCGAAAGCACCCAGAGCACCGCGTTGACCACAGCACGCGCTTCGACGCGAGGCCGTCCGCGCCGTTCGCTCCGTGCCGGTTCAGCACAGAACAACGCCTCGACCAGCGCCCATTCGTTGTCTCTCAAATCGTCGAACAGCATCATGTTTCACCTCAGCGAAGCTATCTCCGGTGCGCTGCCCCGCGCTGCGCACTCTTCATGTACTCCCGGCCGGATGCCGGAGTACCAGGCGGGCCCGGCTGGATCGTCCCGGACTGCATGCTTCCGGTACGTCCATCGAACCTGTGCGTGCCTTAATGCGAAAACCGTGCCAGCACGTACGTTCTCGTCTTGAAGCCGCGTGGCGCCAAGCCCGCGCGGGAGATTGCCAGGGGCGTATAAGACTCGAAAACACTTGTCGAGAAAATCGGGAGAATCACCAATCTTGTGCAGACAAGCCCGTCGGACGTGCGTTTGCGCCGTATTGCTGCATTGCGGCGAACAATGGGCAGTGAGGTTCAACTACCCGTAACGGTGGGTGTCCGGCATAGAATTGCATGAAAACGGCCAATTCATGAGGTGAGTGGATGAATGTGACGCTGCGGCAATTGCGGGTATTCATCGAGGTCGCCCGGCTGCAGAGTTTTAGCCGGGCAGGGGACGAAATCGGGCTCACGCAGTCGGCGGTGAGCCGCTGCGTGCGCGAGCTCGAAGCCGAGATTGGCGTGAAGCTGGTCGACCGGACCACGCGCGAGGTGCAGCTCACCGATGTCGGCGCGAACCTGATCGCGAGCATTCCGCGCCTGCTCAACGATCTCGACGACGCCTTGCGCGAGATTCGCGAGATCGGCGAGCAGCGGCGCGGCCGCGTCGTCGTCGCGGCCAGTCCGACGGTCGCGTGCCGCTTGATGCCTCAGGTCGTTGCCGCGTGCGGTCGACAGTTTCCCTACATTACGCTTGGATTGCGCGACGACGTGCAGAGCGACGTCGTCCGCAAGATCCGCTCGGGCGAGGTGGACTTCGGCGTCATCATCGGGCCCTTGGCCGCAGAGGATCTCGAAACGGAATGTCTGACCACGGACTCGTTCTGCGTGGTCGTGCGCGGCGATCACGCGCTCGCGCTGAGCCGGGAAGTCTCGTGGAAGGAGCTGGACGGCGAGCGTCTGGTGATGCTGGACTACGCCTCGGGCAGCCGCCCGCTCATCGACGCCGTGATGAGCGAGCAGGGCGTGCGCGCACGCGTGGTGCAGGAACTGGGCCATCCGGCCACGGTCTTCGGCCTCGTCGAGGCGGGCGTGGGCATTAGCGTGTTGCCCTGGCTCGCGCTGCCTGTACCGGCGGGCGCGCCCTTGCTTGCGCGGCCGCTCGTGCCGCGCGCGGAGCGCACCGTCGAGCTCGTGCGGCGGCGCGACCGCTCGCTTTCGCCGGCCGCCGAGGCGGTCTGGTCGCTGATCCGTCAACTTGCCGGCCAGCCTGAAGCGCAGCGCTGAAACCGCTGCGCAGACCCTTGCAGGCGTGGCCCTCGTTGCGCATGGCCGCGCGCTACACTTCACGTTTTCCCACATGCTGTGTTACCCGGAACCCCGATGAGCGATTTCGAACCGTCGTCCTCCGTCAGCCTGCCGCGCGAAGCGGTGCGTGCGTTGCGCTCGTCGCAGATCCGCGAAGTGGCGAACGCCGGGTTCGGCGTTCCCGACGTACTGCCGTTCTGGTTTGGCGAGTCCGACCGCGTGACGCCGCCGTTCATCCGCGAGGCGGCCGCCGAGGCGCTGGGGCGCGGCGACACGTTCTATACGCACAACCTCGGCATCGCGCCGCTGCGCGAGTCGCTCGCGCGCTACGTGAGCGAACTGCACGGCGCGACGTCGGTGGACAACCTGGCGGTCACGAGCGCCGGCGTCAACGCGCTGATGCTGGCGGCGCAGCTCGTCGTCGGCGCGGCCGACCGGGTGGTGGCGGTGACCCCGCTGTGGCCGAACCTCGTCGAAATCCCGAAGATCCTCGGCGCCACGGTCGAGACGGTCTCGCTCAGTTACGGCGAGCGCGGCTGGACGCTCGATCTCGACCGGCTGCTGGCGGCGCTCACGCCCGATACGCGCCTGCTCATGATCAACTCGCCGAACAATCCGACCGGCTGGGTGATGACGCGCGACCAGCAGCGCGCGGTGCTCGAGCATTGCCGGCGCCTCGGCATCTGGATCGTCGCCGACGAGGTCTACGAGCGCCTTTACTACGGCGATGCGAGCGAGCGGACCGCGCCCTCGTTCCTCGACATGGCGTCGCGCGAAGAGCGGCTGATCTGCGTCAATTCGTTTTCGAAGGCCTGGCTCATGACCGGCTGGCGGCTCGGCTGGATGGTCGTGCCGCGCACCTTGACCGACGATCTCAGCAAACTGGTTGAGTACAACACCTCGTGCGCGCCCTCGTTCGTGCAGCAGGCCGGCATTGCGGCAGTTGAGCACGGCGAGCCGTTCACGCGCGCGCTGGTGGCCGACCTGCGCGCCTCGCGCGACCACCTCGCCGCAGCGTTGGCGAAGCTGCCCGGCGTCGACGTGAAAGTGCCACACGGCGCGATGTACCTCTTTTTCCGGCTGGCAGGCGCGCAGAACAGCCTCGAGCTGTGCAAGGCGCTGGTACGCGACGCGGGCCTCGGGCTCGCGCCGGGCAGCGCGTTCGGACCGCAAGGGGAAGGCTTCGTGCGCTGGTGCTATGCATGCGATCCGGCGCGGCTCGACGTGGGCGTCGAGCGACTCGCGCGCTACCTGGAGACGGTGGGAGCGGTTTGAGCCAGCGCCGAGCGCACCGAGCGCGCGCGTTGGGCCGGCACGCGCCGCGCCATGCACCGGCGTGGCGCAAGCGGGCACAAAGCGATGACGGGGCCAGTTAAAATGCGCCTGCTCATGCGGAATGGCGTCTTTACGCACCCAGCGTTTTTGCGTAATATGGCGTTCAGTCAAGCGATTCCCAGCGGGAATTTCGCGGCTCCCTCCGGCTGGGTCTGGCTCTTTGCCTGAATTTCGGCCCCCCGGTGCGTGCTCCCATCAATATGACCGATCAGAATCGGGCGAGCGCGTCTCCAGTTCCATATCGTCTTTCGTCTGTCTGATCCGGTTCCTTGAACCTGATTTACCTTACTTAGGGTCTGACCTGGCTGCATGAATACCCAAGAGGCGAAAATCGTCCTCGAGACTGCATTGATCTGCACGCAGGAGCCGTTGAAGATCGGCGAACTGCGCAAACTGTTTGCCGACGACATTTCGGCCGACACGGTCCGCAACCTGCTCGAAGACCTGCGGCATGAATGGTCCGGGCGCGGCGTCGAGCTGGTGGGGCTCGCGTCGGGCTGGCGCTTTCAGAGCAAGCCGGCCATGCGGACGTACCTTGACCGATTGCACCCCGAAAAGCCGCCGCGCTATTCGCGTGCGGTCCTCGAAACGCTCGCGATCATCGCGTACCGGCAGCCGGTCACGCGCGGCGACATCGAGGAAATTCGGGGTGTCACGGTCAACACGCAGATCGTCAAACAGCTCGAGGACCGCAACTGGATCGAAGTAATCGGTCATCGTGACGTGCCGGGCCGCCCGGCGCTCTATGCAACTACACGGGAGTTTCTCGACGATCTCGGACTGAAGTCGCTCGACGAATTGCCGCCGCTCGACGATCCGTCGAGCCAGTTCGGCGAGCAACTGCTTGCCCAGCATGCGATCGAGTTTCCCGATAGCGCCGCGGCGCAGTTCGTCGCGGAAGGCCAACCGGAGGCTGCCACCGCTGTCGCAGGCGCGGAAGATGCGCTGGCGCCGGTAGCGGAGCGCGAAACGGAAGAAGTGCACGAGGTGGCAGGCGCAAACGTTGCATACGCAGCCGACGCCTCGGGCGAAGCGGTACATGAGGAAACAAGCCTCGCGCAGCACGGGCCAGCCCCGGACGCTCACGCGCAGGACGCCGCGCACGCAGCAGATGCGGCGGGCGAAGAAGAACACGAAGACCGCCGCGACGCGGCGCAGGACGACCCCGTCTCGACGACGGACGACGAAGCCGCACGACGCGGCATCTAAAGCAACAAGCATTTTTGACGCGCCCCGCAAGCGGGCGCGCAACCTGACATTTTGAGGTTGTTTTGACTGATATCCACGACACCGATTCGACCGACGCGTCCGAATCCGCGCGCCGCGCGTCCTCCGCGCGCGACGACGACACGCGTGCTTCGCAGGTCGAAGGCGAAGCACAGGGCGGCGAGGGCGACGAGCGTCCGCGCCGCGGCCTGCGCCGCGGGCCGCGCAGCCTGATCGCGCGCCGCCGCGCGGGCGCGAAGGCAAAGGCCGCCGAAGGCGCAGAGGGCACCGACGTGTCCGCAGCCCCCGCTGCCGCGCCGGAAGCAGCGCCTGAGCGCGCTCCCTCCGGGCGCGCACCGCGCAAGGACGCAGGCGCGAAGAAGCCGGGCCGCCGCCAGAACGCGGGCGCCGCCGCTCAGGGTGAGCGTCAAGGCGAACGTCAGGGCGAACGTCAGCAGGGCGCGGGCAAACGCCAGAAGGGTCAGGGCCAGGGCCGAGGCGAAGGCCAGCCGGCAGCCGCTGCGGGCGAGTCCACGCCGGACGACCTGTTCCTCTACGTGACTTCGCCGGCGTTCGACGCCGACAACGGCGCCGGCTCGGGCGTGCGCGCACCGATGCTGCGCGGCGGCCGTGCCCAGCAGCCCAAGCGCGTGCTGAGCCCGGACGACGACGCGCCTAAGCTGCACAAGGTGCTGGCGGATGCGGGCATGGGCTCGCGCCGCGACATGGAAGAGCTGATCATCGCCGGGCGTGTCTCGGTGAACGGCGAGCCCGCGCACATCGGTCAGCGCATTCTGCCGACCGACCAGGTCCGCATCAATGGCAAGCCTATCAAGCGCAAGCTGCAGAACAAGCCGCCGCGCGTGCTGATCTATCACAAGCCGACCGGCGAAATCGTGAGCCACGCCGATCCGGAAGGTCGCCCCTCGGTGTTCGACCGACTGCCGCCGATGAAAACGGCGAAGTGGCTGGCCGTCGGCCGTCTCGACTTCAACACTGAAGGTCTGCTGATGCTGACCACCTCGGGTGATCTGGCCAACCGTTTCATGCACCCGCGCTACAGCGTGGAGCGCGAATATGCCGTGCGCGTGGTGGGCGAGCTGAGCGAGGGTAATCGCCAGAAGCTGCTCAAGGGCGTCGAGCTCGAGGACGGCCCCGCGAGTTTCCTGCGCATCCGCGACGGCGGCGGCGAAGGCACGAACCACTGGTATCACGTCGCGCTGGCCGAAGGCCGTAACCGCGAAGTGCGCCGTATGTTCGAGGCGGCGGGCCTGATGGTGAGCCGCCTGATCCGCACGCGCCACGGTCCGATCGCGCTGCCCAAGGGCCTCAAGCGCGGCCGCTGGGAAGAGCTCGAAGACAACGAGGTGCGCGCGCTGATGGCAGCGGTCGGCCTGAAAGCGCCGAGCGAAGAGAAGGGCGGTCGTGGTGGCAAGGAGCAGGAGCGTCGCCAGCCCGATCCGATGCAGACGTCGATGGGCTTCATCAACCGCGAGCCGGTGCTGAGCTCGCACGGTACGATGGGTCAGCCGCGTCAGGGCCAGGGACGGCGTGGCGCGGCGGGCGGCTTCGGCGGCGGCGCGGGCGCCGGTCACGGCAATTTCGGCGCGGGCTCCGGCTTCGGCGGCCGTGGCAGCAACCGTGCAGGCGGTCGCGAGGTCGACGGCAACCGTGCGCCGGGTGCGCAGGGCAACCGTGCGCCGGGTGCGCAGGGCAACCGTGCGCCAGGTGCGCAGGGCAAGCGTGCGGGCGGCAATGCCGACGGGAATCGCCGCAGCGGTCCCGGCAACGGCGGCAATGGCAATCCCAATGGCAACCGCGCGGGCGGCAACAGCCGTGGCGGCCAGCGTGGCACGCCTCGCAACCGCACTCGCGGGCATTGACCCCGAGGCGCGCGACGCCCGGCCGCGCCATGCGGCGGGCGTCGCGGCCATGCAACGACGGCGATGCGCGTGGTTAGCGCGCAAAACACCGGAAAATCCCCCTTGCGAGCCCATAAATAACGGCAAAAGGCTGCTGGGGCTTGACCGGTGATTTGCGTTAATGTGCAAAAAAGGCTAGAATCACAAAGTCGCTGGGCGTGCGGCTGTTTTTCTGCGCTGTAATACGCGCCCCAGGTGCGACCACCTGGCTAAGTGAGAAGATGGGCGTTTCGCCCATTTTTTTTTGGTTCGCCCCAAATTGGATACCAACAGATGCCGACGTTTCACGTTCGGCATTGTCAATTTGGGGCCCTCCAATCATCCAGGTCGTTCGTCATCGTGGGGCAGGTAGGTGAGAAGCGCGCGCGCTCACCTGGCGCGCGGCCCGCGAATCCCTAGCGAAGCAAGAACTAGAGCGAAGGAAGTTGCTGGCCCGCAGCGCAGAACATCTGGAGTGGGCATTGTGCAACTGACGGAACTGATTGAAACCACGGTCACCGGGCTCGGTTACGAGCTGGTCGACCTCGAGCGCACCGGGCGCGGCATGCTGACCATCTTCATCGATCAGCCCGCGGGGATCGCGATCGAGGACTGCGAGAAGGTCACGCGTCAGCTGCAGCACGTTCTGACGGTCGAGAACATCGACTACGAGCGACTCGAGGTTTCGTCGCCCGGTCTCGACCGTCCGCTGAAAAAACTGGCGGACTTCGAACGCTTCGCAGGCTGCGAAGCGGTAATCACGTTGAAAAAGCCATTGGACGGACGGAAATCGTACCGGGGCATCGTGCATGCTCCCGAAGGCGAATCCATCGGTCTGGAATTCGAAGGGAAGGCGGGTCCTGCGATGCTCGATTTCACGCTCGCGGACATCGACAAAGCACGCCTTGTCCCCAAAGTTGACTTTAGGAGCCGCAAAGAATGAGTCGCGAAGTGTTGATGCTGGTGGATGCGCTGGCACGCGAGAAGAATGTCGACAAGGACGTGGTGTTCGCCGCCCTTGAAGCGGCGCTTGCGTCGGCCTCCAAGAAGCTCTTCGACGAGGATGCGGATATCCGCGTGCATATCGATCGCGAAAGCGGCGAACACGAAACGTTCCGCCGCTGGCGCGTCGTGCCGGACGAGGCGGGTTTGCAGGAGCCGGACCAGGAAATCCTGCTGTTCGAAGCGCGCGAGCAAGACCCTGAAGTGCAGATCGACGGCTTTGTCGAGCAGCCGGTGCCTTCGGTTGAGTTCGGCCGTATCGGCGCGCAGGCCGCCAAGCAGGTCATCCTGCAGAAGGTGCGCGACGCCGAGCGCGAGCAGATCCTGAACGACTTCCTCGAGCGCGGCGAAAGCATCATGACCGGTACGGTCAAGCGCATGGACAAGGGCAACTTCATCGTCGAATCCGGCCGTGTGGAAGCGCTGCTGCGTCGCGACCAGCTGATTCCGAAGGAAAACCTGCGCGTGGGCGACCGCGTGCGCGCCTGGATCGGCAAGGTCGACCGCACCGCGCGCGGCCCGCAGATCGAACTCTCGCGCACGGCGCCCGAGTTCCTGATGAAGCTGTTCGAGATGGAAGTGCCTGAAATCGAACAGGGCCTCCTCGAGATCAAGGCGGCGGCGCGTGATCCGGGCGTTCGCGCCAAGATCGGCGTGGTGGCTTATGACAAGCGCATCGATCCGATCGGCACCTGTGTGGGCATCCGCGGTTCGCGCGTGCAGGCCGTGCGCAACGAGCTCGGTGGCGAAAACGTCGACATCGTGCTATGGTCGGAGGATCCCGCCCAGTTCGTGATCGGCGCGCTCGCGCCGGCTGCCGTGCAGTCGATCGTCGTCGACGAGGAAAAGCACTCGATGGACGTTGTGGTCGACGAGAGCGAACTCGCGGTCGCGATCGGCCGTAGTGGCCAGAACGTGCGTCTCGCCAGCGAACTGACCGGCTGGCAAATCAATATCATGACGCCGGACGAATCCGCGCAAAAGCAGAATCAGGAGCGCACGGTGCTGCGCGACCTGTTCATGGCGCGTCTCGACGTGGATGAAGAAGTCGCCGACATCCTGATCGACGAAGGCTTCACGAGCCTCGAAGAGATCGCCTACGTGCCGCTCAACGAAATGCTGGAAATCGAGGCGTTCGACGAGGACACCGTGCACGAGCTGCGCAACCGTGCACGCGACGCGCTGCTCACACAGGCGATCGCGAACGAGGAGAAGGTGGAAAGCGCCGCCCTGGACCTGAAGAGCCTGGACGGTATCGACCCGGACCTGCTCGCGAAACTGGCGCAGCATGAAGTTCACACCCGCGACGAGCTCGCCGAGCTGGCCGTGGACGAGCTGGTCGAAATGACGGGAATGGAAGAGGACGCCGCCAAGGCGTTGATCATGAAGGCACGTGAGCACTGGTTCCAGTAACCCGCCATCGGGAAACTGCATCAGGGCGCGACGAGCAGGAAGCGACCATGACCCACTGAACTGAACGCGGCGGAGCCTTGCAGAACGCGAGGCACCTAAGGCCGCATGACCCGATGTCAACCGCAAGGAATCGGTCCTTGCATTAAGAGGAATGAATGGCGAGTAACAACGTAGCCCAATTTGCCGCGGAACTGAAAATGCCTGCCGGCGTGCTGCTCGAGCAGCTGCAGGCGGCGGGCGTCACGAAAGCGAGCGAGAGCGATGTTTTGTCGGAGACCGACAAGGCGCGTCTGCTCGATCACTTGCGCAAGTCTCACGGCTCGACTGATGCAGACAAGCGCAAGATCACGCTGACGAAACGGCATACGTCGGAGATCAAGCAGTCCGATTCGACGGGTAAGGCACGCACCATTCAGGTCGAGGTGCGCAAGAAGCGCACGTTCGTCCGCCGCGACGAGTCCGCCGGTGAGGCGGGGGCATCGAATCATGCAGCCGACGCAGCCGCTGCCGCCGAAGAGGCGGAGCTGCAGCGCCGCGAGGAAGAAGCGCGCCGCGAGGCAGAACTGCTCGAGCATCAGGCTCAGGAGCTCAAGGAGCGCCAGGAACTGCTCGCGCGTGAAGAGTCGGAGCGCCGTTCGCGCGAAGAGGCCGCCGAGGCCGAGCGCCGCCGGGCCGAAGAGGAAGCTGCAAAGAAAAAGGCATCGGCCGATGCCGCCGCTCGCGAGCTGGCCGCTCAGGCCGTGGCTGCGCAGCGCAATGCCGAAGCGGAAGCGAAAGAAGTGAAGCAAGCGCAGGATCAGCAGGAAGAACAGCGCGCCGCAGCCGAGCGCGCCGCGCAGCGCGAAGCGGCCCAGAAGGCCGAAGCCGCCGCACGCGAAGCCGCCGAAAAGGCACAGAAGGAACAGGACGAGATCGCTCGCCGCCGCGCGGCTGCCGAAGCCGAAGCGCGCGCGATCCGCGAAATGATGAACACGCCGCGCAAGGCGCAGGTGAAGGCGCCCGAGCCGCCCAAGCCCGTCGAGCCGGCCAAGCCCGCCGAAGCCAAGGGCACGCTGCACAAGCCGGCCCGTCCGGAAGGTGCTCCGGCCCGTCCGGCCGGTGCAGGCGCCGCGGCGAAGAAGCCGGCCACGACGGCCGCGCCTTCGACGAGCGCGCCGGGTGCCGGCGCGGGCGACCGCAACAAGAAGCCGGGCGCAGGCAAGGGCGGCTGGCAGGACGACGCGGCCAAGCGCCGCGGCATCAAGACGCGCGGCGACTCGTCGGGCGGCGTGGACCGCGGCTGGCGCGGTGGCCCGAAGGGCCGTGGCCGTCACCAGGACGCTTCGACGTTCCAGGCGCCGACCGAGCCGATCGTGCGTGAGGTGCACGTGCCGGAAACCATCACGGTGGCCGACCTCGCGCACAAGATGTCCGTGAAGGCATCGGAAGTCATCAAGGTGATGATGAAGATGGGCCAGATGGTCACCATCAACCAGATGCTCGACCAGGAAACGGCGATGATCATCGTCGAGGAACTCGGCCACCGTGCGGTTGCCGCGAAGCTCGACGATCCGGAAGCGCTGCTGGTCGAAGGTCAGGGCACGGCTACGGACGCCGAGCAACTGCCGCGTCCGCCGGTCGTCACGGTCATGGGTCACGTCGACCACGGCAAGACCTCGCTGCTCGACTACATCCGCCGCGCCAAGGTTGCCGCGGGCGAAGCGGGCGGCATTACGCAGCACATCGGCGCTTACCACGTCGAAACGCCGCGTGGCGTCATCACGTTCCTCGACACGCCGGGTCACGAGGCCTTTACGGCCATGCGTGCTCGCGGTGCGAAGGCAACCGACATCGTCATTCTGGTGGTCGCAGCCGACGACGGCGTGATGCCGCAAACGAAGGAAGCGATCTCGCACGCCAAGGCTGCGGGTGTGCCGCTCGTCGTGGCGATCAACAAGATCGACAAGCCGGACGCGAATCTCGAGCGCGTGAAGCAGGAACTCGTCGCAGAAGGCGTCGTGCCGGAAGAGTACGGCGGCGACTCGCCGTTCGTGCCAGTGTCGGCGAAAACCGGCGCGGGCATCGACGATCTGCTCGAAAACGTGCTGCTGCAGGCCGAAGTGCTGGAACTGACCGCACCGGTCACAGCGCCGGCCAAGGGTCTCGTGATCGAAGCGAAGCTCGACAAGGGTAAGGGTCCGGTTGCAACGATCCTCGTCCAGTCCGGCACGCTGAACCGTGGCGACGTCGTGCTCGCTGGCAGCGCCTACGGCCGCGTGCGCGCGATGCTCGACGAAACCGGCAAGCCCACGAAGGAAGCGGGCCCGTCGATTCCGGTCGAGATCCAGGGTCTTTCGGAAGTGCCGGGCGCGGGCGAAGAAGTCATCGTGCTGCCGGACGATCGCAAGGCGCGTGAAATCGCCATGTTCCGTCAAGGCAAGTTCCGCGACGTCAAGCTGGCGAAGCAGCAGGCCGCGAAGCTCGAAAACATGCTCGAGCAGATGGGCGAAGGCGAAGTGCAGAACCTGCCGCTCATCGTCAAGGCGGACGTGCAGGGTTCGCAGGAAGCGCTGGTGCAATCGCTGCTCAAACTGTCGACCAGCGAAGTGCGCGTGCAGATCGTGCACAGCGCGGTCGGTGCGATCAGCGAGTCGGACGTCAACCTGGCAACGGCTTCGAAGGCGGTCATCATCGGCTTCAATACGCGTGCAGATGCGCAGGCGCGTAAGGTTGCCGAGGCGAATGGCATCGACATCCGCTACTACAACATCATCTATGACGCAGTGGATGAGGTGAAGGCGGCGATGTCGGGCATGCTGGCGCCGGAGAAGCGCGAGACGGTCACGGGCATGGCCGAGGTGCGTCAGGTGATTCGCGTGCCGAAGGTCGGCCTGATTGCGGGTTGTATGGTCACGGACGGTTTCGTCAAGCGTTCGTCGTCGGTGCGCGTGATCCGCAACAACGTCGTCATCCATACCGGCGAACTCGACTCGCTCAAGCGCTTCAAGGACGACGTCAAGGAAGTCAAGCAAGGCTTCGAGTGCGGTATGTCGATCAAGAACTTCAGCGACATCGTCGAAGGCGATCAGTTCGAAGTGTTCGAGATCACCGAAGTCGCGCGTACGCTGTAATACAGCGGCGCCCGCGGGCAGACCTTCAGGTCGCCCGCTTGGCCGCGGGTTTGCCGCGGGTTTGCCGATAACGGGCGGGGCAGGCGCTGGCCAGCCCCGCCCGTTTTGTTTTTTGCGCGGCCGTGTGCGCCTTCATGGACGCAACGCCGCCTGAATGCCTCGCAGATAAAGAGGTGGAACCATCATGCCGAAAAAACGTACTTCCCCAAATCGCAATGTGCAGATCGCGGATCAGATCCAGCGCGATCTGTCTGAGCTGTTGCGCGAAGTGAAGGACCCGCGAATTGGGCTCGTGACGATCCAGAGCGTCGAACTCACGCCCGACTACGCGCACGCCAAGGTCTACTTCACGACCCTCACGGGCGACCCGAAGACCACGCAGGAAGCGCTCAATCACGCCGCAGGCCATCTGCACAACCAGCTCTTCAAGCGCCTGCACATTCACACGGTGCCGACGCTGCATTTCCACTATGACCAGTCGGTCGAGAAGGGTGTCGAGATGTCGCGCCTGATCGACGAGGCGAACTCGACGCGCGCGAAGGACGACTGACGCGGGCAATGACTGCATCATCGAAACAGAATCATGGCGGGCAGCGATCTGACGCGGCGCGACCAAAGGTCCCGCGCCGCCTGCTCGACGGCGTGCTGCTGCTCGACAAGCCCGTTGGCCTGTCCAGCAACGACGCGTTGATTCGCGCGAAGCGCTTATACCGTGTGAAGAAGGCCGGCCACACCGGCACGCTCGACCCGCTCGCGTCGGGTCTGCTGCCGCTGTGCTTTGGCGAGGCGACCAAGTTTTCGCAGGATCTGCTCGAAGCCGACAAGACCTATGAGGCGACCATGCGCCTCGGCATTCGCACGGCCACCGGCGACGCCGAAGGCGAGGCGATCGAAACGCGCGAGGTCACCTGCGACGAAGCCGCTGTGCACGAGGCGATGATGCGCTTCCTCGGCGACATCGTGCAGGTGCCGCCGATGTATTCGGCGCTCAAGCGCGACGGCAAGCCGCTCTACGAATATGCACGTGCGGGCCAGACGGTCGAGCGCGAAGGGCGCGAGGTGAAGATCCTTGCGCTGGAGATGATCGCCTGTGCGCTTCCCGAGGTTCCTGAGGTGACGTTTCGCGTGACCTGCAGCAAGGGCACGTACATCCGCACACTCGCCGAGGATATTGGCGAGGCGCTTGGCTGCGGCGCGCATCTCGTGATGCTGCGGCGTACGGGTGTGGGCGCGCTTACGCTCGAGCATGCGGTGACGCTTGACGCACTCACGGCCGCCGACGAGCCCGTGCGCGACACCTGGCTGCGACCCGTCGATGCGCTGCTCTCCACGTTCCCCGCCTTGACGCTCGATGCAGACGCTGCGCGCCGGTTCACGCATGGCCAGCGTCTGCCGCTCAACGAGCTGGTGCTCGATCGCGTGGCTTGCGAAGCGGCCGAGCGCGTGCGTGTGTATGCGGAAGATGGGCGATTGCTCGGCGTCGCGAAGGCCGCGAACGGCGTGCTTGCGCCGGAGCGGCTGGTGGTCAGCGGCGCAGCCTGAGCACACGCGTATCGCGCCCGGAGCGCACAAACAAAAACGGCACGCCGGTGAACAACCGGACGTGCCGTTTTGCTATGGACAGCCGCAAGCGCTAGCGCATCAACCTCAATGCGCAGCAGAAGCCGCTGCACCCGCGTCCGCACCGCCGGCACGCTCGGGCCGCGTGATCCAGATGAGTGCGATCAGCACGATGAAGATCATCGAGGAAATCCAGAACAGGTCGTTCACGCCGAGTTGCGCGGCCTGCTGCGAGAGCATCCGGTCGAAGAGCCCGTGCGCCTGGGAAGGATCGAGACCCGCGCCCTGGAACTGCTGCATCGACTGGTTGAAGACCGGGTTGGTCGGCGTGGCCACTTCGTTCAGGCGCGCGTGGTGAAACGTCGTGCGGTGATCCCACGCCGTCTCGAAGATCGAGGTGCCGATACCGCCGCACATGATCCGCACGAAGTTCGACAGGCCGGACGCCGCAGGGATACGGCTGCCCGGCAGCCCCGAAAGCGTGATGGACACGAGTGGAATGAACAGACCCGCCATGCCGATGCCCTGGATGAGCGTAGGCAGCGTAAGCGCCCACGTGTCGACGCCCGTCGTGTATTGCGAGCGCATCCAGAAGCATAGTGCGAACACGATGAAGGCTGTCGTCGCGATATAGCGCGGGTCGGTGCGCGGCAAGATCTTGCCCGTGATCGGCGAGAGCAGGATGGCAAAGAAGCCCACGGGCGCCATCACGAGGCCTGCGTCCGTTGCGGTGTAGCCCAGCGTGGTTTGCAGCCACAGCGGCAGCAGCACGAGATTGCCGAAGTACAGCCCGTAGCCCACCGAGAGCGCGATCGTACCGCCCGTGAAATTGCGCCGCGCGAACAGCGACAGATCGACAACCGGGTGAGTGGCGGTCAGCTCCCACACCACGAAGAACGCGAATGCGATCACGGCGGTGAGCGCGAGCACGACGACCGTGGTGGACGAGAACCAGTCGAGGTCCTTGCCCTTGTCGAGCATCACCTGCAGCGAGCCCACCCAGATGATGAGGAGCGCAAGGCCCACGCCGTCGATCGGCGCCTTCTTCACGACCGAATCGCGATTGCGGAAGATCGCCCACGTGGCGAGCGCTGCGATGATGCCAACGGGGATGTTCACGTAGAAGATCCACGGCCACGAGATATTGTCGGAGATCCAGCCGCCAAGAATCGGGCCGGCTACCGGCGCGATCAGTGTGGTCATCGACCACATCGAGAGCGCCATGGGCGCCTTCGCGCGCGGATAGCTCGCAAGCAGCAGCGTTTGCGAAAGCGGGATCATCGGGCCGGCCACGGCGCCTTGCAGCACGCGCGAGGCGAGCAGGATGGGCAGCGTGGGCGCGAGGCCGCACATCCACGACGAGATCACGAACAGGATGATCGACGCCATGAAGAGGCGCACCTGGCCGATGCGGTCAGTGAGCCAGCCCGTGAGCGGCACCGAAATCGCGTTGGCCACCGCGAACGAGGTGATGACCCACGTGCCCTGGTCCGACGACACGCCGAGGTCGCCCGAGATCGACGGGATCGACACGTTCGCGATCGAGGTGTCGAGCACGTTCATGAACACCGCGAGCGACACCGCGATAGTGCCGATCACGAGTTGCGCGCCCTGTAGCGGCGGATGCGCGACGGGTTGTTGTGCTGCTGCCATTGCGTCCTTTCTTGTTGACCTGTTCGAGGCAACACGAAGCAAAGCGGCGCGGGCTGAGGATCAGCCCGCGCCGGCGTTTGCGAGTGCTTTTATCAGGGCTTCGATCAGCCTTACGCGCCCGGCTTCGCCGCGTGAGCGGACGACACCTGCGCCCTGGCGGCTGCGTTGCCGGTCGCGCTGCTGGCGTTGTTAGCCGCCTTGTGCGCATTCGGACCGGCGTTTTCGGCGATGATGCGCGCGATTTCCGCGTCGGCTTCTGCGCCGTACTTGGCGAACACATCGGTCTCGTAGACGGTGTTCTGCGCATTGCCGAGCTGCGTGCCCGAATCGTTGCGGATGTTCACGTCCACCTGCATCGAGAGGCCGATACGCAGAGGGTGCTTCAGCAGGTCTTCCGGATCGAGCGAGATACGCACCGGCAGGCGCTGCACCACCTTGATCCAGTTACCCGTCGCGTTCTGCGCGGGCAGCAGCGAGAAGGCCGAGCCCGTGCCCGCCGAGAAGCCCACCACCTTGCCGTGATAGACGACCGACGAGCCATACACGTCGGCCGTCATCTCGACCGGCTGGCCGATGCGCATGTGCTTGAGCTGCACTTCCTTGAAGTTGGCGTCGATCCACAGCGAGTTCAGCGGCACCACCGACATGAGCGGATTGCCCGGCGAGACGCGCTGGCCCACCTGCACCGAGCGCTTGGCCACGTAGCCGGTAACCGGCGCGGGCAGCGTGTTGCGCGCATTCGCCAGATAGGCGTCGCGCACCTTGGCTGCGGCGGCCTCCACGTTCGGGTGATTGGCGATGGTCGTGTTCGCGGTCAGCGCGCGGTTCGCGGCGAGCTGCTGCTGTGCGGCTTCGAGCGCGGCTTCGGCGCTGCGCACGGCGTCGCGGGCGTGCGAGATCTCTTCCTGCGAGACGGCGCCCGTCTGCGCGACCTGCATGCGGCGGTGCAGGTCGTCTTGCGCACGCGAGAGGTCGGACTGACGCTGGGCGACTTGCGCTTCGTACTGGCTGTCGTCGGCGAAGAGGCCGCGCACCTGGCGCACCGTCTGCGCGAGTTGCGCTTCAGTTTGCTCGAGCGAGACGCGCGCGTCGGCCGGGTCGAGCAGTACGAGCGGGTCGCCGACATTCACGGTTTGCGTGTCGTCCGCTTTCAATGCGATGACCGTGCCGGTAACCTGCGGCGTGATCTGCACGACGTTGCCGTTCACGTAGGCATCGTCCGTGCTTTCGGTAAAGCGCGCGACGAGGAAGTAGTAGAGGCCGTAGGCAACGGCTGCAATCACGATCACGAGGACAAGCAGCGTCATCATGCGCTTGCGCTTGCCGCTGTTCGCGTTCGGCTGCGGATTGGCCGCCGGCTGCTGGGGGGTGCTCATGGAAGGATCTCCGGATGCTTGCGTGCTGTTCGTTCAGTTTTTGATGTTCGTGTGCTGCTCGGCGCTCAATTCGACGCAGGCGTAGCGTTGGCCGCGTTCGTCGCTGCCGCCGCGTTCTGCGGCGAGCGCGTACCGCGCCACGGGGCACCGTTCACGTCGCTCTGGCCCCGCGCTTCGCTGCCGACTTCGGCGGGCGGCGTGAGACCCGCGCCTTGCGCTTCAAAGCCGCCGCCAAGCGACTTGATGAGCGCCATCTGCTGGTCGCGGCGCTGCGCCTTCAGGTTCGACACCGTCTGCTCCGCGGCTAGGCGGTTCTGGTCGGCGTTGAGCACCTGAAGCTGCTCGGAGAGCCCCGCCTTGTAGCGGATCACCGCGAGCTGCCAGGCCTTGGTCGACGCGTCGAGCGCGCGATCGGCGTCCACGAGCTGCTTGTCCGCCGAGCGGATCGTCGATACGTTGGTCGCCACGTCCTGGAACGCGCCGATGAGCGTCTGGTTGTAGTTCGCCACGTCGAGCTCGAAGTCGGCGTAGCGGCCCTTCAACTGCGCACGCAACGCGCCCGCGTCGAAGAGCGGCAAATGCACGGCCGGCCCGATGTTCGCCTGGCGGCTCGTGAAGTTCAGGAATTTGCCCCAGCCGAACGCGTCGAAGCCGAAGCCGGCCGCGAGGTTCACGTCGGGATAGAACTCGGCCTTGGCTTCCTTTACGTCGTGCATCGCGGCTTCCACCTGCCAGCGCGCGGCGACGATGTCGGGGCGGCGCGCGAGCAGGTCGGCGGGCAGATTGTCAGGCAGGGCGACGTTGGCGACCGGGTTGAGCACCGGTTGCGCGATTTGCAGGCCACGGTCGGGGCCCTTGCCGAGCAGCGCGCCGAGCTGATAGCGCACGGATTCGATCTGGCCGTCGATCTGCGAGAGGTTCGCCTGGCTCGTCGCGATGTTGCCGTTCGCGGTCTGTTTCTCGACGTTGGTGTCGAGGCCCGCCACCACGCGGCCGTTCGTGATCGTGCCGATGGTCTTGCGGTTGTCGATCTCGTGCACGGCGATGTCGCGCAGCTCGTAGAGCTGGGCGAGCTGGTTGTACGTGCGCGCAACCGAAGAGGCGAGCGCGACGCGCGCCTGCTGCATGTCCGCCTCGGCGGCACGTTGTGCGGAAACGGCTTGCGCGAGGCGCTGGCGGTTCTTGCCCCAGAGGTCCAGATCCCACGAGGCGCTGGCGAGCACGTTGTTCTCGCTATACCACGTGCCGCCGTACGGGGGCGGAAAAAGGGCGTTGGCCGAGTACAGCTCGCGGGTCCATGAATAGCTCAGGTTGGCCTTCGGGAAGAGCGCCGAGCGCGAGGTTTCGATGTACGACGACGCCTTGGCAATGCGCGCCTGCGCTTGAGCGATGGTCGGGCTGCCTTCGAGCGCCTCATCGATCAGCTTCGGCAACTGCGGGTCGCCGAACTGGTTCGCCCAGTCGAGCGTGGGCCACTGGCCGCCTTGCGCCGGAATGCTCTGCGAGCTTTCGAACTGTTGCGGCTGATCGATGGTCTTGTCGCTCTTGATGCCGATATAGTTCGCGCAACCCGCAAGGGCGAGCGCCGCGACCGCGGCGGCGACCGCCGCCCGGCAGGACTGTGCCCGCACGGCCGGAGCTGGCGCAAACTCGGTTTGGGATTTCATTGCTCGTCTCGATGCGTGAGAGTGTGTGGTGATACTGGACGATGCAGTTATTTTCTTGTTCGGCGATTTCAAATTTGCTTGCCCCGTCATCAATTCTCGGGCGGATTTGGGTTCGAACTCTGGCTAGCTTCGCAGCTATTCGAAAGAATCCGCCTCAACATGCTCTTCAGGAAGCCGACTTCCTCAGGCGTAAATCCGGCAGAGACATGCTCCGTGACGCTGCGGAATATCGCCGGCATGCGCGCGGCGATGGCAAGGCCCTCGGGCGTGAGCGCGAGGCGTACCGCGCGGCGGTCTTCGGAACTGCGCACGCGCTTCAGGAGCCCGCGCTTCTCCAGCCGGTCGACCAGGCGTGTGACGGCGCTCGCGTCGATGCCGTACTCGCGGGCGAGTTCGGCCGCGAGCAGACATTTGCCGCTCGCTACCATGAAGAGGATGCTGGCCTGCTGGCTCGTTACGCCGAGTTCGGCAACGGCGCGCTGGGTGACCATGTTCGACATGGTCGATTTCACCCGCGAGATCAGGTAGCCGACGCTCTCGCCGAGATCGTAATCGCGGACTTCGGGCGGGGGCGTGGGAGTCGGATCCGTCATGATTCTGCTGCGAGTGCAATGGTTGACCAGGCAGGGATTATAGGGGCGGTTAGTTGACGCGGCAAGGTTTATTCTGCCTTTGCCGAGAAACCTTTGCAGGACAGGGGCTTAATCCGGCCCCGCGGGCATGGGACAATGCGGCATGAGCGGCGCGCCGGTGCGCCCATCGGATCTTGCCCGCGTTGCGCGATTGCGACGCCGGCCACCCCAATCCAGGGTGCTCCCCGATATGCGCAAGATCAATTCATCTGCGCGTGCTATAATTTCAGGTTCCCAAAAGTGCGTCATCGCAGCGATGCTGAATTGACCCGCCGGCAGTAGTCCGGGTGGATCGAAGCGGCGGCCGCGCGCCCTCGCCGGGCCTGCCAGCAGGGCATGCGCGGCGCACTCAACTGTACCCAGGTTCCTATGTCCCGCGCTCTTCGCAACATCGCCATCATTGCCCACGTCGACCACGGCAAGACCACGCTCGTCGACCAACTGCTGCGCCAGTCCGGCACCTTCCGCGACAACCAGCAGATCGCCGAACGCGTCATGGACTCGAACGACATCGAAAAAGAGCGCGGGATCACGATTCTCGCCAAGAACTGCGCGGTCGAGTACGAAGGCACCCACATCAACATCGTCGACACCCCGGGCCACGCCGACTTCGGCGGCGAAGTGGAGCGCGTGCTCTCGATGGTCGACTCGGTGCTGCTGCTCGTCGACGCCGTGGAAGGCCCGATGCCGCAAACGCGCTTCGTCACGAAGAAGGCGCTCGCGCTCGGCCTGAAGCCGATCGTCGTCGTCAACAAGATCGACCGTCCGGGCGCCCGTATCGACTGGGTGATCAACCAGACCTTCGACCTGTTCGACAAGCTCGGCGCGACCGAAGAGCAGCTCGACTTCCCGGTCGTGTACGCCTCGGGCCTGAACGGCTACGCGTCGCTCACCGACGACGCGCGCGAAGGCGACATGCGGCCCCTGTTCGAGGCGATCCTCGAACACGTGCCGGTGCGCGACGCCGACCCGGAAGGTCCGCTTCAGCTGCAGATCACGTCGCTCGACTACTCGACCTACGTCGGCCGTATCGGCGTGGGCCGTATCAAGCGCGGCCGCATCAAGCCGGGTCAGCCGGTGGCGCTGCGCTTCGGTCCGGACGGCGAGGTGATGAACCGCAAGATCAACCAGGTGCTGTCGTTCAGCGGCCTCGAGCGCGTGCAGGTCGAATCGGCTGAAGCCGGCGACATCGTGCTGATCAACGGCATCGAAGACATCGGCATTGGCGCGACGATCTGCGCGGTCGACACCCCCGAAGCACTGCCGATGATCACGGTGGACGAGCCGACGCTCACGATGAACTTCCTCGTGAACTCGTCGCCGCTCGCAGGCCGCGAAGGCAAGTTCGTGACGAGCCGCCAGATCCGCGACCGTCTCACGAAGGAGCTGAACCACAACGTCGCGCTGCGCGTGAAGGACACCGGCGACGAAACCACGTTTGAAGTGTCGGGCCGTGGCGAACTGCACCTCACGATCCTGATCGAAAACATGCGCCGCGAAGGCTACGAGCTGGCCGTGTCGCGTCCGCGCGTGGTGCTGCACGAAGTCGACGGCGTGAAGCAGGAGCCGTACGAAATGCTGACCGTGGACGTCGAAGACGGCCACCAGGGCGGCGTGATGGAAGAGCTGGGTCGCCGCAAGGGCGAAATGCTCGACATGGCGTCGGACAGCCGCGGCCGCACGCGTCTTGAGTACCGCATTCCGGCCCGCGGCCTGATCGGCTTCCAGGGCGAGTTCATGACGCTCACGCGCGGCACGGGTCTCATGAGCCACGTGTTCGACGCCTACGGCCCGATCAAGGAAGGCACGCTCGGCGAGCGCCGCAACGGCGTGCTGATCTCGCAGGACGACGGCGCCGCTGTCGCCTACGCGCTGTGGAAGCTGCAGGACCGCGGCCGCATGTTCGTGAAGCCGGGCGACGCGCTGTACGAAGGCATGATCATCGGTATCCACAGCCGCGACAACGACCTCGTCGTGAACCCGATCAAGGGCAAGCAGCTCACCAACGTGCGCGCCTCGGGCACCGACGAAGCCGTGCGCCTCGTGCCGCCGATCCAGATGTCGCTCGAATACGCAGTGGAATTCATCGACGACGACGAGCTCGTGGAAGTCACGCCGCAGTCGATCCGTCTGCGCAAGCGTCACCTGAAAGAGCACGAGCGTCGCCGCGCGAGCCGCGAAGGCGCTGCCGAGTAATTTGCAGTTTTATCGCTTTTTTCCGCACTGCAATGCATACAGACTCACAGAAAAGCCGCCGCTTGATGGGCGGCTTTTTTGCGTCTGGCGGAGATTGCATTGCGGTGCGGGAAGAGAGCGTTGCGAATGCCGCAAGGGCCCATATAAAAAGGGTTCCCGGGTGGTGTTCGGTCGCATTGCATCCTGTGGAGAGATGCGCATATGCGCTATACTCCGCGGATGCATGATTTAGGTCCTTCCAAGCAGACTTGATTCGCAATCCGCTAAACGGTCAGGCCGTGGCGCGGAAGGTTGAGTAACCCGCTATTTCTCGAGAAACTCGAAGAAAGGTGAGCGTAAATGTCGGAAACGATGAAGCAATTCCAGCTGAACTCCTATTTGTTCGGCGGCAATGCTCCGTATGTCGAAGAGCTATACGAAGCATATCTTGACAACCCTGCGTCCGTTCCGGACACCTGGCGTGAATACTTCGACGCACTGCAAAACGTGCCGTCGTCGAGTGGCACGGCCGACAACGACATCGCCCACGGGCCGATCGTCGAATCCTTCGCTCAACGCGCGAAGGCCAACGCATTTGTTCCGCGCGGTGCCGGCGAAGATCTCGCCACGGCGCGCAAGCAAGTCTACGTTCAGTCCCTGATTGGTGCTTATCGATTCCTCGGCTCGCAATGGGCCAATCTCGATCCGCTCAAGCGCCGCGAACGTCCGAACATTCCCGAACTCGAGCCTGCGTTCTACGACTTCACCGAAGCCGACATGGACCAGACGTTCAGCGCCACGAACCTCTATTTCGGGTTCGAGCGCGCGACGCTGCGCGAGATCGTCAAGGCGCTGCGCGATACGTACTGCGGTACGCTCGGCGCCGAGTACATGTACATCAGCGATCCTGAACAGAAGCGCTGGTGGAAGGAGCGTCTCGAGTCGATCCGCTCGACGCCGAACTTCTCGAACGACAAGAAGAAACACATCCTGCAGCGCCTGACGGCCTCCGAAGGTCTCGAGCGCTTCCTGCACACCAAGTACGTCGGCCAGAAGCGCTTCTCGCTCGAAGGCGGCGAGTCCTTCATCGCCGCGATGGACGAAACCGTCCGTCACGCAGGCGCGAAGGGCGTGCAGGAAATCGTCATCGGCATGGCTCACCGTGGCCGTCTGAACGTGCTGGTCAACACGCTGGGCAAGATGCCGGCTGACCTCTTCGCCGAATTCGAAGGCAAGCACGTCGACGACCTGCCGGCAGGCGACGTGAAGTACCACAAGGGCTTCTCGTCGGACGTCTCGACCGAAGGCGGTCCGGTTCACCTGTCGCTCGCGTTCAACCCGTCGCACCTCGAAATCGTCAACCCGGTGGTTGAAGGTTCGGCCAAGGCCCGTATGGACCGACGCGGCGACGCGGACGGCCTGCAGGTGCTGCCGGTGCAGATCCACGGCGACGCGGCCTTCGCAGGCCAGGGCGTCGTGATGGAAACGCTGAACCTCGCGCAAACGCGCGGTTACGGCACGCACGGCACGCTGCACATCGTCATCAACAACCAGATCGGTTTCACGACGTCCGACCCGCGCGATGCGCGTTCGACGCTCTACTGTACCGACGTGGTCAAGATGATCGAAGCGCCGGTGCTGCACGTGAATGGCGACGATCCGGAAGCGGTCGTGCTGGCTATCCAACTCGCGATCGATTTCCGTATGCAGTTCCACAAGGATGTCGTCGTCGACATCATCTGCTTCCGCAAGCTCGGCCACAACGAGCAGGACACCCCGGCTGTCACGCAGCCGCTGATGTACAAGACGATCGCGAAGCACCCGGGCACCCGTGCGCTGTACGCCGAGAAGCTCGTGCAGCAAGGTGTGATCACGGCTGAAGACGCAGACAACTACGTCAAGGCTTACCGCGCCGCGATGGACGAAGGCCACCACACGGTCGACCCCGTGCTCTCGAACTACAAGAGCAAGTACGCGGTGGACTGGGTTCCGTTCCTGAACCGCAAGTGGACCGACGCAGCAGATACGGCAGTGCCGCTCGCCGAACTCAAGCGTCTGGCTGAGCGCATCACCACGATCCCCGAGAACTTCAAGGTTCACCCGCTGGTCGAGCGCGTCATCAACGACCGCCGCGCGATGGGCAAGGGCGAAGCGAAGCTCGACTGGGGTATGGGCGAGCACCTCGCGTTCGCGTCGCTGGTCGCTTCGGGCTACGCAGTTCGCCTGACGGGCCAGGACTCGGGCCGCGGCACGTTCACGCACCGCCACGCCGTTCTGCACGACCAGAACCGCGAACGCTGGGACGACGGCACGTACGTGCCGCTGCAGAACATCGGCGAGAACCAGGCGCAGTTCACGGTGATCGACTCGGTGCTGTCGGAAGAGGCCGTGCTGGGCTTCGAATACGGCTATTCGACCGCCGAGCCGAACACGCTCGTCGCGTGGGAAGGCCAGTTCGGCGACTTCGTCAACGGTGCGCAGGTCGTAATCGACCAGTTCATCTCGTCGGGCGAAGTGAAGTGGGGCCGTGTTTCGGGTCTCACGATGCTGCTGCCGCACGGCTACGAAGGCCAGGGTCCGGAGCACTCGTCGGCACGTATCGAACGTTTCCTGCAGCTGTGCGCCGAGCACAACATGCAGGTCGTTCAGCCGACCACGCCGGCCCAGATCTTCCACGTGCTGCGCCGTCAGATGATCCGCCTGTTCCGCAAGCCGCTCATCATCTTCACGCCGAAGTCGCTGCTGCGTCACAAGGAAGCCGTCTCGGACCTGTCCGAACTCGCGAAGGGCACGTTCCAGCCGGTCATCGGCGAAGTGGACGAAAGCATCGACGCGAAGAAGGTCAAGCGTGTGGTCGCCTGCTCGGGCCGCGTGTACTTCGACCTCGTCGCGCATCGCCGTGAAGCCAAGGCGAACGACGTCGCGATCATCCGTATCGAACAGCTCTATCCGTTCGCACACAAGCAGTTCGAAGCGGAACTGAAGAAGTACGACAACGCGACCGAAGTGGTCTGGGTGCAGGACGAGCCGCAGAATCAAGGCCCGTGGTTCTACATCGAGCACCACCTGAAGGAAGGCATGAAGGAAGGCATGAAGCTCGCGTACAGCGGCCGTCCTGCTTCCGCCTCGCCGGCTGTTGGCTACTACGCGAAGCACTACGAGCAGCAGAAGGCGCTGATCGAAGGTGCATTCGGCCGCCTGAAGGGCGCGCAGGTCGCGAAGTAAGCACTAGAGCAACCGAACCGGGAAAGCCTCGCGCTTTCCCGCGCTCATGTGCGCGACCGGTTCGTCATACGGGGATGTCCCCGATAAAGTATTCAGGAAAATCACATGGCTATCGTAGAAGTGAAGGTCCCGCAGTTTTCGGAGTCGGTGTCGGAAGGCACGATGCTGCAGTGGAAGAAGAAGCCGGGCGAAGCTGTTGCCCAGGACGAAGTCGTCATCGAGATCGAAACCGATAAGGTCGTGCTCGAAGTGCCCGCGCCATCAGCCGGCGTGCTGGCCGAGATCCTGATCGGCGACGGCGCAACCGTCGAGAGCGAACAGGTGATCGCAAAGATCGACACGGAAGCCAAGGCCGGCGCCGCCGCTGCTCCCGCAGCCGCCGCCGCACCGGCTGCTGCTGCCCCGGCAGCCGCACCGGCCGCTGCCGCATCGACGGCAAGCAGCACCGTGGCCTCGCCCGCAGCGACCAAGCTGATGGCAGAGAAGGGTCTCGCAGGCGGCGACGTCGCCGGCACGGGCCGTGACGGCCGCATCACGAAGCAGGACGTGCTCGGTGCTGGCGCACCGAAGGCCGCTCCGGCAGCAGCACCGGCTGGCAAGCCTGCCGCCGCCAAGCCGTCGCTGCCGCAAGTCAGCGCACCGGCATCGGCTGCGAACTGGCTCACCGATCGTCCGGAACAGCGCGTGCCGATGTCGCGTCTGCGTGCGCGTATCGCAGAGCGTCTGCTCGAGTCGCAGCAAACCAACGCCATCCTCACGACGTTCAACGAAGTGAACATGGCGCCGGTCATGGACCTGCGCAACAAGTACAAGGACAAGTTCGAGAAGGAACACGGCGTGAAGCTCGGCTTCATGTCGTTCTTCGTGAAGGCCGCGGTGCACGCCCTCAAGAAGTTCCCGCTCGTCAACGCGTCGATCGACGGCAACGACATCGTCTACCACGGCTACTTCGACATCGGTATCGCGGTCGGCTCGCCGCGCGGTCTGGTGGTGCCCATCCTGCGCAACGCAGACCAGATGAGCCTCGCCGACATCGAGAAGAAGATCGCCGAATTCGGCCAGAAGGCCAAGGACGGCAAGCTCTCGATCGAAGAAATGACGGGTGGTACGTTCTCGATCTCGAATGGCGGTGTGTTCGGCTCGATGCTCTCGACCCCGATCATCAACCCGCCGCAGTCGGCGATCCTCGGCGTGCACGCCACGAAGGAACGCGCCGTGGTGGAGAACGGCCAGATCGTGATCCGCCCGATGAACTACCTCGCGATGTCGTATGACCACCGCATCATCGACGGCCGCGAAGCCGTCCTGTCGCTGGTCGCGATGAAGGACGCGCTGGAAGATCCGGCTCGTCTGCTGCTCGACCTGTAAAGATCGGCCTCATCAAGCATCAAGTCTCACACTGAGCGCCGTGCGCGCGGATTCCGGAAACCGGGCTCCGCGCGCCGCGCTCACGTCTCGAAAGGATGAACATGTCCAAAGAATTTGACGTCGTCGTGATCGGCGCCGGCCCCGGCGGCTATATCGCGGCGATCCGCGCCGCACAGCTCGGCAAGTCGGTTGCGTGTATCGAAAAGTGGAAGAACCCGGCCGGCACGCTGAAGCTCGGCGGCACCTGCCTGAACGTGGGCTGCATTCCGTCGAAGGCGCTGCTCGCCTCGTCGGAAGAGTTCGAGAACGCCGCGCATCATCTCGTTGACCACGGCATCAGCGTGGGCGACGTAAAGATCGACGTCGCGAAGATGATCGAGCGCAAGGAAGGCATCGTCGAGAAGATGACGAAGGGGATCGAGTTCCTGTTCCGCAAAAACAAGATCACGTGGCTCAAGGGTCACGGCAAGTTCACCGGCAAGAACGACGCCGGCGTGCAGATCGAAGTGAGCGGCGAAGGCGAAACCGAAGTCGTCACGGCGAAGAACGTGATCATCGCGACGGGCTCGAAGGCGCGCCATCTTCCGGGTATTCCGGTCGACAACAAGATCATCTCCGACAACGAAGGCGCGCTCACGTTCGACAGCGTGCCGAAGAAGCTGGCTGTGATCGGCGCAGGCGTGATCGGTCTGGAGCTGGGCTCGGTGTGGCGCCGTCTCGGTGCCGACGTCACGATCCTCGAAGCGCTGCCGGAATTCCTCGGTGCGACTGACCAGGCGCTCGCGAAGGAAGCGGCGAAGCTCTTCAAGAAGCAGGGTCTCGACATTCACGTTGGCGTGAAGGTCGGCGAAGTGAAGGCGACCGACAAGAACGTCACGATCAACTACACGGACAAGGACGGCAACGCGCAAGTGTTCGAAGCCGACCGCCTGATCGTGTCGGTTGGCCGCGTGCCGAATACCGACAACCTCGGTCTCGAAGCGATCGGCCTGAAGGCCAACGAGCGTGGCTTCATCGACGTGGACAACCACTGCGCAACGTCGGTGCCGAACGTGTACGCGATCGGCGACGTGGTGCGTGGCCCGATGCTCGCGCACAAGGCAGAAGACGAAGGCGTGCTGGTGGCCGAGATCATCGACGGCCAGAAGCCGCACATCGACTACAACTGCATTCCGTGGGTGATCTACACCGAGCCGGAAATCGCATGGGTCGGCAAGACGGAGCAGCAGCTCAAGGCAGAAGGCCGTGACATCAAGACGGGCCAGTTCCCGTTCATGGCGAACGGCCGCGCGCTTGGCATCAACAAGTCGGACGGCTTCGTGAAGATGATCGCCGACGCCAAGACCGACGAACTGCTCGGCGTGCACATCATCTCGGCCAACGCATCGGACCTGATCGCGGAAGCCGTGGTGGCGATGGAATTCAAGGCTGCCGCCGAAGACATCGGCCGCATCTGCCATCCGCACCCGTCGCTGTCCGAAGTCATGCGCGAAGCTGCACTCGCCACTGACAAGCGCGCTCTCAACATGTAAGCGCCAAGGGCAGGGCGGCCGAATTTTTTGGCCGCTCTGCTCCGCAATACCCAGCATCACGTACGGAGGCGGGTGGGCTTTTGCTCTCCCGCCTTTCCTCATTTGCGGCCCAGAAAATGAACGTCACCGAATACTACGAAAACGAACTGCAGAAGCGGGGATACCAGCCCGATACGGCGCAACGCGCCGCGATCGACCGGCTGCAGCGGTGCTACGACGAGTGGGCTGCATACAAGTCGCGGCGTTCGAACGCGCTCAAGAAGTTTCTCGTTCACCCTGACCTGCCGCGCGGCGTGTACATGTGGGGCGGTGTCGGGCGCGGCAAGAGCTTTCTGATGGACAGCTTCTATGCAGTCGTGCCGCTGCAACGCAAGACGCGTCTGCACTTTCACGAATTCATGCGCGAGGTGCACCGCGAACTCGAAGAGCTCAAGGGCCAGGCCGATCCGCTCGACGAACTCGCGCGCCGGATTGCGAGGCGTTATCGCCTGATCTGCTTCGACGAATTCCACGTCTCGGACATCGCCGACGCGATGATCCTCTATCGTCTGCTCGACCGCCTCTTCGAGAACGGCGTGCAGTTCGTGATGACGTCCAACTACGATCCCGATCTGCTCTATCCCGATGGCCTGCATCGCGACCGCATGCTGCCTGCGATCGAGTTGATCAAGAGTAAGCTCGACGTGCTCAACGTCGATGCGGGCGTCGACTATCGCCAGCGCACGCTTGCGCAGGTCGAGGTCTATCACACGCCGCTCGGCGCCGCCGCCGACAAGGCGTTGCGCCACTCGTTCGCGGAGCTCGCCGCCGTCCCCGACGAAAGCCCGCTGCTGCGCATCGAAAAGCGCGAACTGAAGGCGTTGCGCAAGGCCGACGGCGTGGTGTGGTTCGATTTCGCGACGCTGTGCGGCGGTCCGCGCTCGCAGAACGACTATCTGGAACTGGCGAGCCGCTTTCACGCCGTGATCCTGTCCGACGTGCCGCAGATGACGCCTCGTATGCAGTCCGAAGCGCGCCGCTTCACCTGGCTCATCGACGTGTTCTACGACCACAAGGTCAAGCTGCTGATGTCGGCCGCGGTGCCGCCCGAAGAACTCTACGTGGAAGGACCGATGGCCAACGAGTTCACGCGTACGGTGTCGCGTATCGTCGAAATGCAGTCGAAGGAATATCTCGAAACGCCGCGCCGCATTGTCGATACGTCGCTGACCTGATCGCACGGCGCCCACACCGCAACTGCGGGCGGTGGGCGCATCCGCGGCGACACACCGAAGCTGGTGCCACGCTGGTGGCAAGCCAGTCTCAAAATAGCGCGGCGGCACCTATTTCAAGATTCGGACTCGTCTGATATGGGCGGCCGGAGCGAGTGGATATCGTTTGTCAGTACACCTTCTGACAAAGGACCGTCCATGACCCCGCATCGCGATATTACCGACGAAGAATGGCAGCGCGTGATGGTGCTCCTGCCCGAACTGCGCCCGCGCACCGAGTTGCGCGGCCGGCCGCTCGCCAATACGCGCTCCGTGCTCAACGGCGTGGTGTGGGTCATGTATAGCGGTGCGACCTGGTCGGCCATGCCGCGCCGCTACCCTTCGTATCAAACCTGCCATCGCCGCTTCAAGACCTGGCACTACAACGGCGTGCTCAAGCGCGTGATGGGCGAGTTGTTCGGCGAAGACGGTGCGGCGTTGTGCGACACCATCGAAACGCGCATGCGCAAGCACATGAGCCGCGCAGAAAAAGCGGCGCGCAACATGCCGCGCAATTCGCCGTTCGTGCCGGCAGCGTCCGCGTCGTCGCAGCCTTTCAACTATCGCTCGGTGTATCGTCACCCGGCGTAATACCGGCGCTTACGAAGTCCGGCCGAAGCGGCTCATGCGTGCGCTTCGGCCGGTTTCGTCTCTCAGGTTCCCTTGCCGGTTTGCGCACCGGTCCTCAGGTCGATCCACTCACTCATCCACTCACTGCTGACGCACCCACGTCTGCGAGCGGCCAAGCAGCGAAATGCCCATATAGCCGCGCACGACGAGTTTCTGGCCGCCGTCTTCCGTATGCATCTTGCAGCGGTACACCTTGCCGTTCTCAGGGTCGAGAATGTGGCCGCCGTCGTACTCCTCACCGGTTTTCTTCATGCTGTCGATGATCGTCATGCCAAGGATCGGCTGATCCTTGCGTGAGTCGGTGCAGGCCGTGCAGCGCCGGTCGGGCTGGTCATTCGCGCTGAGTCCCTTGATGACCTTGCCGCTCAGGTCGCCGTTCGCGTCTGCACTGATCTGCACGAGCGCCTTCGGCTGGCCGGTGTGGTCGTCAATGGTCTGCCAGACGCCAACTGGCGTGTCGGTTTGAGCGTGCGCGGCGACGGCGCCGCACAGCAGTGCACTCGCAAGCGCGACATGGCGCGCCGCGCGTCCCATGACTCGGTTCATGTCTTCCTCCACTGATGTTGTTTGTCGTGTCGATGCTGACCGTGCGTCGGGCCGGGCACGCCGCAAGGTCAGGGCAGGATACTGGAAAGCACCGCGCGCGTTTGAGAGAAGGAACTCTAGTTTGAGCGGGCCTGCTCGCCGCGCTGGACCAAAACGGCTGGCAACGCAAGGGCACCGCGCAATTCCTGGGAATTTCTCGCTAAGTGTTGTGGGAATAGATACGTAATCGGTAAATTTTCTACGAGGGGCCCGAAACACGTGAAAGTGAGTAATAATTGTGCCGATTTGTAAAAATTAGAACTGTTCAAAGCAGGTACTACATGGACTACAAGTGGAGAGTTCGTCGCACCGCCTGGGCGGCGCTGGTATTAATCGGGGGAATCGGTACGGGCTGCGCACAGACGCCGCCTGACAATTCAGCAGCAAATGCAGCAGCAGCGGCGCCCGTAGCACAGACCACCGCCGCACCCGCAGTGCAGGACGAGCAGGCCGCAACCCCTGCGCTGCCTTTGGCAGCGAGCCAGCCGAGCGTACTTACGCCGGATGAAGCGAAGCAGAACGCCGCGGGTAACGTCGCCGAGCTGCAGCAGATGCTGCGAGGCTCGGAACTCGCCGAGCTGCGCACGACCTACAACGGCTCGTATGGCGCGAGCTTGCTGTTTTACGGCAAGGAAATGACGTACTACGTCACGCTGTTCCAGAACAAGACGTTCTGGCGCGTGATCAAGACGAGCGACGAGACGCGCGCTGAGGCAATCTACCGCGACTTCGCGATGAAGTCGGGGCAGCTCGCCGAAGTGGAAATCCGCCGCACGCGCCTCGAAGCGCAGAAGGCGTTCACGGACCGCATGATCGCGCTCACGCAGGACCATGCGAACCGGCTCCAGGCAGATCTGGCCATCGCGCGCGAGCAGCAGGCGCTTGTCGCGGACCAGCAGAAGCAGGGCCACGATCAGGCGAACGCTTTGCAGGCGCAGAAGACAGCCGCCCAGGCGCAACTGCGCACGGTTCAGCGTCAGGTGCGCGAACTGCAGCAACAAGTGGAAGGCGGTCTGCCGATCCGCTGATCGCCGGTACGCGGTGTGGCCAGGTCGCTTGCCCGGGGCCTCGCCGTGCGACGGGTTGTGCGACGGATCGTGCGGAACACGCAGATGCGGCACGCAAAAGGCGGAGCGTCATGGACGTTCCGCCTTTCTTCATGGTGCGATCGCTCAGGGCGCGCTCAGTGCTTGCCGTGGCGATGCGTGTCGCGGCCCTTGTGGGTTTCGTCTGCGGAATGGGGCTTCGGTTGAGAGCCGGTGGGCGAGGGGGCCACGGCGATCGGATCGCTCGCGGGGAAGGTCTCGTCGAGCGCTTCGTCGAGCGGGTCTTCCTGCGAGGGTTGCGGGGCTTTCGGCTTGGATGCGCTCATGGCGGTCTCCGTGGCGATATGCGTGACGCTCAGAATAACGCAAAGCCAAAATCGTGACCGCGAGCCACGACTGTCAGACCGCTTCGGAAGACAGTGGAACGAAACTGAACTCGACTGCACGCAACGCGCGCGCAAACGCACGGGCGCGCCTTGGCGCGCCCGTGTACTGAAGATCGGCGTGACTGGCGGAACGCGCAGCGAGTACGTCAGTCAGCAGCGGCTTAGCTGTTGCCCGAGCCTTCGCCGCCGTTGCTGCCGTTGCCGCCGTTGTTCACCGCGCCGTAGAGGCGGCGGCGGCGTGTGACGACGACTGGGCCGTCCTGGGAGCCACGGTCGTTGCCGGGGGCGCCCGATGCGCCGGACGGCGCCGACCAGTTCTCGCGCGGCTCGCGCGATTCACGCGGTTCTCGTTGTTCACGCGGGCCATGACCGCCGTGACTGCCGTGCGGGCCGCGGCTCGTATGCTCGCCGTGCGAGCTGCGAGCGCCGCCCGGGCGCGGACCCGGGCGGGTGCCTGTGTCGAGCTGGATGGTCGAAATGGCGCGCTTGTAGATGCCTTGCAGGCCGACGGGCGTGCGCAGCATCACCAGGTACTGATCGAACGACTCGATGCATCCGGTCAGGCGAATGCCGTTGACCAGATAGATTTCGACGCGCTTTCTTTCCTTACGCGCGGCGTTCATGAAGTCGTTTTGCGGGTGCGATTCTGCGGAAGGCATGGACTAGATTTGGCCAGGCGGCGCAATGCCGCAATCAGTTGAAAACGTTTGCTCGCCGCGATTCTACCTTGTGTCGGCGAAGCGCGCGTGCGGGGAAGTAAGCTTACTGCAGAACTATACCGGCTCGCGGCCGCAACCGCAGATTGACGAAAAATGCATCGCTGCGTCCCTTGTGGTCGGCTGCAGGGAGGCGGGCGCGTCCGGATGACAGGTTGCGATGTGCAGCGACAACGGTTTTCGGAAAGTGGCCTGCTTGCGATACGCCCGCGGGCTGTCACACCCGTGACCTTTCGACGCGCATGCGCTCACACACACAGCGTAGTCCATGACAGCGCGCCATGCTCGACCGATTCGAGGCCGGCTTGGGCCGGTTTGGGCCCGGTTTGAGCCTGGCTCGAGTCGGGTATCGTGCCGAATCCCACGCTTACACGATGTATTTCGATCCGCTTGCGACGATTCTCGCGGTGCCCGAGGGCTTCGTTCCGTGCGGCGGCGCACGAGAAAGGCGAAATCGCCGCTTGCGCGGAATAAGCGCACCGGCTGCAACGTTTAACGCGATATCGGCGATGAACTTCAATGGAGGGGATCATGAAGCGGTTTCGCATAGTTCTCGCATGTCTCGTTTGCGCGGCGCTTGCCGGCGTTGCGGGTGCAGGCCTCACGGCTTGCGGCGACATGAATTCGGGCGGGGCGTCGTCGACCAGTTCGGGCGGCTCGTCGGGCGGTGGCTACTGAGCGGCGTGCAGCGTGTTGCGTCATCCGTCGCCGGAGTTCGAAGCGCAGGTCGTGGCGCAGCTCGGGCCGATGCGCCGCTATGCGCGCGCCTTGACCGGCGACGCCGCCTGGGCTGACGACCTCGTGCAGGACGCCGCGGAGCGTGCGCTCTCGCGCTGGGCTTCGTTTCGCCCGCAGAGCAATTTGCGCGCGTGGCTGCTCACGATCCTGCGCCATCTGTACATCGATCAGCTACGCGGCCGGCGCGAGATTGCCGTCGACGACGAAGCTGCGCCGTGGCGCACGCTCGAAGCGCCGCACGGCGAGGTGGACGGTCTCGTGCTGCGCGATCTGCAGCGCGCGCTCTATGCGCTGCCGGCGGCGCAGCGCGAGGTGCTGCTGCTCGTGTGCGTGGAGGAGTTGAGCTACAGCGCGGCGTCGGCGGTGCTCGGGGTGCCAGCTGGCACGGTGATGTCGCGGCTCTCGCGGGCGCGCGAGCATCTGCGAGCGTTGCTCGACACGGGACCGGTGCAGGATCCGGGGCGCGATGCTGCGCAACGCACCGCGTCGCTGAGGGTGGTGGGGACGCTACGATGAACGACAACGATCTCGGCCACGAACGCGAAGGCGAAGGCGCGCCGCCTGGTTCCCCTGAGGAGGACCTTTCGGTGCTGGGCGCTTTTGTCGACGGCGAACTGCCGGCCGGCGAGCGCGAGGCGCTGCAGGCGCGCCTCGCGGACGATCCGCGCGCGTCGGCGCGTGTCGCGGCCTATCGCGCGCAGAAGGCCGCGCTGCAGGCGTTGTGCGAAGGCGCGCGCGTGCCGGGCGAGGGTGTACCGCCCGACGGCGCAGAAGCAGCAGGCACCGCGCCCGCCGTGCTCGTCCTGCGTCCGGGCGTGCCGTGGTGGTGGCGCGCGGGCATCGCGGCGGCGTGGGTGGCCGTGGGTGCGGGGCTCGCGGTGGCGGCCACGGCGCTCGTGCCGCGGCTCGCGCCTGGCTTCGCGCCGGAACTGGCGGCCGGCTTGGCGCCGGCGGCCGTGCGCAACGAAACGTCCGAAGCGTTCGCGCGCCGCGCCGACATCGCCTACGCGGTGTATTCGCCGGAGCAGCGGCATCCCGTGGAAGTGGGCGCGGCCGACGAGGCGCATCTCGTCGCGTGGCTCTCCAAGCGGCTCGGCAAGCCGCTCTCCGTGCCGTCGCTTGCCGAGTACGGCTATATGCTCGTGGGTGGACGTCTCTTGCCCGGCAACACGGGGCCGGCCGCGCAATTCATGTACGAGAACGATGCGGGCGAGCGCCTCACGCTCTACGTGGGCAGTTCGGCCACGGAGCGGGATCCCGTGCGCCTCTTGCGCGACGGCAACCGTCGCACGTTCTACTGGAGCACCGAACGCACGGGCTACGCGCTCTCCGGGCCGCAGACAGAACCGAAGCTGCGCGAGATCGCGCTAGATGTATGCGGCGCGCTGGGTGGCAAGCCCGGGCAGTGGTGATGAGCGCCGCCGGCAGAGCTAGCCGATGAGCGACGCCGCGCGCCATGTCGCGCCCATCTTGCCTCCCGGCATCGACGAGGCCCGTTTCGCGCGTGCGCTCGCCGCGTTCGAAGGGATCGTAGGCGCGCCGAACGTCTGCCGTGGCGGCGCATCGCTCGATCCGTATTCCGATCCATTCGTGCCACTTGCCGATGCGCATGCGTTCGCGCCTTCGGCGGCGATCCTCCCTGCGAGTGTCGATGAGATCCGCGCGATCCTCCGAGTCGCGAACGAAACGCGCGTGCCGCTGTGGACCGTTTCCACGGGACGCAACTTCGCTTACGGCGGCGCCGCGCCGCGTCTGGCGGGTTCGGTCGTGCTCGACCTGCAACGCCTGAACCGCATCCTCGAGGTGGACGAGCGCCTGGCATGGGCGCGCGTCGAGCCAGGCGTGAGCTACTTCGATTTGCACGCGCATCTGCGCGAGCAGCATCTGCGCCTGTGGGTCGATCCACCCGCGGCAGGCTGGGGCAGCGTGGTCGGCAACACGCTCGAGCGCGGCTTCGGCACGACCGCCTACGGTGACCACGCCGCGTCGCAGTGCGGCTTGGAGGTCGTGCTCGCCAACGGCGACGTGGTGCGCACCGGCATGGGCGCGATCGAAAACGGCACGGCGTGGCAACTCTACAGGCCGGGCTATGGGCCTTCGTTCGATGCGCTCTTTACGCAGTCGAACTACGGCGTCGTCACGAAGATGGGGCTCTGGCTGATGCCGGCGCCACAGGCATTCGTGATCGGCGAGATCCAGTTCGCGCGCGAGGACGATCTCGGCGTGCTCGTCGATACGCTGCGCGCGCTACAACTCGGCGGCACGATACGCCAGCACGCGGTGATCGAAGGTGCGATCCGGCGCGCCGCGAGCCTCGCGCCGCGCGCTCGCTGGTACGAAGGCGAGGGCGCGATGCCCGAGGCCGCCGTCGCCGCGATGCAGCGCGATCTGGGTGTAGGCCGCTGGAATCTGCACTATGCGCTCTATGGCGCGCCCGAGGTGATCGACGTGGAGCGGCGCATCGTCGAGCGTGCGTTTGCCGGCGTGCCTGGTGTGCGTTTCTCTGCCCGGCGCTACGCCGAAGGCGATGAACCGCAGGGCGGCGCTGACCGCAATCTCGCCGGCATTCCGGCGATGAGCGCGTTTCGTATGCTCGACTGGCGCGGCGGCGAGGGCGCGCACGTGGACTTCTCGCCGCTCTGTCCCGCCGACGGCCGCGACGCGCTGCGCCAGTACGCGCTCGTCAAGGCGCGCGCCACCGAGTACGGTTTCGATTACTACGGCGGTTTCACCGCGGCGGGGCGCTATCTGCATCATGTATTCGCAGCGATCTTCGCGCGTGAGCACCGAGACGATGCAGAGCGCGCGGGGGATCTGCTGCGCGCGCTGATGAGCGACGCGGGCGCGGCCGGCTATGGCGTCTACCGCTCGCATCTGCTCTACATGGATTACGCCGCGGCGCAGTACGCCTTCAACGACGGCGCGCTGTTGCGTCTCGCGCAAACCGTGAAAGACGCACTCGATCCGCAGGGCGTGCTCTCGCCGGGCAAGCAGGGCATCTGGCCAGAGGCGTGGCGTGCGGAGCGCGGCTATACGTGATCGGTTTAAGTAAGATTGCGTAGCGATTGGCAGGAAGGCGCATGGAGGAATATCGATGGACAGGCGGGCTTTTCTCTGCGATGCCGGTGCCGTGGTGCTAGGCGCTGCATGTCAGGCGCATCCGCTCAGGGTTGCGTTTGCCGAATGTGCGCCTCGTGCGAGCGTTGCATTGAATGCGCCAGCCGCGGCAGTGTTCGACCCGGCGCTCGCGCAGGGCCGCGTGCTCGAACGCGCAGCGGCGCGCGCGGGATGCATTGCATGGGCCATCGGCGATGGTTGTGCCGAGATGGCCGATAGCGACATCGGCACTCTGTGGCACACGCGGATCGCGCGGCGGCTCGAGCCAGGCGCGGCCTTGATTGGCGCGTTGCGTCCCTCTGACCGTTTCGTGCTCGCGCGGCTCGCAAGCGCGCGCGGGGTAACGTTGCGCGACTTCGCTTAGTTAAGCTTAGCGATAGTGCGTCGACGTCTCACGTCTGCGGCTTCTTCGCGGCTTTCGCGATTTCTTCGTCGCGCAGCTGGCGGCGCAGGATCTTGCCGACGGTCGATTGCGGCAGGGACTCGCGGAACTCCACGAGGCGCGGCACCTTGTAGCCCGTGAGCTGCTGGCGGCAGAACTGGATCAGTGCGTCTTCGGTCAGCGCGGGATCGCGCTTCACGATGAACACCTTCACGCGCTCGCGCTGCACCGGATCGGGCACGCCGATCGCCGCCACCTCGCGCACGCCGGGGTGCGTTGCCACCACGTCCTCGATCTCGTTCGGATACACGTTGAATCCCGACACGAGAATCATGTCCTTCTTGCGGTCGACGAGACGGATATAGCCGTGCGCATCCATCACGCCGATGTCGCCGGTCGTGAGCCAGCCATCGGCAAACACCTTTGCCGTTTCGTCCGGGCGGTTCCAGTAGCCCTTCATCACTTGCGGGCCCTTGACACAGAGCTCGCCGGCTTCGCCGATGCCGGCCCACGTGCCGTCGTCCTTGCGAAAGCGCACCTGCGTGGAAGGCGCGGGCAGCCCGATCGAGCCTTCCGGATGCGCGTGGCCCGGGTCCTCATGCGCGACGTCGACGGGATTCATCGAAACGATCGGTGAGCATTCGGTGAGACCGTAGCCTTCCACGACGGACTTGCCCGTCACAGCCCGGAAGCGGTCGGCGACGGCCTTCTGCATGGCCATGCCGCCCGCCATCGCGAGCTTGAGGCCCGAGAAGTCGCGATGGCGGAACTCCGCGTTATCGAGCAGCGCGCTATAGAGCGTGTTGACCGCGCTGATGCAACTGAACGTCTCGTGCCGCAGCACCTTCATCACGCGCTTCATGTCGCGCGGATTGGCGATCAGGATGTTGCGTCCGCCGAGTGCCAGGAAGATCAGCGCATTGATGGTGAGCGAATAGATGTGATAGAGCGGCAACGGCGTGAGCACCGTCTCGGCCCGGGCGTCGAGCTGGTTGCCAACCCAGGCCTTTGCCTGCTGCACATTCGCGAGCACGTTGCAGTGCGTGAGCATCGCGCCCTTCGCGACACCCGTGGTGCCGCCCGTGTACTGGAGGAACGCGAGATCATCGGCGTGGGTCGCGACCGGCGCGTGTGGGGCGCGCGCGCCTTGCGCGAGTGCATCGAGAAGGCTCACCGCCTGCGGCAGGTGGTAGCGCGGCACCATCTTCTTCACGTGGCGCAGCATGACGTTGACGAAGCGGCCCTTGAGGTTCAGTCCTTCGCCCAGCAAGTCGCCGAGCGCCGTCACGACGATGCGTCGCACCTGCGTGCCGGGCAGCGCCGCTTCGAGCGTGGCTGCGAAATTCTCGAACACGACGACGGTCTGCGCGCCGCTGTCCTGCAACTGATGCGCAAGCTCGCGCACGGTATAGAGCGGGTTGACGTTGACGACCACGGCGCCTGCCTTGAGCGCTCCGAAGAGGGCAACCGGATACTGCAAGGTGTTGGGCAGCATGATCGCGACGCGTTCGCCTGGCTGCACGCTCGCGCCTTGCAGCCAGGACGCGAACGCCGTGGCCTTGCGGGCGAGCGCGGCATAGGTCATCGGCGAGCCGGCGCTCACGTAGGCGACGCGCTCGCTAAAGCGTGCCGTGCAGTCGTCGAAGAAATGGGTGAGCGAGGCGTACTGGCTTGCGGGGATTTCGCGCGGTACGCCGGGAGGGTATGAGGCGTACCAGATGCCGTCGGTGTCGGGAGAGGTCGTCTGAGGTGCGGAAGCTGCCACGGGACTCGCCGGATCAGGCTGGGGCGTTTCGCTCATAGTGGATCTCCGGACGGTAGGGCAACCGAGTGCGAATGCGTGTGCGCTTTCATCATGCAACGCCGCGCGCCGTGCGGCCAGGAGGTCTTACCCGGTATGCGAGCGTGCGCACGATAGATAGCAAAAAGGCCGTGCGGGGGAACCCGGCACGGCCTCTCATTGTGTTGCTGCGGTGCGGCGTTACGGGGCCGCCGCGTGCGGAACGTCAGACGCCCGACACCTCTTTCGCCGTCTGCGTCATGTCGATGCCTCGACGTTCGCGGCTGAACGGGATCAGCACCGCGATCACCACAGCCACTGTGCCGGCGACGATCGCCATGGCCATCGAGTAGTTCTGGTTGTGCGTTTCGGCGAGCGACGCCTGCAGCGTGGCGTTCACCGAAGCGAACAGGTTACCGAGCTGATAGACGAGGCCCGGGAAGGTCGCACGCACTTCGTCAGGCGAAATTTCGTTGAGGTGAACCGGGATCACACCCCAGGCGCCTTGCACCGAAATCTGCATGAGGAACGCGCCGAGCGCGAGCAGTACGGGCCCTTGCGAGAATGCCCACAGCGGCAGCACGGGCAGCGCGATCAGCGCGGCGATGAAGATTGCCTTGCGGCGGCCGATCTTTTCGGAAATCTGACCGAAGAAGAGGCCGCCCACGATCGCGCCGATATTGAGCACGATGGTGATGATCGAGACCGTGTGCGGGTCGAAGTGATGTTGTTCGCGCAGGAAGGTCGGATACAGATCCTGCGTGCCGTGTGAGAAGAAGTTGAACGCGGTCATCAGCACGATCGCGTACAGGGAAAGCTTCCAGTTGTGCTTGAGCGTAGTGAGCAGCGTCGGACGCGCGCGCTTTTGCATCTCCTTGAAGGCCGGCGACTCGGGCACGTGCATACGCACATAAACCACCAGCAGCGCGGGCAGCACGCCGACGAAGAACATGCCACGCCAGCCAATGTACTGATACAGCACGCCGAACACGATCGAGGCGAGCAGAAAACCGCTCGGATAGCCCGCCTGCAGCAGGCCGGACACGATGCCGCGCGACTTGGGCGGAATGGTTTCCATCGTGAGCGCAGAGCCCACGCCCCATTCGCCGCCCATCGCGACGCCGAAGAGCGCGCGCAGGACGATGAAGGTCGCGAGGTTGGGCGAGAAGCCCGTGAGCAGTTCGAGTATCGAGTAGCACGCGATGTTGATCATCAGCGTGGGACGGCGGCCGTATTTGTCGGCGAGTCGGCCGAATATCAGCGCGCCGAGCGGGCGCATGGCCAGTGTTAGCGTAATGGCGAAAGCCACTGCCGGGATTTTGGTATTGAATTCGGTGGCGATGTCTTTCAGAACGAAAACCATTAGAAAGAAATCGAATGCATCGAGCGTCCATCCCAGGTACGCCGCGATCGTGACGTTCTTCTGTTCACGCGTCCAGCTCATGTTGATTGTTCTCCTGTGAAACTGGGGCAATGCCATGTCTCCTGTCGATCGCAATTGGCGCTTGTGCGCCTCGCGCGATCACATGCACGTGTCGGCATTGCCTTGTGTGGCTTGGTTGTGTGGCTTGGAGCGGCCCCCCCGCAACGGGCCACGCGCCAGCAGTGTACGCCCGGCATTAAACATTTGCATGCATCTTGACTGGAACCCGTAGTAATCCCTGGGGAATTCGGCTAGAGGCGAAAGCTATTTGTTTTATTCGTAATTTAAATGTAATTAAAGTGAAGGTCACTCAATGGCGAGTTAGTTAATCGATGTGCACGAACGAATGCAAACGAGCGGGCATTTGCCCGCTCGTTTGCATGGAAAAGCCGCGCCGCCGTTGAGCCGGTCGTCAGACCCGGCGATGCAGGCCGCTCTTAGAAGATGTTGCGAAAGCCGACGGCGACGCCGGTCTGGTTGTTGCGACCCGGGAAGTCGGCCGTTGCCGAGCCGTTGCCGCGCATGAAGTCGACCGTGCCGTACACTTCGGTGCGCTTGGACAACGAGTATTCGGCCAGCAGCACTGCCGAGTAGCGCACGCCGGTGCTGAGCGTCACGCCGTCTTCGTTCAGGCCGTTCTTTGCGTGGTCGTAGTAGTACGCTGCGGTCAGCAACAGCGGCGAGCTAACCTGCCACGTTGCGCCGGCATAGAGACCGTTGTCGATACGGTTGGTTTTCGTCACGGGCGTCGCGAAGTTGATCGCCGCGGGTGAGTTCGCGGCTGCCATGTACTGGTCCACCACGCCCGTATTGTCCTGGCCCCACAGCCAGCCGCCGTACAGGTGGACCGCACCGAGCGCATAGACTGCGCCGAGGTTGGCCACGCGGTACTTGTTGTTGTGGGCATCGCTATTCTGCTGGTAGCCCGCGAGCAGCGAAATCGGGCCGGCTGCGTAAGTGGCCGTGAAGCCGTACATGTTGCTCGCGCCGACGCTGCCCGCCACGCCCCCGAAACTGTACATGCCTTCGACTTCGAGGCCGCCGAACTTGCCGTCGTACTTGACCGAGTTGTTCTCACGCAGACCGTAGCCGAGTGCGCCCGGCAGCCAGCCGTCCTGGTCGAAGTTGCCAACGGTCAGCGGGTCGAAGGTGTTGCCCAGCTGATCGAACAGGGGCGTGTTCTGACGGCCCATCGTGACCGTGCCGTACTTGTCGCTGGATACCCCAACGTACGCCATCCGATTGAACAGCGTATTCGAGCTCGCCAGTTGGCCGTTCCAGAGGTTGAACCCGTTCTCGAGGCGGAACACGGCTGAGAGGCCGCCGCCCAGATCCTCGGTGCCCTTCAGGCCCCAGCGGCTGCCGGTGATCGGGCCTTGCGTCATCTGCAGCTCGTTGTCGTTGCTCGCGTTGGCGTTCGTGAGGTAGCGGATGCTGGTGTCGACGATGCCGTACAGCGTGACCGAGCTTTGCGCGAAGCTGTGCTGGCAGGCCAGTGCGAGGGCGAGGCCGCCGATGGCCGATGCGATCTGGGTGTGTCTCACGGTGAGATCCTTTTTCCTTTGCTGCGTGTTGTAAGTTCGTCGGACCGCCGGGGTGCCGGGGCCGTATTTCTTGTATGCCGAGCCAGTGGGTGCTGGCCGGGGGCCGATCATAGACGCTCGATAAAGAGCTGAAAACGCTGGCTGTCGCGCGATTGCAACGGTTGCGCGCGCAATTAACTCCCCACGTGTTTCCTTTTCAGACTACCCAGCCCGCATACGGCCAGCGGCAAAAGCACCAATGCCGTTTAATGAACGGTCGTGCTTTTCCCTGGTTGCGTGGCTGGCGGGCCTCGCTAGAATCGTTGGCATCTCATTGCGTTCCGCAATGCGGAACTTCGGCCGGTCGACAGACATCAAGGAGACGAAAGCATGCGGGTCAGGGAAATGTTCGAGCTGGGCGGTCAGGTCGCACTCATCACCGGCGGCTCGCGCGGGCTGGGTTTGCAGATGGCGCAGGCGCTCGGCGAGATGGGCTGCCACGTGGTGATCACGGCGCGCAAGGCCGATGAGCTGGCCCAGGCGCTGAGCCATCTAGAGGCACTCGGCATCAAGGCGACCACGATCGTGAGCGACCTGCAGCGCGCCGAGGCCGCGAAGCCGCTCGTGGACGAGACGCTGGCGGCCTGCGGTCAGATCGACATTCTCGTGAACAATGCGGGCGCCACGTGGGGTGCCCCCGCGGAGGATTATCCCGACGAGGCGTGGCACAAGGTCATGAACCTGAACGTGAACGCGCCGTTCTTCCTCGCGCGCGAAGTGGGCAAGCGCAGCATGATCCCTCGCCAGCGTGGCAAGATCATCAACGTGGCTTCCATCGCCGGCCTGAAAGGATCGCTTGGGCCCATGCAGACCATCGCGTACAACACCTCGAAGGCGGCTGCCATCAATTTCACGCGGGCGCTGGCTGCCGAATGGGGCAAGTACAACATCAATGTGAACGCGATCTGCCCGGGCTTCTTCCCCTCGAAGATGTCGGCCGGGCTGCTCGACAAGCTGGGGCAAGTGGTGATCGACCATACGCCGCTGCACCGGCTCGGCGACGACGACGATCTCAAGGGCGCCGTGGTGTTTCTCGCGAGTCAGGCGTCGCGCCATATGACGGGCCAGTATCTCGCCGTGGATGGCGGCGCAAGCATCGTCTGAGTACGTATGGTGCGTGGCGCCAGCGCTCAGCGAGCGGTTGGCGGCCGCGTTCTTCACAAGTCTTGCCTGACGGAGCCCGCCATGTCCACGTCCGCCCCGACGCTTTCCGCAGATTCGCCGTCATCGCCGCAGTTGGCTTCGCCACATTGGCCCGCGCATCTTTCGCCGCATCTGAGCATTCCGCAAACGAACCTCTTCTATAACGCAGAGGTCTCGGCGGCGCGCTATCCAGACAAGCCGTTCATCGTCTTCTACGACACGCCCGTTACGTTCGCGCAGTTCAAGGACGAGGCCGAGCGCGTAGCCGGCTATCTACAGCAGGAATGTGGCGTGAAGGCCGGCGACCGCGTGCTGCTCTACATGCAGAACAGTCCGCAGTGGGTCATCGCTTACTACGGCATCCTGCGCGCCAACGCCGTGGTCGTGCCGGTCAACCCAATGAACCTCACCGAGGAACTCGCGCATTACGTGGAAGACAGTGGCGCGACCACGGCTTTCGTCGCGCAGGATCTCTACCCGCGTATTGCGCCGCTCGTGCAGGAAAGCGAAGGCCTGCAGCATCTGCTCGTTGCGACGTATAGCGACTATCTGAAGTGCGAGCCGTTTTCGCCGCCGCCCGAATTCGTGAGCGCGCCGCGCTCCGTGAGCGGCCCGGGCGTTGCGCACTGGGCCGAGGTGCTCGAGGCGCGCTGCGTACCCGGTGTGCTAACCGCCGGCCCCGACGACCTCTGCGTGATGCCGTACACCTCGGGCACGACGGGCAAGCCCAAAGGCTGCATGCACACGCATCGCAGCGTGATGGCGACGGCCGTGGGCGGTTGCAACTGGTTCGGAAGTAATCAGGATGCCGTACAACTTTCGGTGCTGCCGCTCTTTCACGTAACAGGCATGCAGGGCGGCATGAACAGCCCGATCTACAACGGCTCGACCGTGGTGTTGCTGCCGCGCTGGGATCGCGACGCCGCGGCGCGTGCAATCGAGCATTACCGTATCAACGGCTGGCAGGCGATCTCGACGATGGTGGTGGACTTCATCTCGAACCCGCGCATTCACGAGTACGACTTGTCGAGCCTCGCCTGGATGCGCGGCGGCGGCGCGACGATGCCCGACGCGGTGGTGAAGAAGCTCAAGGATCTCACCGGGCTCGACTTCGTCGAGGGCTACGGCATGTCGGAAACCATGGCGGGCACCCATATCAATCCGCCGCAGCGTCCCAAGCCTCAATGTCTCGGCATTCCGGTATTCGACGTTGACTCGCGTGTGGTCGATCCGATCACACTGGATGAGGTGCCGCCAGGCGATTCGGGCGAACTGATCATGCATGCGCCGCAGGTGATGCAGGGCTACTGGCGCAACCCCAAGGCGACGAGCGAAGCGTTCATCGAACGCGACGGCAAGCGCTTCCTGCGCACGGGCGACCTCGTGCGGCGCGACGAAGAAGGCTATTACTTCATGACCGACCGCCTCAAACGCATGATCAACGCGTCGGGCTACAAGGTCTGGCCGGCCGAGGTCGAGGCGCTGATGTACCGGCACCCGGCGATCAACGAGGTGTGCATCATCGGTACACAGGACGCGCGCCGCGGCGAGACCGTGAAGGCCGTGGTCGTGCTCGATCCGAAGCAGGTCGGCAGCGTGAACGAAGACGACATCGTCGCGTGGGCGCACGACAACATGGCCGCGTACAAAGCGCCGCGCATCGTGCAGTTCGTCGACGCGCTGCCGAAGTCGGGCAGCGGCAAAATTCTGTGGCGCAAGCTGCAGGAAGAAGAGGCCGAGGCGCGCGGCAACGCATGAGCGCGTAGACCTGCGCAGTTCCCCTTCGTTTTGCTTCAATATCGAGCCCGTCTGGATAGCGCGCTGTGCGCGCCAATCCAGCCGGGCTCCGTCTTTATGCGGGCCGCACTTTCGTGCGTACGCCTCAGGCGCCTGCAAGCGCGGGTAAACCGCCTTCGCGCCAATCCTGCTCCATGGCGGCTGCCATGCCCCGTTCCTGTGAACCGCGTTGAGCGGGCGCGGTCAGCGGCCATTCCCCCGGCGCCTGCGCGTTCTTGCGAGCCAGGATCGCCTCGCACAGAAATTCCATGCTGTACGCCTTCAGCAGATGCGGGTGATTCGTTTCGATATAGGCAGCGACGCGCGCATGTTCACCGGCAATCGATGCGAGCGAGTTGAGCGTGCGCGCATCCCAGCGAAAACGCAGGCCCAGTTCGGCAAATGCGGTATTGAATGCACACAGTTGCGCTTCCAGATGACGATCGTGGCGGGTGTCCAGGTGGCTCATGGCTGTCTCCTCATGTCGAGTGGCGTGAAGCAAGAGTAGAAGCGCCAATGAATAAACGATAGTTAAAGTTTTTTTAGAAAAATATAAGTAAAAATGTATGGATAGAGGGTAAGCCCGCGAATCGAGCGAGACGCGGGCCCGGTACGCGTAAACCCCGCTTAGCCACGAGTGGATTGCTGATATATTGTATTGGAAATATGAAATTCCCCAGCAGCGCCGGCTAAACAGAACGTTGGAGACACACGACCGATGTCCGCCGAAAGAGAACTCGTCACCGGAATGCCCCCGGTCACCTTGACGCTGGAGCCGATCAACGCAAGCGCTTCGCTGCGCGATCAGGCTTACGCGAAGCTCAAGCAGGCCATTGCCGAAACCGACATCTACCGGTCGCGAGACGAGATCCGGCTAGACGAGAAGGACTTGACCGAGAAGCTCGGCGTGAGCCGAACGCCTGTTCGCGAAGCCATGACGCTGCTGGAACAGGAAGGCTTTCTGCGCACGGTGCCGCGACGCGGTGTTTACATCTTGCGCAAGACGCGCAAGGAGATCGTGGAGATGATCTATATGTGGGCCGCGCTCGAAAGCATCGCCGCGCGCCTCGCCACGCAGCGCGCCTCGGACGACGACATCGCAGGCCTGCGGCGCATGTTCGCGACCTTCGGCGATTCGACACCCTCGGACCATATCGAGGAGTACTCGGAAGCGAACATCATGTTTCACCAGTCACTGGTGGAGCTTTCGAAGTCGCCCATCATCGTCGACACCATCAAGAACATCTTCATGCATGTGCGCGCGATCCGGCGTATGACGATCGCGCAGAGCGATCGCGCGTCGCGCTCCATCGTGGAGCACATGCGCATTATCGAAGCGCTCGAGGCGCGCGACACTGGGCGCGTCGAGCAGCTCGTACGGCAGCACTCGATCGAACTCGCGCTGTTCGTGGAAGCCAACTGCGATTTCCTGGACTGAAGCGTTGGGCGCGCCGCGTCGAGCCGCCGGTTCATATCGGCTCGACGCATGGGTAAGCGGCATCGATGCGCAGATCGTCTGAATGAGCGCAGCGATGCTGAAAGAAAGGTATGGAGTCCGTAACAAGTTCGTCAGGACGTTTGGGCCGATTGAAGGGACTTGCTCATGGTGTGCCGCATCAAAGTTTGCCGCTTTGCGAGCGATCGCATGAGACGGCAACGGTACAGCGCGGCGCGACGCGGTGCAGCAAACGCGGCGTGGGTAAAAAAACGTCTTGACTAATATTGTGTGTGGAATATTGTATATCACGAATCACGCAACGCCCCGCCAAAGAGGAGACGTCATGGCAGAAGCAGGCATCAATGAGGCACAGCAGAACCCTGTGCCCGAAGCGCAGCAAACGACCGACGGTTTTCATCTCGTCATCGACGCGCTGAAACTCAACGATATCGACACGATCTTCGGTCTCGTCGGTATTCCAATTACCGATCTCGCCCGTCTCGCGCAGGCCGAGGGCATGCGCTTCATCGGCTTCCGGCATGAGCAGAACGCCGGCAACGCCGCGGCCGTGGCGGGCTACATGACGAAAAAGCCGGGCATCTGCCTGACTGTCTCCGCGCCGGGTTTCCTGAACGGCCTCACGGCACTGGCCAACGCGACCACGAACTGCTTCCCGATGATCCTCATCAGCGGTTCGAGCGAACGCGAGATCGTTGACCTGCAGCAAGGCGACTACGAAGAGATGGACCAGCTCAACGCCGCGAAGCCTTATGCCAAGGCTGCTTATCGCGTGCTGCACGCTGAGGACATCGGCGTTGGCGTGGCGCGCGCGATTCGCGCGGCCGTTTCGGGCCGCCCCGGTGGCGTGTATCTCGACCTGCCGGCCAAGCTGCTTGCGCAGACCGTCGACGCGGTGAAGGGCCAGCAGTCGCTCATCAAGGTAGTCGACGCGGCGCCACGCCAGATTCCCGCTCCGGATGCGGTGCAACGCGCTCTTGACGTGCTCAGGAATGCGAAGCGTCCGCTGATCCTGCTGGGCAAGGGCGCGGCCTACGCCCAGGCCGATGCGCAAATCCGCGAACTGGTCGAGAAGAGCGGCATTCCGTATCTGCCGATGTCGATGGCCAAGGGTCTCTTGCCCGACACGCACGAGCAGTCGGCATCAGCCGCGCGCTCGTTCGTGCTGGCCGAGTCGGACGCTGTGGTGCTGATCGGCGCGCGCTTGAACTGGCTGCTCTCGCATGGCAAGGGCAAGACTTGGGGCGCGGCCGCCGGACCGAAGCAGTTCGTGCAGATCGACATTGCGCCGACGGAAATCGATAGCAACGTCGCCATCGAAGCGCCTGTGATCGGCGACATCGGTTCATGCGTGGAAGCGCTCGTTGCAGGCCTCGGCAATGACTTCCCGAAGCCGCCGGCAGAGTGGCTCGATGCCGTGGCCGAACGCAAGAACAAGAACCTGGAAAAGATGGCCGCGACGCTCGCGAAGAACCCGTCGCCGATGAATTTCCACAGCGCGCTGCGCGCCATCCGCGACGTGCTCAAGACGCGCCCCGACATCAACGTGGTCAACGAAGGCGCGAACACGCTCGACTACGCGCGCAGCATCATCGACATGTACCAGCCGCGCAAGCGCTTCGACTCGGGCACGTGGGGGATCATGGGCATCGGCATGGGCTTCGCGATCGGCGCCGCCGTGACGAGCGGCACGCAGGTCGTGGCGATCGAGGGTGACAGCGCGTTCGGCTTCTCGGGCATGGAACTCGAGACGATCTGCCGCTACAACCTGCCGGTCTGCACCATCGTGTTCAACAACAACGGCGTGTATCGCGGTACGGACGTCAATCCGAGCGGCGGCTGCGACGTCGCGCCGACGGTGTTCGTGAAGAACGCGCGCTACGACAAGATGATCGAGGCCTTCGGCGGCATCGGCCATCAGGCGACTACGCCCGAAGAACTCACGAGCGCGCTGCTCGAAGCGATCGCATCGGGCAAGCCCACGTTGATCAACGCAGTCATCGACGAATCGGCCGGGACCGAAAGCGGCCGTCTCACGAATCTGAATCCGCAAAGCGCGGCCATGAAGAAATAAGCCCCCATAGATCAGGTAGACCAGGAGATACGAGAAATGAGCAAACCCCTTGACGGTATCAAGATCATCGACTTCACACACGTACAGGCCGGTCCCGCTTGCACGCAGATGCTCGCGTGGTTCGGTGCGGACGTGATCAAGGTGGAACGCCCGGGTGCTGGCGACGTGACGCGCTCGCAACTGCGCGACATTCCCGAAGTCGACGCGCTGTACTTCACCATGCTCAACAGCAACAAGCGCTCGCTCACGCTCGACACGAAGAAGCCCGAAGGCAAGGAAGTGCTGGAAAAGCTGATTCGCGAGTCGGACGTGATGGTCGAAAACTTCGGCCCCGGCGCGCTGGACCGCATGGGCTTCACGTGGGAGCGCATCAAGGAACTCAATCCGAAGATGATCGTCGCTTCGGTGAAGGGTTTTAGCGAAGGCCACCACTACGACGACCTCAAGGTCTATGAGAACGTCGCACAGTGCGCGGGCGGCGCGGCCTCGACCACGGGCTTCTGGGATGGTCCGCCCACGGTGAGCGCGGCGGCGCTCGGCGACAGCAACACGGGCATGCACCTCGCCATCGGCATTCTCACGGCGCTGATCGGCCGCGACAAAACCGGTAAAGGCCAGAAGGTGGCCGTGTCGATGCAGGACAGCGTGGTCAACCTGTGCCGCGTGAAGTTGCGCGACCAGCAGCGCCTGGACCGCCAGGGTTTCCTCGAGGAATACCCGCAGTATCCGCACGGCACGTTCAGCGACGTCGTGCCGCGCGGCGGCAACGCGGGCGGTGGCGGCCAGCCGGGCTGGGTGCTCAAGTGCAAGGGCTGGGAGACGGACCCGAACGCATACATCTACTTCACGGTGCAGGGCCACGCGTGGGAGCCGATCTGCCACGCTCTGGGCAAACCCGAATGGATCAACGACCCGAACTACGCGACGGCGCAGGCGCGTCAGCCGCATATCTTCGACATTTTCGCGACGATCGAAGCGTGGCTGGCCGACAAGACCAAGTTTGAAGCGGTCGACATCCTGCGCAAGTTCGACATTCCATGCGCACCGGTGCTCAGCATGAAGGAAATTGCCAATGACCCGTCGCTGCGCGCTAGCGGTACTATCGTCGAAGTGCCGCACAAGGAGCGCGGCGCGTACCTCACGGTGGGCAGCCCGATCAAGTTCTCGGACTTGAAGCCGGAGATCACGGGCTCGCCGCTGCTCGGCGAGCACACCGACCAGGTGCTGGCCGACCTCGGCTACACGCCGCAGCAGATCGCGGCGCTGCACGAGGTGCGCGCGGTTTGAGTTCCGCATCGAGTTCCACAAGCTGAACGCAGGAAGCGTGCGCGGCCAACGCTACGCCCGCGCAGCACCGCAATACCAGACCGGCAGGCAGGACGCCGCGCGGCACGTGCAATGCGTGCCGCGCGACGACGATAAACGACTCACCTCACATAGTCATCGCCATGCAATCCGCCATCGATTTCGAGCAGCTCGCAAACGCCATTGGAGACGCCATCGTCATCTTCGAGCAGCTCGCAAACGCCATTGGAGACGCCATCGTCATCTCCGACGCAGCCGGCGACATCACGTTCTGGAATCCGGCGGCCACGCGCATGTTCGGCTATACGCAAGAAGAAGCGCTCGGCGAGACGCTCGACCTGATCATTCCCGAGCGGCTGCGCGGCCGCCACTGGGAGGGCTATCACAAGACGATGGCGACCGGCCAGACGCGCTACGGCAACGACGTGCTGCGCGTGCCGGCCGTGGACAAGGCGGGCAAGGCGCTTTCCATTGCCTTCACCGTGGCGTTGCTGCACTCGCCGCAGGGCGAGCTCGACGGCATCGTCGCCGTGATCCGCGACGAAACGGCGCGCTTCCAGGAGGAGCGCGCGCTCAAGAAACGCATTACCGAACTCGAAGCACAGGCCCAGCAATCCTGAAACCTCCGGAGCTCTTCGATGCACACCGAAAGACTCGGACATTTCGAGGTCGAACTCTCGGCCCGTCAAATGATTCATAACGGCGGCTGGGCCGCGTTCGCCGCGATCCACGCGGTCGAGGCCGCTGCCGACGAACCGGCGGCCGCGGTATTGCCCCGTCAATGGGTGGTCGACGAAACCGTATTCGAAAGCGAGGCCGCCGCCATCGCCGGTGCGCGCGCGGCGGCGCTCGCTTTTCTCAAGAGCGGCAATTCGCCGAGCCTGGGCGTGTCATAGGGCAAAGCCCTCATCGAGCCGCGGCACACAAAGCATTCCAACATGGGGCCGGAGTAAGGCACTAAAGCGCCAACTCCGGCCGACACAGGAGACGTTTCATGAAGTCGTGGCCACGCTTTCGGCGCGCCAGATGCATTGGCGCGCCGCCGATTCCGTTCGTTCTCGCCGCAGCGCACGCTTGTGTCAAGCAGGGAGCGGCACCATGGCGATGACGATTGCGGTTCCCCGCGAGACACACGATGGCGAACGACGCGTTGCGGCGACGCCAGAAAGTGTGGCACAACTGATTAAACTCGGCTATGCGGTCGAAGTCGAAACGACGGCGGGCGTGAGTGCTTCCTACCCGGACGACGCCTACCGCGCGGCAGGCGCGCGCGTCGTGGACGATGCGCAAGCGCTCTTGAGCGGCGCGGATATCGTCGTCAAGGTGCGTCCGCCTTCGAGCGAAGAAGTGCAGCGCCTCAAGCCGGGCGCGACGCTGATCGGCTTCATCTGGCCTGCGCAAAACGCTGCGCTGCTCGAACGACTCGCGGCACGCGAGGTAACGGTGCTCGCGATGGACTGCGTGCCGCGCATCTCGCGCGCCCAGAAGCTCGACGCGTTGAGTTCGATGGCGAACATGGCCGGCTATCGCGCGGTCGTTGAGGCGGCCCAGCATTTTGGCCGAGTTTTCACGGGGCAGATCACGGCGGCCGGCAAGATGCCGCCCGCCAAGGTGCTCGTGATCGGCGCGGGCGTGGCCGGGCTTGCGGCGATCGGCGCCGCGCGCGGTCTTGGCGCCATCGTGCGCGCGTTCGATACGCGCCCCGAAGTCGGCCAGCAGGTCGAGAGCATGGGCGCGGAGTTCTTGAGCATCGACATCGAGGAGGAGGGCGGCGGCTCGGGCGGCTACGCCAAACAGATGAGCGAGAAGTTCATCGAAGCGGAGATGGCGCTTTTCGAGGCCCAGGCGCGCGAGGTCGACATCATCATCACGACGGCGCTGATTCCTGGCAAACCGGCGCCGCGCCTCATCGACGCGAAGACGGTGGCGTGCATGCGCGCGGGCAGCGTGATCGTCGACATGGCGGCCGAGCAGGGCGGCAACTGCGAACTCACTCGCCCGGGTGAAGTCGTGAATGCGAACGGCGTGACCGTGATCGGCTATACAGATCTGCCAAGCCGCATGGCGAACCAGTCGAGCCAGCTCTACGCGACCAACATCCGCCATCTGCTGACCGATCTCACGCCCGCGAAAGACGGCGAGCTCTTACTCGACACGGACGACGTCGTGCAGCGCGGCACCACTGTCATGCAGCGCGGCCAGATCTGCTGGCCGCCGCCGCCAGTGCAGGTCTCCGCAACGCCGCAAACGTCTGCACAGGCGAAGCCCGTTGCGCTCGCGCATGGCAATGCGAAAGAAGAAACCGTGCGGGCCGCGCGCCGCAATGGCGTCGGGTCGCTGGCGGCGCTCGTCGTTGTCGCGTTGCTGCTGCTCGCGCTCGGCGCGGTCGCGCCGCCTGCGTTCGTCGCGCACTTCACCGTGTTCGTGTTGGCCGTGTTCGTCGGCTATCAGGTGGTCTGGAACGTCACGCCCTCGTTGCATACGCCGCTCATGAGCGTGACGAATGCAATCAGCGGGATCATCGTGATCGGCGCGTTGCTGCATCCGGGCAACGCCAGCACGATCGTGACCGCGCTGGCGGGCATAGCGCTCGTCGTCGCGACCATCAACATCGCGGGCGGCTTTCTCGTCACCCAGCGCATGCTGAAGATGTTCCAACGGACCTGAGGAGACGTCATGCTCAACGGAATCGGCAACATGGCGTGGCTCGGCGCGGCGACGCTCTTCATCCTCAGCCTGCGCGGGCTGAGTCATCCCGCAAGTGCGCGGCGCGGCAACCTTTATGGCGTGAGCGGCATGGTGATTGCCGTGCTCGCCACGCTGCTCGTCACGGGCGGTGCGGGCCTGCAAATCGCGCTCATCGCCGCGCTGGTGGGCGGCGGGCTCGGCGCGATTCTCGCGCGCCGCGTGGAGATGACGCAGATGCCGCAACTCGTCGCGGTGCTGCACAGCTTCGTCGGCCTTGCGGCCACGCTCATCGCCTTTGCGAACTTTCTCTCGCCAAAGGCCCCGATGAGCGGCGTCGAGCGAGCGATTCACGACACCGAGATCTATGTCGGCGCCTTCATCGGCACGGTCACGTTCAGCGGTTCGATTGTCGCGTTCCTGAAGCTGCAGGGCACGGTGAGCGGCAAGCCGCTCGTGCTGCCCGCGCGACATCTGCTCAACGCGGTCGTGCTGGGCGCGTGCATCGTGCTCGGCTATCGCTTCGTCAGTGCTCCTGATGGTGGCGGCGCACTCTACGCGCTCATCGTGATGTGCGTGCTGGCGGCGGCGCTCGGCGTGCACCTCGTGATGGCGATCGGCGGCGCGGACATGCCCGTGGTGGTCTCGATGCTCAACAGCTATTCGGGCTGGGCTGCAGCGGCGACAGGCTTCATGCTCGACAACGATCTGCTCGTCACGACGGGGGCGCTGGTTGGATCGAGCGGCGCGATTCTTAGCTACATCATGTGCCGGGCGATGAATCGCAGCTTCGCTTCGGTGATCCTCGGCGGCTTCGGCGCGGTGAGCGCCACGGCGAGCGAGGCCCCGCAAGGCGAAGTCGTGGCGACCAGCGTGGACGAAGTGGGCTCGCTCTTGCGCGACGCGCAAGAGGTCGTGATCGTGCCGGGCTACGGCATGGCCGTCGCGCAGGCGCAAGGCACCATCAGCGAGATCACGCGGCGGCTGCGCGCGTTAGGCATTCGCGTGCGCTTCGGCATTCACCCCGTTGCGGGGCGCTTGCCTGGCCATATGAACGTGCTGCTCGCGGAAGCGAAAGTGCCCTACGACATCGTGCTCGAAATGGACGAAATCAACGAAGACTTCACGAGCACCGACGTCGTGCTCGTGATCGGCGCGAACGATATCGTCAATCCGGGCGCGCAGGAGGATGCGGGCAGCCCGATCGCCGGCATGCCGGTGCTGGAGGTGTGGAAGGCGCGCACTGTGGTCGTCTCCAAGCGCAGCATGGCGACGGGCTATGCGGGCGTGGACAATCCACTCTTCTATAAGGACAACACACGAATGCTGTTTGGTGATGCGAAGGGCAGCGTCGATGCGCTGCTGCGGCAACTCGAAGCGGCTTGACGTTTGAGGCAAGGCGCGGCGGACTCATGTCTGCCGTGCTGGCTGTAACGCGGGAAATCGCGCGCGCACCGGCGTCGAAGCGATGCGAGGAAAACCCGCGCGCAATCACAACGGACGGAGACAGACAACGTGGCATATACCGATCGTATCGATGGCGGCTACACGGCCTGGCGGCACAACCGCTGGGTGCAGCTCGTGGCGGGCATTCTCTGCATGGGGCTCGTGGCGAACCTGCAGTACGCGTGGACGCTTTTCGTCGTGCCGATGGACGCACGGCATCACTGGGGGCAGGCTGCAATCCAGCTCGCCTTCTCGATTTTCATCGTGACGGAAACCTGGCTCGTGCCCGTGGAAGGCTGGCTGGTAGACCGCTTCGGCCCGCGGCCCGTGGTCATGGGCGGAGCGTGCTGCGTGGCGCTCGGCTGGGTGCTGGACGCGTGGGCGCCCACGCTGCCGGTGCTCTACGTCGCGGCAGTCATTTCGGGCATCGGTGCGGGGTGCGTGTACGGCACGTGCGTCGGCACCGCGCTCAAATGGTTTCCCGACCGGCGCGGTCTCGCCGCCGGCATGACGGCGGCAGGCTTCGGCGCAGGTGCGGCGCTCACGGTCATTCCGATCTCGAACATGATCCAGCAGTCGGGCTATGAGCGCGCGTTCGTGTTCTTCGGACTCCTGCAGGGTGCCTGCATTATGGCGCTCGCGCTGGTGATGGTTCGGCCGAAGCCTCCCGCACGCACGGCAGGCATGAAGCGCATCGTGGCGACGAAGACCGACTATACGACGAGGCAAATGGTTCGCGCGCCCGTATTCTGGGTGATGTACGCGATGTTCGTATGCGTGGCGGCGGGCGGCATCATCGCGACGGCGCAGATCGGCCCGATCGCGAAAAGCTACGGCTTCGCCTCGATGCCGGTCACGCTCGTAGCGGCGACGCTGCCGCTGCTCACTATGACGCTCTCGATCAACAATCTGTGCAACGGCTTTACGCGGCCGCTGTGCGGGCTCATTTCGGATCGCATTGGCCGCGAGAATACGATGTTCATCACGTTTCTCGGCGAGGGGCTCGCGCTGTTAGGCTTGCGCGCGTTCGGCCACGACCCGTATCTCTTCATGCTGTTCTCGGGGCTCGTGTTCCTGTTCTACGGCGATATCTTTTCGAATTTTCCGGCAACCTGCGCCGATACGTTCGGAGCGAAATACGCAGCCGGCAACGCGGGCACGCTCTATACCGCGAAGGGGACCGCGGCGATGCTCGTGCCTGTCGCCACGCTGCTTGCGATCCACGGTGGCTGGAACATGGTGTTCGACATGGTCGCCTGCGTGGCGATGATGGCGGGCGTGAGCGCAAAGGTGATCTTGCAGCCCATGCGCCGGCGCTGGATCTTTCAGTCGGGTGAGGAGGCGAGGATTGCCGATTCGGCGTTCGTACCTTCGCCGCTGGGGTCGCATGAGTGAGCGCGTTTGATGGGCGCCCCTGAGCGTTACGGGCGGGCGGTGCGGTCCTGATCGCGGCGAGTGGTCGCGGGCCGTAACGCCCGCATCATCTGCGCGGCGCTCTGTAGTCTCGCGCGCACGCGTGAGCGCCGTACGCGCCGCGTATCGATGCGGGCCTGCTCGCGACGCGGGTCCGCTTCGGCGGCGCGCTCGTCTTCGAGCCCGAGATGGGCATAACGGCCCTCGCTGGCGCTCGTGTCGAGCCAGCGTTCGGGCAGGCGGGTTGCGAGCAGCCAGGTCGCGGCGGCGCCAAAGCTGACGGCGACGATCGCTGCGACGACAACGAATTCCATTCGCTCTTCCTCAATCGACTGGTCGTGGGTTAGCACGCACGCGCCGTGCCGTGTGCCTGTGGCGCGAAACGGCAACGCCCAGTACGCTCCCGCAAGGCGTCATGCAATGTATACCATGAAACATAACGGGTTGAGGGCGCAGGCGCAGAGAAACTAGCGGATACGGGCCGCAAAACAAAAAAGCCCGCTAATTTGCGGGCTTTTTCGATGAATCCTGTGTGCTGCTAGTTCTGCTTGATGAGACGTGGTGCCCAGGAGAGGACTCGAACCTCCACAGTGTTGCCACCGCCAGGACCTGAACCTGGTGCGTCTACCAATTCCGCCACCTGGGCACGTCTTCAAGCTAAAAAGAGATTATGGCGCGATTTAGCGTGCCTGTCAATCGATCGTTTCAAAAAAACTTCATCTCTGGAACGAGGCTGCTGCGTTTTGCGCGATAGCAGGGCAGTTGTACTCATTGCCACGCCGGAAATGAAAAAGGCCGGCATGAAGCCGGCCTTTTGAATCTGGTGCCCAAGAGAGGACTCGAACCTCCACAGTGTTGCCACCGCCAGGACCTGAACCTGGTGCGTCTACCAATTCCGCCACCTGGGCTAGGTGTCGTTTGCTGTTCAATGTCGTGCGCAGCAAAGACCAAAATTATAGCGGGATCAGAGCGGCTGTCAAGCGTTTTGTGGAGGGCGATAAAGCGCGGCTGCAGAAGCGCCGCAGACCGCGTGGAGTGGCTGTCTCGTCGCGCCGAGAGGCCGCTCCCACGGCTCGTAGGGTGCGATGCGGGTGTTAGAATGCCTCGCAGAAGTTCCGCCGGCAAAAGTACGTGGTTCAGGTGCTGCGTGCAGCGTGGCGCACGCAGTGCGAGCGGTCAGGCAATCCGCGTACGGGCCGACAGATTGCAGCACTCGAAGACCGGGGCGCCGCCCGCATGTATCGCACATTCAGGCCGCGCAAAATCCGACGTCCACGCAACGAGAACAACCATCGACAAGCCCTTGAGCAAATATCCGTATCCGATTCCCAGCCGCGAAGAGATTCTCGGCGTGCTGCGGACCAGCGACTCGCCGTGCACCGCGAACGATATCGCCGAGGCGCTCGCTATCAAGCGCCAGGAGCGTGAAGGGTTCTTCAGGCGGCTAGCCGCCATGGAGCGCGACGGGCAGATCCGGCTCGACCCGCGCGGCCACTACCAGCTCGCCCATCCTTCGAATTTCGTCGCGGGACGCGTGCAGGGGCATCGCGACGGCTACGGCTTTCTCGTGCGCGACGACGGGCAGGACGATCTGTTCCTGCCGCAAGGCGAAATGCAGAAGGTCATGCACAACGACCGCGTGCTCGCACGCATCGTCGGCTATGACAGGCGCGGGCGGCCGGAAGGGCATATCGTCGAAGTCACCGACCGTGCGAACCGTAGTGTCATCGGACGCCTGCTCAACGAGAACGGCGCGCTGATCGTCGCGCCGGAAGACAAGCGCATCGGCCACGATATCCTCGTCACGCAGAATCCCAAGAAGGCCAAGGTCGGCCAGGTCGTGGTCGTCGAACTCACCGATTTCCCCAGCCGCCACTCGCAGCCGCTCGGCCGGGTGATGGAAGTGCTGGGCGACATCGACGATCCTGGCATGGAGATCGAGATCGCCGTGCGCAAGTACGGCGTGCCGCACGAGTTCAGCAAGCCCGCGCTCGACGAAGCCGCGAAGCTGCCCGACGCCGTGCGTCCCACGGACATTCGCTATCGCGTGGACCTGCGCGACGTGCCGCTCGTCACCATCGACGGCGAAGATGCGCGTGACTTCGACGACGCCGTGTATTGCGAGCCGATGCAGGTCGGCAAGGGCGAAGGCTTCCGCCTGATCGTCGCCATCGCCGACGTCTCACATTACGTGCTGCCGGGCAGCGGTCTCGATGTGGACGCCATCGAACGCAGCACGTCGGTGTACTTCCCGCGCCGCGTGATTCCGATGCTGCCCGAGAAGCTTTCGAACGGGCTCTGTTCGCTCAATCCGCACGTCGACCGCTGTGTGCTCGTGTGCGACATGGTGATCACCGCGCGCGGCGAGATCAAGGGGTACCAGTTCTATCCGGGCGTCATGCACTCGGCGGCGCGGCTCACCTATACCGAAGTCGCCGCGGTCCTGACTAACACCAAGGGCCCCGAGGCGACGCGCCGCGCGGCGCTGCTGCCGCAACTGCAGAATCTCTATGGCGTGTACAAATCGCTGTTCGCCGCGCGTCAGAAGCGCGGCGCGATCGATTTCGACACGACCGAGACGTATATCGTCTGCAATGCGCAAGGCAAGATCGAGCAGATCGTGCCGCGCCAGCGCAACGACGCGCACAAGCTGATCGAAGAGTGCATGCTCGCGGCCAACGTGTGCGCGGCGGACTTCATGAAGCGCCACAAGCACCCGGGCCTGTACCGCGTGCACGCGGGGCCGACCGCCGAAAAGCTCGAAAACCTGCGCACCTTCCTGCGTGGCATGGGCCTTTCGCTCGGCGGCGGCGACACGCCGCACGCGAGCGACTACGCCGCGCTAATGGCGCACATCCGCGACCGGCCCGACGCGCAGATGCTGCAGACCATGCTGCTGCGCTCGATGCAGCAGGCTGTGTACAGCCCGGACAACATCGGTCACTTCGGTCTTGCCTACGAGGCTTACGCGCACTTCACGAGCCCGATTCGCCGCTATCCTGACCTGCTCACGCACCGCGCGATCTACGCGATCCTGCAGGGCAAGAAGTACCAGCCGCAGGCGCCCGAGGGCGTCGAGCTCAATACCGCGCTCTCGCCGCGCGCCCGCGCGCTGCAGGCCGAGGACGAGGAGAAGCGCGGCAAGCGCGCCCGCGGAAGCAACACGGCGATCTGGGAAGAACTGGGCCTGCACTGCTCGGCGAACGAGCGTCGCGCCGACGAAGCCTCGCGCGACGTCGAAGCCTGGCTCAAGTGCTACTTCATGCGCGACAAGCTCGGCGAAGAATACGGCGGGATGGTGAGCGGCGTGACGTCGTTCGGCATTTTCGTGCAGCTCGACGCGCTCTTCATCGAAGGTCTAGTGCACGTGACGGAACTGGGCTCGGACTACTTCCAGTACGACGAGATCAAGAACGAACTGCGCGGCGAGCGCACTGGCATTCGGTATCGTCTGTCGGACCGCGTGCGCGTGCAGGTGAGCCGCGTGGATCTCGACGCGCGCAAGATCGACTTCCGCCTCGTGCGCGATACGCCCGTGAAGCCGGGCGGCAACCGGCCGATGCCGGTTGACAAGGGTGGCATGGAGGGTGGGCCGCGCGTGCGCGCGCTGCCGGGCGGCGACATGGCGCGGCAGAAGAAAGCCGCGCCGGCGCCGAGCGTAGCGGTGAAGGAGGCGCGCGCGGCGCGCGGCGCCGCCAAGACCGCGAAGAAGCGCTCGGCCGTGAAGCCGACGCCAAAGAAGCAGGCGCCGCGCAAGAAGCGCTGAGCGCCATGCGGAGCGCCAAACGTGCTCCGCAGCCGTTATATACCCGGGCCGCGCCGCCGTGCGCGTGCCCGGTTTTTTCACTTGCATGCCGCATGTGTTTTTGCCATTTGAAGGCGCGGCATGCATACGCCGGACCGCACGACGCGGCCGGCTGACTATCGTTGCTGGCGGCGCTGTGTCTGCGCCGCAAAACGTTCATCAGGGGTTGTCTCAGTCATGTCACGTCTCAAGGTTCTTTACGGGTTTCATGCGGTGATCGCACGCTTGCGGCACGACGCGTCCACGGTCGAGGATGTCTACTACGATCCGACGCGCCGCGACCGCCGCATGCAGGACTTCCTGCACACCGCGAAGGAAGCGGGCGCGCGCGTGATTGCAGCCGACGAAACGCGCCTCTGGGGGCTTGCGCACACGGAGCGTCACCAGGGCGTGGTGGCCCGCGTGCACGATCTGGCGCTCGCGCAAAACCTCGCGGAGCTGCTCGACGGCATCCAGGGCGCGCCGCTCTTGCTCGTGCTCGACGGCGTGACCGATCCCCACAATCTCGGCGCGTGCCTGCGCGTGGCCGACGCTGCCGGCGCGCACGCGGTGATCGCCCCGCGCGACCGCGCCGTGGGTCTGAACGCCACGGCCGCGAAGGTGGCGAGCGGCGCGGCGGACACCGTGCCCTACATCACCGTGACGAATCTCGCGCGCGCACTGCGCGAGCTCAAGGACGCTGGCGTGTGGGTGGTGGGCACCGCCGGCGACGCGAGCGCGAGCCTCTACGAGACGAAGCTCGACGGTCCTGTTGCGCTCGTGCTGGGCGCCGAAGGCGAGGGCATGCGCCGCCTCACGCGCGAAACCTGCGACGAAGTCATGCAGATTCCGATGGCGGGCACGGTCGAGAGCCTGAACGTTTCCGTCGCTTCGGGGGTGTGCCTGTTCGAAGCGGTGCGCCAACGTTCGGCTGCGCGCTGATCGCCTGTCACGCGATCCTGCGAGATGCGGGCAGCCCGTGCCTGCATCTCCGGTAAACTATGCGTATTCCGCGTTTTTCTCCTCCTCGGGCTGTACTCCCATGACTCAAGACGAACTCAAGCAACTGGTCGGCCAGGCCGCCGCCGACTATGTCAATGCGAACGTGCCGGAAGGTGCCGTAATCGGCGTCGGCACGGGCTCCACCGCGAACTGCTTCATCGACGCGCTCGCGGCGAGCAAGGGCCGTTACCGCGGCGCCGTGTCGAGCTCCGTCGCGACCACTGCGCGCCTCGAAGCGCACGGCTTCAAGATCTTCGACCTCAACGAAATCGAATCGCTGCCCGTGTACGTGGACGGCGCCGATGAAATCGACGGCGCCGGCGCCATGATCAAGGGCGGCGGCGGCGCGCTCACGCGCGAGAAGATCGTCGCTTCGGTGTCGGACGTGTTCGTCTGCATCGCCGATGCGAGCAAGCGCGTCGACGTGCTCGGCCAGTTCCCGCTGCCCATCGAAGTCGTGCCGATGGCGCGTACGGCCATCGGCCGCCGCGTGACGGCGCTCGGCGGTGTGCCGGTGCTGCGCGTGCAAAAGGACGGCTCGCCCTTTATCACCGACAACGGCAACGAGATCCTCGACGTGAAGGGCCTGCGCATTAGCGATCCGTGCACACTCGAGGCGCATGTCAACGCATGGCCGGGCGTGGTGACGGTGGGTCTGTTCGCCGCACGCGGCGCGGACTTCTGCCTGCTCGGCGGTGAAACCGGCGTCGAGCGCATCGAATACCGCAAGGCCTGAGCGGTCTCGCGCGAGCGGCAGGTGCAACAGGCTTCTACCTGTTTTTGCCTGTGCGCTGCCGCTCTTTTTTCCGGCAGGCCTGCGTGGCCTGCCGAACCGAACATCGCTATTAATTATTAAAAGAACGCGATTTTCTGTTTCTGGTTGTCTGCGCATCTATCTGCTGCTTCAATTTGCCTTTCGATTTCTTTGAAAGGAAATCCCCGAATTCAAGGCCTTCGCAATTCACTACGTTGAGAACCGCACACAAAAATGCGAATGACGTAGCAATAGTCTGACTGTCTGAGATATAAATTCACCGTCCGGCGACGTTATGCAAACAGTTCGCTAAAAGAGACGTCGAGGCGACCGGTCAGGTGAAGGGCGGCGCGCGGAAATGCGCAGCGGCTCAAGGGTTTCTGTCAGGCAGTGTGCAAGAGCTGATGGCGCACGCTGCGCGGTACACGGGGAAATAATGACAACAGCGGGTGTTAGGCGATTTGTATCGGACTACTACTCAACGGGGTCCGCGGAAAATACAGAATTCTACGGGGCATTTCTTTCCGTTCTCCGGATTTTCAATTCTGCATGACTGCCTGATTTACGCGAATGCGCAAAGGCGTTCTGCGCGCGATTCTAATCTGGTAACTCCGTTAAACGGTCTTCCCGATATCGGGCTGGTCCGCGGGGATATTCGCGCGTCGTAAATGCAGTGATTTTATCAATCTTGGAATTGAAGTCGTGTTAAATGCGCCCGCGCTATCAGGGGGAGTGCGCGCGCATTCATCCAACGTTCCCCTGCTTTATCAGGAAGACCACAATCATGAAGAAGATTCAGGCCATTTCGCTCGCCGCCATGCTCTCTTTCGGTTCGGCCGCCGCATTTGCGGGCGGTGCGGGCGGTGTGGGCGCGCCGTCGTCCACCACATCGGCGGTGGGCGCAGCGGGCGTCGGCTTTGGCGCTTCGGCACTCACGTCGAACTCGACCTCGTCGGTCAACGGCAGCTTCACTTCGGCGTTGACGGTGCCGGGCCATATCGACGCTACGGTGTCGCAAGGCAACCAGTCGTTCTCGAACGCGAGCCTCACGTTCGGTTCGAGCTACACGACGCAAAACGGTAACTCGCAGACCTACGGCCAGACGGCTAACGGCTACGTCGGCCAGACCGGCACGACGACCACGAACCAGAATTCGTCGACGCTCGGCTTCACGAGCGCCACGCAGTCGGGTTCGCAGAACTTCAACTCGTCGGTGATCAACACGTCGTTCGACGGTTCCAGCGGCAGCTACGGCGGCTCGGGCTTCACGTCGAACGCGACCGCGAACGGCACCGGCACGGCCAATGCGGACGGCGGCGTCGGCATCGTCGCAGCGGGCGGTTCGGGTTCGCTCACGGGCGGCATGCACTGGTAATCCGAACGGGTCAGCCGTTCACTAGCGCGTCGGAGAGGGGGCGCTGCCCCCTTTCCGTTCACGGAGAGAAGAATGAGCAAGCTGAAACAAAAAATTGCCGTTGCCGGGGTGTTGCTGTTTGCAGGCGCCGCGTGGGCGCAAACCACGCCGACGATGACATCGGGGACCACGTCCGCGTCGAGCCAGACGAGCACCGTTTCCAATACCGTCGTGCTGCCGAGCGGCGGTGCGTCGGACGTCACGTATCACGGCGCCTACGATGTGCGCACGACGCCCACGGTTTATGCGCCGGCCTTGACGGCCTCGGTGACCGAGACCTGCTGGGGCAGCATTTCCGCTGCGGTGTCGGTGGTGGGTGTGGGCGCGACGGCCGCGGGCACCATCAAGGATATGGACTGCAACAAGCGCCTGAATGCAGCCGTGGCATGGCGCATGGACCGCAAGGACATTGCGTTCAACATCATGTGTCAGGAAGACGACTTCCGCGAGGCTGCCGCGCTGACCGATCATCCTTGCGGCGACAATCGCAAGGTCGCGAACAACGATGGCGCGCCCGTGCAATTGCGTAGTGCCGATACGAGCCCGGATCCGAAGGTTCAGGAGCCGACCGACCCGTTCGTGCGCGAACGCGAGCACTTGCCCGCCGTGCCGCTTGCACAGGCTCTTGTGTCTTCGGCCCATTGAGTCCCGCAAGGCTGAAGAGAAGAGGGCGCGCTCCTGTTCTCTCCAGCTATCCCGGCGAGATACGATCGATTCGGTATCCTATGTTCCTGTTTCCTTCGACCTTGCCTGACTGATCGCGCGATGGCGCAGGAAAAGTGAGCGGGCGCGCAAAAGCGTGCCGCCACGGGCACGCTTTGTTCTGGGACGACGCAGCGGCGAACTCGCGCGCGGAACGCACACGCGCGCGATTACGCGCTCACGCTACCGTTTCCGCCTGATGCAGGCGCGGCAGCAACCGGTCGAATTCGCGGCGCACGAGCCCGTAGCACTCGCAGGCGCGGGCTTCGAGGCCCTCACGATCGAGCACGCGGATATGGCCGCGGCTGTGATGGATCAGGCCTTCGTCGTGCAGCTTGCCGGCTGCTTCGGTAATGCCTTCGCGGCGCACGCCGAGCATGTCGGCGATCAGCTGCTGCGTGACGCTGAGATCGTTGGAAGCCACGCGGTCCACTTCGATCAGAAGCCAGCGGCACAGTTGCTTGCTGAGCGAGTGGTGACGATTGCACGCGGCGGTCTGTGCAACCTGCGTGAGCAGCGCGTGCATATAGAGCAGCATGAGGCGGCGCAGGAAGTCCGAGCGCGCGAATTGTTGCTTGAGGGCTTGCGCGCTCATGCGATAGGCGAAGCCCGCGCATTGCACCTGCACGCGGTTCGGCATCGTTTCGCCGCCCGTGAGCACGGGCACGCCCGTCATGCCTTCGCGGCCGACCGCCGCGATTTCGACTGAGCTGCCGTCTTCCATCGTCGAGAGCAGCGAGACGATCGCGGTAGTCGGAAAGTACACGTGATGAATGCGCTGGCCGGAATCGCAGATCAACTGTTCGGTGCGCAGATGAACGAGTTCGAGGTGCGGGGCGAGAGTCTGCCATTCATGCGACGGGAGGGCGCCCAGCAAATGGTTGCCGTGAAGATCGGATTGAAGGGTTAACATGACTGGTCCTCGTGCGAAGCGGCGCGAGCCGCCTCCTGTTTTTTGATTCCGTTCGCCGAACTCGTTGTTGTCTGCCGTTTCCCGTGCGGCTTTTGTGTTCGTCGTGCCGGCCCCATAGTCCCGCTTGTTCGTGCTTGTTCGTGCCTGGTCCCACTCGCCCGCGCTTGCGTGCGCGGCATCGTTCGTCCGCATCAGCGCTCGTGTGGCGATCTCTCTTTAGCAGGGTGTGTGCCAGCCGGTGCGGAATCACGCATTCAAGCGGCTGAGCGCGAGGCGGCCATGCGGCAGCGCGGCGTAACGCCGCATTTTTGTTTCAGTTTTGTACGGCGAATATGCGGGCCGTCGCGCTGCGCACCACCCTTTTGAAAGCAGTAAGCCAATGATTTGATTGAATTATTTCCGCTTGCGACAGGGGAATTCAAAAATGGCTCCTGGTTGAAACATGCATCCGGGGCGACTCGGGCAGCGACCCAAAAAACAAGCGTTTTTGATTCAGTTCTGTTGCAGCGCAGACGCAGCCGCGTGAGCAGCTTTGCCGTGCGCTCGCCAGCGCGCATGCGGTCAGTGTGGGTATGCGTACAGATTGGTATGCCGAGGTTTGCTCCAATGAGGTCCGTAAAAAGTCTCAAAGCTTTTTGAGGCTGGAGAGGTCCGGGAGGCGCGTGACGCTTCGGCCGAGCCCGCCGGCAGGCAGGCAGGCCCGGCGTTCGTCGACGTGGCCCGACGTATTTCAACGGGGAGCTCACTGCATGAATCAGCTCGTGACGCCTGCCGGCTTGATCGCGGCAGCCAATGAACCCGAAGTCGCGCTCATCGTTCAACCCGTGGTGCTGGCCGGGGGCTCGGGCACACGGCTTTGGCCGCTCTCGCGCGAGCATTGCCCGAAACAGCTGATCGATCTTCTCGACGGCGAGTCGCTGCTCGAAGCCACGATGCGGCGGCTCGACGGGGTGTATGCCAAGGCGGGCGCGGCAATCCGTAAGGCCGCGCCTGTCGTCGTGAGCAGCGAGGAACTGCGGCTCATGACCGTCGACCGGCTCGGCCGCAGCGGCACGCCCGCTCGCGTCGTACTCGAACCGGTTGCGCGCAACACGGCGCCTGCGCTGACTGTGGCGGCGCTGGCGGCGCGCGCCGGGCACGAGGCGGCACTTGCCCGCGAAGGCTCGGGTGCCGTTTGCGACAGCGACCCCGTGCTCATCGCCATGCCGGCGGACCACCTGATCGCGGACCGCGCGGCGTTTGCCGCCGCGCTCGAAGAAGCGGTCGGGTACGCGGCGCGTGGCGCGATCGTCACGCTGGGCGTGCCGCCGCAGCGCGCGGAGACCGGCTACGGGTACATCGGCGCGGGGGCGGCGCTCGGCGCTGGCGGCGCGCGCGTGATCGAGCGCTTCGTGGAAAAGCCCGGCGCCGAACTCGCGGCGAGTTACGTGGCCTCGGGCGACTACCTCTGGAATAGCGGCATTTTCGTGGTGCGCGCATCGGTCTGGCTCGCCGCGATCGCGCATTGCCGGCCGGCTATCGCGGCGCAATGCGCGGCGGCGTTCGAGGCGGCCGCAATCGACGCCGACGGCACCGTGCATCTCGATGCCGCGGCGCTCGCCGCGTGCCCGTCCGATTCCATCGACTACGCGGTGATGGAGTCGCTGGGCGCCAACGCGCGGCTCGCGGGCGTGGTCGTGCCGCTCGTGGCCGGCTGGTCCGACGTGGGAGCGTGGGACGCGGTGTGGCAGGTGTCGAACAAGGACGAGAGCGGCAACGTGGCCCGCGGGCGCGTGATGTTCGAAGACGTGACCGACACGTTCGCGCATTCGGACGGACGGCTCGTGGCCTGCGTGGGCGTGCACGGTGTGGTGGTAGTCGAAACGGCCGACGCAGTCCTCGTCGCGGCGAGGGATCGCGTGCAGGACGTGAAGGCGATCGTGGGCAAGCTCAGGCAGGAGCGCAGCGCGGTCGCGCAGCATCACCGGCGCGTGGAGCGGCCGTGGGGCTGCTACGACTCGCTCGATCAGGGCGAACGCTTCCAGGTCAAGCGCATCGTCGTGAAGCCGGGTGGCCGGCTGTCGCTGCAGATGCATCATCACCGCGCGGAGCACTGGACCGTGGTGCGCGGCACGGCGCGCGTCACGCGCGGAGAAGAGGTTTTCCTGCTTGCGGAGAACGAATCGACCTACATTCCGCTAGGCGTAAAGCACCGGCTGGAGAATCCGGGCAAGACGCCGCTCGAGATCATCGAGGTGCAGTCGGGCGGTTATCTGGGCGAAGACGATATCGTGCGCTTCGACGATGAGTACGGCCGGATATAACGTTGAATAAGCACAACGTTGAAAATCACGACGTTGGGCCGCGCGCGAAAAGCGTGCGCAGACGAAACATGCGCGCCGGCATCCCTGCATATGCACAGCCAGGGACTGCCGATTGATCTGAAGCCAATTGAAAGCGTGTCGATTGAAGTAAGTGGGCGATTCATACGATCGCCTTACAAAAACAGCAGCGCAAGGGCCGACGTAACACGCGTAAATACGAACAAGATGCGTGCGCGCAAGCATCATGTCAGGAGATATCCTGGCTGGCGAATTATGCGAAGCGCATGGCAACGTAACACCTAAGTTCGACGACGCACGAGGGCCCGCGCAGTATCCGGCAAACATGGGCGATAACGCCCACATCGGGGGGGTAGGGTCATGGAACTGGGGAACAAGGAACGCTCGCTCGTCAGCAAGGTGATGGACGGGCTGATTGCAGGCATCGTCGAGGAGCGGTATGGCGCAGTGCTGCCACCGCAGGACATCCTCTCAAAGGAGTTCGACGTGAGCCGCACGGTGATGCGCGAGGCGCTCTCCATGCTGCTCGCGCGTCACATGCTCGACGTGCGGCCGAAAATAGGTACGCGCATCCGGCCCATGCGCGACTGGCGCATGATCGACGAGGACGTCGTGAACTGGCGTTTCCGTTCGAAACCGGACAAGACGTTTTTGCGCGACGTGATCGAATTTCGCGGCCTGATCGAACCGGCGGCCTGCGCGCTCGCGGCCACGCGCGCGAGCGCGGCGGAGATTGCCGGCATTCGCGAGGCGTTCGAGGCGCTGCGCCAGACGAGCACCGACGATCCGAATTTCCAGACCGCCGACGCGCTTCTGCACACGCGCATCCTCGCGGCGAGCGGGAATCAGTTTTATCAGCAGATGGCGGCGATCATTCGCGGCGCGCTCTCGCTCGTGAATCCGATTCTCAACACGCGTGACGGCGGCTGGAACAACGTCGTAGCAGCGCATGGGCGCATCGTCGAAGCGATCGAGCGTCGCGCGCCGAAAGAGGCCGAAGCGGCCGCGCTCGCGATGATCGAATACACTGCCGACGAACTTACTCGCGCGCTCGCGCCCGAGGCGTTGGAGCAGCGCTAAGGCCGTTCGCAGCGTCGCTTCGCTCGCGTCAATCCGCTCGCTGCGCGCGGATTGACGCGAGCGCATTGCGGCGCGCTGCGCGGGCCGGTATCGTGCGTGTCTTTGGGTGCGCCGCGCGTGACGTACGTGTCGTACGTTATGCGGCGGCCCTTGACCTCACAGCCGGAGCACGCAGCACATGAGCGAAACACAAACGATACGTTGGGGCATCGTCGGCGCGGGCCGCATTGCGCACCGCTTCGCGCAGGGCGTCGCGCACGTGCCGCATGCACGCGTCGAAGCGGTCTGGTCGCGGCGCGCGGCAACTGCGCAGGCGCTTGCCGCTTCCTGCGGCGCGAAGGCGTGCGAAAGCGTGGATGCGCTCTTCGCGAGCGGCATCGACGCCGTGTATATCGCGACGATGCAGGACAGCCACGCCCAATACGCCATTGCCGCGCTCGAAGCCGGCCTGCCCGTGCTGTGCGAAAAGCCCGCCACCGTAAATGGCGCGCAGTTCGAACGCGTCCTCGACGCGGCGCGCCGCGCGCAACGCCTCTTCATGGAGGCGATGAAGCCGCCGTTTTATCCCCTCTATCGAAAGTTGCGCGCGCAACTAGATGCCGATCCCATCGGACCGGTCGGTCTCGTGCGCGCGGGTTGTTCGGTGGCCAGCGTGCCCGCCGACCATCCCTCGCTTTCGTTCGAGCAAGCGGGCGGGGCGCTGCTCGACATCGGCGTGTACGAAATGTTTCTTGCCGTCGACTGGCTCGGCGCGCCGCGCGAGGTGCAGACCGTCGGGCGTCTTGGCTCGACTGGCGTAGATACCTTCGCGAGTCTGAACTGCCAGCATGAGCGCGGCATCGCGCAGTTGTTCTGCGGGCTCGATCTGCACGGCTATGGCGACGCGCTGCTGGCGGGGCCGCTCGGCAACGTGACGATACACGCGAACTGGTGGAATCCGGCGCGCGCGTCGGTGCGTTATGTGGATGGCCGCGTCGTCGAACTCGACGAGCCGTTCGAGGGCGGCGGCCTCAACTACGAGACGGCGCACTTCTGCGAGCTGCTGCGCGCGGGCGCGCTCGAAAGCCCGGTGATGACGCACGACACCTCGCGCCGCATGCTCGCCGTGGCCGACGCCGCACGAGCGGCACTCGGACTGCGTTTCCCCTGCGAGTGACAAACCCGGTAGCGGCCCGAAAGCGACACGGCCCGCATGTGCGGCCCGTGTATGAAAACGCGCGCGAGGTCAGGGACGTAAAGTCAGTGGCGTGAAGGCAGCGCGAGGCGCCTTTCGTACCAGTGCTGCACCCATTCGAGCACCTGGCAGAGCACCCAGTACACGGCGGCGGCCGCGAGATAGAGCGGCAGCGGCTGATACGTCGAAGCGATGATTTCCTGCGCGCTGCGCAGCAGTTCCGTCACGGTGATGACCGAAACGAGCGACGTGTCCTTGATGAGGCTGATGAGACTGTTCGAGAGACTCGGCACGGCGATGCGCAACGCCTGCGGCGCGATCACGTAGCGCAGCGTCTGCGTGCGCGAGAGGCCGAGGCTATAGGCCGCGAGCCACTGTCCGCTATGAATGCCGAGAATCGCGCCACGCATGCTCTCCGAGAGATACGCCGCCACGTTCGCGGAAAGCGCGATCACGCCTGCGGGCGTCGGGTCGAGCGAGATGCCGACGCTCGGCAATCCGTAATAAATGACGAAGATCTGCACGAGCAGCGGCGTGCCGCGCATCAGGCTCACATACACGCGCGCGATGAACACGAGCGCGCGGTTCGAGCTGATGCCCATGAGCGCGAGCACGGCACCGCCGATGAGCCCGAAGATCATCGAAAGCACGGCGAACTTGACCGTCAGCACCGCGCCCTGTGCGAGCACCGGCAGCGACTGGATGATGAGCGTATAGATGGGCATGGGCGTAGGTATCGAATTGAAGTGGCGCGTTTTGCAATGGACGCACATGCGCGAAGGGCGGCATCGTGCGATGCCGCCCTTCGCGTCAGCCGGACTGTGCGGCGCTCTGGATCATTGCCGGATCATTGCGAGATCGGCTTGGTCACGTCGATGCCGAACCACTGGTCCGAGATCTTCGTGAAGGTGCCATCGGCTTCGAGCTGCGTCATCGCGTCGTCGATCGCCTTGGCGAACTTCGGATTGCCCTTCTTGAACGGGATGGCCGACGGGTTGCCGGCGCCGACCGTCGCGCCCGTGCGCAGCGGCAGCTGCGAGTTTTTCATCAGGTAGGCGAGCATCAGGCGATCGTTGAGCGCCGCGTCGAGGCGGCTCGCTGCGAGGTCACGCAGATATTCAGGCGCGCCCGGATAGGTCTTCACGTCGATGCCCGGGACCGACTTGGCCATGTCCATGTAATTGGTGCCGAGGCCAACGCCGAGCTTCTTGCCCTTCAGGTCGTCGAGCGTCTTGAACTGGCGTGTGTCGTCCTTGCGCTGGATGAGCTGCGCGGCCGAGTACGTGTACGCCGGCGAGAAGTCGAGCACGGCCTTGCGCTGGTCGGTCACGCCGACCTGGTTCACGATCACGTCGAACTTGCCTGCCTGAAGGCCCGCGATGATTCCGCTCCATTCGGTCGTGACGAATTCGGGCTTGAGGCCCATTTTCGCGGCGACCGCCTTGGCGATGTCGACGTCATAGCCGACCAGCTCGCCGTTGGGCGCCTTCGAGTTGAACGGGGGAAACGTGCCTTCGAGACCGATGCGCAGCGTGCCGCGTGCCTTGACCTGGTCGAGCAGGTCATCGGCGTGGGCGCTGGCTGCGACGAACGATGCGCCAACGATTGCAAGTGCAAGGAGTTTTTTCAGCAAACCGGATTTCATGTTTTCCTCTTGTTCTGCTGCTGCGATTCTGGTGCTAGCGCACAGCGCCTCCGATGCGCCATGACTAGCGTGCAACTATAGCTTTACGCGCGGCCCGAGGCCAGCGCCCGCGCACATTCGGCGACGAGCGCCGGGCCCCGGTAGATGAAGCCCGTATAGACCTGCACGAGGGAAGCGCCGGCCGCGATCTTCTCGCGCGCGTCGTCGCCCGAAAAAATGCCGCCCACGCCGATGATCGGCACCTCGCCGCCCAGCTCGGCGCGCAGCTTGCGGATCACGTTGTTCGAGGCATCGAACACCGGGCGCCCCGAGAGGCCGCCCGTTTCGTTCGCATTTGGCATGCCTTCCACCGCCGCGCGCGAGAGCGTGGTGTTGGTCGCGATCACGCCTTCGATCTTGTGGCGCAGGAGCGTGTCGGCGATTTCCTTGACCTGCTCGTCGTCGAGATCGGGCGCGATCTTGAGCGCCAGCGGCACGAGCTTGCCGTGCATGTCGGCCAGACGCTGCTGCTTGTCCTTGAGCGCGGCGAGGAGGGCGTCGAGTTCGCCGCCGCCTTGCAGCTGGCGCAGATTCTTCGTGTTCGGCGACGAGATGTTGATCGTCACGTAGCTCGCGAACGGATAGACGCGCTCGAGGCAAAAGAGATAGTCGTCGGCGGCGCGCTCGATCGGCGTGTCGGCGTTCTTGCCGATGTTCAGGCCGAGAATGCCGCGATAGCGCGCGGCCTGCACGTTCTTCACGAACTGCTCGACGCCGTGGTTGTTGAACCCCATGCGGTTGATGATGCCACCCGCCTGCGGCAGCCGGAAAATGCGCGGGCGCGGATTGCCCGGCTGCGGGCGCGGCGTCACGGTGCCCACCTCGATGAAGCCGAAGCCGAGCGCGGCGAAACCGTCGATCGCCGCGCCTTCCTTGTCGAGGCCCGCGGCGAGCCCCACCGGGTTGCGGAAGGTGAGGCCCATGACGGTGCGCGGCGAATCGGGCACGCGCGGGGCGAGCAGGCCAGCCATGCCGGTGCGGCCGGCGGCGCCGATCATGCGCAGCGAGAGGTGATGGGCGTCTTCGGCGTCCATGCGAAAGAGCTGGTCGCGGACGAACGGATAAAGGGTGCTGAACACGGGAAGAAGGCGCGGGCGCCAGAAAATGGGAACCCGCTATTTTAGCGGCAACGCGGGCCGTGGGCGATGCGCCGGGGGCTCAGGCTTCGGGCGTGAGGGCGGCCCATGCGCCGTCGAAGAGGCCTTCGAGCGGCTGGAAGCGCGCCTTGTAGGCCATTTTCGGACTCTCGCGGATCCAGTAGCCGAGATAGACGTAAGGCAGCTGAAGGCTGCGGGCCTGCTCGATCTGCCAGAGGATGTTGTAGGTGCCGTAACTCGTGTGGAGCGTGTCCGGGTCGAAGAACGTGTAGACCGAGGAGAGCCCGTCGCCGAGGATGTCGATCATGCTCACCATGCACAATACGCCGGGCTCGTCCGGATGCGCGGGGTCCGGCTCGCGGAATTCGACCAGTCGTGAGTTGATCCGGCTTTGCAGCAGAAACTGCTCGTACTGGTCGCGGCTGTCGCGATCCATGCCGCCGCCGGCGTGGCGCGCGGACTGATAGCGCATGTAGAGCGCGTAGTGTGCCTCGTCGTAGTGCAGCGGCGCGACTGTGGCGACGAGCGCGCCGTGCCGCTTCCACGCGCGGCGCTGCGTGCGGCTCGGCGTGAAGCGCTCGACCGGCACGCGCACCGGCACGCACGCGCGGCAACCGTCGCAGTAGGGACGATAGGTGAACACGCCCGAGCGCCGGAAGCCGGCCTTCACGAGATCGGTATAGACGTCGGAGTTGATGAGATGACTAGGCGTTGCCACCTGCGAGCGCGCGATGCGCCCCTCCAGGTAACTGCAGGGGTAGGGCGCCGTTGCATAGAATTGCAGCGCGGAAAGCGGTGAAAGCGGCAGCTCGTTTGGATGCGTCACGTTGGCAGCTCTCGTAGCAGTTCGGATCGTCGCGTGGCGCGCGCGTGGCGCACCCAGCCGCGCGCGCAAGCCTTGCCAGACACACGGCGCGCCGCACGTGGCGTGCCAGGGAAGGCAAGTCGGCGACGGGTTCTCCATCGAGTCTAACATTGACGCCGAACATGTATCCATCGAATTGCGTGGGCTGTAGCAAGCGCGCACGCGGGGGCATGCGTCGTCCATGTGCCACTCATTTGCCGCTCGCCGGCAAATCACGCGGCGGGCAAGAACTCGTCGGGCGTGCCTCTACCGCCGAGCAGATCGCCGAGCACGGCTTTGTCGAATTTCCAGGGAATGGGCGCGGCGTTTACGTGCGTGCGCACATGGGTGATGAACGCCTTGCGCGAGATTTCGCGCGCGCCGAGCGAGGCGAGATGCGCGGTGTTCTGCTGGCAATCGATCAACTCGACGCCGTGGCGGCGCAGATGCGCGACGAGCGCCGCCAGCGCGATCTTCGAGGCGTCGGTGACGGAGGCGAACATCGACTCGCCGAAGAACATCGTGCCGAGCGCCACGCCGTAGAGTCCGCCCACACGCTCGCCGCCGAACCAGGCCTCGATGCTGTGCGCATCGCCCACGCGGTGCAGGGTGGAGTAGGCGTCGATCACGTCGCCAGTGATCCAGGTGCCGCGCTGGCCGCGCCGCGGCGCGTTCGCGCACGCGCGCATCACGGCGGCGAAATTGTTGTCGACGCGAATTTCCCACGCGTCTTCACGCAGCACGCGCTTGAGTGTTTTCCTGAACGAGGGCGAGACCTTGAATTCGTCGGGGCGCAGGATCATGCGCGGGTCGGGGCTCCACCAGAGCACCGGCTGCCCGTCGGAGTACCACGGGAAAATGCCGCGCCGGTAGGCGTCGATGAGGCGTGAGGGGAGCAGATCCGCGCTGGCGGCGAGCAGGCCTGGCGCGCCGCTCGACGCGCCGAGTGCGCGCTCGACGGCGGGAAACGGTTCGTCGGGCGAAAGCCAGGGGACCATCGTCGCGGGCGCAGTCAGGAGAACGATCAGCCGTCGCGCAGTGAGCGCAGGACGTCGCCGGTGTGCAGCCCGAAGTTGCCCGACTGGCGATCGGCGAAGAAACAGCGCAAGGTCTGCCCGACCGTTGGGAACGCAATGTCGTCCCAGGGAATCTCGTGCTCTTCGAAAAGCCGCACTTCGAGGCTTTCCTCGCCGGCTTCGATGTCGATGTCGAGCAGGCGCGCGAGATAGAACAGATGCACCTGGTGCACGCGCGGCACGTTCAGGAGCGAAAAGAGGTTCTGCACCTCGACGCGCGCGCCGGCTTCCTCGAGTGTCTCGCGCGCCGCGGCTTCGGCGGTCGTCTCGCCCATCTCCATGAAGCCGGCGGGCAGCGTCCAGTAGCCGTAGCGCGGCTCGATTGCGCGGCGGCACAGCAGCACCTTGTCTTCCCAGACCGGAACCGTGCCGACCACGTTGCGCGGGTTCTGATAGTGGATGGTGCCGCAGTGTGAGCAGACGTAGCGCTCGCGATTGTCGCCGGGCGGAATGAGCAGGCTGACCGCCTGACCGCAAGTCGAACAGAATTTCATGGGCACGATAGGGGGATGGGTGATGCGAGTTTATCACCGCTCAGTGCCATCGCTCACGTGCCCTCACGTGTCGGTACGGAGCGACCGAAGAAGACGGCGAGAACGCCGCGCCGTGAAGACTGTAAACGGAAAAAGGGTTGCAGGCCGATGACCTGTAACCCTTTCGAATTCTGCTGGTTGCGGGGGTAGGATTTGAACCTACGACCTTCGGGTTATGAGCCCGACGAGCTGCCAGACTGCTCCACCCCGCGTCCGTCGAAGAAAAGATTATATGGCAGTTCGCGCCGCGATGCAACAACAATTGACGAGCGCCTTTCCACGCGTTTGCAAAATGTTTGCAGGACGCGCGCAATCGCTTCCTGGACCGTCAGGATAGAATCGGGGCTCGGTCGGCGCAGTGCACGCTCTTCGCGACGTTCACGCTGCGCCTTTGCCTTCTACAGCGCACTGCGCTTCATTTGCCTCTTCCATGGACATTCCCCTCGATCTGCAATCGATAGCTGCTCAGGAGCACGCGCTGGTGTTTCCCCGTTTCGACGCCGATCGCGCCTGGCAGCTCGGCTCGCATCTGCATGAACTCGCGCGCGCTCGCGCGCTGCCCGTCGCCATCGACGTGCGCACCTTCGGCCAGCAGCTCTTCTTCTGCGCGCTGGACGGCGCCACGCCCGACAACGCCGACTGGGTGCGCCGCAAGTCGCGCGTCGTCGAGCACTTTCGGCGCAGCTCCTATGCGATCGGCTTGCGCATGCAGCAAACCGGCACGACGCTTGCCGAAAAGCACGGCCTGCCCATTACCGATTTCGCGCCGCATGGCGGTTCGTTTCCGCTCACGGTGGCGGGTGCGGGCGTGATCGGCTCGATCACGGTCTCGGGCCTGCCGCAGCGCTTCGACCACGAACTGGTGGTCGAAGCGCTCTGCGCGCAACTCGACGTCGACTACGCGAAGCTCGCGCTCGCGAAGGTCTGACACGATGCGCATTCCTCCATTCTCAGCCTGGACCTGGCTCGTCATCGCGATCGTCGCGGAAGTCATCGCCACTTCTGCGCTGCGCGCTTCGGATGGCTTCACGCGGCTCGTGCCGTCGGCGATCGTCGTGGTGGGGTATGGCATCGCGTTTTACGGGCTCTCGCTCACGTTGCGCAGTTTGCCTGTGGGCATCGTCTATGCGGTGTGGTCGGGCGTGGGCATCGTGCTCATCACGCTCGTGGCGATGGCGCTCTATCGGCAAGTGCCCGATCTTCCGGCCGTGCTCGGGCTCGGCCTCATCGTGGCCGGCGTGGTCGTGCTGAATCTGTTCTCGAAGATGCAGGCGCATTGAAAGACGGCGGCTGAATCGGCCCGCGGTGGTCACCGCATCGGCCACATTGGCGCCAGACACTGCGTCTCGCGCGTAACATGGCGGGTTACCGCCGTGCGCCGCGTCGTCCCCCGGCGGCAGTGCGTTCTGCTGATTTTCCCCACTGGGGCTGGATATGATCATTCGTTTTCCCGCCGACGCGCCGCTCTATCGCGACGCCAATCTGACCGTGGTCTTTCCCGCACTCGTCGACGGCACACGCGTACCCTGCGCGATTTCCGTCGAGGCGCTCGAGGACCATTTCGGCGCGCTGCCCGCGAATCGTGACGCGTGGATGCAGGCGTTCGACGCCGGCCGTTCGCGCATCGAGGCTGTGGCACGCGCTCATCTCGAACTCAGCAATGGCACGCCGGTGTTGCTCAAGAGCGGTCACTTTCCGCCCGGGCGCTTGTACTCGTAGGCTTTTACTCGTAGTAGGGCACGCCCGCTCGGGCGCCACTGAATTTTCGGTTTCCGCAACCGTCTAGCGTCGCCATGGGCATTGTCGAACGCAAAGACCGCGAGCTACACGCAAAGCACGCAGTGCGCGCGCACGACCAGCGCGAGCGCATCCTCGACGCTGCGCGCCGCATCGTCATGAGCGAAGGCCTCGTCGCGCTCTCCATGCGCAAGATCGCCGACGCGATCGGTTATTCGCCTGCGTCCCTGTATCTATATTTCGCCGGCCGCGACGAGATCGCCGAGGCGCTCGGCCGCGAAGGTTACGCGCAGTTGCTCGCACAACTCGAGCCGCTCGCGTTGATCGCCGATGCACGCGAGCGGCTTCATGCGCTCGCGCACGCATACGTGGCATACGGCTGCGACCATCCGCAGACTTACGGACTCATCTTCATGGCGCACAAGGTGCGCTCTGGGCACGTGGGGCCGGCCGCCCGCCGTCAGCGCGACGCGCGTGATGCGGCCGATGCGGCTGGCGCGCCGGAAGCGGGCGACGCGCTCGCCTGCGGCGCGCAGCTCTTTGCCGCCACGCTGTCCGTGCTGACGCCTGCGAGCGGGGCGCGTATCGAAGGCACCCTGCTTGCGCAGTCGCTTTGGGCAACGCTGCACGGCATGGTGATGCTCACGCTCGCGCGCGCTGGCTCTCAGCAAGCGGCGCCCGGTCCGTTGATCGACGCCACGCTCGATGCCTGGTTCGGCGCGCGCGCCGCTGCGGCTACGTTGCCGGGCGCGCAAGCGCCCGGTGTGGCGTCGTGATAGCCTCAAGGAAGTCTGTGATCGCGCCTCGCCCCATTCAGGCGCCGCTCATCGTTCTGCCTTGCCAATCGCCATGTCACACGAAGCCAACGCAAGCCCGACCGCTGCCGATGCCGACTCGTATGTGCTTACGCGCGTAGCGAACCGCATCGGCTATATCGAGCTCGAGCGCCCGCAGGCGCTCAATGCGCTCACCACCGCCATGGTCCGCACGATGCACGCGGCGCTCGAGCGCTGGCGCGACGACGCGGGCGTGCTCGCCGTGATCGTGCGTACGCGCCACGCGCGCGCGTTCTGCGCTGGCGGCGACATTCGCTTTCTGTACGAGGCGTACCGTGCCGGCGAGCAGGCGGCGCTCGACACGTTTTTCTCCGACGAATATCGCCTCAACCACGCCATCTTCACCTTTCCGAAGCCGTACATCGCGATGCTCAACGGCGTGGTCATGGGCGGTGGCATGGGCATCTCGCAGGGTGCGCATCGTACGGGCGGCCTGCGGCTCGTGGGTCCAACCACGCGCATGGCGATGCCGGAGACGCGCATCGGCCTCTTTCCCGATGTCGGCATGGGCTGGTTCCTTGCGCGCACGCCTGGCGCGATCGGCCGGTATCTTGCAGTGACGGGCGAGACGCTCGATCAGGCCAGCGCGGTTTATGCGGGTCTGGCCGATGCGTCGCTCGACGAGTCCGCTTGGCCAGCGCTGCTCGATACGCTAGAGAGCGAGCCGTTTGCGAGCGGCGCGGAAGTGGTCGCGCGCATCCGGCAGGCGGCCCTGCCCGCGCCCGACTTGCAGCGCCTCGCCGAAGGTTCTTCTCTGGCCACGGTTCGCGGCTGGATCGACCGGCATTTCTCGCTCGCCGATGTGCCCGCCATGCTGGCTTCGCTCGAAGCCGCTCGCGACGCGGGCGCAGGCGAGCAAGCGCAATGGGCCGGGCAGATGGTGGACGTCCTGCGCGAGCGTTCGCCGCTTTCCATGGCGGTGTCGCTCGAGGCGGTGTCGCGCGCGGAAGGCACGATGGCCGACTGCCTGCGCCGCGACCTCGACCTCACGCGCTCGAGCTTCGCGATTGGCGACGTGATGGAGGGCACACGCGCGCGCATCATCGACAAGGACAATCATCCGCGCTGGCGCTTCGCGAATATCGAAGACGTGCGCCGCGACGACGTCGAGCGGATGTTCGAGAGTCCCTGGAGCTTGCTGGAGCACCCGTTGCGCGAACTCATCGGTTGAGCTGGCTGGCGCGAGGGAAGGGCGGGAGAAGTGTGAGGGTAAAGCGCGGCGGGAAAACTCGGGCCGCGCATCGCGCACGGCCCGCGGGCAGGGTCAGTCTTCGACGGTTTCGCTCATGAACGCGCGCATGAAAACCAGCGCGCCCCAGCCCCACATCGCATTCGAGGCGAAGCCCGTGGCAAGCCGCGGCAGCATGTTGCCCGTTGGCCAGATGCCGCGCAGCGGATCGACGACGAACACCATCGCCGCGGTGAGCACGATGCCGCCGAACACGAAGGCCTGAACCCACGGCGCGGGCCGCGAAGGCGACACGCGCAGCAGCCACGCCATCAGCACGGCCCAGATGGCGCTCCAGATCGCATTCACGAGGAACTCGGGCAGCCCGAGCGGCAGGAACGGGTCCGTCGAAAATCCGGCCGCGTCGGTGACCTGCGCGGCATGCAGGAGCGCGAGCGTCGGCTCGCGAAAGAAGAGCGACGCCAGAAAGCCGGATACGAACGGCAGAATCAGTTTTTGCATGGAATCTTGCGAGAGCTTGCTTGGACTCGCTGCGCAATGAGCCTTTTGGAGCGTTGTGCGCGCGGCGTGCCGGTGTTTTTGTGGGTGCGTGCGCCATTATATCGGCGCGCGGTGCGCGCGGTGCGCGCGGTGCGCGTGAGGCGCACCGTACGCTAAAGCGTCGGGTAAAGCACGAAAGTGGAAAACCTAAGCTCAAAAAAATCGTTCTAAAGGGTGCGAGCCGTCCCTAGACTGGTTCCCCATGAAGACGGCGCCGCCGTCGCCGGGCGCTCTCGCGAGGCGCACGGGGAACGCGCCGGCGCATTCCGTCTGCTGTCGAATCCTTTCATTGAGCCACGAGCGGTGCGTTCGTTTGCGCGGCGTGCCCGCGCCCAGTCGCTAGCCGGCAGTCACCCGATTCGTGTTTCGAAATGCCACGCAGGAGCAATGCATGAATGTGTTCTGGTTCATCCCGACCCACGGCGACAGCCGCTATCTGGGCACGACCCAGGGCGCGCGCGCGGCCGATCTCGCGTATTTCCAGCAGATCGCCGTCGCCGCCGATACGCTCGGCTATGAAGGCGTCCTGCTGCCCACGGGCCGCTCGTGCGAGGACGCGTGGGTCGTGGCGTCGAGCCTCATCGCTGCGACGCGGCGCCTGAAGTTTCTCGTGGCGATCCGCCCGGGCCTCTCGTCGCCGGCGCTTTCCGCGCGCATGGCCGCCACGTTCGACCGGCTTTCCAATGGCCGCCTGCTCATCAACGTCGTGACGGGCGGCGATACGGCTGAGCTGGAAGGCGATGGCGTCTTCGTCGATCACGATACGCGCTACGAAATCACCGATGAGTTCCTGCATATCTGGCGCAAGCTGCTCGTGGCATCGCACGCGAACGAGACGATTGACTTCGAGGGGCGCCATCTGCGCTCGTCAGGCGGCAAGGTGCTGTATCCGCCGGCGCAGCATCCGCATCCGCCGTTGTGGTTCGGTGGCTCGTCGCCAGCCGCGCACGCCATGGCGGGCGCGCACATCGACACCTATCTGACGTGGGGCGAACCGCCCGAAGCCGTCGCGCGCAAGATCGCCGACATTCGCGCGCGTGCCGCCGAGCATGGCCGCACGATTCGCTTCGGCATTCGCCTGCACGTGATCGTGCGCGAGACCGAAGACGAAGCGTGGGCCGCCGCCGACAAGCTCATCAGCCACCTCGACGACGAGACGGTTGCACGCGCCCAGACCGCGTTCGCGAAGATGGATTCGGAAGGCCAGCGCCGGATGGCCGCGCTGCACGGCGGCAAGCGTGGCACGCGCAAGGATCTCGAGGTTTATCCGAACCTGTGGGCGGGTGTGGGTCTCGTGCGCGGCGGAGCGGGCACGGCTCTCGTCGGCAATCCTGAACAGGTGGCTGCGCTCATGAAGGACTATGCGCAGCTTGGCATCGAGACGTTCATTTTGTCCGGCTATCCCCATCTCGAGGAATCCTACCGGTTTGCGGAACTCGTGTTCCCGCTGCTGCCGGGTCGCACGGCGAAGGGCGCGGGCGGCCCGCTTTCGGGGCCGTTCGGCGAAGTGGTCGGCAATCACTATCTGCCGAAAGTGAGCCAGAGCTGAGGCGCTGGAGTAAGGCAGCAATCGTGGAGGACGCAACGATGACGCAATCCGTAGTAACGGCTGCTCCCGCGCGCGATTGCGCGAGCCCAGGCGGCGCGCTGCGCATCGCGCGGGCAATCGTACGGGCGAGCCGGCCGCGGCTCGCGCCCTGGCTCGTGCCGCTGGCGGTGTTGGTGATTTGGGAGATCGCCGCAAGGAGCGGCGCGCTCTCGACGCGCGTGCTGCCCGAGCCGCTCGACGTGGTGCGGGCGGCCTGGTCGTTGATCGAGTCGGGCGAAATGTGGGCGGACGTGCGCGTGAGCACGTGGCGGGCGCTTTCGGGGTTCGTGATCGGCGGCGGCATTGGACTCGTGCTCGGGCTGGCTACCGGGCTTTTCGAGCCGGTTGAAACCGCGCTCGATTCGACCGTGCAGATGGTCCGAAATATTCCGGCGCTTGCCATGATTCCGCTCGTGATTCTCTGGTTCGGCATTGGCGAGGAGGCGAAAGTATTTCTCGTGGCGCTGGGCGTGTTCTTTCCCGTATACGTGAACACGTTCCACGGTATCCGCTCGGTGGACGCCAATCTCGTAGAGATGGCGCGCAGCTACGGGCTCAAGGGTTTCGCGCTCTATCGCGAGGTGATCTTGCCGGGCGCGTTGCCTTCGATTCTCGTCGGCGTACGCTTTGCGCTCGGCCTGATGTGGGTGACGCTGATCGTCGCAGAAACGATCTCCGCGCAGTCGGGCATTGGCTACATGACGATGAACGCGCGCGAATTCCTGCAAACCGATGTGGTGGTGGTCGGCATCCTGCTTTATGCGGCGCTCGGCAAGCTCGCCGACTGGCTTGCGAAGTGGCTCGAGCGCGTGGCGCTGCGCTGGCATCCCGCCTATCAACAGGAGAGCGAAGCATGAGCGCAAGTCAATTGGCGCCGAACTACGGCGTGGGGCGCGATGGTTTCGAGCGCGTGCAGGCGAGCGACCGGAACGACAAGGCGCAAGCGGCGCGCGAGGGCGTGGCACGGCGTACGCATTCACGTGAGGGGGACGCCGCCGTCGCCCTTCGCGGCGTGGGAAAACGCTACGGCGAGCGCGCGGTGCTCAGCGGCTTCGACCTTGCGATCGAGCGCGGCAGTTTTGTGTCGATCGTCGGACGCAGCGGTTGCGGCAAGTCCACGTTGCTGCGCCTGATCGCCGGCCTCGAAACGCCGGACGAGGGCGCGGTGGAGAGGCGCAGCGCAGGTGGCTCGGCGCTCGATACGCGCATCATGTTTCAGGATGCGCGTCTCTTGCCGTGGAAGACCGTCTTGCAGAACGTGATGCTAGGCCTCGGGCGCAGCGCGCGTGACGACGCCCGCGCGGTGCTCGACGAGGTGGGCCTGCTCGCGCGCGCCGACGAGTGGCCCGCGCGGCTCTCGGGTGGCCAGCGCCAGCGCGTGGCGCTCGCCCGCGCGCTCGTGCATCGTCCGAGCTTGTTGCTGCTCGACGAACCGCTCGGCGCACTCGACGCGCTGACGCGCCTTGAGATGCACGCGCTGATCGAGCGCCTGTGGCGCGAGCATCGCTTCACCGCGCTGCTCGTGACGCACGACGTGCACGAAGCCGTCGCGCTGGGCGACCGTATTCTGCTCGTCGAGGCGGGGCGCATCGCGCTCGATCAGAGCGTTCCGCTCGAGCGCCCGCGCGCGCGTGTCGACGCACGCTTCGCCGCGCTCGAGGAGAGCGTGCTGCAGCGCGTGCTCGGCCAGGGCCCACAGCAAGCCGCCGGTCGGCCATCTGGCGCAGTGGCCTGAATCATTCATCAGGAATCCTCTTGTTTAAACCCGAACTCACGGAGCCGAACCTATGAGCATTACCGCCATCAACGTGCGCAACCAGTTTCGCGGCAAGATCAAGGAGATCATTCGCGGGCCCGTTGTTTCGGAAGTCGATGTCGACACGGCATTCGGCATTGTCACCTCGGTCATCACCACGCGCTCGATCGACGAACTCGAGTTGAAGGTTGGCTCGGAAGTGGTCGCGCTGGTGAAGTCGACGGAGGTGTCGATCGCGCGCCTGTGAAGCGTGCTGGCGCGTCGGCGCCGCCCGCGAGTCGCGGCGGGTGGAAGTGCTAGCATGAACCGTCAGCAGAAGAGGAAAGAGGCGAACATGGAGCCGAAGGGCATCGACATGGGCGACTACCAGGAGCGCTACAAGGACTACGACATCGAAGTCGCGGTCGAGCAGGTGCTCACGGGCGTGAAGGCGCACTATCGCGTGCTGCAGGGCGATACAGTCGTGGAGGACTGGCAACTCGTGCATATCACGCGCCTCTGGTCCACCGAGCACGCGGCGGCGGAGGCGGGCTTCGAAGCGGCGCGCGCGTGGATCGATGCGCGCGGCACGCAAGCGCACTAGCGTTTGCCTTGCGAACCCGCGGTAGGCGACTGGCTTGCCCGGCGCTCTGCCTCGGCGAACATGTCGCGTAGTTGCTGGCGCTCCGCGCCGCTCAAATATGCGGCGGCAGCCGGCATGGTGAGGACCAGGTGCAACGTGAGGTTGCCGCGCACGCCGTTGCGGTCCGCGAGCCCAAGACCGGGCAGACGGATTGGCGTGCGCGAATTCGTGTTCGCCGGAATTTTCACTTCGAACGTGCGGCCGAGGACCATTGCCTGAACGCCGCCGCCCAACATGGCCGTCACGCAGTCGATTTGAAGCTCGCAAGCGAGATCGAACCCATTGCGCGTGAAGCCCGGGCCGCAAACGATGGAGACCGAGAGCGTCGCGTCTCCCGATGGGCCGCCGTTCACGCCGGGGTGGCCGCCGCCAGTCACCACCAGACGCTGACCGTCCCATGCCCCGCGAGGAATCTCGACCAATTCCGACTTGCGCCATGTCTTCATGCCGGTGCCATGACATTGTTCGCAAAGCGCGCCGCGATCTTCCTGTTCGCACGCAGGACACGGACCTTTGACAGGGTAGTGGGCTTGAACGCCGCCGCCATTGATGGCGACTTCGAGCGGCACGAATAGCTCGACGAGGCAGTTTGCGCCGCGCATGGGCGGGGCCGCGCGGCGCTGGCGCGGTTGAGCTTCGCCGTTGCGGGGCGGGTTGGCCGGATTTGCGGCGCCAGTTGTCCTGGCCGTTGGCGCGACGCGCCTGCCGCTCAGAATCTCGAAGGCTTCCTGAATGAGCTTGAACACCGGCTCGACTGCCGCCTCGCGACCCTTGTTGCGGTCGGGGTGGTACTTCGCGCGCAGTTGACGGTAGGCGCGCTTGATCTCTGCCGGCGACGCAGTCTCCGGCAGTTGCAGCCGCCTGTAGTATTCCTCGAAGCTCAAAGGCGTTCCTGGGTGTCTCTCGTGCACAGACGCAAAAAAGCCCGCAACCAGTGCGGGCTCATTTGTTCACTGCTGAATTCTTTGGGGTGGCTGATGGGACTCGAACCCACGACGACAGGAATCACAATCGAGTCGTCGAACAGCAAATTCAGGTTAAAAATCAAAGCCCTGTAGTTTTGATTTCGGAATATGCCCCCCTTTATCGACCCAGCACTGGCGCGGGTTTGCGACGAGGTGTTCCGAAAATCTTGCGGCATTTTACCCTCATTCAGTAGCGCTCGCGCGCCTCACTTTCCGGCGGTCGTAGTGCTTGTGTGTCGTGCTCGGATTCGCGTGTGCGGCGAAGTCGTAGGCATCGGCGTCGCGCGCCTCGAGCTTCGCGGTGATGGCGGCCGGGCGGACGTCCGACAGGGCGAAATACGCCGGATGCTCGACCAGCTTGAGTTCGACGCCATCGGCCTTTTCGCCGCGGCGCTGCGCGGCCTCGCGCTTGGACTTCGCTTCGAATTCGCGCGCGATCGCAGGATCGAACTCGCCGATGTACGCATACATGGCGTCCTGCCATACCGAGGTCCAACCGCTTTTCGAATACGCCTGGCCGCGCCGGTTTGGGAACAGGTAGATGCTCGCCACTTTGCGGTCACGTTTCGCGCGCTCGACGACCGCGCGAAGGCGCATGGACCACTCGCGCAGCTTGACCGTTTGCGCCTCGCCTTTTTTCGCTTTGCCGAGATGACGCGCACGCCGGCTTCGGTCAGGCCCGACATATGGAACGGCCGCACTTCTGCTGCGCGAAAGCCTGTGGGGTACGTGAACATGGCCGCGACGCCCATCGTGCGGTATGCCTGCTGCTGACGCACAGACCATAGGTAGAACGGGACGATCTCCGCTTTTGTGACGGTGCGCACGTCTGGGTCGCCCTGGTTGAGCATCATTCCGACGAACGGATTGATATTCGGTTTTGAAGCGGTCGATCGCATCCGCAACCGAGCCCGCGATGATTTGACCTTCCTGCACGTCGACCGCGCGTCGCTTTGCGCGACGCTCCGCCTCATGGATCGCAGTTCGATCGCCGCGCGCCGCAGTTTCGAACGTCTCGCTGCGGCCGTCGGGGAACTTGTACCGGAACGACACTTTGCGCACGCCGGTGCGCTTGTACAGCCGGTCGATTCCGGTCGTGTCGTTCTTACCGGCGGCTTTAGGCGAATGCTTGGAGGTTCGGACCATTGTCATATTTCGTTGCTTTGGTATCGGTGCTGAGTCCAAGCTTCAGATCGCGGAACGCGCGTGCGACCTTGGGAATGCCGTTGCGATCGATGACGAACTTCCAGCGGTTGTCGGAAAGCCAGTTGATCATCCGCGTGCGCTGGTTCGGCTTGCAGCCGATGAGGTCGGCGAGTTCGGTCGAGGTCAGGTAGTCGCTCATCGTTTGCTCCATCTGCTACTTGCCTTGAGTGTTTCGGTTCCCGTCTATGGGAGTGCGGTTGCCTGTTACATGCATAGCGACAGCATCGGCCATGTTATTATTTTCTTTCAAATTGAAAGAAAGGAGACTGCTGATGGGTTGGAACATGCGCTTTACCGACTACCGTGGTTATGACCTTCATTCGGAAACTCTTGAGTGCCCCAATGAAATGTGGGTTTGGCGCGCCAAAGTGAGCAGGGGCACAGAACGCGACATTGCTTCGAGTCAAGACCTGGAGACGAGCCACAGTACTCGGGACGATGCGGAAAGCGCCGGGTTCGCTTGGGGGCGCGCGATGGTCGACGAAATCTTGATGGGCTAGGCTCGTCGCGCTCATTTGCTGCCTCTATCGTGCCCTGCGTCGCTCGCCCTTCGCACAGATTTGTCCACAGTTTCTGTGGATAACTGCGCACTTACGCCAAAACCTAATTTTTTCGGCGCTGCTGCAGCAGGGGCGAGAGCGACGAGGATCGCGCGCGCGTCTGCCGGGTCGATGATGCGAATGTCGCCCCAGCCGTCCGGTTTTTCGGAGAGTTCGCGCAGCTTGGTCACGAGCTGTCGCTCAGTTGTTTCATATCCATCGTTTTCCTCGCCAGGAAGTAGCGCCTGAAGCTTGTGCTAGGATTTTCGGACCCACCAAAGGAGGTCGAGAATGGCCAAGCTGATTGCGACAGCGGAGCAAATCCAAGCTGAAATTCAGCGGCGGATCTCCGAGAGCACTGCGTTGGACGGCGACTGCAGAGATTGCAGGGCGCCGTCTCCAGTCCGGCTGGATCCGGACGAGAATGCGGAGTGCAACTGGACGGTCACAGTCTTTCCGGGCGTCGAGCCTGGCTGCCTCGACTTTGTGAAAGCGGTGACTCGCGAAGTAATGCGCGAATACGACTTGGCGTAAGTTCATGTTGGAATCAACTCGTCAGCTGCCGCGATGAACGCAGCCGCCGCTTCGCGGTTGATGGCGTTGCCGTAGGCGCGCAGTCGTCCCACTTGGGCGGGAGCCCCATGGGCCAGCTGGAATGTGCCGGGTTCAACTGGCCGCCACTTTCCATCCTGGCAGAGGAGCCAATCAGCAGCTCGCCAGAAGCCGTTAGTCGGGCCGGCTGCTTCAATTCCTCGAGGAGTGAAACCGCGTCGACGAGCGTCGTCCCGGCATGGCCCTTCTTCGCATGCGGCGATCGGTTCGCCGTCGCATTGCGCGTGTTGCTGCTGTCGTTCTTCACTGGCGTCGGCCAGCCCGCGAGCCGCGGCGCTGCCTGCCCCAACGTCAGTCCGAAGCCGTTGTTGCCGTGCTTCGTCGCGTACTCCTCGCGGCGCTCCTGCAGCCTCTCCATATCCGTGCACTCGAATTCCTTCGCCGCCGGCGTCGGCCATGACGCCAGCCACGCGACGCGTCCGAGCAATGAGTTCATTGCAACGTTCGGACACTCCGCGCCGTCCTTGTGATCGCGCGTCGTAGGTTACGTCCGTGGAACGCGCATAGTTGGGGTGTATTGATGACGGCGGAATTTCAGGCTTTCACTGATAGCGGTCTTGTGCAGATCGATGGGCTGACGCCACTTTTTCAGTTGATTTCGACGCTCGCGCAGACGTTGCAGTCCGAGTCGCTGGCAACGGTCTACAACAACGTCGGCACGCAGTACTACGCCACCTACTGGCATACCACCTTCACGTTCACCGCGAACAAATCCGCTTTTTGCCTTCACGGCAGATGGCGGAATGATGGTCACGCCGTGGAAGTTTTCGCAGTCGGGTATCCGGGCGGCGTTGGATCGATACTACGGGCGTCCAACCGAATCGACGCGCGGTGGCGACGAGGAGACGCGGCACTTCGTGCGCCTAAGAGATTCCGGGCATTTCATCCCGTGCGGGCCTGCGTCGCGTGAGACTCGACAGAAAAATTCAGGTTGACGAGTGGATTCTGGATGTCACTTTCCTGGATTGCCGCCAGGTCGAGCTGCTCGACGACTTTTCGGAATGCGGTCAATGCGCGGTCGAGGGGGATGTTGTTCCGGAGCCGCAATACGATCTGATTGTCGGGGCGTCGGAAGAGCCTGGTGTTTGAGGGATATTTTCCATTGGCATCCGGCTCGATGGGCGAGTGCCATATGCGAACGTCGGGTAGCTCTTCAGCTTCGGACTGTTCTTGGGTAACGTAACCGTCCTCCGCCCAGCCAAAAGTCGTAATCTGGAACTTGCGCCGCCCGGTTTCGGTTATCTTGCTGACGCAGGCTATTGACGATCCCAAAGTTCATGGGCCTGCGAGATGAATGCGTCGAACCCATCTTTATCTGAACCCGACACGCTGCACTTGTGTTCATCGACAAGAATGAGTTGTGGGAGGAGCGTCGCTTTACCCTTGTAGCCGATCTCGGCCTCTGCCGTGTAGCCTTCCGGCGTTATAACGACCTTCGTCTTCGCATCAAACTTCGGGGGGTTCTTCTTGCTACCGCGCTTTCGCCCCTCCGCCTGCATAAAAAGGGAGTGTCTGAATTTTTGTGTGCAAGGCAGATAAAAGCCTGCCGTCTGGCAGGCTCATCAATTGCATTCTACAAATGATTTCTGGTGAAGCGATCCTCGTAGAGGATCGCGAACTGGTTCATCGCGGCTTTCCAGTCATGCGCGGCACGGCTCCAGTCAGCCGTGATATTGCGCAAGGCCAGCCAGAGCAGTTTGGTCGCGGCCTCGTCCGTCGGGAAGTGCCCACGCGTCTTGACGATCTTGCGTA
>NZ_JAMBPR010000121.1 GCF_024206475.1 Paraburkholderia sp. CNPSo 3274
CGTCGAAGGCGCGAACGCGAGCGCCAATCTCTATACGCTCGTCGAGACCTGCAAGGCAAACAGCATCGATCCCTACCGGTACCTCACCTGGCTGTTCCAACACCTGCCTCTGGCGAAAACCGTCGACGACTACGACGCGTTGCTTCCCTGGAAAATGCCGGCGGACCTCCGCTGACCCGCATCACTATCACACCTCACGCGCTCCGCTACCATACTCTGAAGGGCGTCGTTCGTGGATCGCATACGTTCAAGAACGCCGTCAACAAGCGCCAATGCATTGCGCAAAAGTCGGCGGACGTCGGTCCCGACGAGTTGATTGCGATCCCTTGCATCCGGTACTCTGACGAAGACTTCCTTGTCGCGAGTGGCTGTTGTTATGGATCTAGATTTTCGACAGGCCGTATCCGGAGACTCGGAATGGCTATTTGACACGTACCAGCGAACGATGAGGGGCTTCGTTGCCGTAGCGTACGGTTGGGACGAGAACGTGCAACGAGCGGGGTTTGCGAAAAGCCTTCGCCAGGGCTCTTGTCAGATAGTCATGCGGGAAGGCAACCGATGCGGGTTTGTGCACTGGGAAGTCGAACCGGATCTTGTATGGCTGAGGATGTTTTGTATCGTGCCCGGGATGCAAAACAGGTCGATTGGCAGTGCGGCGCTGGCCAAGTTGATGTCGCTGTCCAGTCTCTTACAAAAGCCGCTGTACTTGAATGTCCTGGTGTGCAACCGGGTTGCGTATGACTGGTACAGAAGAATCGGTTTTGTCGAAATTGAGAACGACGGCAAGATCTCCAGGATGGCGCTTGCTACTTCGCCGCCCCCGGCCCTGGTAGAGCGGCATGGGTAGTCCTCCAACCGGGCACTCGAAGGTCATGAGGCCGCCTGATAGCGGACCTTCCCAGTCTCGTCATAGACAATAAGGTTGAAACCTTCGCTGTATGCAGGCGGCACAAAATAACTGGTTACTGATCGAATTGCTCTTCCGATGTGTGGAAAGGATGTTGGCCTGACACGTTCCTCGCCCTCAATCGAGATTTGCAGGTCTCGTCGCTCACATCGAGATAATGAAGTCGATGCTCGCAGCCAACCGTCTGAAATAGTGACGTGCCCCACGCACGTGCGCCGGCCGTATTGAATGGAAAGTCCAGAGCCACGGATATACCCGTCGCGAGAAGCGCCTGGATGTGGTCGGTGAGAATGGCTCTTATGCGCGCTGTGCGGCTCACGTAATCGGTTAGCGTATGGATTTCGTCCGGGTACGGAAATTTTCAAGTTGTCGCCTCAACGATTAAATTTCAGGCGACCTTTCTCTCCTGGTTACGGCGTTCCGGGGCGACGTACTCGTTGTCGCTTCGATCCGGGTTCAGGTGCACAGCATGTACGCGCTGCCAGTTGCGGGTGGGGCCTTTCCATCGCAGTGGATTGCGCTGCCGTGCAGTCTCGTAAAGCGCCGCCCGTCGACCCAGAATGTCCTGGTCGAGGTTGGCATGGCGCTGTGCTGGCGTAACGAACTGGATCGCGCTGTGGCGATGTTCATCGTTGTACCAGCGCACCAGCGCGCCCACCCAGGTGCGCGCGGCGAGCAGGATATCGAACGCCTTGAGTGGGTACGCAGGCCGGTACTTCAAAGTCTTGAACAGCGACTCGCAATACGGGTTGTCGTTGCTCACGCCCGGGCGACTCAACGACGGCATGACGCCCAGCGCCTGGAGGGTGGCGAGCATCCGCGCCTTTCATCGGGCCACCGTTATCCGAATGCAGAATCACCTGGTTGGGTCGTATCGCTTCGCGCGCGCAGAGGTCCGTGAGGACTTCGCTGGCCAGTACGCTGCTTTCCTCCGCATAGACCTGCCAGCCGACTATCTTGAGGCTGAAGACGTCCAGAAACAGATATAGGTAGAAATATTGCCCACGAACCGTCGTCGGCAGGTACGTGATGTCCCAGCTGTACAACTGGTTCGGCGCGTCGGCGCAAACCGAGCGGGGTTTGCTGCGTGCGTGGGCTGGCCGTTCGCTGCGCCGATGCGCGAGTTGCTTCTCGGTCTTCAATACCCGATAGAACGTCGATTCCGAGGCGATATAGCGTTGCTGGTCTGCCAGTCGCGGTACGATCTGGCTTGGCAGCAGATGACCGAATTCGGCCGAGTTCGCGACCGCCAGAAGCTCGGCGCGTTCCTCGGCAGAGAGCTTGTGGCGCGGCTCGTGGTGCCGTAACGAGCGCCCGTCCACCGCGTCAGGTTCGCCCCGCTGCCAGCGCTGAACCGTCCGCGCGCTGGGCCCCAGAATCTTGCACGCGTGCGCCTGGCGAGCCCCGGCCAGGGTCGCCTCGTTGACGAGGCCGATCAATGCCTTGCGCTCTTCAGGGACCGTCATTCGGCCTCGTCCCCGAGGAGCGCACGGTACTTTTTTTGTAGCACCAGTAGCGCCGCAGCTTCGGCAAGCGCCTGCTCCTTGCGCTTGAGCTCACGCTGCAGTTGCACATTGGCCTGCTTCAGATCCCGTACTTCCTGGGCGCTCTCACGCCGGCCAGCGGCTGCGCCGCCGGCGCAAAAATCCGCGCGCCACTGCGCGAGATGATGCGCGAACAGGCCGCGCTCCCGACACCAGCCGTTCAATGCTTCGTCGACCAAGCCGTGACTCTCCTGCAAGGCCATCAGGCGCTCTTCCAGCGACCAGTCTTCCGGGCGTCTTGCGTGTCCAGAACTCGAACTCCGGTTCACGGCGGCGGGACCTCTCATCCAATTCCTCAATGTCAGTACGTTCATGTTCAATTCGTCAGCCACCGCGCTAACCGTTCGGCTCCCGCGCTGCAGAACCTTCGACAGTGCCTGCTCCTTGAACTCGACAGAATACGTTTGTTTCGCCTTCAACTTGCACCTCTGACTCTTCTTGATAAGAAAGTTCAGAGGCGACAACTTGTATGCCGCCGGGGGTCCGTGTGTCGGTGTATTCATTTCGCATCGGATGCTCGTGCAACGTTCCGGCACGACATCCCTCGATGTGGTCCAGGGCACTCTGCTTTCGAGCACCTTCCGTACCCTTTCTCAATATTTCTTCTAATCTGCGAACGTTGCAGATCTGGACCAATTGCGTATTTTTTTGCTTTGCGGAAAGCACTCAAGGGGCACTGGCCGTTGCGCATTTCGCGTAACGACGCGGCTCTGCCTGCCCCTGGCGAGTCTGCCTTGCGGCAGCGGTCACTTCCTTCCATCCCTCATGGAGCTCGTGATGCGTGAGAGCGGCTACTTATATTTTATGCAGCACTCCTCGCCACATGCTGATCGTTCCGGGCCGCGACCGGTCCTGTGTCTACGCCGCGCCTGGCGGTTACGCGCCATCCCGGCCTCAATCAGCGCATGGCTCGCGCTGTGTGCCACGGCGCCAGCTTATGCGCAATACGACATCGTGATCGGCCCCGGCAACTACGATTATTCGCAGAAGTTCAATAACATCAGTGGCCTGATCGTTGGCTCAACAACGATCAACCCTCAGTTGCCGTATCCGTCACAACTCGGCGGCGCCGGCGTTTCTGTCGAGACGAACGGTTCTGCGGTAATCGCACCGGATGCGGGGTCTACGCCGGGCAACATCCAGATCTATTCGCACTATGCAAATGGGCACCGAATGACGGACTCTATGTCTCGAGCGGCACCCTCACAGTCAATGGAAGCAGTCACGGATACGGCACGTACGTCTCGACCGATGGACTCAGCGTCTTCGGCATTTACGCGCCGTTTTCCGGGTCGCAGGCGATTCCGACTACGCTAGACGCCACCGACCTCTACATCACGACAGCCGGAGAGAGTGCCGACGGCATACGTGCCTATGGAACAACGGCGGGCGCGCCGGTCATCACACTGCGTGATTCCTCGATCACCACATCGAGCGGCTTCACCAACGCGTACGGTGTGCGCGCTTTTCCCTATAGCGGCACAGTCGGCCCGACGATCAACCTCATCAACACCGATGTGCGTGCGCTGGGAACGTCGACGTATGGCATCGTCTCGTCGGCCTCGACAATCAATCTCACCAACGGCTCAGTGTCGACCGTCGCCCCAAATGCCTACACCGCATACATCTACAACGCTTCGACGCTCACCGCGAACGGCACGCTTTTCACCACAACCGGCGCATTCGGTATCGGGCTTTACGAGAGCGGTGTCTCGAAAGCGACGCTCACAAACGCGCAGTTCTCAACCTTGGGCGACAACGCGCACGGCATCTACGACACGGCGTCCACGCTTACCGTGCAGGGCGGTTCGATCAAGACCACGGGTTCGGCCGCCCACGGTATCTGGCTCACGGGGGGCGCCACGGCCACGATAGACGGCATGAGCGTCGAGACGCACGGTACCTCTGCGCGCGGTGTCTATGTCACGGGCGCGGGCTCAAGCGCAACGCTCACTAACGATCAGATTTCCACGACCGGTAGCCAGAGTTACGGTGTCTATGGCACCACGGACGCGACTGTGACGATGCAGGGCGGCAGCGTGTCGACGACCGGGGCAAGCGCGTATGCGACGTGGTTCGCCAACACCGTGCAGGCTGCGCTGAGCGGCACCTCGATCAGCAGCGCGGGCAGCAACGCCTATGGTCTGCTCGTCGGCGGCCTCAGCGCGAGCGCGAGCGCTACCGATGTCACGATCAGGACCACGGGCGCCGGCGGTACCGGCTACTACGTCTGGGCCACGGGCATCCTGCATGCCTATGGCGGCAGCGTGTCCACGACCGGGGCGAACGCGGCTGGCGTGCTCGTCGACGGGCTGTCGAGCGCGACACTCGCACGCGATTCAAACGGCGCGGGCATGAGCGTGGCGACGAGCGGCAGCGGTTCGCACGCGGTGCGCGTCACCAACGGCGGCACGCTGAGCGCCACCGGCGCATCGCTGCACACGACGGGCGACAACAGCAACGGCGTCTACCTTTCAGGCACCGCGACGGCAGCCGTGGCGGCGCCTCTCGGCGATGCGGCAGTTGACGGAACCTCCGCCGCCGACACGCCATCCGCAACGCCGGGTGTGACGCTTGCTGCCGCGAGTCCGATCGTGCACGCGGGAGAGCCCGAGGAAAACGTCACGCTCACCAACACGACGGTACAGTCCGATAAGGGCGCGGGCATCCTCGTCGCGGGTGGCATCGCCAACGTCGCGCTCACGGGATCCACGGTCACGGGTGCGAGCGCAGCGCTCGACGCGACGACGGCCGCTCTCCCCTCGACGCTCACCGTCAACGCAGACAGCTCGACGCTAAACGGCGTCGTACTGACCGACACGGGCAGCACGACCACGCTGAACCTCACGAATTCGAGCCGCTGGAACGTGACCGGCGACTCCAAGGTCACGACGCTGGCGAACGCGAACAGCCTGATCGACTTTCAGGCATCTCCAGGGCTTCGCACGGCGCCGACTTCCGCGTCCTCGTATCGCGTGGTCAACGTCGCCGGCAACTACAGCGGCGCGCAGGGCACGGTCGCCGTGAACACGTGGCTCAACGCGGGCGGATCGTTGAGCGCTCAGTCCACGGACCGTCTGCTCATCGCGGGCAATGCATCGGGTGTCACTTATGTCGACGTGAAGCCGGTCGCGAGCAGCCCGGGTGGCCTCACGGCGCCGACCGGCGTGATCGGCCCCCACGAGGGCATCTCGATCGTGCAGGTCGCGGGCACCTCGACGCAGGGCGCGTTCCGGCTCGCAGGCGGTTATGTCGTCGCGCCGGAGAGCCCCTACGAATACGCGCTCTATGCCTATGGCCCGCAGTCGTCGCACGGCGGGGCCGATGACACGCAGCAGCTAGTCGGCGGCGGAGGCGGGCATTGGGACTATCGCCTGCAGAGCGTTTATGTGACACCGGAAGGGCCAGTCGATCCTGTCGAGCCAGGGCCGGGTCCGTTGCCGCCCGGTCCAACACCACCCAATCCAGCGCCCGAGGAGGAAGTGCAGATCCCGCCCAATGCACGCCCAGCCGTGGCCCCGCAGGTAGCCGCGTACCTGAGTGCGCCCGCCGCGTTTCTCTACGCAGGTCTGATCGACATGGACTCGTTACATCGCCGCCTCCGTGAGATCCGCGACGACGGCGATCTCGGTCGTGACGGTGGCCCCTCTGAAATGTTCTTCCGCGTGTATGGGGGCGACTTCAATTATTCGTCGAACATTGGTTTCCAGCAGTTCGGCTACAACATGTCCGGCGATTACAGCGCGATCCAGTTCGGTGCGAATGCATTCAAGTTCCGCAACGACAATGGTCTGTGGCGCTTCGGGCTGGCGGGCTCGGTGGGCTGGCTGCATTTCGAGCCCGAGGCTGTCGATGGTCCGAGCAGCAGCCGCTCGAACACTTACCGGTTGTCCGGCTACGGCACCTATCAGAGCCGCCAGGGCTGGTACTTCGACGGCATCCTCTCGGTCGGCTGGTTCAACGGCGATGTCGACACGGCAGCGCGAGGCCAGACCATGAAGCTTCAGGGGAATAGCTACGCGGCGTCGGTGGAAGCCGGCTATCCGTTCACGCTGCCGTACCGTATCAACATCGAGCCGCAGATCCAGCTTGTCGGCCAGCATCTGGGCTTCCATAACTCGATGGACGTCGATAATCTCGACGTCAGTATCGGCTCGCAGAACCAGCTTACGGGGCGCCTGGGTCTGCGCGTGACACGCCCCTTTGACGTGAGCGCCGGGCGCGTCACACCGTATGCGGAGATCGACGTGCTGCACGCGTTCACGAACGGCACCAGCGTGCAGATCAGCGACGTGCAGTTCACGAGCGGCAAGATGGGCGACGCGCTGCAGTACTCACTTGGGGTCAGCGGCACCTATACGGCGAATCTCTCGCTCTACGGCCGCGTGTCGTACCAGCAGCAAATCGGCAACGGCGGATTCCGCGGATGGCTTGTCAATGGCGGCGCGAGGTACGTGTTCTGACTGTCCATGGCGCCTTGCAAATCGGGGCGTCACTCCCACAGCGATGGGCCGCCGCAGACGAATGTAGCGCGGCTATGAGGATCAGGATGCGGAATTCCGCCCGGCGCGAATTCGATGCAGGCGCGCGCGCCAGGCTCGACATATGTCGGAACCGCAACAAAGCGTTCGATGCAAATCGTGCGGTCATGAGAGACGTTACTTGACCGCCCTTCAGCATCACGCTCCTGATTCCGCCCACCTTCTCCTGAAGTACTCCTGGTGCAGCGCAGACTTCAGAGGATCGGCGAGCACACTGTGCCAATCGTCCCCAAGGCGAGATTCAGCAAGCGCCAAGTCCGTTGACCCGAATCCTCCGCGAGCCCGCTGGCCAGCATGGTCAAACACCCGGCGTCGTTCTGCCTCGATTAGTGCGCGACGCTTCGTCACTGAGCGCCCACATGTCCCGACGCCCATGATGGCTTCATATTCGGCGCGCCTCAAGCTCCTGAAGCGAACGAAGAATTCATCTCCCGGCAGGCCGTTGTCCAGCGTGAGCACCGCGCCATAGTCGTGCCGCCGCGGATCCGCAAGCCTCGTCACCGCCTGCCCGAGTAGCATGTATCTGTATCCTAACGTACTGTCCTTCGGAAAACATGAATGAAAGCGACGATACGAAACTAGTTTCTGCCTCCGTGCAGCGTCGTCCAGAACCTTCATGAGTCGATTCACGATGTCCATACATGCGCTCCGTTCAAGGCCACTGAAGCAGATTCCCCCCAGCGCAATCGATACGTTTTTTCCGCTACATCGACCTACCTTAATCTCATCGACTTACAGGTCGGCAAGACCTTTGCGACCCATTCAACGCTTCCGCCATCTCTAACACGTGCCGGTCGGACACCTGACAATTGCTGGGCGCTGAAATCCGCGAGGCCGCCGTTGCCGTGAATTCCCGTCAATGCTGGCACGACGGTCCTCCGGAACGCACCGTCTTGTCATCCGCGCCCCGTCTCCCGAAAGCACACAACGGGGAACCGGATCGGCAACGGACGCGGTTTGACGCGATCGTTGGTCGACGAAGTCAGAGGTTGAATGAAAACGTTTTATCAAAGGACGCGAAAATGCGCTTTTAAATTGCACAATACAAGCATTTATTGAAGACATTTTCGAACATTAAGATAACTCACGGACCGAAAGAACGCGATTCTGACAACCGAGAAAAGATAACCGCGTGAGCGGATTAATCGAGGGAAAGTCTCTGCAAAACAGTGGCTGGCGCGGCAGGCGTAGACGAGAATAAGTCTGTCATCCATTGAAGGTCCAGGCATGGTTAGAAAAATCGCCGTGGCGTTGTGGGCAGGAACTTATCAATTCCGGTTGAGAATGGAAGCCTCTCATCCGGAACAGCCTCCGTGACCCCGCGCTCCATAGTGTCTCATCGGGATCGGTCCCCAATGCAATCATGATCGAGGTGAAGGCTTCCGAGCACTCCCCATAGGCTTGCAGTCGGTCAGTGAGATTGCGAGGCATGCGTGGATACGCCGCTTCCAGCTCGGCCCGATCGCCACAATCGTCCGACGCCGCAGCAGTTCCTTTCGCGATCAGATTCGCATAACGCGACGACACGCAAGAATCCGTGTACTTCAGGAGCGGCATGAGCCGGTTATCAACGACGTCGGTGACTGCGCTCTCGAAGTCCACCATGCTCTGTGCGACGTTACGACTGGCGACTTCGGTGCCAATTCCGCCTCCCTGTTGGTAGAGTACGTATTCGGCACCCGGAATCGCCGCATAGGCGCGTGCAGCAGCCCCCTGGTACAGTTTGAATGCTTCCAGCAAGGCGTCATTCGGCATCCTGAGGTTGATTTCCGTTTCCAGGTGGAGGACCGTCCCCTGGTATTCGAACAGCGCGCGATGCGTTTCCATGATTGCTGCGCGTCGCGCGGCAAGACGCGCGCCGGCGTGCTCCCGGTCCGCGTTGAGCCGGTTATAAAGAAACGTAATCGTCGTCCCGACGATCGCAGTCAACACGAAACCGATCAGGCCGACAAGCAGCGGATGACGGCTCCAGTGATTGACGTGAACGGGGTCGACGGCTGCGTCGGGGCAGGCATCAGTCATGCCTTTCTCCCTGTGCTTCGCCGTGCTTTAGCTTCGCCGTCGGCACAGATTGAGTTCTTCGTGGACAAACGCATCGCGGGGAGGCCACCGAGCATGCCTGGCACGGTTACCGGGCACGCTGCATCGCATAGCGCACCGGCAGATCGAAGTGCGCGGCGGGAAACTTCGCCACGAGCGTCTGATACAGAGGCTGAAGCTGACCAAACGTACTGACGTGCAACACAGTCATACCCATTCGCGGAAAGGCACTTACCTGCTGCACAAGGCCGCTCGCTGCCGCGCTCACCGCAGCCGTGTCCGCATAGATCACGACGAGATCGTTCGAGCTCAGGCCAACCAGCCGGTCGCTCGAGCGGATCACGAGTGTGGCGTTCTGCCGGACCTTACCATCCTCATCGAGCGCCGGAGCGCTGGGTATGGGCCAGACACTGCGCGTACCGATGACCACCGGCGGCGTGCGCGCGAGCGACTGCACCTGCGCGGCGCTCGCCTGCATGCCCTGCCTGAGCGCCACATCCTGGGCCTGCGCGAGTGCGGCGCATAGCAGCAGTGCGCCACCCGCAATGAGAAGTCGTGTGAAGATCGTGCTCATTGTTTCTCCCGGTCGCTCAGGGGCCCTGCACGGCGATGCGCACGCTCTGGGCGAGCATCGGGTCGCCCAGGCGCGTATCGACGTCAATGAAGCGCAACTTCCATGTGCCCTGGGCGGATTCGCCGTTGAATGCATTCGAGGCGAGCAGCCAGTCCCCCACCTCGACAGACGTGTTGAGGAAGCCGTTATACGCGTTCTGCAGCACGCTGCGTGTGCCCGAGGGCGAGACCAGCTCGATCGCGAGATCGCTGGGATTCGCCGAGGGCATGTCGATCATGACCTGCACGAATTCGACACTCTTTACAGCGCCGCCCACGGCGAGATCCACTTCGAGGCCTGTCGTGCTGGATTGAGGCACGGACTCGCCCGTACCGTCAGCACTCGGATCGACCTCGGCGGTGTCGGCAAGCATCGAGCCTCTCAGCGCAGGACCGTACCCGCGAGCCATGTTGACGGCGGCCGCCGCATCGACAAGACCGAAGCCATAGCGGTTGTCGAACCAGTAGCCGGCAGCATTCTGCGTCCACGCGGGCTCAGGCACGTACTGCTGGCCGGAAGCCGGCTCGACTGTAGTCGGCACGCGGTCGGCATCGATCCGCCGTGCTGTCTTCATGAGGATCGTGCGGATATCGCGCCATGTGAGCTGCGGATTGACCTGCAGCATCAGCGCAACCACGGCGCTCACTGTCGGCGCGGCAGCGGATGTGCCGTTCATGGTCGCGGTGTAGTCACAATCAGCGTTAAGCTCCCCGTTGATCGTGGAACCTGGCACATTGAATGGATTCGAATAGGGGTTCACGGTGCCGGTACTCGCAGCGCCTTGTGAGCAACCGGTCAGATCGGTCGTGAGAAGCGCAGGGCCTGCGGGAAAACGTGGCAGGCTCGCCGCGAGCCCGAACTCGCCGCCGAGCCCCGCGACGAGAATGTTGGAGCCCGCACTCGAATAGCTCGAATGCACCCCGGACGCGTTCACGGCGGCCACCGTGACGACCTCGGGCATGGCCGTTTGCGGGTCGCTGTTCGCGTTGAAGCACGTTACGTCGTGCGCGTTTGCGTTCGTACACAGTGCGGCTGGCTTGGAGGCGTCGTTCAGAAAATCGTTACCCGCCGACTGAACGATCAGTGCGCCGAGACCATTGCGCATCGTTTCGAGATGCTGGAGCGCGAAGCTCTCATAACCGCCCATACTGAACTGCTCCGGTAAGGCAGGCGTGCGCCCGTAGGAAGCGTTGAAAACGTCGACCGCCTCCGAGTACGGCGCGCCGCCATAGGTGCTGAGCATGCTGAACGCCGTGCCGCACCCTTCGTCGCACAGATAACGCACCGCGCCGAGCGCCGCATTGAAGGCCACACCGCGTCCGCCGATACCGTTGTCAGCCGCTGCGGCGATGATCCCGGCTACCTCGGTTCCGTGCGCGTCGATGTCCGACCCAGGAGGCGCGGGCGTCGGATCGTCCGGATTAGCCGCCGTCGTGTCGAAATTGTGCAGCATCGAACTGTTGATGTTGACTTTCAGATCGGGATGCGCGATTTCGACGCCCGAATCGACCACCATCACGTTCACGCCGGATCCGGTAATGCCTTCGTGCCAGGCTCCCATCACGTCGAGATCGATGCCCGGTGTGCCCGGGACGCCCGTGAAAACGTCCTGACCGACGTTCTGCACGTACCACTCGTACTGGAGCAACGGATCGCCGGGATGATTCGAGTTGCTGTCGCCACATGCGGCCAAGGCCAGCAACATACCGCCTGTTGCGAAATTCCGGAGCCGGCGCCGTATCGGCGTATGCGTCGTTTCTGTCTCGTTCATCGGCGTCTCCCGGTGAAATTCCGTTTGCGGCCTTATATGCGGCGCGCATGGGTCGGGACATCACCCCCTGGATCAGGTGCGTTTTACCAGATGACGCGAAATTGTGAATATTGCGTGTCTCATACAGGCGGTTATCGAACTCCTTTCTTAACATCACGGATGACAACCGAAATGCCGAACGTGTTCAGGATCATCGGTTGAGGATCAGTTCTCGCGACGATCAACGAAATACGAGTGAAAAATAACTGCATCACCACGATCCGCAGTGTGCTCCAGTCTCAGCAAAGCCCCGGAAAAAAGTGAGGCTGGCGAGCGCCAGAGTTTAGCTATGCATATCGATTGAAGATCAAGGCGTCCGCTACAGGCACCCTCTTCAGGTCTCCGGTCGGATCCTCGCGCGTTAGCAAGCACCCGTACCTTTTCAAGGATGTAACCGTATCGGATCAGATTTCGATGCAATCTCAAGCAGGTCGTGTAGCGCTCGTAGCCCCGCATCACCGGTCATCGACTGGCACGTGCCGGGGCTCGCATCGGCGGACATCGCCGGCCTTATGATAAGTTTTCTTATCACAAGGCATCTATTTATATATCAAACTACGGCACATCAATAATCGCCCGGTAGAGTCCTCCGCGCGCCAACGCCCGATACGGTCGGCGCCACGTCCAGGGCAAGGAAGGCCGCAGACTGCCCCGGTGCCCGCAAGAAACTCCCTTTGGCCAGGGCGAGTGAGAAGATAGGGCTATCCAAACCTGCGAAAGTACCCGTTTTTGGGAGTTACGCTGATCACCATTGTGCAGGCATAAAATATCTGCATTCCTGATCACCCAATCCGCCATGCCATAAAATTGGCGACTATCTCCTGCGCGAAGACCAAGCCTCGTGTGTCCGGCTTCGTCCGCCCTGCTTTGGCTCCCCGCCTGGGTTGCAAGCTTCGCCGAGCTGCAGCCCGGCGCGTGTCTGTAACGGGTACGCCACGTGCTGCTTCCCCTATGTGACGGCTTAAAATGGGGGCGCAAATGGAAATCGATACCACCGGGTGGTTCCCATTGGACCAATTTCCGCCGGCCCGGGAAGGCTGGTACGAAGTCAAGCTCACGAGTGGTGAGACGGCGTTCTGCCGGTTCGTCGACGGGCATTGGACCGAGCAGCCCGTGCTCGTATTCACGCACTGGCGCGGCCTGAACGCGCGGATCCGGGGATCTCGCCGGACACCGAGCACATGGACGCGCAGGCCGCCGCCGCGCAAGGCGTACGGGCGGCGTGGAACGCGTTCTTTCCCGCGGCGGAACACGCACATCCACCCAAGGCATGAGCTGGAATACATGAACAGAAACAGGCGGCGCCTGTCGGCGGTCTGATGGTCGTCGCATGGCACCCGCCGCAATGAACGCCGCAAACTGAAATAGCAAGGCGAGGCCAATCCAGCGCCGCTTGCGGAAAAGCTGGGCGGCGCGAGCCCGCACCGGGCGCACCACACGCATGCCACGCACGCGCCCGGGCACGGCGCGGAACTCACTACGGTGCCCGCCCCCCCTGCGGCAGACTTCGGTCTCGACCACCTCGATCTAATTTGCAGAAGGACGAGGTCGAACGTACGAGGCAGATCGCCGACGCTTTTGCGACGAGGAAGTGAGCGAGAAGTGGTTCATATGTGACGGCCCATGACCGCGACACCCATAACAGTCCGCTGCCAAATGTTGGGGGCCGTTTCTGCGGCTATACTCCCGACCTCCCTTCCTCTCACTTTCCCGGCATGAAGCGCGTCTCCGTTCGGCAGTCCCCCATCCACGGAAAGGGCGTCTTTGCCCTGCGGGCACTTTGCGCCGGCGAGCGCATCTTTGAATACAAGGGGCTCGTCACCACCTGGCGGGAAGCGACCCGCACCTATGCGCGCCGCGCCGACGCCGGGCATACTTTCCTCTTCGGGTTGTCGAACGGCCGCGTCATAGATGGCGGCCGCGGCGGAAACGGCGCAAGGTGGCTCAACCATGCTTGCAAGGCGAACTGCGAGGCGATCGAGCAATCAGGCCGCGTCTACATCAACGCGCTCAAGGACATCCAGCCCGGCGAGGAACTGTTCATCGACTACGCGCTTGAGATCCCTGCGAAAGCACGCGAATCAGCCAGCGAGTACACCTGTCGCTGCGGCGCCAGGCGTTGCCGCGGGACCATGCTTGCTCCGATCTAGGTAGGCTCCGCTGAAGCTTCCCATCACCGGAGTGCGTGGCGACTGGCGGAGCCAGTGCATCAAGACGCGCAAGCCTAGGCACATCAGGCACTACGAATCGCGCCCAACGTGCCGCTGAACTGCCGGTGACGGCCATGAAGAGTCCTTCGTTGTTGTCGTTGACCTGACGCTCAGGTGTCGGCTTCGATCAGTTTCCGGCCGTTCGCAGACGCCTCACCATACTGTCGCGTCCGCCAGTGCTGATACTCAGGGGTTGCGGTTGATAAGGCAGTTTGAGTTACTTTCCTGTCGTCCGGACCTTCGACGTCGCGAATGACAGGTTTCACAACGAGTAGAGCGTACCTAGACCACATCAGTCGGTCCGCACTTGCCCGGCTCTCCGCCTCAAATTCAACGCCAAACGGTTGTCGAACAGCGAGTTCCAGCGGTTCAGCGGTGTGACCGGCCGTAGATGGGAACGCAAGGGGCAGCCCTATCGTCGATTGCCCCCCGTAGTCACCCGATTCCATGACGTACTTTGCAGATGGCCGCCTCATTCGCTATCGCGATCGGGAACCTTGCTCCAGCCCGGCCCCGGGTCGAACCATTTCGTGGCTTGCGCTTTCGCTGCGCTCTCTGGCCCGAGATCGCGCTCATAGACCTGGCCGGAATGGCTCACCATGAACGTCTTGATCCCCGTCTCGCCGTACTTCACCGGCCAGGCGATGACCGCGAAGCCTCCAAACAGCTTGCCCTTCACGACGTAGTTATAGGCGCCACCGGGTGCGTTGGGCCCCTGGGACTCCAGCAGCTTGAAGTGGTACCCGTAGTAGCCGGCGTTCTGCGCATTGCGCGAACTCGCATCGACGAAGGCCGCGCCAAGCGGACTTGGCGTGTCATCCGGCCCGGTTGGCCAGTACAGTCCGTCGTGCTTGCCTGGGGAGCTCACCATCTTTGAGGCGTAGGCGAGCACACCAACACCGCCGTGATTGGTCTGCGCGTATTCGCGTTGTGCGTCAAAGATCGCCATCATCGTCTGGATGACGGCCAGCTCGTTGCGGCCAATGCGCCGCAAGCGCACATCTTCGGCGCCCGCCCGCGTATCGAAATGCCATCCCTGGTCATGCTTGACGAGCGGGACCGGGAACGTCCAGCCGTTGTCGCCCACGACGATGTGCGCCTGCCCGGCCTCCCCTGGCTCGATGGTGTGGGACTTTGCCCACTCGGCGATGAAGGTATCCCTGACCGGGGCGCCGACGGGCGGGATCAGCTCCCGAAAGTCGTTGCCGAAAATCGTGCGTAACTGGTCCTCCCGATCCTTGATGACGGCGTCGCCAAAGGCGTTCATCGCAGCCTCCGGTGAACTGAAGTTCTTCTGTGCGTGCGCCGCGGGCACCGTCGCGACCGACAGCACAACCGCCGCCGCAAGGTTCGCGAACGTCAGCGTCAGCAACTTTTGCACACCTCGTGGATGAACGTTCATGGTCCACTCCCTAGCGCCTGCCACCGCGTCCACCGCCGCCGCGCATGCCGCCGCCCGCTGGCCGGTTGAAGCCGGAACCCTGCATGCTTCGGCTGCCCCTGTCGAAGTTGCGCTGCGAAGCGCTGCCACTCCCCCCGACGCCGAAAAACGCGCCGTCGCGCCCGCCGCCATATCC
>NZ_JAMBPR010000122.1 GCF_024206475.1 Paraburkholderia sp. CNPSo 3274
GGCTGAAACGATCAACGGCTTGTACAAGGCAGAGGTGATCCATCGCCTCGGACCGTGGCGCAATCCGCAGGCCGTTGAAATGGCGACGCTCGAATGGGTTGACTGGTTCAACAATCGTCGACTATTCGGCCCCATCGGCAACATTCCACCTGCCGAGGCAGAAGCCGCTTATTATTCAAAACTCGCTGGGTCCGCCATCGCGGCGTGACTCAAGCAAAACAGCCTCCGGGAAACCCGGGGCGGTTCAGAGCGACGGCCCCGCGGAGATGGAGTTCCTCTTCGCCGCGCGCACGTACAACTCCTTGAAGCCGTCACCATGGCTATGTCGCAATAAGCCACTGCAGTAAAATCGGTGGCCCGACACCGATGCCAAACACGATGGGCGATACAAAGAAAACGCTGCGCAAGACGCTGCCTGATGGCGTAGGCAAGGTACTGAAGCGGTTGCATTACCCACTGGACGTGATCCTGCTTTGCGTGCGCTGGTATGTGGCTTACTCGTTGAGCCTCGAAATCTCGAGGAAATGATGGCGGAGCGCGGCATCGAAGTCGATCATTCGAGCGTACACCGTTGGGTCATCAAACTCGTGCCGCTGTTTGAGAAGGCGTTCCCCCGACGCAAGCGAGCCGTGGGCAAGAGCTGGAGGACGGACGAAACCTACGTCAAGGTCAAAGGCCACTGGAAATATCTGTATCGCGCCGTCGACAAGCAGGGCAACACGGTCGATTTCCTGTTGCGTGCCCATCGCGACAAGGGCGCCGCGCGCCGCTACTTCGAGAAGGCGATTGACCGGAATGGTGAGCCCGAAACGATTACCGTGGACAAGAGCGGTGCCAATCTGGCCGCGCTCGAAGCGCTTAACGCTGGACGGCCGACGCCGATCAAGATCCGCCAGAACAAGTACCGGTCTGACAGACCAAACCACTGCTGCATAAAGTGGATCTGCAGCATCGTCGCAATCGGAATCGGCGGCCTTCCAGTCTTAGCCATCGGATAGTGCGGTTCGATCAACGCAATCAACCTCGAAGCTGTGTCATCGAGGAACCCCTTAAACCTGCCTTCTCCCAGGATAGTCGACCCAGGCGTCAACTCCAGGACTTTTGCAGACCTTCCCTAAACAACGTCATCGAGCAGGATCACCGTGCCGTCAAACGTATTATCAAGCCGATGATGGGCTTCAAGAATTTCCGGTGCGCACGCATCATCCTTGCCGGCATTGAAATCATGCACATGATCAGCAAGGGGCAGCTGCAAGAAAACGATATCTCACGAACCGCTGCAGATCAGTTCTACTCCCTGATGATATAAGCAGTACTTTTCATTCCTGAACTCGCCACGTCTCGCTCCCCTTATCGCGACACAACCGGATGTCGAGTTCCGCGCCGTGCTCGTCGACGGCGCGCCACAACAGGTACGGTTCACCACACAGGGTAACGAACATCTCGTCGAGGTGCCACGTGTTACCCGGCTTGCGCCGCGCCGCTTTCACACGATGGGCAAAGCCCGCGCCAAACTTCTCGCACCATCGACGAATCGTCTCGTAACTGACCGTCACTCCGCGCTCGAACAGCAACTCTTCGATGTCGCGCAGGCTGAGCTGGAACCGAAAGTACCAACGCACAGCATGGCTGATAACCGACGCCGGGAACCGGTGGCCGTGATAAAGCGATTTCGGTTTCGTCATCGCGTCATGCTACGCGAACACCCCGCCAACGTGACAGAGCCGTTTTGCCCGATCGTAGTATCTCTGCCCTTGATCCGTCAGCGTCACGCGGCGCGTACTTCGGTTAAATAACACCACGCCGAGGCGCCTCTCGAGCGCGCCGATAGCGTTACTGATTGCCGACTGTGAATCGCCGGTTCGATGCGCGGCAGCTGTAAAACTGCCTGCTTCAACCACGGCTACGAAGGCGTTTAATTCGTGGAATCGATCCACTTCAATTCCCCCTAGGAATTAATATTATGGAAAATTAAACTATTATCGTTAGTTCCGACATCACTCACAATGCAGCTCTCTCCACAGCTGCAGGAATGGTGTCATGAATATTGATCTCACTGGCCGCAAGGCCGTCGTTACTGGGTCGACAGCAGGTATCGGCCGAGCCATTGCAGAAGGGCTGGGGCGCGCAGGCGCCGCGGTCGTGATCAACGGCCGCACAGAGAAACGCGTCTCCACGGCGCTTCGGGAGCTTCGCGAACTCTTGCCAAAGGCGGAGTTTACCGGCGTCATCGCAGATCTTGCGACTCCGAAAGGCGCGGCGGACTTGTTCGCGCAGGCGCCGGATGCGGACATTCTCGTCAACAATGTGGGTACTGGGCGTCCGAAGTCCTTCTTCGAAATTGAGGACAGCGAGTGGATCGATCTCTTTGAACTTAACGTCATGAGCGGTATTCGCGCCTCCCGCCACTATGTGCCAAACATGACGAAGCGCGGCTGGGGGCGCGTCGTCTTCATCAGTAGCGAGTCCGCGCTTGCCATCCCCAAGGACATGATCGACTACGCCACGACCAAGACCGCTCAGCTCGCCATTGCGAGGGGCTTGGCCGAGGTGGTCGGCGGAACGGGCGTCACCGTTAATTCGGTTCTCCCTGGTCCGACGAATTCGGAGATCATGGGTGGTTGGGCGCAGGCGAACGCAGATGCGCAAGGCATTACGCGTGAGGAAGCCGAGCAGCAGTTCCTGAAAACGAATCGCCCGACCACGCTCCTCAATCGCTTCGCGACAACCGAAGAAGTCGCAAACCTAGTCGTCTATGTCTGCTCGGAGCAGGCGTCGGCGACAACAGGCACTTCCTTGCGTGTCGACGGCGGTGTCGTTCGGACAATTGCATAGGGCGCCCGCTTTTTCACTCGCTCAACGCGGCCTCGGGAAGGGCCAAACCATCGGTTCCTTCCCGGAGTGGACGACAGCCCAAGTTGAATGTGCGCAAGCGGCTCGCTGCCGGGTCTATGGCTCGGGCCTAAACTTCACGCCGCCTTAGCAAGATCAAAAGCATGCTGGAAGTGCTATTACGAACCAGTTATCGGTTTCAAATCCCAGTTCGAACAGGGTCGACCTATTGAATTGAGCTTGGTGGTTGGTGGGTCAACAGGCGTCCCAAGCACTTCGGAGGCAGTCATCGACGTCTTGTGCTTGCGACCGGCCGTTCAGGGTGGATGTCGGCCGATGACATACCGGCGAAATGAAGGCCGGAGACTCGAGCCTCGTCGAATTGTCGCGCTTGAGGCGCCAGTGCACAGTCAGGTCTTGCGAGTCGCGGCCGATGCAAACGGTGGTGGCTGTCGGTTTCTTGAGCGCGTGATTCACCGGCCCGTCTGGTGAGCGGGCAGAAGTTCTTGATGCGTTTCGCTCGTTCAGCTTCGTTGGGTTTGTGTAGCTCGCTCCGGAATTATGCATAGCGACGGGATGACGGTAAAGGCGGATCGCACACGTATATTCGGCCTTGTTGCGACGTCGATGCTGTCGCGGGCCACGATGAGAACCGCTGACTCGCGCCTTGACGAACTATCGCGCTCGAGGCGCCGGTGCACAGTCAGGCTTGGCGAGTCACGGTCCAACCTGTCCTGTCATCTCCTTCTGTTATGCCACGCGACCAGATGATCGTTTTCTCCTTTCTGTCGTTGGCGAATCACTAACGGATCACGTCGGTTTCGTACTGGTGAAATCCGGCTGATATGGTCGGCCATGAGCGAGAACTGCCCAGATGACACGCACCAGCTTGTTGGCCAGCCCAACGATCATGACGTTGAACGGCCTCCGCTTTGCAAGTTGATCGGCCCACGGACTAAACGAGCTGCGATGGGTACAGAGCGACCTTGCACAATGCACGAGCAGGGTACGCAAATAGGGGTCACCTCGTTTACTGATCCCCAGTAACGTCGTTCTACCACCCGATCCAACTTGCCGTGGCACGAGGCCTAGCGCCGCCGCGAATTCGCGTCCAGATTTGAAGGTTTTCGCGTCACCGATTGTCGCGACCGCAGCGGTTGCGGTCAGGACGCCAACGCCTGGAATTGCGCCAATCGCCTGCACGCTCGCGTCCTCGCTCATCCAATGCCTGAGCCGCTGCTCGATGCGCGCGATCTGCTCATCCAGTTGCGTTAGGGCAGCCCACTGTTCGCGTAGAGTTTCAACCAGCGGGCCCGGAATCTGAACGCTGGCACGATCCAGGACTGCGGAGATGTTGGCGTCGAAGGCCCGCCTGCTTGCCGGCATGACCTGCCCGTATTTGCCCAGAAGACCGCGAATGCAGTTGATCTGCGACGTGCGGAACTTGACGAGTTGTTGCCGCAGGCGATGCAAACCGAGGACCGCCTGCTGCGCTTCGGTTTTGATTGCAACGGTGTTGCCCGGCTGCTGGACCGCGAGCCAGATCGCCCGCGCGTCCGCTGCATCGTTTTTGTTCCGATATTGAACGCCTTCGCAAACCGTGGCGCCATCAACCTGACCTGATGCCCCATCTGCGTTAGCGATCGCGCCCAATGTTGCGAGCCGCCACATGCTTCCATACCGATCAGGAAGGGTCCCCGATTGGCGAAATATTCGAGGAAAGCAGAGCGCTTCAGCGGTTTGTTGATGACTTCACCGCTACTCGGATCAAAGTAGTGAATTTGGCAGACATTCTTCCCTATGTCGATTCCTACAGGCGTGAGCTTCATCGTTGCCTCCGTTCGGATGTACCGCACGAGCATGATGTGCCACCTGCGCAGCGGCGTTCATCCCATCGAACTACGCAGCGGCGCGCCGCGACCAGCTCTTCAAGCACTTTGGGATCGAGCCGCCGGACAGCCCCTGGGCGCGATGAGATCTACAAGGACTATGCCGCGCCGATCATCCGCCGTGTCGAGGGCAATGACCGCGCGGACCTCGCGACGTTCGGCATTGTCCCGCGGTGCCATATCCCAGAGGGCGTGAAGGCGTTCGACACGATGAACGCGCGCTCTGAGACAGTTGGTGAAAAGCGCTCATTCAGCGGAGCGTGGAAGAAGCTGCAACTCGCTTTGATACCGTGCGAGGCCATCTACGAGCCTAATTACGAGAGCGGCAAGGCGGTACGCTGGCGCATCGGCCTGGCTGATCACGCACCGTTCGCGGTCGCCGGCCTGTGGCACGAGTGGAGCGAGCCCGAGGGCCGTGCGCTGTCGTTCACGATGCTAACCCTGAACACCGAGTCGCATCTGCTGATGCGGCGCTTCCACAAGCCCGGTGCCGAGAAGCGCAGCGTGATCATCGTGCCGCTCGACCAGCATGAGAACTGGCTCGCGTGCCGCTCGACCGATGAGGCCCGGTCGTTTTTGTCGCTGTATCCCGCGGGCGACATGAGCGCAGAGGCCGCCCCGGCACCACCGCGCAAACCGAAGGCGACTGCGACATCAGAGTCGTAAAGTGCGCCTCGCTATCCAACAAGCGTCAACAGGCTCGGGGAGATCGCCCGGCGGAAACTCGCGGTTGCTTCGCTTCAGTACAAGCGAGTTTCCGCCGGGCGATTTCCTTGAGTTCGGAAAAGTCGCGTAGAACGACCGCAGCGCGTTTCGCGTTGACGCTGTCAGATCGGGCATGGTCGCAATTTTCACCATTCCAATTTGTACACGGCGATCCGGTCCCTCATATCTACAGGATCGATAACATTATCTAAGTCATCCGCTCGAAATACCGACGTCCCCTCGGAATCTGCGTGAATTATGAAATAGCGTGCAACGCAGTGAGCACTCTCAAGCCTGGTGGTTGCCGACATTACCACCTGAGCGCAGCGCCCTGGCCTCGAATTCGCGCGCCTGCTTCATGTGCTTACGCTTCTGTTCGAGGGTGCCGAGCGCCGAATAAAGGTCGCCGAGTTCGGCAAATGCATTTTCCGACTCGAACACGTTCTTGCATTCGAGAAGCATCGCGTATGCCTCGGCGTAGCGCCCCAGATCGATCAGCGGGCCATTGTCGTTGAATCGGTTGCGCGCCAGTTCGAGCGGCAAGGCGCCACGCCGGCGATGGGCGGCGCGCGCCTTGCCGTTGTACTTCAGGGAAGCGCGCCACGCGGCGCGCGCGCGGGTCTCCCAGTCGAGCGCTTGCGTGCCCTCGTGGCTCATTGCCGCAGCGAGGCAAGCTCTGCCGTATTGAGACGCGGCGTCGCTCGCCGTATCGAAGATCACGTTGCGCACGTTCCAGTCCAGCATGGCTTCCAGCGGCCCCGGCTTGCCCGCCGCGATCATTCGCCGGCGCAATTCGGGCAGGTGCGTCAACACCTCGCCGTACTGTGCCTTTTGCGCGAGCAACTGAAGCTGCTGCCCGAGCGCGGACAACTCGCTCCACGTGCCGGCCCCGGCGAGGCTCGCATAGCGGTGATGCAGCTTCGCATAAGCCCGCGCTTTCTCGATGTCTACGGACTGCCAGGCATTCGCAAGATCTTTGCACACCGGCGCCGCCACCCCGAAGTTGTCCGCGCGCTCGGCCGCATCGAGCACGGCCTCCCAGCGCTCCACGGCTTCGCGCCAAAAGCCGGCCCGATCCAGCACGCTTGCCAGCAGAGTCTGGGTGATCAACGCCTTCGGTGTTTTCGCGGTGGCGGCCGCCATGCGCGTGACGACGGGAAGCAACATCGCGGTCGCGCGCGGCGAGTCGTCCACGCGCATCACCCGCTCGATCATCTGCGAGGCAAGATCCCATTCGCCGTTGCGCAGCAGATAGGGAAACGCAGACCAGCCTGCCAGCGCGACCGTGGCGCCGGCATTCGCCACCCGCGCCGCATTGTCCATGGTCACGCGCATGAGGTGATACCAGTAATTCACCATCACCTCGTCAACGCGCGTCTGGAATTGCACGGCCGCCTCGGCCCGCCCCGCGCGCGCCACCTCCGGGTGAATCGCGAAGGCGGCGTGGGCGCGTTGCCCCGCGGCGGCGCGCAGCTCGACGAGCCCGCAGCTTTCGAGCCGTGCGATCGCCGCGCGCATGTCCACATGCTGTGCGCCGTGCGATGTTTCGCGCCAGAGCGCCGGCCAATTGGCTTCGACGACCGCGCTGCGCCGGTCGTCCGGCTCCATTGCGCAAAGCAGATGGAACACCGTTCTCACGGACTTCGAGAGCGCGCGAGACAGCGCGCGCGTCCAGCTATCGAGCTGATCGAGGAACGCCTGAACGTCGCGGTGGGTTTCGCCGCGAACCAGGTAAGCGTCGGCTGCGTCCGCATCGGCCTGCCCGGGACCGCCGATGTCTCGCAACCGCCGTGCGAGGCGTTCCGGCTCGGCGGCGAGCCGCTCCGCGAACTCGATCAGCTTCGGGTGGCCCTGCACCGCCCGCAAGGTGTCGCGCAACAATTCGCGGCCGCGCGCGGCACGGACAGTGGGCGAACGGCCTTCGAGCAGCGCCCGCAGATTGGGTAGCTCGCGGATCAGCAGCAAGGTTTCGTCGAGCGGCAAGGCATGCACGGTCAGCAGAACGAAGGAAGCGGGCATGCCGGTGGGGACGATGCGGCTCGACATCGCCACGCGCGACGTACCGCCGTGATCGTGGAAGGCGCGCATCAGCATCGACCAACGCTGGTCACACCAGTGACCACTGGCCGTCAAAAGCGTTTCCACGTTGTCGATCACGATCAGAACGGTGCTCGTCTCCAGCGTTTGCCGAAGCACCGGCAGCCATTGGGCCAGCGCGGCCTCGCTCGCGACGGCATGAAGCATGGCGATGCCGGGCAACTGCGTTTCCATCGCGAGCGCGAGCGCGCTCAAGGTCATCGAAGCGTCGGCGTTCAATTCGGGCGCCCTGTACCAGACGACCCGTTCGAAGCGAGCCGCCCGGAGATGATGCCAGGCCAGTTCCACCACGCAGGCGGTCTTTCCCGCTCCCGCCATGCCGTGAAACAGCACGCCCCGGCTGGCGGCATGCTAGAGGTAAGCGAGGGCCGTGAGCGCCAGAGCGATCGCGAGACCCGCCTGCCAGCCGCGCAGCGTGGCCGGCGCCCCATGCCGCTCTTTTTCCCCAGCACAGCGCACGCAAGCGAGCCGGCTGCCGTCGCGAACAGCACGTCTTGCACTGCGGCGAGGGCAATCTGCGCGGCGACGAGCGGCTCCATGATCACTTCACCGTGAACGTGTAGTGCCCCTGCGTGCGATGCCCGTCCGCGGCGACAGCGACCCACGAGACCGTATAGACACCCGGCGTCAGCGGGTTCAACGACACCGACATGTGCTTGCTGTTCGACGGGTCGACCACGGTCTTGCCGCTGGTGACGGCGCCGCCGTGCGCGTCCGTGACGGTGATCGAGCTGAAGGCGGGCTCAAGGCTGTCGTCGAAATCAATCGCGACGTCCTTCTGCGAGGCGGGGACGGCCGAGCCCGCCGCCGGCGCCTGATGGGTCGGGTAGGCGTGCGCGTGGGCGAGTTGCGCGAGTGTCAATGCCAGCGCGGCGGCGCCGCCGCGCATCGAAAGGGAGATCAGAGCGGTTTTCATTGTCCGAAGAGCGGTTTACCCAGAGAGTTAGGGAAGATGTCGTCGAAATACATGTGAGCCTGCAACAGTATTCCCGTATGCGTACCGCTCGCGCGATTGACGGGAATCTGCGCCTCGATGCCGAACTGCCCGTAGCGGTTGATCCAGATGAAGCCGGGGTTGATCGTCCCCGTCGTGTGGCCGGAGCATGCGCCCGCCGTGCAGGTGCTCATCGGGAATTCGACGACCGGCACCAGATTGCTGATCGGCTGGGGCAGCCCGAGGTCCTTCACCTGGGATTGCAGGTAGGGAATGCTGTACTGGAGCGTGACACCCCAGCCGAGCGAGTTCGGTCCGGTATCGGACGAGGCGGTCGTCAGGTTGGGACCAATCGTGCCGGTGATGGCGAACGGCCGCAGGTAACCGAGTGATGCGGGCAGGTCGCCGAAGCCCTTGCCGAAATAAGCGGTCGGGGTGAACGTCGAAAACGAATTCGCAATCGATCTGGCGCCGGTGCCGCCGAGTGTGGCGAGCAGTCCGACCGACGCCATGAATTCGTGCGGTGCGTTCGTGTACACAAGATATTTGACGCCGAGCGTGAAATTGTCCCAGCCCTTCGCGCTGCCATCCGGCGAGTTCAAGCTCGTGTAGTTACTCGCGACGCTGAACGCGAGATTCCTGGTGATCAACTTGTCCCATTCATACGACACAGTGTTCACGTTCATGTCGTCGCCGTTGCTGTCAGGCGTCTTGATGTGGCCGTACTCCAGGTTGAATTCATCGCCGACGCCGGGATCGTCGACCGCCATCGTGGCAGGGAATACGCGATCGCCGACCACCGCGTGGGCCGACGCATCGATTGATACCAGGCACGGCGCGAGCGCGCACAGCGCTGCGGCGCCCCGTTTGAGAGTGGTTCGCATGTTCAGGTCCTGATCGAATTGTGGTGAAGCGCCCTCGCACGCGGCTCCCTGCCGAGGACGAGCAAGCCCCGGCGGGGGGGCGCACGGCAGGCGCGCGCCAGCGCAGCGATGCCGCTCACCGGCATCGCCACATTGGCTGGAAAACGTCTGCGAAGATCAGGACCAGGCGGGGGGAGCGCGCGGCTGAGCCGGCGTCAGCACCGTGTACGGGCGGAACGCGGCGGTGACGAGGGGGGCAGGAAAGGAGGGGCGCAGCGGCGCGACGCTCGATGCGACGGCCACGCCAGGCAAGGCTGGCGAGTGCGCGAACAGTCCGCAATAGGGGCATGCGTCGCACAGCGACGACGAATCGGAGCCATGGTGGTGCCCGGCATGGGCATCCAACGCGACCTCAACCGCCGGATGATGGTGATGGGAATGATGCTCGTGATGCTCGACGTCGCCATGCACGCCGCGCAGCACCTGGGACACCGTAGGCGCGACCACGCTCAGCAGGATGGCAAGCATCCCGAGCCAGGCACCGATCTTCTGACGGTGGCGGTTGAGCATGGCGAATCGGCGAGACGTAAAAAATTGGCAGAGGAACGGTCGAGCCATCGCCGCTCTTCACCGGCGGCTGGTCGAGCGCGGCCAGTTTGCAACAGGAAGTGCAACGATTAGGTGGCCGAGCGTACCAAATCTTTCGCCTATGGTGAGGTTCCCCATCGCACAGTGGCAATTTGACGCTACGGGCTAATTGTAGTGTGGCGGCACGCCGAGCCCGAATCAGTGCAGGGTCTTTCGCCCGGGCCTGGGCGAAAACGTTGCCGCCATCAGGGTTAGCTGGAGATAGTCGCAAGTATTGCTTCATGTCAGGGCATCTGTGTCTCACGGGGAATGGCGAGCGACAACGACAGCCGGCAGATGTCCCATATGAATCCACTGAGCTCACGGGCAACTGCGACTACCGCGACATTCTTCTCCTTGCCGCGCGCGACGAGTTTGCGATAGCGTCGGCAAAGGCGTACCTGCGCGTCCCAGGCTCGATCTACAATTGGCTTGGGCAAGCCCTCATGACGACGCTGGATATCCGGGCTTACGCGAGCAGGGTGCCGGTAGCTCCATGCAGCTTCAACCCGCAGCTTTCTCGCATAACTGTTGCCGCTTTTAGTGATGCTGCCCTGACGGCGCTTGCCACCCGATGAGTGCTCGGATGGTGTCACCCCCAACCATGCCATCAGCTGGCGTGGGTGCACGAAGCGCGAGAGATCCCCCAGCTCGGCGAGCATACCCACCGCCGTGGTGAACTGAATGCCGCGCATGGCCTGCAGGCCCAGCACGACCGGATAGAAGCGCCAGCTGACGACTGCCTCACGCAGTGCCGACTCCAGCCGGTCGCATTGCGCGAGCCGGTCCTCGATCGCGCGCCGCTGCTCTTCGAACGCAAACTGCTGCCACGTACTGTCGAAGCTATACGCACTCAGCCAGCGTCGGTGCGCTGGTCCCCAGTCAGCACAGCCGGTATAGCGCACGCCGTGCGAAAGCAGAAAGGCCTTCACCCGTTGTCGTGCCCGCTTCAAGTCGTCTTTGGCAATTACCCATGCCCGTGCCAGATCCCGGAATGCTTCATCTTCGACGCCGGGCACGTACACTGCCGACAGGTCGCCAGCACGCAATGATCGAACGAGCTTGACGGCGTCACGTCGGTCAGTCTTGATGCGCTCACCAGGCTTCCTGGGAATCAGCGACGGCGCGCACACCATGCACTGGAAGCCTTTCTGGACAAGCTGACGGTAAAGCCCATATCCGCACGGGCCCGCTTCATAGACGACGCTGATGCATCGCGCTTTCGATTGCAATCGCTTGCACAGACGCTCCACGTCGGCTTGAGTGGTACCGATCTTGCCGAGCAATTCAACCTCGCCCGCTCCAATCGCATAGGCGGCTGTGATCGAATCCTTATGAACATCGAGACCCACATAAAGAGTGCTATCGTGTTCTACGCTGGCCTCCGTCTCGGAAATCGCCGGGTGCGGCACGCCCGCACCGTGCGGCTCTGACAGCAATGCTAACCCGCGTTTGATTCCGCTGCGGCAGGCCGGCCTCTGTATCGCAGGAAGTCATACTGCCTACCCAGCGCAAACAGTGTCCGTTCTTTGTCGTACTGGGCGCGCTAATCAAGGTCGCGTCGACCGCTGACCCTGCCTTCAACATCAAGCCTTTTTCACTCAGGATCTCATTGACCAGTGCGAGCATCTGCGCGGCCAGACCGTGCGTTTCGAGAAGATGACGGAACCGCAGAATCGTGCTCTCGTCCGGTAAACGCGTCATACCTTCGTCCAGTTCCGCAAACTCACGATACAGCGGCACGTCATAAAATGCCTCTTCCATCGCCGGGTCTGACAGACCAAACCACTGCTGCATGAAGTGGATCTGCAGCATCGTCGCAACTGGAAACGGCGGCCTTCCAGTCTTACCCTTCGGATAGTGCGGTTCGATCAGCGCAATCAACTTCGACCATGGCACAACGCGCCTCATCTCATCGAGAAATTCCCGCTTGCGCGTGCGTTTCGTTGAAAGATCCAGACCAAGACCGAACTGTGTCATCGAGGAACTCCTTTAACTCGCGTTCTTCCAGGATAGGCCAACCAGACATCAACTCCAGGACTTTTGCAGACCTTCCCTAGTTCGCGTGATTTGGAAGCGCGATTATCCCCAGGCCGAGCCGGGTCGCGAGAAATGCGCAACGAACAGAAAATTAAAACGCCACCCCATGGGTGGCGCTGTTTCATAGGGTCATCGCGGCCCTTGACCCTCTAGGACCTCCCCCGTCACCAGATAGCTCAAGCGAGCGGCGGCGGCACGCACAGCGGATGCTGGCGCAGCCGCTCATAGACCGAATGGTCGACAAAGCGCTCGTATTGCGACGTCACCTGGGCACGCATCGACGCAACCGCTTCCGACGACAGAACGATTGCCGCGCTGCCACGCACGCGACGCGACGGATACATGAATCCATCAGGCCTAGACTGAGCGTCGACCTGCGAGATGGCTGCATGCACGCGGGCGCCGAACTCCTGGCACCAGTCGTAATCCGGACTCGATAGCTGGTCATAAATGCCGAGGCGGCTCGACGCTTCGCCATTGAAGTTCCAGAGCAGCAAGTCCCGGGGGAATAACAGCGTCGCAATCAGTCCGTTACGCTCAGCAGCCGGGTCGATGTAGAACGTGCCGGGCCGGGTGACGTCGTTCAGACAGAAACGCGCCTCCCAAACCGTCGTGTCTGGCTGCGGCGCAAGATACAACCACCAGAACGGCACCGTGCCGTCGGCTGCACGAAGGGAATCGGGCGGACCGAAGCGATACGGGCGCGGTGCCTTCTCTGGAAGCACTGCGTGACGTGACCAGGCCGCGCGATAGAGCGGCTCGCCGCTTTTGATTTGCACGATCTCGGTTGCGAGACCGGTGATGATTTGCCCGACGGTCGGCATTGCTACGCCGACAACGCCGGGCGGTTCCAACAGTTTATTTTTCTGCATGGGTGGGCCGTTTAGTGCGCCACGCCTTCCCTCTGACGCTTAATTGCGACGAGAACGCGCCGCTGCCTTTCCGCGGCAGACAGTTGCAAAAGGCGCATCTGGCTGCTGTGGGGGGTTCCGCGGCCTGCGAACATCCTTCCGGCGAGCAATTCGGCCGGCGCAAGCTCGTTCAGTTCGTCCAGCGCTGTCACGAGAAAGGCGTGAACCTCAGTCGTCACAGACCCTCGAAGCTCAGACAAAACCGCAGGAAGCAGCTCCGGCACCGGCGGTACAAATTGCCATTCCGGAAACACGCGGCCGTTGCTCTGGCCGGGCGGCTTCACACAGTAGAACCGGTTTGTGTCCACGCATCGATACAAGCTGGCGAGCGAGAGTTGAACCAGTCTCTGTCCTATCACATCCGAGGGCTTGAGATTGCCCACAGGCAACGACACCGGCGCAGCACCTTGGGACGCACCCGCCTCGATGACAAGCATCTCGGTGATGCGCTCTTCAAGAGCGTTGCGAACCAGGCGATGGAGCTGCTCATCAACCAAACCGGGTGCAATTTTCTCACGCAGAACCCCTTCAATATCCGCCGCGAAAATCTCTGCTACGTCCCGCGCTACGCGAGCACCCGAACTGCGATTTCCATCGGCCAGAATCGCGTGAATCTTGATTCCGCCGACACCATGGTTCCGGTCGTCGTTTACATGTGGCATATCGATCTCCTTCAGACGAGATACGGCGGAGCGCCAAGCGGATTCATCCGTTTGGCGATTGCCGCTGCGCTGCCCGTTTCAGCCGTCGGCGCGTTACTTGATTTGACACGGATGTGAAGGGCGCGCACGAGAGCACGCTTGCTGGCCAGATCACGATGGATGTCCGAGAGTTCGCGCCACGCGGCAAGGAAAAAATCCCTCGCGAGCCGCACACTCGATGTCCAGCCACTGTCGACGACAACGTAGCTTGTGCGTCGGCGCAATTTGCCGCCCCAAAGGCGCTCCACTGCCCGCGAGGTCTGGGACTGCACAAGCGTGCGGGTAGGACGGCCGAAGTACTGACCCAATATCGCGAGCAGGCCGCGATCCGCGCCGTCGTTGCGTCCATACCTCACGCTCATCGGCTCAAGCAAAAGCTCACCGTCGAGCAGATCCTTTAAATTCGTTTCTTCAAACCTGCCGGAAGGCTCCAATGAGTCGGGCAAAACATCTGGCTCAGGCAGAAACCCGCTTTCCGTTTCCCAAGGCATGGCGGACCCCGATGGTTCGCGCAGCGCGTACTCCCCCGCAAGCACGGGTGAGGGCGGAAAAAGACATCCCTTGATGCGTTCAGCGACGACCATACAGTCATGAATTGCTTGCTCAAGATCGACCATGCGACCACCCTCGTGAAACTCGGAATGCTTCTATGGTACATAGATTTCTCATTTTTCGCAATTTTCGCTATTTTCTTGCCCAAAGCCCCCCGGGACAGTCCGACGCCGTCAGCCTTCGTAGCCTCCCTAAACAGAATCCCTTCGATCGGCTCGGCTGACGGCGTCCGTCGCGTGCGCCAAGTGACTTCACCGACCGCGAGGCCATCCCGCACTGCCGCCTTTGTCGAGCGCGTCAACCAATATCACTACGGTCAAGCTGCACTGGTGCGAACCACTCCGATGTGATCAGAAAAGCCCCGCTTGCCTCATGTCCCGCGCCGGCGGCAGGGACGCCCGGGCGCGCCGGGCACCGCGGCGGCGCGCGAGCCGCCGCACGTGCGCGACCAGTTCCGCCCTCACCTCACCCATCATGAGCACCAGCGCGTACAGGCGCACGCCGTCCGGGCCGGGTTCGGAACTCGACCCCGGGCGGGCGCGCAGCGAGGCGCGCAGGGCCAGGCGCCGAGCCCGGTCGAGCAGCTGGGCGCGGCTCATCCCCGGCCAGCACGCGGCCATGAGCGCCGCGACCGCCGGCGGCAGGGTTTCGGGGGCACAGCCGGCGGGCAGCGCAAGGGCAACGAGTTCGACACCCGCTCCCTGTTTGGCAAGCCATAAGGCCGCCGCTGGGACGGCGCCGGATCGGTCGCGGCGTGCCGGCTGAGGGTCCGGGGCGGGGCCACCGATATCAAAAACCGACATTTGCGAACATCATCAAGTCTGATAACTGGTATTGAACTAACCCGCTGAAGCGGGAGGTGGTGGTTGGCCAGCGACATCGGCTCCGGGATCATCTGCAGGGCCCCTCTGCTCGAGTGCGACGATGGCAGTGCAATTTGCTGCCGTGACCATTCAGAGCGGAGTCCACCATGACACCCCTACGTCGACGCATGATCGAGGATATGCGCGTGCGCAACCTCGCGGCCAACACGCAACGCGTGTATCTCCAGCAGGTGAGCAACTTTGCCAAGCACTTCGGG
>NZ_JAMBPR010000123.1 GCF_024206475.1 Paraburkholderia sp. CNPSo 3274
GAGTGGCGGCGTGAAAAAAGGGGCGGACAGCGTCACGCCAGGGAAGACGCGCGCGGAGAGCGGGGAGCGGCCGGCTCCTGACCTACGGTTCTGTCGCCTGTGGACCTTCCACCGAAGGACTCCATCGGCTGCGCATTACCGGCCCGACAGGAGGCGCCCAATGCCGGCAGAGAGGTGCACGGCTCCGCCTGTTCGATCCCGTCGCAGTAGTGCGGTGCCGCCCTGGGCTTGTGCCTGGCCACCGCCTCTGTCTAACCGATGCGCCATGGCTCACCCAGGCGGCGCCGGGCCGCATCGCTTCATCCGCAGAACGGACCGCCCAGTGAAACGGTTACAAGATATGTATTGACGCAGGCTCGCCCGGCGGGTATCGTGCCGTTCGAAGTTCAAGAAGTTCGATTGCTGTTCATCAATTGCTCGCTCCTCAGCGGTATTCGTTGTCCTCTCCCTCCTTGAAGCTTCACACACGCTTTAGTAGAGCAACTCTTTATATTTTTTCCTCAAGGATTCTTCATGGATACCGGCACCGTTAAGTGGTTCAACGACAGCAAAGGCTTCGGCTTCATCACCCCGGACAAGGGCGGCGACGACCTGTTCGCTCACTTCTCCGAAATCAGGAGCGACGGCTTCAAGACGCTGGCTGAAAATCAGAAGGTGAGCTTCGAAACGAAGCAAGGCCCGAAGGGTCTGCAAGCGGCTAACATCAAGCCGCTGTAAAGTTGAAGGGCCCGGCCTCCCACGACGGATGTCGGGCTACAGCAACACCCTCGCGGAGCTTTGTCTCCCACAGTTGGCGCGACCACTCTGGTTGGCATCTGTTTATTGAGCAGGTTGCCCAGCGCCATACGCCTCGTTGCGCCTCATTCCCCCTCGGGCTTCAACGCCATTTTTTCGCCTTTCGACTGCTTGAGAATTCGGCTCGAATGGCTTTGAGTCGGCGCACCCGTGCACCTTTCGCACCGCATGTGCGCACTCAAATATCATTAAAATTAAAATGCAAAACAAACAAATTCAGCGATACAACGGCTATGCGGTCCAATCCTCGGCGCATCGTTTGCCGGACGGTAGCTTTTCATCCAACCTGCTGCTCGAACGCATCGATAGTGCGCGAGCCGAAGGCCGCTACTGCTTCTATTCGCTCGATTACTTCAAGAGCGAAGAGCAGGCATTACAGCACTCGACCCGGTGGGCACGCAACTGGGTCGACACGCGCGGTTAAAGACCACGCCACAGCTCGAAACGCCCAACGCGTCTCAGGCGCCAGGGCCGGTGCAACAAGATGCACCCAAACGTCGCGCGGGAAGCCGAACCATCGTCGGCAGGCATGGCTGGCAACCCCCTTCCTTCTGGCCCCGCCGATTGGGGACGCGACAGATGGCAGCTTTCGATTACAATGCAGGACTAGTTCGCTTCGTACAGCACCGAAAAGACGTGTGTTAGTTGGTCGCGAATTTTCCTTTGATTGATAGTCCAGTGAGGGAGCGATAACAGTGCTCGCTGGACTACACGCCCCGATTCGCATCGGACCGGTACTGCGAGCCGCCGCGTCTGAGCAATCCCTCGTGTACCTGATTCGCTGCCCGGACAGGGCGGTGTGCATGACTTCCAGGACGCAAGGGCTGCCAAGCAAATTTCATGCTTCGCACTACCGCGCGAGCGTGTGTCGATCAGCGCTCGCCGCCTCTTCCTCGATGCGGCATCCGAGCCCATATCCCGTGAATTGATCAGGAACCTTGAATGGCCAAAGAAGAACTGCTGGAACTCGACGGTATCGTTGAAGAAGTGCTGCCAGACAGCCGCTACCGTGTCATGCTCGACAATGGCGTAGTGGTAGGCGCGTACGCGTCTGGTCGTATTCGCAAGAATCACATTCGCATCCTTGCGGGTGATCGGGTAACGCTGGAACTCTCGGTGTACGACCTGACGAAAGGACGAATCAATTTCCGGCATAAGGATGAACGTAGCGGTGCCGGAACTCAAAGAGCCGCATTTCGCCGCCGTTGATGGCGCGATACGCGACCGTCGGCTGTGACCCTGTGCCACGACGCTGCGTGTAGATCCACATCGCCATTCGCCATGGCTGCCGGATCTCAACCAAGGAAATAAATTGACTACCGTAATTCTGAAACCCGACGAGCCCATGGAAGTTGCATTGCGCCGTTTCCGCCGCACGATCGAGCGCACCGGCTTGATTCCAGAGCTTCGTGCCCGGACAGCCTATGAAAAACCTACCACAGAACGCAAGCGCAAAAAGGCTGCTGCAGTGGCACGCCTGCGCAAGCAGATCAAACGGTCGTTGCCGCCGAAAAAGCTGTATTAACCGGGAACTGCCGGGCAGCCATGTCGAAGCGGGCGTCTCGTGCCCAGCCGGGTGTCTCACGTAACTTCCGCATGGGGACCCGGTTCTGATCTGGGCCGAGTGACCGGTTGCATCCGCCTTCGCATACCGGCCACTCGATTTTCTGCGATCGATAGACCGCTGCGGGTCGACACCGCGAGCTCGCGATCTCGCGAACTCGAAAGCGAGCCATCTGAGCTGCATTTTGCCGAGGAAAACTGTTGCGTAACAGTTAGGTTTGCATTTTCCTCGGAAAAATCCGGTACGACCGCAGCCCCCGGTGCCGCGGACACGCGTGCACCCACGGCGGGAAAGCGGAAAAGCTCCGCGAACTTGATCGCAGCACCCGCCCCCGCAACGCCCGGAGATTGCCGAAGCAGCATCGTCGGGCATTGCGCCGCTCAGGCCGTCATACCGCCATCAACCGATAACGTCGCGCCCGTCACGTATGTCGAACGGTCCGACAGCAGATAGACGACAGCTTCGGCCATCTCGTGCGGTTGACCAAGCCGGCGCATCGGAATCATGTCATCCAGCAGATGCACGTCGCCGCCGGTCACTCGCATATAGTTCGGCGTCTCAGTAGCGCCCGGGCAGATCGCGTTGACTCGAATATTCCGGCCTGAATATTCCCTCGCCACGGCACGCGTTAGACCGACCACCGCATGCTTCGCTGCCACGTAATGCGCGATCCCACCCATGCCACGCAAGCCGAAGATCGACGCATTGTTGACGATTGCACCGCCACCCGCGCGCAACATGGCTTCAACCTGATACTTGACGCCGTAGTAGGTGCCCTTGAAGTTCAGGTCGATCACCCATTCCGCCTCATCTGGCGACGTTTCATCAATGGGTTTGAACTCGGCATGACCACCGGCGTTGTTGAACGCAAAATCCAGGCGACCAAAGCGTGCTTCGACATATTCGACGAGCGCCTTTTGATCCTCACGCCGTGAGGCATCCGTCACCTTGATCTCCGCCACCCCGCCCGCCGCAACCACCTCGTCCCTCACCGCGACAAGCTTGTCCTCAGTACGGCCGGCCAGCACCACTGCGGCCCCTTCCGCGGCGAGTCTCAGCGCTGCGGCACGGCCCATGCCGGAACCGCCACCGGTCACCAGGCCGCTTTTACCATTCATCAACATGGAAAAATCCTGCATCGACATTCACTCGATGTCGTGCTCCTTCGCCACCGCGTCGGAGCAAGAGCATCATGAACGCACCGCCCCAAGGCGCCAAACCTCGCAGACAGTGCGGCTTTCTCTCATACGTCAGACGTTCGAATTCGAGAACGCACGCCTCGGGCTTGGGCAGACACACAGCAGGTTGCCGCCGACACCACTAGGTCACGATCGATCAGAACGAATTGATCGGTACCGTTATTAATTTGTCATGCGAATTAATCTGATCGGAAACAATCGCAATTTATCTATCGATACCACCGTCTATGTGCCGTACCTTGCTGACGCGAACCGATCAGAATACGTGATGGATGCCGATATCGACGCCCACGGTCGTGCCGGCGGGCGCGTACAACGAGCTCGGTGTATTGCCGCCATTGCCGATCTCGAGACCGAAGTTCTGGTTGCCCTTGTTGTTGATCACGCCGACCTGCGTATAGAGCGCAGTGCGTTTCGAAAGGGAATAGCTCCCGCCCGCCGCGCCCATCAGCGATTTACTGTTTGTATCCTTACGGTTGACCGTGTACCAGACGCCGGCATTCAGATCGAGCGCTGGCGTGGCCCAATAGTCGAAGCCGGCGTTCCAGATATCGTTGTCAACGCCAGTACCCGCCATCTTGTAGTCGGTGAACGATGCCTTCGTCGTCAGCGCACCAAACTTGTAGCTGGCACCGATGACACGTCCCACCATTCCAAGCGTCGACGGCAGCGGCGAAACCGAGGGCCCCTCGTTGCCGTTATAGTAGCCAGCAAACAGGCCTAGACCTTTCCAGTTGTATGAGAGATTGGCGGAGTACGCGCGACCGGCCTGGAAGTTTCCCGCCACCCCGCCCGGTGCAAACATCACGCTACCTTGCAGGCCGCCCAGCACCGGGCTCGTGTAGGTCAACGCATTGGCAGTGAAGATAGCGGTCACGACCGTGGAGTCGATGAACGGCACCAGGGAACTGCCAAGTTGCGACATGTTACGCGGATCGAGCGCGTACACAGAATTGAAGAACGGCGAATACTGCAGGCCCGCGCGCACGGTACCGAAGTTACCACGCACGCCAACCCAGGCTTGACGGCCGAACAGGTTGCCATTCGAATCATTGAGGCCGCCGTTGGCGATATTGATGCCGCTTTCGAGCTTGAACTCGGCGTGGAGACCTCCTCCCAGATCTTCGTCGCCACTCAGGCCAAACAGCGATGGCATCTGGCCACTATCGGTGAAGCCGAAGAATTTACCGCCGTTGCCGCCGCTGGCATTCCGGGTCTTGCTGAGATAGAGAAGTCCACCGTCCACGATACCGTACAGCGTCACGCTGCTCTGGGCCTGCGCGCTGACCGCAAACAGCATGACCGAAGCGGCCAGCGCCGATTTCACGAAGTTTTCCTTAGCCAATTTAACTACGTCTCCAATAATTGCTTTTTTGAATGGGGACTTCTGATGTCCCCGATTTACGCAAGGCGGGAGCTGACGTCGTCCATGACGGCACGTTGTCACACGATCCGCCCTTTTCCTGCAATTCACTTCAACGCACGCTGGCCGGCGTCTCGATCTGCAGATCGCGGCGCACCACCACAGGTGCGCCACCATGCAGCTTCTTGTTGACCCACGCAGACAATGCGGAGTCCATATAATCCGCATGACCAGGAAACCAGTCGATTAATGCCTGGGCGAGCCTCCTGACGTCCGACAACCCCACTTCCCCGACCGCTGCCAGCGCGTTCACCTGCTGGACCGCGTCGAGCACCTTCTGATGTTCATCGAGATGACACTCCATTGCGGGGAAATCGGTTTTCGTCATCCACTCGTGCTCGACACCGAAGTGGGACAGCAGATGCGTCTCCACCGCTTGCAGGCAGGCAAGCGCGGTGTGCTGCGTGCACTCGCGCAGCGCCATCACCACCTCGACGAACTCCTCGTGTGCCTCGTCGATCGGCGCATGGCCCAGCAGCATCGCGCTGCTCCATTCAAGCGTTTCGGTGTGCGGCGCGACGCGCGGCTGATGCTGCGTGTGGTATCCAGCGTGCTGACTCATCGTATGCGTTCCCACCTCGTTTCTCCCTTAGAGCTTTACTTCCGGTCGGCACCGATCAGGATTGCCGCCATGACGGCCGGTCGCGTGCTGCTGTTGCGCCAGGCGTGACGGGTGCCGTTCTGGATCACGATATCGCCGGCCTTCAGATGGCGAACCTGGCCATCATCGAGCTCAAGCGTCAGTTCGCCGGCCAGGATGATGTCGTAGTCCACCGATTCGGTGCGATGGAAACCCGAGCCATTCGGCTCGAAGCATTCGGCCAGACCCGGCAGGATCGCCGCGTACTCTGCGCCCGCCGCGGCCGGATCGAAATCCGGCGACGCCATCACGCTGTCGGGCGGAAACTGCACGATCATGAAGCGCGTGCCATGCGGATCAGGAATCACCGAGTCCAGTTTGACGACCGGATCGCCACCTGAATGTGGCAACGCGGCAGCCCCCTGAAGCGTGGCCCAAACCTGCGTGGTCTCGAAGCCCGGTACCGCCGCATAGGCATGCCGGGTTTCCACCTGACCATCGGCCAGGAATACCGACTTGCCGCCCTGCTCGCCGGTCACGATACGTCTCACCATGTTGCTCTCCTCAATATCCCTGCAATGACTTACTGAACAATGACGACATTGACGAAGCCGCCCGCACGCTTCTCGGCGTCCGACAATGCTTCGTTAGCCTGATCGAGCTGATAGCGGTGGTGATCGAAGACATCGAGATCGAGCGTGCCGGCCGCGGCCATGTTCGCGAGATCCTGGCCTTCAGCGACCGAGAACCATACCGAGCCGATGATGCTGATCTGCGAACACATCATTTCGTGCATGACGAGCGGCAGCGGATCGGTCATCGAACCGATCTCGACCAGCTTGCCGCCGCGACGCAGCGACGCCATCGCATCGAGCGTGACCTGGTGCGTGGAGCCGGGACCAATCGCGTCAACGACTGCATCGACCCCGATCCCGCCTGTTTCCTGACGAGCCCAATCGGCCAGTGAGCCAGTTCCGTAGGAGAACGTACTGATTCGCTGCGGATCGAGTGCCTTGACCTTCGCCAGCACCGCCTCGTTGCGTGCCACGCACAGGATCTTGATGGCGCCCATGGCACGCGCGATCTGCACCGCACCCAGGCCCAGCGTGCCGGTCGCGCCAACGATCAGCACCGTGCGCCCAGCGCCAACACCCGCCTTGCGCAGACCGGAATAAGCGGTACCCAGATAACCGAAGCGCGCTGCTGTCTCGAAGCTCACGGCATCAGGCAGCTTGACCAGGCCGTCGGCCGGCGCCGTCGCAAACTCGCAAAAGCCGCCATACGGGTACTGCCCGTAGATTTTTTTCGACTTCGGACCGAAGCCGAAATAACCCTGGAACGTGAACGCCTCGCAGTTGATCGGCTCGCCGATGCGACATGCGTGGCACGAGCCGCACGAGCGGCCCGGGTTGATATAGACACGATCACCGCGGGTCAGACCTGTCACTGCACTGCCAACCTCAGCGATCACACCGGCCGTGTCGAGGCCGTAGATAGCAGGCAGATCGGGCACGGCGAGGTAAGCGCGATCGCCGTAGTGACTCATCACGTTGCGCAGGTTCGGTACGACGCCGGATGCCTTCACGCTGACCAGCACATCGGTTGGGCGCAGCAACTCGGGCTTCGGAATCGTATCGAGAACAAAACGCCCACTCGCGTCGTGAACGCGCATCGCGCGCATGGTATCGGTCGTGCTCATCGGGGTGTCTCCTGTCGTTTGTTGGGGTAAATCCTTAGCGCCGCAGCCGGGCTCCGAACCGTCTGGAGCCCCCTCATCCACTCGGGATAAACCCCGAGTCGGCCTGCACAAGCGAAGCCCGGAAGAAAGCCATCACTCCGCCGTCAGCGCCATCCAGCAAGGATTTGCGTCAATTTCCATGACAACAATCAATCCATAAATCATCGAACAACGATCGAACATTGATTGAATTTAAATTGACTGTCAATTTATATTTCCGTAGCCTTCACGCACAGCATCGAACACGAATCCGTCCATGTCCGTGTCCATCTGTGCATCGCAAGCTCCCGTCGCCGAGCGACAGCTAGCCCAAAACAACCCAGGAGATCCCAGTAATGAGCGATACGCCCATCGTCCGCCGTCGCAGTGGCGCGCGTCTGAACGACATCAGCGATGCCCGCGTCAACGACGCCAAGGTTCAAAGCCAGTACCAGCCCTACAAGGACGCCGCGTGGGGCTTCGTGAACCATTGGTATCCGGCCTTGTTCAGCAATGAGCTGGCCGAAGATGCCGTAGAGGGCATCCAGATCTGTGGCATTCCGATCGTGCTGCGCCGCGTCGACGGCAAGATCTACGCGCTCAAGGATCAGTGCGTGCACCGCGGCGTGCGCATGTCGGCCAAGCCGATGTGCCTGACGAAGGACACCATCAGCTGCTGGTATCACGGCTTCACGTTCAATCTGACGGACGGCAAGCTCGCCACCATCGCTGGCAACCCGGACGACAAACTGATCGGCACCACCGGCGTAACGACCTATCCGGTCGAGGAAGTGGCTGGCATGATCTTCGTGTTCGTGCGCGAAGACGACTTCCCGCTCGAAGACGTGCCGCCGCTCTCTGCAGACCTGCCGATCCGCTTTCCGGAGAACGACGAACGCTTCCCCCACCCGCTGTGGCCATCTGCACCGAGCCTGCTCGACAAGGACGTGGTTGCGCGCGGCATGCACCGAACCGGTTTCGCAAACTGGCGTATCGCCTGTGAGAACGGCTTCGACAACGCCCACATCCTGGTCCACAAGGACAACGCCATCATCCACGCCAAGGACTGGGTGCTGCCGCTCGGCATCGTGCCGACCGCGGATGACTGCATCTCAGCCGTGGAAGACGAGAATGGTCCGAAGGGCCTCGTGCAGTGGCTGTTCACCGAGAAGTGGGCCCCGATCCTCAAGAACGAAAAGGTCGGTCTCGAGATCGACAACCCGGTCGCGCGTCCGTACCGCACCTCAGTGTTCCTGCCCGGCGTGCTGATGGTCGAGAACTGGCCGGAAGAGCACGTCGTGCAGTTCGAGTGGTACGTGCCGATCACCGACGACACCTATGAGTACTGGGAAATTCTGGCGCGCGTGTGCCCGACCGAGAAGGAGCGCAAGGATTTCAACTACCGCTACGAATACTTCTTCAAGCCGCTGTGCCTGCACGGCTTCAACGACTGCGACTTGTACGCGCGCGAAGCCATGCACGACTTCTATGCCGACGGCACAGGCTGGGATGACGAACAACTGGTGGCGACGGACGTCTCGCCGATCACGTGGCGCAAGATCGCATCGCGCTGGAATCGTGGCATCGCCAAACCAGGTCGCGGCGTGGACGGCGCGATCAAGGCAGGCGCGATCCGCATGAAGCGCACCGCCGAAGGCAAGGCACCCGCCTACTTCGTCGAGAAGATCGAAAAAGACGATAAGTAACCCGTAAATCTGTCGTACCAAGGTATCCGTATGTCATCCGTTAAACATGTCACTCTGAAATTCCGCGACGGAAAGGAGACATCGGTTGCCGTGCAGCCTGGCGAGAGCGTGCTTGATGCCGCTCTCGCCGCCGGAGCCCCGGTCCTCCACCAGTGCCGCTCGGGCTCGTGCTCGAGCTGTATGGCGCATCTGGTTGAAGGCCAGGCTGGCCTGCACGCCGGTGCGAGCTCGACTCTGCTCAAGAGCGAGTTCGACGCCGGCGACCGCCTGCTGTGCGTAACCGAGCCCGAGACCGATTGCACGTTCTCTCTGAACTACGAGAGCAATGTGGGTGCGGCCCAGGCCGTCAAGGCGCATGCCTTCGTCGACAGCATCGAGAAAATCGCCCCTAACGCGGTGCGTGTCTCGCTCGAACTGGCCGAAGGCTCGTGGCTCGATTTCCGTCCCGGCCAGTTCATCCAGGTTCGCGTGCCGGGCACCGATGTGACGCGCAGCTACTCGCCGTCGAGCACCGCGGCCGACCTGCCGAAGATCGAACTGCTGGTGCGCCTGCTCGAGGACGGCGTGATGTCCTCGTGGCTCGAGAATCGGGCGCAGCCCGACGACGTGCTCGAGATCGAAGGCCCGTTCGGCAACTTCTATCTGCGCGAGAAAGTCCCCGCGCCACACATCATGGTGGCGGGTGGCACCGGTCTCGCGCCGATCATGTCGATGATCGACACGATCCGCCGCAAGTCGGGGCGCAAGCCGCCCTTGCTGCTGAGCTTCGGATGCGCAACGCCCGAGCAGTTGTTCTGCCTCGACGACATTGATCTGCGCAAGCACTGGCTGCCCCAGTTAGACGCGCGCATTTCGGTCGACCAGAACCCGACCGGCGATTTCCTGCATGGCAATCCGGTCGATTCGCTGCGCGCCGACGACGTCACGCACCCCGACACCGTCGCCTATCTGTGTGGGCCACCGCGCATGATCGAAGCCGCCACGCAAAAGCTGACCAAACTCGGCTTGCGCCCGGAAAACATCTACGCCGAGCAGTTCTCGCCATCGAACTGATCGCACTTGTGAATGCAGAGGTAAGTCGTGCTGACAACGAAATCGTTGCCCTTCTCTCCTGAACAGCAGGCCTGGTACGAACGCGCCTGCGCCACGCTCGATCCGGGCCGCCTGCAACGGCTGCTGTTCGACCTGACCGACATCCACAGCCCGACCGGCGCGGCCCGCGAGGCCAGCGAGTTTATGGCTCGCCATCTGGGCAGCGTCGGCATGAACTCCAGCTACCGCCGCATGAACGAGCGGACGGGCAACGTGGTGGGCGAGAAGCGCGGCAGCGGCGGGGGCGCCTCCGTGATGCTGTACGCGCCGATCGACACGCACCTCGAGGGCGATGCAACCGATAGCCCATGGGTCGGGCCGCCCGACCATGTCGACCTGAAGCCTCGGGCGCGCATGGAGGGCGACTGGGTGTTCGGGCTCGGCGCCTCCAATCCGAAAGGCATGATCGCCACCCTGACCGAGGTGGCGACCGCGCTGATCGAAACCGATGTGCCGCTGACGGGGGACCTGATCGTCGCGATGGCCGATGGTGGCATGCCCGTCGATGTCTCGGCGCGTGACCAGGCCGGCATGTCGGCCGGCGTGACGCATCTGCTGAGCCGCGGCGTGGCGCCCGACTTCGCGATCGTGATGAAGCCGTGGAACTGGGTCTATCACGAAGAGCCGGGCATGGGCTGGTTCAAGGTCAAGGTCAAGGGCACACTCGGTTATGCGGGCGTGCCGCGCGGCACGCCGGGTTTCCGCAGCTCGGTTGTGCCCGCCGCGCAGGTGATTCTCGAACTCGAGCAATGGCTGATCGAGTATGCCGAGCGCAACACGTCCGGGGTGGTCAAGCCGCACGGCTGGATCGCGGGCGTTCAGGGCGGCTGGCCCGAACGCCCGGCGTTCCCGTCGGCAGTCACGGAAATCTTCTTCGATGTGCGTATCAATCCGCGCACGAGCCCGGGCGAGATCAAGGCACAGTTCGCGGAATTCATGACCGGGCTGAAGGCACGCCACCCCGATTTCGATCTGGACTGGGAAATGTACGGCTCGGTGCCGGGGGGCACCACCGCGCCCGACAACTGGATCATCCAGTCCGCGCGCCGCGGCTGGGAGCATATCGAACAGCGCACGCACCCGACGCCCGACTATCTCGGCGGCCAGACCGACGGCGCCGCGCTGCGTCGCTTCGGCATTCCGACCGCGCGGATCGGCTGGCCGTGGCCCGCCGAGGGCTCGCCCGAACCGGTCGCCGAGGGGCTCGGCGGTATGGGGGCGACGTATATCCCCGATCTGATGCCGTGCGCGCGCAAGATCATGTACGCGCTGATCGACACGCTTACCCGGCCGCGTGCGGAACTCGGCCTCTAAACCCTTCTTCCGGACTCCTATCCGCTCATGTCAAATTCCGATCTGCATTACCTGGACATCGGGACGCTTGCGCAGATGATCCGCGCTCGCGACATCTCGCCTGTCGAAGTCACCCGAGCCATGCTCGAGCGCATCGAGCGGCTCGAACCGAAGCTGCACAGCTATGCGCTCGTGATGCACGAGCAGGCGCTCGGCGACGCCAGGGAAGCCGAACGCAAGGTGCTTGCGGGTGAAGCGCTCGGCCCGCTGCATGGCGTACCGCTCGGTGTCAAGGATCTGTTCTGGACGGCGGGCGCGCCCACCGCGGCAGGCACCACGATCCACAAGGGCTTCGTGCCGCGCGAGGATGCAACCGTGGTCAAACGGCTGCGCGAAGCCGGTGCCATCGTGCTCGGCAAGCTGCAGATGACCGAAGGCGCATTCGCCACGCACCATCCGACCATCGCGGAACCGGTCAACCCATGGCACGAGAACCACTGGGCCGGCGCCTCGTCGAGTGGCTCGGGCGTGGCTACCGCCGCCGGCCTTTGCTACGGGGCGCTCGGCACCGATACCGGCGGCTCTATCCGCTTTCCGTCGGCGGCAAACGGCCTGACCGGCATCAAGCCGACCTGGGGCCGCGTGAGCCGACACGGCGCCTTCGAGCTCGGCGCGAGCCTCGATCACGTGGGCCCAATGGCGCGCAATGCGGCCGACGCCGCGCTCATGCTCGGCGTGATCGCTGGTCACGACCCGCTCGATCCGTCCTCGCTCCCGGAGGAACGCCTGGCGCTGCCAGCGCACGCCGAGGATCTGCGCGGCCTGCGTATCGGCATCGATCCGGCCTGGAACACCGAAGGCACCGATCGCGTAATCGTCGAGGCGCTCGAACACGTGCTCAAGGTGCTCAGGGAGCTTGGCGCCGAGATTCGCGAGGTGCGCTTCCCCGCGGTTCGCACCGTGGTCGACGAATGGCAGGAAGACTGCGGCGTGCAGGTCGCGCTCGCGCACGCCGACACCTGGCCGCGCCTGGCCGCCGACTATGGTCCTGCCCTGACCCGCCTGATCCAGATCGGACACGAAACCAGCGCGCTGCGTTATCAGCAGGTGCTGCTCAATCGCGCCGCGCTGCGCGGCCGGGTCAATCAGGTGATGAACGGTATCGACCTGCTGGTCGCGCCGGTGCAGCCGTTCGCGGCACCAACGCACGAGCAGCTGGGTGCGCTCGCGCAGGATCCCGATCTGAATGCGCGGCTGATCCAGTTCACAGCGCCGTTCAATTCGACGGGACATCCGGGCATGGCGCTGCCGTGCGGATTCACGCCTGACGGATTGCCGATCGGCTTCCAGTTCGTGGCCGCCCACGGCGCAGAGGCCGCGTTGTGCCGAGCCGGCATGGCCTATCAGCACGCAACTGACTGGCACCGCGCGCGGCCGCTGGACTGACGCCCGTTCAGGATCGGACCGAAGGACTCGACACCGCGCAAGCCTGGCGTCAGTCCCCGGACGTCTTGCGCGTCTTGCGAGCCGGTTTGGGTTTGGGCGCAGCCTCCAGGATCTGAGGCGTGATGGTCGCGGAGTCGCGCGCCGCCTCTTCGTAGATGCCGGTGAGAAGCGACATGAAGCGTGCGCCCTTTTCGAACTTGTCCGCGACGTCGGTGATTTCCTCGAGGCGCTTGACGAGAATTTCCTGCCGGACCTTGTAATACTCGTCGGTGAGCTTCACGCCCAGTTCGCTCGCCATATAGGAGTAGGTCTTGCTGTTCTTGTCCTTCTGCTTTTCGATGAGACCGGCAGCTTCGAGCTTTCTGAGGCTGTACTGGATATTGGGGATGTCGTCCCGGTTCATCAATCGCGCAATCGTCGCGCTGTTTTTGGGCCGATCTTGCATGCGGATCACGTGCAGGATCACATGTTCCTGGTACTTGATATCGACGTCCGCCGCAATGGTGATCATGCCGGTCGTCAGCACGAAACGCGAAAAAGCTTCATAAAAGCGAATCAGCGACCATTCGAATTCGGTTGCCTGGTACTCCATGTCCGTCTTGGCCAGATGCCACCCACGATAGAATTTTGCTTCCATTCCCGACTCGAATAAAAGAGATGTTGCACTGGTCCCGGCTTTTTGCATGTGACTTGCAGCCGGCTGCCTCCGCACTCGCGCCTACGATTCGCCCGGCACGTTCGAAATCGACTGTCCACTGATTAACAATCGATAGTTTAACAATCAATTCAGGCCCGGGGCGCAATTTCTGGCGCCGTCACGGCATGGCAGTCATCGGCTGGCCGAACCGCTCCCCGCCAAAATGAACGCAGCAGGTCGGCTTCGGCGCAACGCCGCATCATCCGAAATCCCGCCCTTCGCGCGAGAGAATAAAATCAGGGTATTGAAAGCAAACAAATTGCCTGTCAAAAGGACATCAAAACGTTCATACCGGCCGTTCTGCTGTGCGTATCTATGACAATCGCACACGCCGCGGGAATAAAGTTCGTTCAAATTCCGCCTGATGGCAACGGTCCGGCGTTAAGTGCGATAGTGTGGACGCCGTGCGCAGAGCCTGCTCAAGAGATACCGATCGGGCCATTTGTTCTGAAGGGGCGGCGCGACTGTCCAATCGTTGGCGAAAAGCTTCCCCTGGTTGTCATTTCACATGGCCATGGCGGATCGTTCCTTGGCCACCACGACCTCGCAGAGACGCTTGCCGACGCGGGCTTTGTCGTAGCAGCAATCAATCATCCAGGCGATACATTCTCCGATTCGAGTCGCGCGGGCGAGATGTCTGTGTTCGTCGAGCGTCCGACCGACATAAAACGTCTTATAGATTACATGTTGAGCGCCGCGACCGACGCAGCAAGAATCGACCCGGAACAGATAGGTTTTTTTGGCTTTTCGCGTGGCGGCTACACGGGTCTGGTATTGGCCGGCGGCAACCCGGATTTCCTGCACGCCGATGTTCCGTGCGTGCCCCCGAAAGCCCCGATTTGCGAACAGATCCGACGTCGAGAGGTACCCACCGATTCCCTGACTCTTGATCATGACGCGCGGATCAAAGCCTTTGTCCTGGCGGATCCGCTCAATCTATTCCCAACCGCGGAAAGCCTGAAGAATGTGAAAGCACCAATTCAGCTTTGGGCGTCCCAGTTCGGTGGCGATGGCGTGCTGCCGCACAATGCTCCCGCACTCGCCAATGCCCTTCCTCACAGACCCGAATTTCACCTTGTTTCCAACGCAGCGCATTTTGCCTTTCTTGCGCCATGCTCCGCGGCAATGAAGAACGATGCGCCGGAACTCTGCGTCGATGCGAACGGCTTCGATCGCACAGCCTTTCACAAGCAGTTTGACGAAATGGCGCTTACGTTTCTTCAGGCGAATGTCCGGTCGATCCCAACGTGGTCCACCAGAACGCGCGTGTCAGGCAAGTCGGCTCGGCAAGCGGCGATTGCACCGTGAAAGCTGCCGTTCGTTAGTCCTTGGTCGAGGGGCCGTATCGGGTCGGGTTATGCTTTTTGCATGAAAAATGCGCCGGGGGCGATCGCCTCGCTCGGGCGTGGGGCGGTGGTCGGTAGAGTCGAGTTGTGGCGCGGTAGCAGTAGGTTCGGTTTGTCTGTTTCCGCCCCTTTCGTCTGGCGGTGCCCGAGTATCCTTGCCTTAACCCCGTTTCCACAACCCGCTCATCGAACCGGACATGCAGATCTCCCGCATCCGGCTCTCGGACAAGACATCACGCCTTCGTACACGGCAAGTTACTGCCAAGGACCTTGTAGACGAACGAGACCAAAGTGCCCGTAGAGGTGCGAGGGTGGATAGC
>NZ_JAMBPR010000124.1 GCF_024206475.1 Paraburkholderia sp. CNPSo 3274
CCACCGTACGACGCGCACGCGCAACTGCGTATCGCGACCAACCTTCCTCGGGCTCGCATTCAAGCTGATCGAGGAAGCCGAGAAAACCTGGCGCCGTATCAACGGCCCGGAAAAGATCAAGCTGTTGCTCGCGGGCGTTGCCTTCAAGGACGGCGAACCGGTGCAAGACGATCGGCCGGTTCAGCAGAAACTCGCCGCTTGAAATCGGTCGTCACGATGCTGCCCATACACCAGACTTGACGTTAGCTCCCCCAGCGCGCCTCTTCGAGCCTGGTGCCCTTGGGCAACCCGGCGATTGCGTGATCGATCCGGTCCAGCATGAACGCGCGCCAGTCCGCGAAGCGGCCCGGTATCCACGCGCGATGGTCGGCTAGCGTCTCCATCGTCGCTTCGTAACGCGAGTTCGCCGCACGATAGCTGAGGTCCGGCGCAATCGCGGCCATCTGCTTGTCCAGTACACCGAACCATCCTTCGTAGAGGGAGTCGTAGAACGCGCGCACCAGCCGGTAGCCGACTGCATTGACATCGGCGCGGCCATCCCACGCCTGAATCAGCCGCTGGAATTCGGCGCGTTTGGGATGGCCGTCGAGCGCGCGCGCATCGAGCGCGTCGAGCGCCACGCGTCGCCAGTACTCGATCCAGAACGCGCGGTCGTCGGTCTGCACCGCGAGCATGTCGCGCTCGCTCGCGTGCGGCAGCGCGAGCAGGTCGTTGCGAATTTGCGTGGCGCGCGCGCCGAGATCCGTGCCGGAGTCGCCGATTTGCGCCACGTCCTCCAGCGGCAGGGTGCGGTTGTTCGCGGTCCAGATGCGGCCGGCCCGCGGATCGACGCGTACGGGATACGCATCGGGCGTCCGATAGCCTTGCCAACCGGCGTACGTCCCGGAGCGGTACGGCAAGCTCGCGAGCGCTGCCGCCTCACCGTCTGCGTCGGCATCCGCGAAGCGCGGCAGCGGCCCGGCAAGCGTCCAGCCGATATGGCCTTGCGCGTCGGCCACCATGAAGTTCTGCGTCGGCATGCCGAAGGTCTGCGCGGCGCGCAACGCCTCGGCGACGTTCGTGATGCCTTCTAGCCGCATGAAGTTCATGTTGGTCGCCTGCGGATCCTGCGCGACCCAACGCAATGCATACGCTTGCTCGCCGACAACGAGCTGCGGCCCCCAGCGCGTTTGCATGACCGGCAGATCGACGCTCGCGCCGCCGTTCACGTCGAGCCGCTCGTGGATCACCTGCGCCCGCTCCCAGCCGCCGTTCGGGACACGGTAGCGCAATGGCTCGGCCGGATCGCGTTGAAGTTCGACCAGATCGACGAAACGCCCATAGCTGTTCGTGAAGCCCCACGCGATATGGCCATTGCTACCGGCCACGACGAACGGCGTACCCGGCAAACTGACGCCCGTGATACGCCGCTCGACGCCATCGGGCGCGGGATAGACGAGCGAGATCCGGTACCAGATGTTCGGCAGCGACAGGCCGAGGTGCATGTCGCTCGCGAGCAGTGCGCCGCCGTGAGCACCGTGCGCGCCGTCGACCGCGAAACCGTTGCTGCCGACCATCGAATCGACCGCGCTCCCGCCGCCTGCGAAGTCGCTTACGAAGCCGCTCACGAAACCAGGCAGGCCGACGAGAAGCGCGGTGGCATCGGGTTCGGCATCGGCAGCGGACTGCGTTGTCGGGAGCCATGATGGCGGCGCTGCGGGCAGCGCAGCCGGCGGCAGCACCCATGCGCGCTGCCCGTCGAGCGGGGCATCCCAATGGCTCGTCTGCGGCAACAGGAACGCCAGCAGATCGGCCGGAACGCGTTCGCGCAGCGCCGCGCGCGAGAGCACGCGCCTCACCTGGTCATACTGAAGATCGAAGTACATTGCGTAGACGGCAAGCACCGTGTCTTCGAGACGCCACGGCGCCGGTTGCGCGCGCAACAGCCAGTATTCGAACGGCCGCGCGCGAAGCGAGCGCAGGCCGTCGTTGACACCTGCCGTATAGCGCTCGATCAGTTGCCGCTGGTCGGCGGAGAGTGCGGCAAGCGCCGCCTGCGCGTGTTCGCGAAAGCGCAAGGGCCGGTCGCGGCGGTCCAGCGGCAGCGCCGCCGGGCCGATGAGCGCCGCCATCTCGCCAGCGGCGACCCGGCGCAGCAAATCCATCTGGAAGAAGCGGTCCTGCGCGTGAAGGAAGCCGCTCGCATACGCAACGTCGCCACGCGTGCTGCCTTGCACCGTCGGCACGCCAAGCGCGTCGCGCCCGATCATCACCGGTGCGGAAAGCGGCGCGGCACGCGTGCCATCCAGCTGCGGCAAGCTGCCGCGCAATGTCAGCCAGCCCGCCAGCACCATGGCAGCCAGGACGATGACGACGGCACACAACAGAATCAGCGGCCACGCGCGGCGCCGCTTTTGCGGGAAAGGACTCGAACGGGTCATTGCAGAGCACGCGGGTCGTTTTGTTCAGCGCTTCCAGGCGCGGCGACCGGATCGGCCGAACGCCGTACGACCATAGCATGACCCTGTGGCAACAACACGCAGGGAGAGCGACGCGACCTTTTATACCCTTCGCCGGGCTTCCTGGGCGCGACACTCTGCCATCTGCCACCGTGCCGCGGAAGGAAGACAATCTCAATATTGCGTTCTGACCGAGATCGCACTGGGGCGACATCATGGCAAAGAAGTTTCCGATTCACCCGCTGCACCCCGAGCGCCTGTGCTGGGGCTGCGACCACTACTGCCCTGCCAACGACATGCGATGCGGCAACGGCCAGAGCCGCACACAGCATCCGGCCGAACTGCTCGGCGACGACTGGCTCGAACAGGGCGACTGGGGTATCGAAGTCGACGCGTCCGGCAAAAGCGTCACGCCATAACCCGCGAAATCAAATATGAATGCCGCCAGCCACCTCGATGCGCTGCGCGTTCACCCAGCCAAAGTCATCCGACAATAGACCTGCAATCACGGGCCCCACGTCCGTCGGCAATCCCGCGCGGCCCAGCGCGGTATGTTCCGCCACCGCTTTGTTCACCTCCGGATTGTCCCGCACGACGCCGCCGCTAAAGTCGGTCGCAATGGCGCCTGGCGCCACGACGTTGACTGCGATTCGGCGCGGCGCGAGTTCGAGCGCCATATAGCGCGTGAGCGCTTCGACGGCCGCCTTCATCGGGCCATAAATCGCGCGGCCCGGAAACGCGAAGCGTGCAAGGCCCGAGGAGAGGTTCACAATCCGCCCACCGTCATGAATGAGCGGCAGCAGCTTTTGCGTCAGCAGAAACGGCCCCTTGAAATGCACCGCGAACTGCGCGTCGAGTTCCGCTTCGGTGCCGGCTGCGAGCGTGGCTATCGAAGAAATACCGGCGTTGTTCACCAGATAATCGAAGCCCTTTGCGTTCAGCGTCCCAAGCGCTTCTCGCAGGCGCGCGACGAAGTCGTCGAACGCGCCTGAATTCGCCATGTTCAATTGCAAGGCAATCGCTTGCCCGCCCGCCTGCGCGACCTCCGCACAGACCTTCTCTGCGTCGGCTCGATTGGTGTTGTAAGTGAAAACCGTGTGGACACCGCGGCTTGCCAGCCGCAGAACGGTGTCGCGGCCAATCCCGCGGCTGCCTCCGGTGACGACCGCGATTTTCGGGTCCGACTGACTGCCGTTGTTCGTTGCCATTTGGCACCTCTCGCTGTGTTGGATAGCATCGATTCTCCGCTTGACGCCACCGGCGAGTGAATACCCGAACCTGCCCGATTCTTGCCTAATCCTGCTTCGCTGACTAAGATGGGACGGCGCACTTTCCACTGCGCGTTCCTTATCGAGCCGCCATGACGAACGAACTGGCCGCCGCCCTGCTGCGCTACACGCAAACGCAGCCAGGCACGAGCCCATACAGCACCGCTGTCGACGGACTGCTCATCCTGCGCTCCGATCACCCCGCGCCGCCCACGTTTCGTTCGGCGCGCCCGGCTCTGTGCATCGTCGCTCAAGGCGCCAAATGGGCTAGTTTTGGCGGGGCGCAACTGGAGTACCGGGCTGGTCAAGCGCTCGTGGTCGGCGTGGAAACGCCGTCGCGGGGCCGCGTGTTCGAGGCGAGCCCGGACAAACCTTGCCTGGTTCTGATTCTCGAGCTGGACCTGGCGATGTTGCGCGCCGTTGCAAACGAAATGTCGCCTGCGCCCGTGCCGGCGGCAGATGCAAGCCGCGGCGTGTTCGTCGCGAACTTCGATGGCCCCCTCGCCGATTGCGCGCTGCGCGCGGTGCGCCTGCTGGACACGCCCGACGCCATCGGCATGCTGTACCCAATGCTCATGCGCGAGATTTGCTATTGGCTGCTAAGGGGTCCGAATGGATCTGAAATCGCGAGGCTGGCGTCGACCGAAAGCCCTTCTCACAGCCTGCTGCGCGCGGTGGAGAATTTGCGGGCGCGGTTTGCCGAAACCGTGCGGGTGGAAGACCTGGCGGCAGTCGCCCAGCTCAGCGCTTCGGCGTTCCACCGGCAGTTCAAGGCGCTGACAGGGCTGCCGCCCCTTCAATACCAAAAGCAGTTGCGGCTCCTGGAAGCCCGCAGACTGCTGCTCTCACTGTCGATGAGCGTACAGGCCGCCGCATTCGAAGTGGGATACGAAAGCGCCTCGCAGTTCAGCCGGGAATACACGCGGATGTTTGGAGCGCCACCGAAAAAGGATTCGACTCAAGCGAAGGCACTGCGCGAGGCCGCGTAGGATGCTCCGGCTACGCGCGGCACGAAAGCGGTGTACCTGCTTTCGTGCCGTGCACACGTCACGCTGGGTGCATCACATCACTTACCATACACGTCGAAGTCGAAGTACTTCTTCTCGATCTTCTTGTACGTGCCGTCCTTGATGATGCCGGCGATCGCGCCGTCGATCTTCGTCTTGAGCGCGGCGTCTTCCTTGCGCAGGCCGATGCCGGCGCCGTTGCCGAGCGTGACCGGGTCATCCAGGTCGCCGCCCGCGAAGCTGTAGCCCTGGCCGCGCGGCGTCTTCAGGAAGCCCACGTCGGCCTGCACGGCGTCTTGCAGCGCCGCGTCCACGCGGCCGGCCAGCAGGTCCTGATAGACCTGGTCCTGGTTCTGGTAAGGCACGACCTCTACGCCAGCCGTTGCCCAATGCGCCTTTGCGTAGGCTTCCTGAATCGTGCCCTGCTCCACGCCCACGCGCTTACCCTTGAGCGATTGCGCCGTCGGCATGATGCCCGAGCCCGTTTTGGCGACAAGGCGCGTCGGCGTGTTGAACAGCTTGTCCGAGAACGCGATCTGCTCTTTGCGCGCCGGGGTCATCGACATCGACGAAAGCACGCCGTCGAACTTGCGCGCTTTCAGCGCCGGGATCATGCCGTCGAAGTCGTTCTCGATCCAGACACATTGGGCATTCAGACGGTGGCAGATCTCGTTGCCAAGATCGATGTCGAAGCCGACCAGTTTGCCGTCGGGTGCTTTCGATTCAAACGGCGGATAGCTTGCATCGACACCAAAGCGAATGGTGTCCGCCGCAAAGGCACCGGCGCTGCCTGTGGAGGCGATCAAGGCAATAGACACGGCTGCAAACAACTTTTTCATGGGATCCCCCTTGGTTCTCGATATACAGGGTGGTCAAGACATGGACACCGCCCGCATGGTTGCGGCGCGGACATTCCCCAGCGGCGCGCTCCGCAAGCGTGATCGACGCTGCGGGTGCACCTGCGCCGGGCAAGATAGCAGTCCAGAATACTCGCGTCGAGTCGTCAAAAACACGCGAAAACACCTATGGCTTGGGAGAACCCTGAGGAAAACTCGGGCCGGGCCCGCCCAGCCCGCCTTCATGGCAGGGAAGACCCTAAAAATGCCGCGGTTGAATGCCGCGGTCGAAGACCGCAGTTGAAGGCCGCCGATGATTACGGGCGAGCGTATTGCCGCATTAGAGGCGCGGCACCGGACGAACTTCGCGGCGAAATTCGCGGCGGACTTCGCGGAGCCTCCAGACGCGGCGGCGCGAGCGGGCCGCACGCATGCCCGCACTGTCACGCAATCGGGACAGACCGCTTTCCCTCTCGATGGCGGGGTCGTCGAAAGCGCTGCACGGGAAGTCGATCAGAGCGGATAAGTCGGGATTTCGCCCAGCCGGAACGAAGACTCGGGCGAGTTCGGAAAAGAGGCGCTTGAACATGGACAGTTAACCGGCATGACCACCGTTGCGGACGCCATTGCCCGGGAGTGATTGACCTGCCCGGTACGACGCGCCGGGTCGCACGAAGCCAGCGTCGATGCTGGTTTTCGTCAGCGCGAATTTTCCCTGGAATAAATTTGCCGGGCAAGCATTTCTTCAGCGCGATTCGGCGAGGTAGCGGACTTCGCCTTCTTCGGCGTCCGATGTCATGATGACGCGATTGCGCCCCGCCGCCTTCGCGACATAAAGCGCAGCGTCGGCCCGTACCATCGCGCTTTCCAGCGTTTCGTCCGGCACGAGCCTGCCGACGCCAGCGCTGAGCGTATAGCGCACGCCGTCGGCGGACGAACGCTCGACTGCAAGCCGCAGCGTATTCGTCAACGTCGCTGCGTCGTGCTTTTGCGCGTAAGCGAACAGGATCGCGAACTCTTCGCCACCCAGCCGTCCGAACAGATCGCATGACCTCAATTGAGCGCTGACGACCGAGGCAACGTGCGCCAGGATGCGATCGCCGACCGCATGGCCAAAGCCGTCGTTGACAGCCTTGAAGTTATCGATGTCGAGAATCGCGATCGACAACGGATCGCCCTTCTCCCGCGCTTGCGCAAGCAGGCCATGCGCCCTGGCAATGGGCGCACGCCGCGTGAGCGCGCCCGTCAGTTCGTCGATCGTCGCGAGCTTTTCCATGCACCCAAGGATCCGATCGTGAGCGAGCATCACCATGCCGATCGATATGCAGGGCAACGTGACGATCGCAAGGCCGAGCAGCGCCACGTTCCAGGGCGACGGCTGCACGAACGAAAGCGACGGCACGGTGCCGAAAACAATCGCGCCGATTCGCGCGACATAAACGAGCGCACGATAGGAGAGAGTCAGGACGCGGCGCGGCACTCGACCAGTGAAAGCAAATTGAAACGACTTTCGGCCGCGAATGGCGCATGTCGCGTAAGCGTCGGGGATATATCGTATCGCAGGTTTGGCCTGGATCCATGCAATCCGGATCGATCTGGCCGACTCGGGCCGCCAGAGCACGCGAATCGAAACACAGGGACCCGCGACAGCCCGGCGGATGGCACGAAACCTGCCAAGGATCGGCGCTACACTAAGCGGCACCTGCGGACTCTACAGACGAGGTAACTTGCCATGCCAGCACCTGACGCGAGGCGCTCAATGCGACTTTTCTGCATCTTGCTTTGCGTGCTTTCCTGGCTTGGCGGCTGCGCGGGGTTGATGGGCCAGGACCCGCTGCGGGTCAACGTGGCTGGGCTCGAGCCACTACAGGGCGAAGGGATGGAGATGCGCTTCAACGTGAAGTTGCGCGTCCAGAATCCCAACGACGCGCCGGTCGAGTTTAGCGGCGTGTCGCTGCAACTGGATCTGAACGGTCAATCGTTCGCCAGCGGCGTGAGCGATCAAAGCGGTGTCGTGCCGCGCTTCGGTGAAACGGTGATCGTCGTGCCGCTGACCGTGCCGGCATTCGCCGCCGTGCGCCAGGCTTTCGCCTTTGCGGGCAGTGCACAGGCAGGCGACATTCCCTACGAAATACGCGGGCGCCTCGCAGGCGGCATCGGCGGCGGCACGCGCTTCGTCGATCGCGGCAAGCTGTCGCTGCCAACGGGTGGCCTGCTCGGCCCGTGAACGGTGCCCGGCCGCCCCTCGGGTATGCCGCGGCTTGCCTTAGCCCTCAAGCAGCGCCGACCGCGGTGATACTGGCCGCCCCCGAGCGAGCGTGGCTCGTTGTAAACACAACTGGAAATGCAACCCTATTTCCCGGCCAGCAATATACGGCTATGACAAAGCCGCATAAAATGTGCCGATTGCCGGTACTGGGCGCCCACGTACGGAACAACGATGACGACGCGAGACGCAGATCCGTTAATGAACCCGGCCCCGTCGGTCAGCACCGACCCCGAAACGCTGATCGCCCTGCTCAACGAGGATCTGTCCGCGAGCCGATCGTTGCACGAACTTTCGCTCCACCTGCTGGTGGAGCATCAGCCGGCTGCGCTGTATAGCCGTATCGTCGAGGCGGCCCGGCAACTCCTGAGCTCCGATTTCGCGAGCCTGCAAATGCTGTCCGGCGAGGAGAACGGCCGCGAGCGGCTGGACCTTATCGCGCATTGCGGCTTCACGCCGGCTGCGGCCGAACACTGGCGCGTCGTCCGTATCGACTCGACAACGAGTTGCGGCGCCGCCTGGGCGCGGGGCGAGCGCGTGATCGTCCCCGACGCGGAAGCCTGGCCTGAGTTCGCCGGCACCGCCGACCTCGACGTATTCCGCGAGACTGGCATCCGGGGCATGCAAACCACGCCGCTGCGCGCCCGCGACGGCACGCTGATCGGCATGCTTTCCACGCATTGGGCGGTGCCTTACCGCCCAAGCGCGCAGCAGCTCCAGCTCTTCGACATCCTTGCGAACCAGGCGACCAGTCTCATCGAGCGCACGAAGGCCGAGACGCTGCTGCGCGAGCGCGAAGCGAAGCTCGCGCACGTCGACCGCATGAAGGATCACTTTCTCGCGACGCTCGCGCACGAACTGCGCAATCCGCTCGCGCCCATTCGCAATGGCCTGCAGATCCTGCGCGCGAGCCCCGACCCGGCCGACGGGAAACGCGTGCTCGACATGCTCGATCGCCAGCTCGGTCATCTCGTGCGGCTCGTCGACGACCTGATGGAAGTGGCGCGCATCAACAGCGGCGCCATTGTGCTGCGCCGGCGGCGCGTCGATATCCATACCGTGCTGGAAACCGCGCTCGACCTGAGCCGGCCGGCGATCGAGAATGCGCGGCATACGCTGGCGGTGAGCAAGGCGGCCGCGCCGCTGTATCTGCATGGCGACGACGTGCGGCTCGCTCAGGTTTTCGCCAATCTGCTCAACAACTCGGCGAAATCAAACCAATCGGCCTCGATCAGCTCACCGCTGCGCTGACGCTTGCACGCGAGCGCTGATTAGCCCTTGCTTCATGAGGAAGACCAGGGAGGTCAGGTTGCGCGCTGCAGTGTCACGACTGCTCGATCAGCGCCTTGATGTGCTCGGCCTGCCCGGCATCGACCGGGTTGTAGACGATCATGTGCAGGTCGGGCCGGCCATCGACGGAAAACGCCGACTGCTCCGCCCGAGCCCCAGCATGAAGAGGTGCTCGCGCTCCGGATCGGTGAGCATCAGCGCGCCGCAGATGCGTTCGAGCACCTCCGGCGAAGGCGCGCCGCCGCGCCCCTGTTCGAGCCACGTGTACCAGGTCGGACTGATATTGGCCCGCCGCGCCACTTCTTCGCGATGCAACCCCGGCGTGCGCCTGCGACCGCTGAAACCGAAGCTCGCGGGGTCGAGCCGCGTGCGGCAGCGCCTCAGGAAGTCGCCGAGCGAGCCCGCCGAGTGGATCGGAATGGAGAGCCTGTTAGTCATCTTACTATGATGAACTCACTACTCTAACGGTATAGAAAATTTGGAGATAGTACGCCAGTCATGACCCAGGAGAGATGACCATGCGTATTTTTCTGACCGGCGCGACCGGCTTCATCGGCTCGGCGCTCGTTCCGGAACTCATCGAAGCCGGTCACGAAGTGATCGGCATGACCCGCTCCGAAGCCGGCGCGCAGGCGCTCGCCCGGGCGGGCGCACGCGTACATCGCGGCACGCTGGAGGAACCGGCAAGCCTGCGCAGCGGCGCGGACCAAGCCGACGCCGTGATCCACACGGCCTTCGATCACGACTTCTCGCGCTTCGTCGAAAACTGCGAAAAGGACAAGCGCGCCATTGCGGCGCTCGGCGCCGCGCTCGCCGGCTCCGATCGTCCGCTGCTGATCACGTCCGGCACGGGCATCGGCAATGCCCGGCCTGGCGAGCCGGCGAGCGAGGACGTCTTCAATCCGGGCCATCCCAACCCGCGCATTGCGTCCGAGCTGGCCGGGCAGGCACTGCTGGAACAAGGGCTCAACGTGGGTGCGGTGCGGCTGCCCCAGGTCCACAACCCGTTTCGGCAAGGACTCGTTACGCCGCTCGTTGCGATCGCGCGCGAGAAAGGCATTTGCGCCTACGTGGGCGACGGCCAGAACCGCTGGCCGGCTGGCCACCTCTCCGACGCCGTGCGCCTTTATCGCCTCGCCGTGGAGAAAGGTCAGCCGGGCGCACGCTACCACGCGGTCGGCGAAGAGGGCGTGACGAGCCGCGAAATCGCCGAGGCGCTGGGCCGCGGGCTCGGCCTGCCGGCCGTTTCGATCGCGCCGCAAGACGCGGCCGCGCATTTCGGCTGGATGGGGATGTTCGTCGGACTGGACATGCCCGCTTCGAGCGCGCTCACCCAGGCGCGGCTCGGCTGGCGCCCGACGGGCCCCTCGCTGATTGCCGATCTGAACGAAGCGCGCTTCGCCGAGGTGGGCGCTTTAGAATGAGCCGATAGCTATCCTGAATATCCTCACCTCACCGTCTCGTGGTCGATGGCGGCCACGAGATATACGCCCTGCACGATGCGCTCATCGCTGCGCTTACGCGGGATCGCGTCGCGCGCCCTGCGCGCGCAACGCCTCGGCGAATCTGCCCGGCTCCCAGTCCTCGCGCAGCGCACGCAGCATGAGCGCCTGCTGGCTTTCTGGCGCGAGGCCGCCCAGGGGCGGGTCACGGTCGAGATTCGTGGGAAACGGATAGCCCTCGGCACACGACGCGACGACCGCGACGGTCGCGAGTTCGGCTGCAACGCCCACGCCCTTCCTGCGCCGCTCGCGCAGCACGGGATAAATGGCTTCGCACATGCTCGCGCGGTCGAGCGCTTCCATTGCGCGCCCCATTGCCGATGACACTTGCAGCAGGTTCGCCATGCGCTGCACGCCGGCGGTGCGGTTCGCGCCCGCCGCATGAAATAGCGCGGGATTGAAGAACAGGGCGTCGCCTTTGGTAAGCGGCAACTGCACGCAATGCGCTTCGAAATACGCGCGGAAATCGGCTCGCCGCCATGCAAGATATCCCTCGGCATAGCGTTGCGAGTACGGCAAGAGTTTCGTCGGCCCGCTCTCGACCGGCATGTCGCTGTGCGCGACCGCCCCCTGGAGCGTGAGGAAAGCAGATACGTGGTGCACATGCGCCGGATAACGCTGGGCCTCCTCGATCGTCTGGAATCCCAGGTGATAGTCGCGGTGCGCTTCCTGCGCCGCGCCGCCCGGACGCACCACGTTGACCTGCGAGGTCATCTGATAGCACGGTCCGAGCCACGCCTCGCACATAGCCATGAGCGGCAGGTTCGCGAAGTAATCGACGAATACGGCGGGCGCTTTGAGGCAGAGCTTCTGTTGCGCATTCCAGATGCGGTCGTTTGCGCCCGCCTTCGCAAAATGGTCTGCGCCGCTCGCCCCCTGCTCACGCTCGGCCCGGATAATGGCTTCGAACACGGCGGACGCATCGTCCACTGGCTGCGTGTTTGCGTAAGCGCGCTCGAGCACCAGCACGCCAGCGCCGTCGCGCAGCACGTGCGCCCATTCCGCCTGCAATTGCGCGCGCTGCGCCGCGTCGTGAAGCGCGCCTTCTAGTGCCTCGCAGTCGTACACGGGAATGCGCTGCTTCACATCGCAGGCGAAGCGCAAAGGGCTGCCGTCGTCGCGTAGCCTGTCCACGAATGCGTCTAGCGAGCATTCGCGTTCGACGTACCATTGCCGCCCAAAATCCGCCACGGGTGATTCGTGCTGATCCATGCGTCTGCCTCCGTTTTGCGTCAAGGATAACGCCGGCACGGGGCGCCGTGGATGCCAAAAATCTATCAAAAACACATCAGGAAGGCGGCGGCGTGGCTGCGCGCGCACGTCACTCCAGCGGAAAGCCATCCTTGAACGTCTGCCGCAGGAACTCCGCAAAGTGCTTGACCGCACGCGGCACCTGCGCCCCATACGGCCGCACGACGTGCAATTGCGAAGCGAACGCGCCTACGGGGCGCCAGTTGGGCAGCAGCACGACGAGCTTGCCGGCCTGCAGTGCGGCCTGCGCGCTGAAATCGGGCAACAGCGCGATGCCGAGATGTTCCAGCGCCGCGTCGCGCAACGCTTCGCTGTTGTTCGCCGAAAACGGGCCGTTCACCGTCACCGTCTCGCGCGTGCCTTCCGCGCGGCGGCCGGCTTTCTCGAAGGACCACACGCCCGCACCCAGCGCGCGTGGATAGAACAGACAGTCGTGCTGCGCCAGATCGGCGGGCGTTTGCGGCGTGCCCCGCTGCTTGAGGTAAGCACGCGTGGCGACGATGACCGAGCGCGTGTCGCAGAGCTTCCAGGCCACGTGAGTTTCCGGCACCTGCGCGCTATGGCGAATCGCGAGATCGAACCCTTCGGTCGCAATCGAGGTGAGCCGGTCGGAAAGCTCCAGTTGCACGCGCACTTCGGGATGCGTGCGCGAAAATTGCGCAAGACGTGGCACCAGTTGCTGGCGCGCGAAGGCCACGGGCGCGGTGACGCGCACCGTGCCGCGCGCGACATCGGCCATCTCGCGCACGCTCGCAAAGCTCGCCGCAATGCTGTCGAACTGCGCGCGCGTGTCCTCCACGAGCCGCAGCCCCGCTTCCGTGAAGCGCACGCTGCGCGTGGTGCGCTGCACAAGCGGCACCCCTGCGACGCGCTCCAGTTCGGCAATGCGCTGGCTCACGGCCGCCTTGCTCACGCCCAGGCGCGTTGCCGCCGCGGTATAGCTGCCCTGGGTGGCCAGCACATTGAGCCAGTGCAAATGCGTCCAGAGTGCTTCGACTCGCTGCGTATCCATCGATAAAAAGTCCGCGTCAAAACTCGTGATCCCCGCGCCGATACTAGCATGCCCCTCGCGCACTTTTCACAGACTGCGTAAGTGATTGTTCACAGCTGAAAACAATCAATTCAACGACAGCGTCTTTCCTCGCCCCCGCACCCTCCGTAGACTGGCGGCACGCACTCACCATACGAGGAGATGACATGCAGGCCTATACCGATTCCGCAGACGTAATCCACTTCATCGGCGGCAAGTCCGAGCGCGGCGCGGGCGACCGCACGCAAGCGGTCTTCAACCCGGCGACCGGCGCCGCCGCGCGCCGCCTCGTGCTGGGCGAAGTTGCCGACGTGGACGCCGCCGTGGCGAGCGCGAAAGCCGCGTTCCCGAAGTGGCGCGACACGCCGCCCATTCGCCGCGCACGCGTCATGCTGCGTTTTCTCGAGCTGATGAATCGTCACGCGGACGACCTCGCGGCGATCATCACGGCCGAACATGGCAAGGTCTTCTCCGACGCGCAGGGCGAAGTGGCGCGCGGCATCGATGTGATCGAATTCGCCTGCGGCATTCCGCAATTGCTCAAGGGCGACTACACCGAACAGGTTTCCACGGGCATGGACAACTGGACCGTGCGCCAGCCGCTGGGCGTGGTGGCCGGCATCACGCCGTTCAACTTCCCCTGCATGGTGCCGTGCTGGATGTTCCCGGTGGCACTCGCAGCCGGCTGCACGTTTATCCTCAAGCCTAGCGAGCGCGACCCTTCGGCTTCGCTTTTCATGGCGCGGCTGCTCAAGGAAGCCGGCCTGCCCGACGGCGTGTTCAACGTCGTGCAAGGCGACAAGGTCGTGGTCGACGCCCTCCTCGCGCACCGCGACGTGAAGGCCGTGAGCTTCGTGGGCTCCACGCCGATCGCGAACTACATCTACGAGACGGGCGCGAAGCACGGCAAGCGCGTGCAGGCGCTCGGCGGCGCGAAGAACCACATGGTCGTGATGCCCGACGCGGACCTCGACAAGACCGTGGACGCACTGATCGGTGCAGGCTACGGGTCGGCAGGCGAGCGCTGCATGGCGATCTCGGTGGCCGTGCTGGTCGGCGATGTGGCTGACAAGATCGTGCCGCGCCTCGCCGAGCGCGCACGTAGCCTCGTGGTGAAGAACGGCATGGAAGCCGATGCGGAAATGGGCCCGATCGTCACGAAGCAGGCGCTCGAGCGCATCGAAGGCTATATCGCGACCGGCGTGGAAGAAGGCGCGAAGCTCGTGGTGGACGGGCGCGGCCTCAAGGTGCCGGGCCACGAAGAAGGCTTCTTCACCGGCGGCACGCTGTTCGACAACGTCACGCCCGAGATGCGCATCTACAAGGAAGAAATCTTTGGACCGGTGCTCGCCTGCGTGCGCGTGAAGGATTTTGCCGAAGCCGTGCAGCTGATCAACGATCACGAGTTCGGTAACGGCGTCGCCTGCTTCACGAGCGACGGCCACGTGGCGCGCGAGTTCGGCCGCCAGATCGAAGTGGGCATGGTGGGCATCAACGTGCCGATTCCGGTGCCGATGGCATGGCACGGCTTTGGCGGCTGGAAGCGCAGCCTCTTTGGCGACATGCACGCGTATGGCGAAGAAGGCGTGCGCTTCTATACGAAGCAGAAGTCGATCATGCAACGCTGGCCGGAAAGCACCGAAAAGGGTGCGGAGTTTTCGATGCCGGTGGCGAAGTAACGGTTGTTAGTGAGAGAAAAAAGCCCACTTCTGAACTGACCCCGGAAAGCTGGACAGTATTTGGCTAGGGCCGAACGGGCTGAGTTCTGTACATCACAGGACTCAGCCCGTTTAACTTCAGCTTGATGCGTTGGTGATTGTAGTAGTGAATGTAGTGTTTGATGCCGGCCTGAAGTGCTTCGATGCTCTCGAAGCGAGTCGGGTAAAAGAACTCGGACTTCAGGGTGCCGAAGAAGCTTTCCATGGCGGCGTTATCGTGGCAGTTGCCCTTGCGCGA
>NZ_JAMBPR010000125.1 GCF_024206475.1 Paraburkholderia sp. CNPSo 3274
AACCGGTGGTGAGTCCGGTTTGCATGACAGGTCTCCCGAGTGCGATGGAAGAAGGGGCACCAGGTTTGGCAAGCACGACGCGTTCCAGCATCCTGAATTTGGCTTGGCACCCGGTGGTGGTTGCCCTGTCTCCCGATTTGTGACAGAACTAGATCGGCGTCAAGCTATCCATCGGCCGGCTCGCATCGACGCCTGGCTTCTGGCTGACGTACACCGTTCCTGCGAGAGCCAGCCCTCGTGGCACGTTGAATCATATGTGATACGTGATGAAAGTTCGCGAGAGCGCCCCGGTCAACGGCAGAGTATGAGCGCAGCGTCCGCCGTCCTTGCTGGTGCAGGGCGCTTCGGGCGGCATGTCGACTGCGCTCATTCAGGTGGGTCGTGCTGCTGGCTTCGAGGTGCGGGCCACGACGCGCAATGACGAGGGTGCCGCGATCGCCGAGCGCCTCGGCGCCAACCGGATATTCCGCCATGGCGATCAGTTGCCGCGCCGCGCTGATGCACTCGTCGACAACATCGGCGCCATGACCTGGGCGGACAACCTGGGGGCGGTCAAACGCGGCGGCGTCGTGGTGATCCACGGGGTCACGACCGGCCATGCCGCGGAAACCGATCTGCTGCGCATCTGTGTCGAGCAGATCGACATAGGCGGCACCATCATGGGCACGCACGAAGAGATGAAAGCCATGATGCAGTTCATCATCCGTAACGACATCAAGCCGGAAGAAGCCGCTGTCGTGCCGATGACGGAGGCTCGTGCGGCGATCGCCGAGATGATTGACGGCCGCACGCGGGGAAAGACCGGCTTCACGCGATGAGCGCTCGGACGGATGCAATTCCAAGCTTTGGACACAGTGATGAAAATCGGTTTTATCGGCGCCGGCCTGATCGGCGGTGGCCTCGCTCGCCTGGCGGTGCAGGCGGGGCACGAGGTGATCGTTAGCAACTCGCGCGACCCGCGGACTCTTTTCAGCCTCGTTGCCGGCGGGTCGCGGCCGCGCCGGCACCGTAGCTGAGGCCGCCGCGCTCGGAGACGGGCTTCAGCGGCAGCCCTGGCTGCGTCTGGTCGAGTGTCAGCCGGACGGTCTTTCGTTTCAAAGGATCTTCAGATTCCGAATTTTGCCGATCGAGGGTGAGCGCTCAGCGATCAGGTTCGTGATGAATTCCGGCAGCAGCGCGCGCGGCACATTCACCGGTACATCGGCGATGACCCGAGACGGCACCTGAACGATAAATTCTTTCGGCGCCGAGGCGAGACTGTGTTTGTAGCCGACGCGGATTTCCATGGCTTGATGTGCTGCGAGCGGACGACAAAGACCGACAAACAAGACCCATACCGCATGGTCCGCTGTCAATTGTCGGCGATTCAGGAGGCAGCGCGATTGTCACTAAAATGTCACAATTCGACGCCTGCGGACCTAGTCCGGCGAGAACCACGGAGTCTCATCTTGATCAGCGACCTTGAACTGCTTTCGCGCCTGCTCATCGCAGCCCACCTTGGCAGCGTGATCGGCTTTGAGCGTGAGCGTGTGAACTGGGCGGCTCTGAGCCGACCGGCGATTGCGGTCGCCGCCTGGCGGTCTCGCACGCGGGCGAGCCAAGCGTCAAATTCGGGCGTAATGATCTACTTCGTCACGCCCGGGATTGTAACCTGCAGGTTACATCATATCAAACTCCTGCGCTGGCCACCTACACCCTGTTGATCGTTAAGCGCGGGGCGATCCTGGCCCGTATCGACCGCACGTGGGATTGCTGCTCACGCGCTCGCCGGCCAGGGTGCCGGTCTTTTGAGCCGGCTGCCTGTGGTGCTGCGCTCCAGTTCGCGTGTGGGAGTTGTTGCTGCGACGTGCGTGCTGCAGCGGGAAAGGCCCGCTAGCTGCCCGTCAACCAGGAAAGTGCAGGTGAGGCGCCCATGCTGTTCAAACAAGCGAGCCCCGTTAGGGAAACCTTCCACGGGCAGAAGCGCCCCACAGGGCCAGATCGGGTTATCGCGCCGCCGCGGCGCTGGCTACGTGCGGGAACAACTTACGCAGGCGCCACGTCCCATCTCCGCGGGAGGATCACGTCAGCGAACGACGGTCCTCAGAACGAAGAGAATGCCCTGACGCAGCGTGGCATCGCGCGGTCTTGCCGACAGGGTACTTGAACTGAAGGGGGCATAAAAAGCAAAAGCCCGAACCGCTAGCGGCAGTCGGGGCTCTCTTGCTGCGCCATCCAGCACGGTTTGCCGATGAAACATGGGATTGGTTTTAGCCGCTCGATCGAGGCCATGAAAGACCTTCAGCCTTTACGTTTCCGGGCGCTCTGGTTATGGCTGATGACGCTTGCCATCCGCTTCGGCAGCGGCGATTTTATGCCCGTGATGAGGGGCAGACCGCGCGCGCCGCGCACGCGGTTACCTTCACGCTCGCGGCCCGAGGATCAGGGTGATGTGTAGCGCATCAGGGCGAAATGCAAGCACCCGTTCGTTCACCCTGAATCTCTCTACATTGGTCTCGACGGTAAGCTCGATAAGGTCATCGACTCCCGGAAACGGATCTCCAGCCTCATGCACTGCGAGGATACTGGGGCCTTGATAGCGGGAGCCGAGAAGTTCGCTGGCAAATTCAACTTCGATCACGACTTTCATGCGAGCGCCTCCGTGTGAAGGTTGAAGAGGTGAGGGTGCTTGATTCTCGCACGCTGGCAGCCCCCGTTCCGGTGTCTGCTCATTCCCGACAGCCTGTCTACTCCCCCTCTCGGCATTTCGGCTGCAGAGGTCTTGTTGCGACATCGGAGTACTGCGCCGGGCTGGCCCGCGAGAGCGCGGGTGGTCCGATCTGTGGCGTGTCTTGCGGCACGAGCGCGCGCATAACGCCACCTCCTTAGAGACGTAGCCAACTGAATCTGCCGTATAGATTTCGCGAATTGCGCGCAACGCAGTCTGGGTGATCACAAAAGTATAGTCGCACGACGCTGGCTTTCCGGGCGAAGCCTTGGAGGCCCGCGGCGCCGCGCTTCAATTTCCCCAGAGCGGTGGGCTCATGGTGGTGTCATAGTTGGCGAACATGATGTTGAAGCTGACGCTCACGCGTGCTTGCTCGCTCGTGTTCGCCGACACCGAATGTGCTAGCCAGGCTGGAAACACCAGCAACGTGCCCTCGCTAACTGGCAATACCACCTGATCGGTGTTGTAAGCCGTCAACTCAGTGACAGGTGGACGGATAACGATCGCCTGTGGGCGCGGTTCGTGGAAATTGATCGTGTCGGCACCCGCTTGCGACCGCAGGTAATACACACCGCTCAGGAAATTGTTGGGATGACTGTGCATCGCGTGTGTCCCGCCTGGATCCAGGACATTGACCCAGCAGCCAGTAATGTGAAACGGGGCATCAGCGACCCTGAGAAACGTGAGTACGTCGCGTGCGGCCCGTTCGATATGCGTGATCAGCTCAGCAAACTCTGGCCTTTTATGTTGCTGGTGACCCGATTGCCATGCGGCGCCGGTACGGGTGCCGACGCCGCTGCGGATCAACGTGTCGACATACGCCATCAGTTCCCGGTCAAGCGGCTCGTAGCACGCCTGCTCGAGGCGGTGCCGCCATACGAACGTTGGGAAAAGTCGGATGATATCCGTGGCGGAGGCTTCCATTGCCGGTTGCGCAACGCGCTGGTCGGGACGCTTATCCATCACTATACGCACGGAAGCGGCAAGCACGTACACCTGCTGCTCGTGCAGCCTTGATGGGTTGTTGACCCCGACTCCGTTTTGATCCGGATACCGAGATTCACGTGAACCGGCTCCGATGGCGGCCTCCCTTTGGAATCGGCGGCATTTGCGAGTTCGCAGAGAGGATCATCGGCACGTCAGTGACTGGTTCACATTGGCGTCGGCGGGAGCGTTTATCGGGGCACTTGGCCCGAAAATCAGCGCCGCTGTCGATTCGTCCAGCAAGCCATTCCATTTCGCAGCAAACACCGTATTCATCGACGCGGTGCAGGATGGACAAACGTGGATGGTGACGCCGCACCTGAAGATGTTCTTCTGTGATTTCACAGCCAAGGACAGAAACGTCTACGCGAGCTGCGCGTCGAACTCGCTTGTCGACATGGACCTGCAATGGTGTTGTCAGGTTGTTGGGTCGGTCACGTAAGATGGCGAGATGAAGAAATTGAAATCGCTCTATCACGGTCACCGTTTCCCGGCCGCAGTCATCAGTTGCGCCGTGCGCTGGTATTTTCGCTTTCAGTTGAGCTTGCGCGACATCCAGGAACTGCTCTTCGAGCGCGGGGTGGTCGTGACCTACGAGACGATCCGATGCTGGTGCGATAAGTTCGGCAAAGACTTTGCTCATCGAGCGAAAGCCACGCGGCGCAAGCCCGGTAGCATCTGGCACCTCGACGAGATGTTTGTCACGCTACGGGGCGAAGCATACCTGCTGTGGCGTGCGGTTGACGAGCATGGCACCGAACTGGACGTCCTGGTACAAAAGCGGCGCGATAAGGCCGCCGCCAAACGTTTCTTCAAGCGCATGCTGCGCTCGAACCCGGTGCCGCGCAAGATCGTCACCAATCAATTGCGCAGCTATCCGGCCGCCAAGGCCGAGATCTCCGAGCTTGCGAAGGTGAAGCACCTATTCGTAAAAGCGGCAGCTCGGCTAAACAACCGCGCAGAGAACTGTCATCAACCGACACGCGGACGCGAGCGGCGCATGCGTGGCTTTCGCGATTCAAAACGCGCACAGAAATTCCTATCCTGCTTCGGGACGATCCGGCAACATTTCGCGCTCAAACGGCATCTACTGCGCGCTTCACTCTATCGCAAACAACTCGCGGTGCAGTTCGTTGCATGGCGCGAATTCACCGGCCTCGCCCAAAATCCGTCGAGTGCTTTCTGACCAATTGTCAACTGCCGTCGCGTCGTCTCATTTCCGGTCGGCGCGGCCATTGCGTGGCTGGTGGCGGGCGTGGGCATGTACACGCTCGCGCGCGTCTTCCAGGCGCTCGCGGAGCGCAAGCCGAATCTCGATGCCGGTGTGTTCGTCTACGCCAAAGAGGGTTTCGGCGACTATCCCGGCTTCCTCTCCGCGTTCGGCTACTGGATCGGCAGTTGCATCGGCAACGTTTCTTACTGGGTGCTGATCAAGTCCACGGTGGGCGCGTTTTTTCCGGTCTTCGGCGACGGCAATACAGTCACGGCCATCCTCGTTGCTTCGATCGGCATCTGGCTCTTTCACTTTCTCATTCTTCGCGGCGTGAAGCAGGCCGCGTTCATCAACACCATCGTGACGTTCGCCAAGGTCATTCCGATCGTGGTGTTCATCGTCATTCTCCTGTTCGTGATCAAGCACGGGACTTTCCACCTGAATATCGGGTCCGCGGCGCAAGAGGGCGGCATCGTCGGTCAGGTGCGCGCGACCATGCTGGTAACCGTATCCGTCTTTATCGGCATCGAAGGCGCGAGCGTGTATTCGCGCTATGCCAGGGAACGCGCGGACGTCGGGCGCGCGACGATCTTCGGCTTCGTCACGGTGACGGCGCTCATGGTGTTCGTTTCGATGCTGCCTTTCGCCGTGCTGCCGCGCGGCGATGTCGCGGGCATGCGCCAGCCCTCCATGGCGGCGGTGCTCGAGAGTGTCGTCGGACCGTGGGGCGGGATTTTCGTGAGCATCGGGCTTATCGTCTCCGTGCTCGGCGCGTATCTGGCCTGGTCGCTCATCTGCGCCGAGGTGATGTTCGCCGCGGCACGCAATCAGGACATGCCGGCCGTGTTCGCGCGCGAAAACGCCAACAACGTCCCGGCGAATGCGCTCTGGATCACGAACATCGTCGTGCAACTCCTGGTAGCCAGTACCTATTTTTCGTACGACGCGTTCGCCCTGATGCTCAATCTTACGAGCGCAATGTCGCTGATTCCCTACCTGTTCGTCGCCGCCTACGGGTGGATTGTCTCGAAACGAGGCGAGAGCTATGACGTCCGGCCCGAAGAACGCACGCGAGATCTCGTCTTGGCTTCGGTCGCAGTGATCTACACGTTGTTCATGATTATTGCCGGCGGCCTCAAGTTCATTTTGCTATCGGCGATTCTCTACGCACCAGGCACCGTGCTGTATTTCATTGCAAGGCGCGAGCGCAAGCTGGGAGTTTTCCAGCGCACGAGCGACTGGGTCATTTTCATCGTGGCGGCCGTAGCGGCCATCATAGGCGTCGTAGCACTGGCCATGGGCGCCATGGCGGTCTAATGAGGACGGGTGGAGATCGATATGTCCAAGGCGAAGGGCGGTGATGAGGCGTGGAGAGTACAACGGCTATGGCGAGGATCTTCTCGATTACAACCAGCACCGGTCGGCTGCGCGCACCGGCTTCGCCGTGTCGCGTTGAAGACCATGGAAATCTGTTACTTCTGCATGGATTTATTTCTTTCTAGCCATGAAAAAGAATGCCATTTTCCCTCTCGCCAGCTCAACTCTTCTCGTCATCGCGGGAATATTTTGCATCATTGTTCCCCTGGCTACAGGGTCTCCTGTTGGCCCGATTTTCATCGCGAGGATGCTGTTGATCTGTGGCTTCGTGCATGCCTTGAATCTTTTCGTAACGAAAGGCTGGAAACTCATCATTCGGAAGATTCCTCCAGTCGTTGTTCCGGTGCTTATCGGCGTACTGATCCTTGTGAATGACAGTGCACGCGCGCGAGGTCTGACCGTGATGCTAATGATCTTCTTCGTCCTCGACGGCTTCTTCAAGGTCGTCGCGTCAGTCGAGCAGGATGCGAAAATCAACAACATAAGCTTTGCCAGTGCGATGCTGTCGATGCTGCTAGCCGTATTGCTTGCCGCCAATTTTCCGAACGTTCCAGGCACATTGCTCTCTGTGTTTCTCGGTGTGGATCTCATTGCAATGGGCCTGGTGCCTCTTGCCGGACATTACCGAAAGCGCGTGCAGACCTGACAAGGGCGCTTCGGTGCGGAGCCGCGCAATCGCGCGCTCAGTGACTGCGCGGAAACGAGAACGTGGCGCGCGCGCTGCCGTTGCCGCGGACGTTTACAGTCTGTCTCCTCGTAACGCCGCTATAGGTGGCGGTAACTGCATAGCGGCCTGGGGGCAACCGCACAAGCAAGTACGGTCCGTGCGTACGGGTATCGAGCACACTCGCGCCGCTGGCGTTGGCGATCTGCACCTGGACGTCGGCGACGTAAGACGCTCCGGGGCCGGTGAACTGCAGCGACAGCGGCCACTGGCTGCGCGCCTGCCTGAGCGCCGTTGACTCATCGCGGCCGACCCCACCGGACACGAACGATACGTCGCCTTGTTGTTCCGTCGCTGGCATGCCGGTCCTGTGGATCTCGCTGGCGCTTGTGGGAGCGGCAGTCTGCGCGACTGCGCCGCTTGCCAATACGAGTGCGAGCGATGCAGCGAGCATACTAGATGAGATCCGGGGAGCATTGCAGTGCACTTTTGTCATGACCACTCCTTGCTGTGTTGCCGACTTCGGGCGAGCAACTTAACTGTCGGGTCCGTCGGACTGGATAATGACTGCAGGAAACCGGAGACGCGTTGCATTCCGGGTTACGGCCGGAGTATGGGCGGCGGGTGCTCCGCCGCTCGGGCAGGCCTTACAAAAGATTAGCGTTTTTCGGCTCCCCGCGCGTTCAGCGTGTCACGACGACAGCGACGAGCCTGCGTCAAACGGGTTAGCAGACCGAATTAATTGGAGAGCGCCTAGTGTATTATCGAAAAGAAGTGAATCAACTAAGTTACAAAGAGCATTGCAAACGGTCGCAGGTTGCTTTTCATACACATGGAAACGACGTGCAACCCCAGGAGCGAGCATGAGAGGCAGCGGTAGGCGACAACTCATCGGTGCCCTGTTGGCAGTCGCCATCGTAAATGGCACAACCTATGCGGGCGCACAAACGGGTACAAGTCCCCCAGTCGATGCGTCCGCGCAAACTGGGGCGGTAGCGGCGTCTACGCGGCGAGGCAGGTCGGATACGATGCTGGCTAGTGACGTCCGCCGTGCTCTCGTGCGGACACCGGGTCTGAATTCCATGAATATTCACGTCCGTGTACGCGGCGGCATCGTTACGCTGACAGGGTCGGTGCCACAACACTCACAGATCGCGCGGGCCGGCAACGCAGCAAGGTCAGTCCGCGGTGTGAGGGCGGTAACGAACCGGTTAACGTTACGAACCGGTCCTGGCGGCGGCCGCTGAGGCGCGCGCTCTTGAACTTCGACCGCAGTGGCACCACCGACAGCGCTGGGCAAGCACACGGAGCATGGCTATGAAGAGGCCCGAGTCACCGCAGCCGGTTACGATGTTTGAAGCCCTCATTCCAATCGCTGGCCTCGTCTTCCTGGTCGGTCTGTCCTTCTATCTATTCGGTGACGCTGGAGCAAACGGGCCAAACCAGGTGGCGCTTGTTGTGGCAACCATGCTTGCGGTATTCGTCGGTTGGCGGCGGGGGCATTCGCTCGCGTCGCTGGGCGAGGCCGCAAATGCAAGTGCCAGTTCCGGGATCGGCGCCATTCTCATCCTGTTCGCGGTCGGCGCGCTCATCGGCACGTGGGCGCTCTGCGGCACCATTGTCGCCATGGTGTATTACGGGTTGAAACTGTTGAGCCCGGATTACTTCTACGTGACGGCGGCAGCGATCTGTGCGGTGATTTCGTTCAGTATCGGCACGTCATGGACTGTCGCGGGGACGATCGGTATTGGCCTGATGGGTATCGCCCATAGCATGGGGCTCAGCCCTGCCATCACGGCGGGTGCGGTGATTTCCGGCGCATATTTCGGCGACAAGTCTTCGCCGCTCTCGGATTCAGCGAACCTTGCGGCTGCGGCGGCAGGCGTCGACCTGTACCGCCACGTGCGCGAGACCTTGCTGACCTCCATCATCGCGATCGTCATCACGCTGGCGGTGTTCTATCTGCTTGGCCGGCCGGGCGAATTTGATGCGAGCGCCGAAGTGGCGGCGATGCGGGGCGCATTCTATATCTCGCCGGTGCTGTTCACGCCGCTGGTGCTTGTCGTCGTCCTGACCCTGTTCCGGCTGCCGCCGTTTACCACCATCTTTCTTGGCGCGCTGGCGGGTGGCGTCGTTGCCGTTTTCATCGAACCAGGGCGGGTCGTCGCGTTTGCCGGCGCGCGAGAGGGCGTGCCTACGTGGATTGCGATGATCAAAGGCGTATGGCTTGCGCTCGCGAGCGGCTACAAGTCGACGACCGGAAATCCCGCGCTTGACACGCTCCTCACTCGCGGCGGCATGGACAGCATGTTGAATACGATCTGGCTGATCATCACGGCACTCGCATTCGGAGGGGTGGTCGAGAAGTGCGGTGCGATCGAACGCCTCATTGCCCCGGTGGTCGACTGGGCGAAGAGCGGTGGGGCGCTGGTCGGCTCGCTGGTCCTGGCGACCATTGCGACGAACATCGTTACGGCGGACCAGTTCATCGCAGTCGTGCTGCCGGCCCGGATGTTCAGGAATGCGTTTGCGGCGCGCGGCTACTCGCCCATCGTGTTATCGCGCTCCGTTGGTGATTCGGCCACAACCACGGGCTCGCTGATCCCCTGGAACAGTTGTGGCGCGTACATGGCCGTGACGCTTGGCGTGCCTACGCTCAGCTACGCACCCTATGCTGTATTTTGTGTGGTGAGTCCGCTACTGACGGTAGCGATTGCGTACGCCGGTATCCGTATGCCACGCGTCCCTCAAGTACCTTCAGCGGCCCCGAACGACGAAGAGCCCAAATCTCCAGATTGCTGATATTCCAGACAATATCGGGGAGTGATGGAGCGCCCAGCGACGCCGTCGCCTGCGCACGCCTATGATGAGGGCTCGATGCTTCCCTGCGCATATTTCGTCACGCAGTCAACGTGCATGGTGCCACGGCATTGCACTTCCGGTTGATCTCGAAGCACAACAGGCCTTTGCCATGGACAGAGGAGCATCGTGCTGTGATGCGGCGCAGTCGCATAGTGCCATTTCCTTCATTAACGCATTCCGGTTCTTGTCGTTGCTTTTGCCTGGAAGCATACTGCTCCAGTCGCCCGCATTCAACCGGTCGATGCAACCGATAGATGGAATCCTTCACCCGGTGTATCGAAGTTTAGTGTTTTTCGTGGGCGCTTATCGAGCCGTCGTGCTACCGCATTGAGCTTTGCCTGCGAATAGACTGAGAGATCGGCACCTTTCTATAGGCGCTGTGCTTCACACACCCGGTTACGGCCACCTGATTTGGCTTCGTACAGGGCCGAATCAGCCATCTTCACCAGTACCGTTCCATCGTTGCCCGCGCGCCCTTGAGTCGTGACTACCCCGATGCTCACACTCACCCGGCCATGCTGGCTCTGTACGTGTTCGATATCGAGGTCGTAGACAGCGCACCGAATGGTTTCGGCCATTGCCATCGCGCCAGCCGGATCGGTATCGGGAAGGGTCACCACGAACTCCTCTCCACCATACCGCGCCACCTCGTCGGTTGGACGACGAACGCACAGGCCAAGACACTGAGCCACGGTCTTGAGCACTTCGTCTCCCGCCTGATGGCCATAGTAATCGTTGTATGCCTTGAACTGGTCGATGTCGACGAACAGCAATGAGAGCGGACGCCTCGTTCGATGAGCCCGCTTCCATTCCTTCTGCAGCGTTTCATCGAAGGTACCCCGGTTGCATAGTCCTGTGAGTGCGTCCGTGCGCGCCAGACGCGTCAGCCGTGACTCCGCAAGCTGCCGCCGCTGAAGTTCCCGCGACAGTACCAACGAGCCGGCGGCAATAATCGCGCTGAATACGGCCGTCAGGACTGCAAGTCGACGGGCGCGCTGTTGCCACCCAGCGTAAATATCCGTTTCCGCAGGTGCCACATCGACAATGATCGGAAGCCCCGCCAAACGCCGGTACACGTAGAGTCGGCGGACCCCGTCGATCGATGCAGTGCCGGTGAATGCACCTTCGTTCGTCGACATCGCCTGAATGAAAACGGGTGCGTTCCGGATGTCGCGTCCGACCACGTCCCGATCGTAAGGCAATCGTGTAATCATGGTTCCGTTTGTCTCAACCACGGCGGCTGTTCCGTGCTCGCCCACCGACAGGCCATCCAGTAATGCGCGAAAATAGTCAATGCTCAACGTCCCGACCACGACACCACCGAAAGAGCCGTTCGCACGGGTGATCCGGCGGCTCAACGCAATCGTAAGCGCACCACCCCGCAGCCGCGAGGCATAGGGTCTGCTGATGTAGAGGCCGGCGTTGCCGTGGTCGCGGTGGAACGTGAAATAGTCACGGTCAGCGAAGTTCCCCACGCGCGCGCGGATGAACCGGGAGTCAAGGATGATGTCCCCCCGCTCATTCATCACGAAGATGGAACCTAGGTACTTACCCGAGGCGGCTCGATCGAACAAGACTTCGCTTCGGATCTTCGGAGGAAGGGCCATGACCTGCGGGTCGGCCACCCCGTCCGCAGCCGCCTGCAAGGAAAGATCGTAAAGTTCGACGTTGCGGGCAATGTCGCGTTCGATGACCAGCATCAGATTTCGCGCATTCTCCTCAGCGTGTTCATAGGCATCAAGACGTGAGTCGTAAAGGCTCCATACGGACAGGCCGCATGCGAACAGTGACAGAAAGACTCCGCATACAATTACTCCGGTCGGTGACAACATCCGGGCGGCGGCCGACCGAACATATCGGAACAGAGAAGGTATTAACCGTCGACGCATGGAGCCTCAGAAAACAGATCATTCGCGCGTCCCAAAGGACTCTCAGCGCAGTTCGGCGATGCCAGCGCATGTTTTCCGAAAAGCTCATCGTCGTATTTACCCGCGCGCCATTAGCGATACAACCCGGATTATCTCCGCGCGGTACCTGACATAATCATTACTTGAGTATTTTGGTAGCAGCGAGGAGCCATTTCCCAAAGCTACGTCGTCACCGTGGCAATCACGGCGGAATTTCTTCGATGGCTTGAGGATTCTAATTGCTTCCCGGGATCCCTTTGATTTTTCTTCGGGTTTCCGGTTAGGCACACCCAAGCCGGATGGGGCATTGCCTTGCGGCCCCCAATATTTTCGATTAAGGATCAGTCGGTTGCTGTCTACCGGCCGATCTCGCTCACCAGCGACCGGTGCGTCTGCGAGCTAATTGTCGTTTGCATTGTGCAGTCGCCTCCGCAGGGCCCGCGCACCGTGCTGTCAACGATCCGGCGCTCACAATAATTGATGTGCCTGACCGACAGCGCGCGACTTGGGTGCATCTAACCGGAAACCTGCACGGAAATCAAAGGCACACCAACCACACCGCACGTGCTCCGCCATCGCTCTCAGAGGGGCGTCGATCGTGGATCGCTTACGATCGTTGCACGGTTTCTTCGCCGCGCTTGCCGAGTTCGATCTCAACCTGGTCCGCGAGAGGCCATCCAAACCGGCCTGTCAGTTGCCAGCACGCGAGGGCGCAAGCAGCGGTTCGGTCCGGACGCGAAGGTCTGGCCCGGAAGCTTCATTGCGAGCGGCAGCACACCTCTGCCGGACCCCCGAATGGCCTTGCTCGACTCTGCCAGACGGGACATCGGAAGCCAGAACGTGACCCGGTTGAATTTTACATAAAGATAAGAGCGAACGTTTTACCTTGACACGAAACATAATTCGTATAGCTAATTTAATTTGGTCCATAGCTGCTGGATGTTAGCCGAGCGCGCGGGATCGTTGCTCGGGTCTTCCATGGCGGAAAGTCATTGGGCAACAGACGCCACGGTGCACCCGCGCGGACAATCCAGCGCAAGGCGTTGAACATCTCGCGCAATTCATAGCGACGCTGAGGCGCGTCCTGGGTCATCAATGGCAGGTACGGAGCGGCGAAGTACCACTCGTCGTCCGATACATCCGTTGGGTTGGGTCTGCGTTTTTTAACACCTTCTAACCGAGACTAGGGCACGCTAGACATCCCCTGAAGGCCGACCACGGCAAGCCGCCGTTGTCACTGAGATCAAGGCACCGATCTCGCCGCGACCACGCGTAGGAAGTCGATGAGCGCTTGCGGATCGACCGGTTTCACGAAGTGCTGCTCGCATCCGGCCTCGCGGGATTGGGCGCGGTCCTCGGCCGTCCCGAATCCGCTAAGGGCAACCAGTACGGCACGCGCGGTACCAGGCTGTGCCCTGAGTCGCCGTGCCAGTTCGTGCCCGTTGATTCCCGGCAGACCGATGTCGAGGATGACGATGTCGGCATGAAAGTCTGTCGCAATCGCCAGGGCGTCTTCCCCATCGTACGCGCTCTGGACCTCGTGCTCGCTCAGGAGCATCGTCAGCGATTCGGCTGCGTCGTGGTTGTCATCAACAATCAGAACGCGAAGTCGCGTCATCCGCTCCCTTCGGGGCTGTGCTCGCTCGCAGTTGGCGTGCTGCCCTCAACCGTACTCCGTACGGCTTCCCTGATATCGAACACTTCGTGACACAAACGGATCTTGCCGCTGCTGATGCGTGACACGTCCATCAGATCGTCAATCAGGCGGGTGAGATGGGCGCACTGGCGCTCGATAGTCAGGCCTGCCCATTGGACTTCGGGCAGAGTTGCGGGGCTGATCTGCTTGAGGATCTGCGCGGCATTACGAATGGGCGCAAGAGGATTCCGAAGTTCGTGGGCCAATGTTGCCAGGAAAACGTCCTTGCGACGATCCGTCTCCCTAAGTAATTCTTCCGCGAGGGTGCGTTCCGTGATGTCCTCTAGCGTGCCGATGAAGGAAGTGACTGTCGCATCCGGTCCTTTCCGGAACCGGCCGTGCATCTCGACGACGCGCGGCGTTTGATCAACGATGCGCAGGATGCGAAAAACCGAATAGAAGTCGCCCTCCTGCTGCATGCTTTCCGTGTAGCGCGAAATTAGCGCGTCGGCGTCATCGGGATGTACAAGTTCGCGGACGAACGCCTTGCAGGACAGGGGCCCCTGGGAATCGGGTTGTCCTGTAATTTCGTACATGCGCCGGTTTTCCCAGACACCCGTGAGCGTCGGGACGCGCCACTCGAAAATGCCCAGGCCGGCGGCCGAAGCAGCCATTCGAAGCCGTTCCTCGCTCTTTTGCTGTGCGGCGAGAGCAAGGTCCCGCTCACCGATGGTCGTTGCGATCCGCCCGTCCTGTTCGTCGATAAGTTGCCTGATTGCACTGTGGATGGTCGCGCTAAACAATTCCTCTATCAGTTGATGACCGGCAGCCTGAATGTTCCGCGACACCGATATGCCCGCGAAGAATTCGCGGGTTGCCTGTTGCACGCATCGCTGCAACTGGTTTAGTTCGCGAAATAGCTCGTCAAGATGGTATCCGCGCATCCAGCGGTCACGACCATGCTTTTTTGCGTCAGTGTGTAGTTGCGCAAGTGTTGGCTGTACCGAGGCAGCGCGAAGGACAGCGCAGATTTCCTCGTAGAGCGACGGTACGTGATCGACCAGCTGAGCTGTCGTCAACCTGCCAGCCTGCTCTATCGATGGGTCGGACCGCACGGCACGGAGCCATTGCCGTGTTACGAGGCCACGTTTTGCCTCAAGGTATGCCGCAAGCTCGTCGAAAGCACTAGTCGACTGCGTCATTGAAATGGCACTGGTCGAATTCGCCGCGATGGATCGTCATACTTCCATTTAATCGGCTTGGGATTCTTGTTGTGCTCGCGGATATAGCGCATCAGCTTGCGCTCCAGATCCTTTACCGTGGTGAAGATACCTCGCGCAATCACGTCGCGCTGGATGCGCGAGAACCAGTTCTCCACCTGATTTAGCCAGGAGGTATAGGTCGGCGTGTAATGCAACCGCACGTTTCGGT
>NZ_JAMBPR010000126.1 GCF_024206475.1 Paraburkholderia sp. CNPSo 3274
CGCATCGCAACGTGCGCCTGCACTTCACGCCGACCTACTCGTCGTGGCTGAACCAGGTGGAGAACTGGTTCTCGCGCATCCAGCGCGATGTGATCGCTCGCGGCATCTTCACTTCGGTGAAGGATCTGGATCGCAAACTGATGCGCTATATCAGCGAGCACAACAAAAGCCCGAAGCCGATCAAGTGGAAGTATGACGATCCATCGCGCCGGGTTCGACCGGTGCCAATTCAATGACGCAGTGGACTAGCGTGTAGTGCGTGCCCTTCGCGTACCGCTTCGGTCGGACGGCTCCCGGCGCCCGTCGGCTAAAATGTGCGCCCCGGCCGCCGCCATTCCGTGTCAACGACGCTCCCGCTTTCGTGAACTCCTCGCCCGCCCGAACCGCCGCCACCACCGCGCCCCAGTCCGCCGCGCATCGGCTTCCGCTGCACGTCGCCCTCGTCTGCAACACGGCCTGGGCGATCTATACCTATCGGCGCGGCCTGTTGCGTGCGCTCACGCAGGCGGGCGCGGAAGTCACCGTGATCGCGCCGCGCGACCGCACCTTCGAGCCGCTCGCCGCCATGGGCTGCCGCTGCGTCGAACTGCCGGTCGCATCGAAGGGCACGAATCCGCTCGACGACCTGCGCACCCTCGTCGCGCTCTATCGCCACTATCGCGCGCTCATGCCGGGCGTCGTGTTCCACTACACGATCAAGCCGAATATCTACGGATCGATTGCCGCCTGGCTCGCGCGCACGCCATCGGTGGCGGTCACGACGGGCCTCGGTTACGTATTCATCCAGACGAGCCGCGCCGCGCAGGTCGCCAAGCGTTTGTATCGCTTCGCGTTCCGCTTCCCGCGCGAAGTGTGGTTCCTCAATCGCGACGACGAAGCCGCCTTCAAGGATGGCAATCTCCTCGCGCACCCCGAACGCGCGAGGCTGCTGCACGGCGAAGGCGTCGATCTCGACGATTTTCCCTTCACGCCGCTGCCGGAGCGCGCGGAGTTTGCGTTTGTACTGATTGGCCGGCTGCTCTGGGACAAAGGCGTGGGCGAGTACGTCGAGGCCGCGCGCATGCTGCGCGCGCGCTATCCGCACGCGCGATTCCAGCTGCTCGGCCCAGTGGGCGTGGACAACCCGAGCGCGATCTCGCGCGAAGAAGTCGCGGCCTGGGAACGCGAAGGCGTGATCGAATATCTGGGCGAAACGGCCGATGTGCGCCCCTTTATCGCCGATGCGGACTGCGTCGTGCTGCCCTCGTACCGCGAAGGCGTGCCGCGGACGCTGATGGAAGCGAGCGCGATGGGCCGCCCGATCGTCGCCACCAACGTACCCGGCTGCCGCGAAGTGGTCGCCGACGGCGTCAACGGTCTGCTGTGCGAAGCGCGCGACGCCGCCTCGCTAGCCGCCAGCCTCGCGCGTATGCTGGACCTCGACGGGCCGGCGCGCACCGCCATGGCCGGGCGCGGCCGGAAAAAAATCGAGAAAGAATTCGATGAGCGCGTTGTGGTACAACGCTACCGGGAACTGATCCGGGAAATCACCGGGTCGACTTTTTGATCGAGTCTGGAATTCACGGGAACGAACACGGCATGACTGCGACGAACTCAAAGGGCACTATCCTCGTCACTGGCGGCGCGGGTTACATTGGCTCGCATACCTGCGTCGAGCTGCTCAATGGCGGCTATGACGTGGTCGCCATCGACAGTCTCGTGAACAGCAGCAGCGAATCGCTCAAGCGCGTTGAGCAGATCACCGGCAAGCCCGTAGCATTCTACGAAGCCGACGTGCGTGACGCCGCCGCCCTCTCGCGCGTTTTCGAAGCGCACCGCATCACCGGTGTGATCCATTTCGCGGCGCTCAAGGCCGTGGGCGAATCGGTGGCGAAGCCCATCGAGTACTACCGCAACAACGTCGACGGCCTGCTCGTGGTGCTCGACGTCATGCGCCAACACGGCGTGAAGCAGTTCGTGTTCAGCTCGTCGGCCACGGTGTACGGCATGCCCGAACGCTCGCCGATCGACGAATCGTTTCCGCTCTCGGCGACGAATCCCTACGGCCAGTCGAAGCTCATCGCCGAGCAGATCCTGCGCGACGTCACGATCTCGGACCCGGCGTGGCGCATTGCCGCGCTGCGCTATTTCAATCCGGTGGGCGCGCATGAAAGCGGGCTGATTGGCGAGGATCCGGCGGGCATTCCGAATAACCTCATGCCTTACGTCGCGCAAGTGGCGGTGGGCAAACTCGAAAAGCTGCGCGTGTTCGGCGGCGACTATCCGACCCCGGACGGCACGGGCGTGCGCGACTATATTCACGTGGTCGATCTCGCGAAAGGCCACCTCAAGGCGCTCGATGCGCTTGCCTCGCGTGGCGAAGGCCTGGTCGTGAATCTCGGCACTGGGCGCGGCTACAGCGTGCTGGAAGTCGTGAAGGCGTTCGAACAGGCCTCAGGGAAGCCCGTGCCGTATGAGATCGTCGCGCGCCGGCCCGGTGACATCGCCGAATGCTATGCGAATCCGGTCGCGGCGGAAAACGTGATCGGCTGGAAAGCGGAGTTCGGGATCGAGCGCATGTGCGTGGATCACTGGCGCTGGCAGGAGAAGAATCCGCGGGGGTTTGAGTAAGGCTGGATGCAGCCGCACTGCTTTTCGGGCAGGCGCGGCTGCAATGAATGACACGAGCGCAGTACCTCGGCGCGACGCATCGGCAGCGGGCAGAATGCACCCTGCCCGCCCCGTCAGGCGGCGCTGCTATCGGACAACATCCAGTGCAAGGTGTCGTAGAGTGTCGGCGCATCGAGCTGGCCGATTGCGCTCAACAGCTTGCGGTTATCGCCGCACTGCGATTTCACCTCGTGCTCACGCACAAAGTTGGGATTGGTCCGCGCTTCGATATCGTGACCGGTGATCGTGGACATTGTCTGCAGCACGTGCGTGAGCGTGACCGCATGGCCCGAACACACGTTGAACACTTCGCCGACTGGCGCCTTTTCAAGCAACCTGCAATACACGTCGGCCACCCAGCGCACATCGGAGAAGTCGCGAGCCACGTCCCGATTGCCCAACTCGATGACCGGCGCACGCCGACGGAAGTGATCCGCCATCTTCGCAACGAGAAAGCTCAGCGATTGGCCCACGCCGATGCAATTGAACGGGCGTACCGTGATGATCGGCAACCGGTCCGTCCAGAGTTGCGCCATGTATTCGAGCGCGACCTTGCTCACAGCGTAGTCGTTCGCAGGATGATACGGCGCCGTTTCCGGGATCGGCAGGCCTAGCGGGCCCGCGCCATAAATGTTCGCGCTGCTTGCAAGCAGCACCGCCGAAGGTTTCTTTTCACCAGCGGCGAGCGCCTCGAGCAGATTGCGCGAACCTACGACGTTGGTCGCGTATATCTCGCCCGGGTTGCCGTGCCCGACGAACGAGATGGCGGCCAGATGCACGACCCAGTCGGGTCGCGCACGCGCCACCACCTCTGCAAGCCCAGCGCGATCCTGAAGATCGCACGCGTACACGTCAGGTTTGGGCTCATCACAGCGTCGCACGAGACTCGAAACCTGATGGCCGCGCGCGCGCAGGGCCTGAGCAACATAACGCCCCGTGAAGCCCTCGGCTCCTGTAATCAGCACTGAAGCCATCAGAACGACGTCCCCTTCTTGTTACGCGCGACATCCGCTTCGACCATCATCTGGCACAGTGTTTCAAGTGTAGTTTTCGGCGCCCAGCCAAGCTCGTCGTGCGCCTTTTGTGCATCGCCGATGAGCAGATCGACTTCGGCCGGACGGTAGAACGCCGGGTTCACGCGCACGATCGTCTTGCCGCTCTTGCAATCACGTCCGATTTCGTTTTCCGCAGTGCCTTGCCATTCGATGTCGACGCCAAGACACTTCGCCGCTGCGTTGACGAAATCGCGCACGGTTACCGTGCGGTTGGTTGCGAGCACATACGTATCAGCTTGATTAGCCTGCAACATGCGCCACATGCCATCCACGTATTCCTTCGCGTAGCCCCAGTCGCGCTGTGCGTCGAGGTTGCCGAGTTCGAGCACGTCGAGTTGGCCCAGGCTAATTTTCGCGAGCGAATCGGTGATCTTGCGCGTCACGAACTCGCGGCCGCGCAGCGGCGATTCGTGATTGAAGAGAATGCCGCTCGACGCAAACATGTCGTAGCTTTCACGGTAGTTCACCGTGATCCAGTGTGCGTAGAGCTTGGCGACACCGTATGGGCTGCGCGGGTAGAACGGCGTCGATTCCGTCTGAGGAATAGCCTGCACCTTGCCGAACATCTCCGACGTGCTGGCTTGATAGAAACGCGCCTTCGGATTGATGATGCGAAGCGCCTCGAGCAGATTCAGCGCGCCGACCCCGGTCACCTGCGCGGTGAGCGCCGGCTGCTCGAACGACACGCCAACGAAGCTTTGCGCGGCGAGGTTATAGACCTCGTCGGGCTGAGCACGCTCCATCAAGCGAATACAGCTACCCGCATCCAGCAGATCGTGCTCGACGAGGCGCAGATTTTGATGATGCGCGACGCCAAGCTCTTCCATACGCCAAAAGTTGACGGAACTCGTCCGGCGGTACGTGCCGTAGACGATATAGCCTTTGTCTAGAAGCTGCTCCGCCAGATAGGCGCCGTCCTGGCCGGTAATGCCAGTAATGATTGCTGATTTCACGATGTTCTTTCCCTCAAGTATGCGAATGATGCCATGCGCAGGTTCTTCGCGAGCGGTTTTGAAACATCGATTAATCCGAGATTCAAATTGCGGCGCGCAGATTCGTCATCGGCGCCCTTTTTGGCCCACAGCCGAATCGAAGTGCCTCGCGAAATTCTGATTGCTCACCTTGCTCGCACGGCGTGCATTCGCAATTGGAGCGCTTGAGCCTGCCGCGCGCGCGCGAGATAACCGTTGTTCTGAGCTTGCTGCCCGGACGGGCGATGCTGTAACGCAAGCATGTCTATGTCAAGCTCGACGGGCATTCGCGCCCTTATTTTTGATCACGGCAACCGGCCTACTGAGCGCATTTTTCGGCGAAGACGCGAGTGGGAGGAATGTGTGCGTACAATGGTGGGTTTCCCGTCATACTTCGTAACCGAGAGGGGGCGAATTGGGGATGCAATGCGGGAGACGTAGTCAGTCCCGCCCTTACCGAGAAGAGCAGTGTAGCGATGCAGACAGCAGTTACGATTGATTCCCGACGCACCGAGCCCGGCGACTGGCTGACCGCAGCTTTCCTGCTTGGCTTTCCCTCTATCGCGATGCTCGTACAGGGCGCCTCGAGCGCCGTATCGATCGGCGCGGGTGTCATTGCACTGGCGGCGCTGTGCTGGCGGCCGGCTGGCGCGCCGTATGGCTACGCGCGTCCCAAGCGTCTCGGGCTGGCGTTGTGCATCGCGCTGTGCGCCCCTGTTGCCGCCGTGGCGCTCAGCACGCTCTCGCACGACCATCCGTTGCTCCGCACCTGGGATTCGCCCTCGCGGTTCCTGCTTGCAGTCCCGATCTTTCTCGCGCTGCGGCGCGCGCCGCTGCGGATCTTCGCCTGGGCGGATCTCTCCTTTACGCTGGGGGCGCTCTCCTCGCTCGTGATTGCCGTCATCATGCCGCGCGATTGGGGCGACGGACGCATCGGCAGCGCGTTCCTGAATCCGATCCACTTCGGCGATCTCGCGGTCGCGCTTGGCGTGCTGTCGGCGATTGCGCTGAACTGGTGGCGCAAGGATTCGACGTTCCTGCGTGCGCTCAAGTTCGCTGGCCTGTTTGCCGGTCTTGCCGCTTCGCTGCTGTCCGGCTCGCGCGGTGGCTGGGCGGCGATCCCGCTCGTTGCCGTGCTGATCGTGTGGGAACTCGGCCGCGGCAAGCCTCTCCGCTGGAAGGTGCTGATGCCGGTGACTGTCGCGCTGCTCCTCGGCCTCGTGTACGGGCTCTCGGGGACAGTACGCCAGCGCGTCGGCGACGTGTCATCCGACCTGACGCAGTACGCGCAGGGCCACCGCGACACGTCGGTCGGCATTCGCCTGCAGCTCTATGAGGCAGCCTCGACGCTGATCGCCGAACATCCGGTGCTGGGCCTAGGTGGCGACGGGTTCCGCGACAAGATGACCTCGATGGCCAAGCAAGGGGCGCTCACCCCCAAAGCAGCGGCATTCGGCGAAGGCGAAGTGCATAACCAGCTGCTCGCCTACATGGCCAACTACGGCATTGTGGGCGGTCTCGCGCTACTGGCGATCTACATCGTGCCCGCGATATTTTTCGCGGCGAAACTCAAGTCCGAATCGAGGACGACGCGGCGCACCGCGCTCATGGGACTGTCCTTCGTCCTGATGTTTTTCGTCTTCGGGCTGACCGTCGAGACTTTCGATCTGAAGAGCACGGTGTCGTTCTACGCGACCATGTTGGCCGTCCTCGCGGCGATCACGGAACGCTCGGATGTTAAATCCGACCGTTTGTAGGGCGGACCGTCTGATTTTCGTATCCGTTCGATTTTGGGCAATTTCGCGCTTTGCAAAAGTCCACGACTCCATCGGTGATATTTTCGACTGAGATTTCATCGATCTTACCCTCGGTGAAAATCGCCCTCAGCCTTGGGCATGCATGCAGGCGCCGTTCGGGGCGGAATCTCTCTGGAAACGGCGGCGCCGGGCCTACAGAGCGCCGATTTTCGGCCTGTGGGCATTAGTTGCCTGCAGCAACAACGTAGACCAATCGTCGATCCGGCGTTGTCTGACGCTCCGATCTACGGCGACAAGAATCTGGAAGCCATTTGTTGGAGCGGTCTCGTCGTGCGCAATTTCAAGCATCGGTTCGATCGGGCCCAAGCCGTTTGTCATGGCGAAAACCAGCGCGAGCCGCTCGCGACTCCACTGCAGCATTCGCGGAGTGCGTTCATTCCTCCGGTGGCCCATGATCGAGCAGAATCTTGCTCCCGGGAAAGCGGAGTTTTTGCCCGAGCGTTTTGGAAGCTCATCAAGTCGTGTCGAGAGTCGGCGTCCGATGATAATTTGAATTCGCGTCCGAATCGGCTGCCCGGTCCAACGTTCTGAATGCTGGCGGTCGTTGCGCTGGTGATGGTCACCACGAAATCGCGGAAGGTGGCCGTCGCGAGCGTTGCAGTGCCGCTCAGCGTCCAGCCGGTATTTGTCGTCATCGTCAGGGTCTGCGTCGTGCCCACGTTGATCACACGCAGTTGCCAGATGATGCCAATCGGGTTCGACTGGGCGGCGGCGGGGGGTGCCGCGATCAGCGCCACGACCGTGGAAAGTGTGAGTGCGCCATCTGTGCCAAACGTGCCGGTGAAAACCAGAAAGACCTGCGCGGCGCCACTCATTTCCGTGCCGAATAGCGTCTTCGAGGCAGTCGCGGCGTCGGTGTTGTAGATCGCTGACTACAGCGGATTGATGTCGACGATCGCGTTTACGAGGCTGACCTGATCGCGCAGCGCGCCTTGATCTTGAGTATTCGGAATCTGACCGGGCACGATGGCCGAGAAGAGAAGGCCAATGAGGCGGGCCAGAAGGGCTTGGCGCACGATGATCTCCTGATCAGGGTTGCGCAATTTGTAGAGCAGTTTCCTGCACCCACAAAACAAAAACCGCCCGAAGGCGGCTTTGTCTGGATATTCAATCGACCTAATGCCTGTTAAGTATTTTCCTGACACCGCGCAGGGGTGCGGTCACCGTCCAGCTGTGCGAGTGCTCCATGCTGGAGATTCGTTCCCGCGTCGAAGCCAGCTCTATTTCGAGTTGGGCAACCCGATTTCTGGCATCGTCCAGAGCTTCCTTGGGCGCCATTTCAGGCGCCGGCGGCACAATTACGGGAGGATGTGCGGTCGCGTAGTCGAGTTCGTTCGTCTGGCGGATGTCTGCAAGACGGTCAAGACGGCTCGTCAAGGCAGCTTTGTCGAACCCAGCTACGAGGTCCATAAATTGCCAGCTCGTCAGATGCCGGAACTGCACGTCGTGCGAGTGTTTCTCGTCCCGGAAATCCACGTAGCTGCCTTCGTTCACGGCGTAGACGTACGGGAAGATCTCCAGCAGGCGCGCTCGGAATGCGGGGAGTGACATGTTGCGCCACAAGTTGAGCGCGACGTAGTTCATCTCGAGTGTGACGATCGGCCGGTATCTGGCCAGCGTCCGCGCAGCACCCTCCAGAACATCGAGCTCGTACCCTTCAACGTCGATCTTTATCAGGTCCAAACGATCGAAACCCAGGGTATCGAAAACACCGTCGAGCTTGTGCAGTTTTACAGCCTGGCGGAAGTGAAACCCATCGTCAATGCTGTGTGCGCTGACGACGAAGGCGCCGGACAGATTGTTCGGATTGCCCTGCATGACCACCTCCCCCTCAGCATTGCCAAGAGCGAAGTTGAACGTGCTGACATTTTGATACCCGGCGCTTGCCAGATTGCTTTCGAGAAGCCTGTAGGCCGCTGGCACCGGCTCGATTGCCGCGACCTTACCGCGGGCCGCGAGCTGGCCGAAAAGGATTCCAGTGATGCCAATGTTGGCGCCGATGTCGAGGATCCTGGAGTCGTCGCTACTGAGGCACTGCAGAAGTGCAGTCGTGTTTGGCTCGAACCGCACGCCCAGATGCTTCCCGTAGTCCTTGTCAGCATTGATCGAATAACGCTTGGCCCCGATGGCTATGTCTTGCAGTGTCACGAATAGATCCCTCAAAATGTTTTCATCTATTACGCATACTTACCGCTAGGTAAGGTGGGAAGCATCGTGACATCAGCAGGATTCCGGGTCAACACCCCGTCTACGCCATGCTCGGCGCGGCAGAGTACGTCACGACGATGCTCTTGCCTCGCGGCGGCAACACGTAATAGTGACCCGATGTAGACACACCGTTTCCGCGGAGTGAGATCGATAAAATTGCGCCGCCCTCAACCCACACGCCTCCGATGTTGTTCGTAAAAATAAAAGGTGATGCTCCGACGCTATCGTCGGCGAATAACTCTATCGGTCTATACGGTATGCAGAAGTCGTTCGCAATGTCCGCGCGAATCAGAATCGTTCCGACATATCCATGATCGAATCATCGGCCGTGCCCAAGCCGGGGTACCATACTGCCAGTATTTAGGGGCGCCTTTTATAGTCATTGCGAACAAACGGAGGGGCGCCCCAGTGCGGCGCCCCTCCCGAGCCACCCATTACCTAAAGTTACAAGTCTGCGATTTTGTTGCCGTTTATTACATACACGTTACAAGAGTCGCTTCGAAAAGTTAGAATAGCAATCAAGTTCACATCGATCGAGGCGGTAAGAAGTGAATATAGCAACGTCGGCTGGGGTTGTAATCTGGCTCACCGGCATGTCCGGAGCGGGCAAGTCCACCGTCGCGCGCGCGTTGGTCAGCCGGCTGCAAGCCTTTGCACTTCGAGCAACAATGCTCGACGGCGACGTGCTGCGTACGGGCCTCAATTCAGATCTAGGTTTTAGCGCCGCCGAGCGCACGGAAAATCTCAGGCGCGTCGCTCATGTAGCGGCGCTCTTTTGCAATGAGGGGTTCGTAGCCGTCACGGCGACCATTTCGCCCGAGCCCGAGCACCGGGAAAATGCACGGCGCATTGTCGGCGAATCTGCGTTTGTCGAAGTGTTTGTCGACACTCCGCTCGAAGTTTGCGAAAAGCGCGACCCCAAAGGGCTGTATCAACGAGCTCGCCGCGGTGAGATCGCACAGTTCACCGGTATCGCGTCACCTTATCACCCGCCGGTTCATCCGGATCTCACACTGCATACGCAAGACAATACGGTCGAACATTGTGTCGATCATGTTGTCGACTATCTGGTGCGTAACCGCCGTTTCGCCATTGGCCATGTCGGAGAGCGATCGCTCAAGATGGCGAATCTCCGTGCGGTCGTTAGTGGGAAATAATCATCAATCGGTGAAGCGCACTTGCCTTCGCTCCCGGAATCAGCCAGCGGCTCTGACCGACGTCCCACCCACGCTTTGCAGCTTGGACAGGCTCGACGGTTGGTACTCGGGCACCCAGCGGCGGAGGTCTCGGCGCACTTCGTCGTCGCCCGGAACGCGGTGCTGCATCAGCCACGGCAGCAATTCGTCCAGCAGATTGACCGGGACCTCGCGCGCCCGCGCGATGCGCAGTTTCGGGTGGGCCGTACGCGCAGTCATCTCGTCATCGGCCAGCAGTTCCTCGTAGAGTTTCTCGCCGGGACGCAGGCCACTGAACTCGATACGGATCTGATCTTCAGCAAAGCCATAGAGACGGATCAGGTCACGTGCCAGATCGACGATCTTGACGGGCTTGCCCATGTCGAGAATGAAAATCTCGCCGCCCTGCCCCATGCTCGACGCCTGAAGCACAAGCTGCGCCGCCTCGGGAATCGTCATGAAAAAGCGGGTTATCTCTGGATGCGTGACGGTAACGGGACCGCCCCTCGCGATCTGCTGCTGAAACTTTGGGATGACACTTCCCGCGCTACCCAGTACGTTTCCGAAGCGAACGGTCTCGAACTGCGTGCGTTCGCTCGTCTGCTGCAGTGCCTGGCATGCCATCTCGGCAAGACGCTTGCTCGCGCCCATGACGTTGGTCGGATTCACGGCCTTGTCAGTCGAGATCAGCACGAAATGGCGTACGTTGTTGCGAATCGCCGCGGTCGCGACGCGGTATGTGCCAAGCACATTGTTGCGCAGAGCCTGCCACGCATTGAGCTCCTCCATCAGCGGCACGTGCTTGTAGGCAGCCGCATGGAAGACGATATGCGGGGCGTAACGCGACATGACGTGGTCGAGCAGCAGCGAGTCCTTCGCATCACCAATGAACGAGATCATCGCCTGCTCGGGAAAGCGCTCACGGATCTCCTCGGTGAGCCGGTAGATCGCATACTCGGACAAGTCGAACGCAATGAGTTGCGCGGGCTGGAACTTCAGGATCTGGCGGCAGAGTTCCGAGCCAATCGAGCCACCCGCACCCGTAACCATCACCACGCGGTCTCGCAGCAGCGCCTCGACGTGTGCGGTGTCGATGTTGACCGCATCACGGCCGAGAAGGTCTTCCAGATCGATCTGGCGAATCTGGGAAAGGAAACCCTGGCTAGGCATCAGTGCTGTGAGCGAAGGCAAGACCATCGCCTTGACGCCAAGGCGCACGCAGAGCGTGGCGAGGCGTCGCTGCGTCTCCACAGGCGCGGACGGGATCGCGATGATCACATGCTCGACTTTGAGCGTTTCCGTCCAGCGCGCAATCTCATCGATCGTGCCGAGGACCTTGTAGCCATAGATCTCGCGGCCCCGCTTCGCGACGTCGTCGTCGAGCAGACCGACAAGACGCCATTCACCCGAGCGCGACAATTCACGCGCGAGGCTCGCGCCGGCCCCCCCTGCGCCGAGGATAAGCACAGGCTTACCGCGACCGACAAGGCCGCCGTACAGATAGAACTCTTTGCTGGCTCGGTAGATCGCTCGCGCGCCGCCCATCGAGAGGAACAGCAGCATAGGAGTGAGCACGAGCACCGAGCGCGGAATGATCGGCTTCGGCTGGAACATGACCGCGCCGATCATCACAACGAGCGCACCGACCACGATCGCCTTCGCGATGCGCATCAGGTCGGGCAGGCTCGCGAATACCCACAAGCCGCGATACAAGCCGAAGGTGCGAAACATCGCACCGTAGACGGGAAGGACCCATAGGAGCGCAACGCATGCGCCCTTAAAAAAGGGAGCCGGAATTTCACCGTTGAAGCGGACGACGTACGCGACGAGCCACGCCGCCACTGCGGCCAGCATGTCGAAGAAAAAAACACCGAACGACAACCAAGATGCCTTGGATCGCAACATTGGCGGCAAACCTCGAAATTATTTCGCGTTGGATTCCGGAGAGCATGTCCTGTGAAGATCGATGACGATCTCCCAAGAGGCTAATCTCCAGACCACGCACCTAAACTTGGCCATTGCTGCCACAGGGACCCGCTCCATGCCGCGACGCCGCAGCAGTTATTATGCCCGGAAGCCTGACGGCATACCAAACGATCGGAGCGCACCGCGTGTTGATCTTAATGCTTGCGTGCGCCGCAGGGATTTCTCCGAAGAAACAAATGTCTCAGCAGTGTTACAGATGCGCCAGCAATTAAAGGGCAAAATCAACCTGGAAGCTCTTCTGATCCTCGACGCGGAAAAAGATGGCTCAATGAACGCGAGGCAGCTCCGGTTATTTTTCGTTAGAATTCTGAAAGCTTCGCCAGTGCATGTCGATGACGACGGCACAGCCCCCCAGAGCGCCGTACCACGCTGCAAACATCAGCCATTGCTGCCACGTCGGCCGCCCCAGCGCCCATAGCGCGACAATGACGCCCGCGAACATCACGGCATACCAGTAGATTGCGGTGCGGCCGTGACCCATACCCGAGCGCACCATGCGCTGATAGTAGTGCTCCCGGTGCGCTTGCCAGAATTTTTCCCCACGATACAAGCGCATGAGCAATGTTATTGACGCATCCGCAATAAACGGGGAAAAAACAAAGGCGGGAAACCACAGCGGCCATACGGCGCCGCGCCAGCCCCAGTAGCCGAGTGCGCCCGCCAGAAAGCCGAGTGTGATCGAGCCGGCGTCACCCAGGAACAATTTCGCCGGGTGAAAATTGAGGAACAGGAAGCCGAGCGTTGCCCCGGCGAGGGCGGCACCAGCCTCCGCCAAGGCCGGCGACGGGTGCCCTGTGGCCAAAGCCGCCACCGCGTACCCCCCGAAACCAAACAGCGCCATGCCACCTGCGAGGCCATCAGCGCCGTCCATGAAGTTGTACAGGTTGATCATCCAGAGCATCAGGAAGCCGATGCCTGCGAGCAGCCACCAAGGTGCGTCCGCCGGCCGGATGACGACCAGAGCGACAACTGCCGCGAAATGGACGGCAAACCGGATGCGCGCGGGCAAATCGCGACGATCGTCGATCTGCGACACCAAGGCGAGCGCCGCCGCTGCCGCCGCGATCAACCACATCTGCGATACGTGCAATAAAAGCGCTGCGAGGCCGACCGGTACAATCCCCCAACCGCCAACGCGTGGAATCGGCTTGACGTGAAGCGAGCGATGATTCGGTACATCCGTCGCGATACGCCAGGCGAGACCAGTCGAAAGCAAGCCCCGCAGGATCAGAAAACTTGCCAGAGCCGATGCCGCGGCCGTAAGCAGCACAGTCCAACCGGATGTTCCGAATACTTCAAAAGCCTCCCTCATGCGCGCCCCTGCTCCTTGCGCCATGCGCGATACCAGTCAGCCGTTGCGCGCAGTCCCTCATCGAGCGTGTACGGCGGGTGCCAGCCAGACAACTGTCGCCGAATCGCGGATGCATCGAGAACCAGGCTTTCTGTGAGGCGCTCGATCTGTGCAGTTCTTCCCGTAAGGCGGCCCGCGAGTTTGAGCAGCGACATAGGCACCGGCACGAGCCGTGCCGGGCGGCCGAGATGCCTGCCAATGGCACGCAGCAGTTCGGCGACGGATGGCGCGACATCGTCAGCCAGATGAAAGCAGCCGTTTGCTGAGCGCGCGTCTGATGCGCAGTGCATGAGCGCGTCGGCCAGATTGTCGACGAAAAGCAGGCTGCGCTGGGCATCCACGGCGCCGAACGGCAACGGTGTCCCGCGCCAGACGGTATCGAGCATCTTGCGGAAGTTGGCGCCGACGTCCGGGCCGTAGACGAGCGGTGGCCGTACGATCACGACATCGAGCCCCGTCTCGCGCCGCAGTTCGGCCAGCGAGCGTTCCGCAGCAAGCTTCGAGCGGCCGTAGGCGTCGTCGGGTAACGCGACCGCGTCTTCGCGCAGCGGTTCGCGCGTGCCGCGGCTGCCCGCGATTGCCTTGATGCTGCTCACGTAGACGAAACGCCGCACGCTATTGTGCTGCGCGGCACGCGCGACGCGTAGCGTACCCTCGACGTTTGTCGTATTGAATGCGCGCTGCGCCTCGTCGTTCTCCAGTTCATTCATGACGTGCACGCGAGCAGCAAGGTGCACGACACACTCGATGTCGCCAGACGACGACGGCCAATGCGTTTCGATATCAGCGAATTCTGGAGCTGCATGGACCCATTCCACGACGCCAGCCGGTGCTGTGCCCGCACGGCGGACGATGCCGGTTACACGGTGTCCGCTTTCGATCAGGGTACGGCATAGGGCGCGGCCGACGAAGCCATTCGCGCCCGTTACCACGACATGCATTAGTGTTGGCCCCAGGTAGTTCTAGACGAGAAAAATATGAATATAGCCAATAAAGGGACACGCTCGTACGGCGTCCGTGTTCGATTGGTGCAAATCAATAGTGTACCGGATGAAGCCAATCGCGCGGCATGGTCTGGAGTAAGACACTCACGAGGCGCCGGCTGCAGATTGCGCCTCCACGCTCGCGCGAAGCAATACGGGCATACGAGAAAAACATTGCGCAAGCGGAAAATGCGGGGAAACTCGGCAAAGGCAACCGAATTCGGATTGCGGTAGGGATGCCCATTACTGAGCACCCCCCGCACAGATCCCGGCGTGCCCAATTCGGGCACCGGGCTCCTACCTCGGGTGTTTGACGGCAAATCGCCGGTCGGGCCACGGGTGAAGGATTCGAGGTTGCGGGAGCCAGGCATCTGCGATCCGCTCGACTCGCTGCCACGTCATGTGATCCTTTTGACTGCGGCGCCGGAGCGCCCGCCGCCACAGATCAACGACGTGGTATCGAAACGCGCA
>NZ_JAMBPR010000127.1 GCF_024206475.1 Paraburkholderia sp. CNPSo 3274
CGCGCCGAGGTGGGCGAGGCGCGCGAAGCGGTGTTCGCCGTGACGATCCCCGAGGAACGCGGCAGCTTCAAGCGCTTCTGCGAGCTGGTCGGCACGCGCAGCGTGACCGAGTTCAACTACCGCATCGACGACGCCGAACGCGCGCACATCTTCGTGGGCGTGCAGATCCGCAACCGCGGCGAGTCGCAGCTGATCGCGAAGACCTTCGTCGATCACGGCTTTCCGAGCGTCGATCTCACCGGCGACGAGTTGTCGAAGCAGCACATCCGCTACATGGTGGGCGGCCGCTCGCCGCTCGCGCACGACGAACGCCTGTTCCGCTTCGAGTTTCCGGAGCGGCCGGGCGCGCTCATGCGCTTCCTCTCGTCGATGGCGCCGAACTGGAACATCAGCCTCTTCCACTACCGCAACCAGGGCGCCGACTACAGCTCGATTCTGGTGGGCATCCAGGTGCCCGCAGCCGAAGACGCCGAGTTCCGCCGCTTCCTCGCCACGCTCGGTTATCCGCAGTGGGAAGAGACGCAGAACCCGGCGTATCGGTTGTTCCTGCAATGAAAATAGTCAGTCGTCCCACCAATCGGGACATCTGCATCTGAAGCGCATAAAGAGCGGAAAGAGTGCAGGAAAACACCAGGCCCCGCAGCAGTGCGCGTCAGTATACTGAGCCACTGCTGCCGGGCGTGGTTGCCTCGGGAAGATTGGGCGCCGTGCGTCGGACTCACCTGGAGGAAGACAAACATGTTGCGCATCGCTCTTGGCTGTCTGATGGCTCTTTCCACGATCGTCGCCGGCGCGCTGCCCGGCGTGGCGCACGCGGATGCGGCGCATCCCGTCGTCGCGCTGCTGCCGGGCGTCACCGATCCGTTCTACTTCACGATGCATCGGGGCGCCGAGCGCGCGGCGAAGGAAGAAAACATCCAGTTGCTGTTCCAGGTTCCGAAGGCCTGGAACACCACGGAACAGGTGCCGATCCTCAAGGCGTTCATCGCCAAGCGTCCGGACGTACTGCTCGTCTCGCCCGTCGATAAGCAGCAGCTCATCGGCCCACTCAAGGAAGCCGCCGACGCCGGCATCAAGGTCATCACCGTCGACACCTATATCGGCGACGGTCGCTATCAAACCGGCAAGGGCGACGCCGACTTCCCGCTCTCCTATATCGCTTCGGACAACCTGGAAGGCGGCCGCGTGGCGGCGCGCGCGCTCGCCAGGGTGATCGGCGACAAGGGCACCGTCTATTGCGAGAACAACAAGCCGGGCATCTCCAGCACCGACGCGCGCGCGCAAGGTTTCATGGAAGAGATGAAGAAGCACCCCAACATCAAGGTGCTGGAGACGCAGTACAACGAGGACGACGCCAATCGCGCCGCCTCGCACGTGGCGGCGGTGCTCGCGCGCAATCCCGACCTCGCGGGCGTGTTCGGCGCCAACACGTTTTCGGGCGCGGGCGCGGCGCAAGGCGTGAAGAATGCGGGCAAGCAGGGCGTGGTGAAGGTGGTCGTATTCGACGCCGTGCCGGGCATCGACGAGCAGATCAGAAGCGGCCTCGTCGATATCGCCATTGCGCAGCTTCCCGACGAGATGGGCTATGACGCGGTGAAGTTCGCCGCCGACGCCATCCACGGCAAGAAGATTGCCACCTACAAGGGCACGGGCTTCGTGGTGCTGGACAAGTCGAACATCGACAAGCCGGAGATGAAGCAGTACATCTATTCGAACTAAGCCACGCGAACAGAGCCACATGAACGACAAACGACTCGACAGGCTCGCGCTCGTCAGCAAGGTCTGGCCGTGGCTCTTTCTCGGCACGCTGCTCGTCTTCTTCGAGGCGTGGGCGCGCATCTCGGCGCATCGTTCGTTCGTGTTCAACGCGTATAACCTGCAGTCGATCGGGCTTGCGGCGAGCGCGCCGCTCCTGCTGGCCATCGGTCAGACCTTCGTGATCATCACCGCGGGCATCGATCTTTCGGTGGGCTTCGTAATGGGGCTCGCGGCGGTGTGCGTCGCACAGTTCACGATTCCAGGCGGCGAATCGCCGTGGATCTTGCTGATGTCGATTCCTCTCACGGTTCTCGTGTGCCTGATTCCGGGCTTCGTGAACGGCGTATTGATTGCGCGCCTGGGCGTGCCTGCCTTCATCGGCACGCTCGGCATGTATGGGGTCGCGCGCGGCGTGGGCTTTCTCGCTGCGGGCAGCGGCATGACTGTCTCCGTCAACAATCCTGGGCTCGCGTGGCTCGGCAGCGGCTGGACGCCCGTGATCCTCACGGCCGTGCTGCTCGCCATCATGCACTTCGTGCTCTCGCAAACGCGCTTCGGACAGTACACCTATGCGATAGGCGGCAATCCGCAGTCGGCGGTGCGCGCGGGCATCAACGTGCGCCGTCATCTGTTCGCGATTTATCTGATCGCGGCGGCTTTCGCGGCGGTGGGCGGCGTCGTCTACACGGCGCGCTTCGCCGCGGGCGCGGCCAATGCAGGTGAGCCCATGCTGCTCGATTCGATCGCGGCGGTCGTGATTGGCGGCGCGAGTCTCTTCGGCGGTACCGGCAACGTCATCGGCACGCTGATCGGCGCGCTCATCATCGCCGTGATCGAATTCGGGCTCGTGTTTATCGACGTCAACGCGTTCTGGCAATTCATCGTGGTCGGCATCGTCATCATTCTTTCGGTGCTGATCGACCAGTACAAGGATCGGCTCGGAGGCGCGCAATGAGCGGCGCGAGCGTCACGCCGATTCTGGAGGCGCGTGACGTCTCGATCCGGTTTGGCGGCGTGGAGGCGCTCAAGCGCGTTTCGTTGCGGCTCATGCCGGGCGAAGTGCTTGCGCTCGCGGGCGACAACGGCGCGGGCAAGTCCACGCTCATCAAGATCCTCTCGGGCGTTTATCGCGCCGATGCGGGCAATCTGCATTTCGAAGGGCGTCCGCTCCAACTGCGCGATCCACAGGATGCGCGCTCGCAGGGCATCGAAACCATCTATCAGGATCTCGCGCTCGCCGACAATCTCGACGTCGGCAGCAACATCTTCCTCGGCCGCGAGCCCGTGCGACGGCTATTCGGCTGTCAGGTGATCGACCGGCCGCATATGGCGCGGGTGGCGCGCGAAGTGCTCGAGCGGCTCGATATCGTGATTCCGCCGCGCAAGCTCACAGGCCCCGTGAAAATGCTCTCAGGCGGCCAGCGCCAGGCCATTGCGATAGGCCGCGCGATTTACTGGAACGCGCGCGTGCTCATCATGGACGAGCCCACCGCGGCGCTCGGTGTGCCCGAGCAACGCAAGGTGATGGAGTTGATCCGCGGGCTCAAGGCGCAGGGCGTGGCTGTGATTCTCATCTCGCACAACCTGCACGATATTTTCGCCGTGGCGGAGCGCATCGTCGTGCTGCGGCGCGGCGAAGTGGCGGGTGAGCGGCGCGTGGCCGAAACCGATGGCGACGAGATCGTGCGGCTGATGGTGGGCGACACGTATTCAAACGGCGCGCACTGAAACGTCACGTGGTGCGTTCGCCTGCGCGGTGCGGGCATTCGATGGACAATGTCGGCTCGAACCCTCACCGCACTCCTGCTTCCGCCATGAACTATCTCGATCCCGCCGATATCACGAGCTGGCACGCACACGTCTATTTCGACGCGGCGACGCGCGACGCCGCATGGACCTTGCGCGAGGCGATCGAAGCCCGCTTCGGCGAGATCGTGCAGATCGGGCGCTTTCACGAGCGCCCGGTTGGGCCGCATCCGATGTGGTCGTATCAACTCGCCATTGCGCGAGAGCACTTCACGACGGTCATCGAATGGCTCACGCTCAATCACGGCGCACTCGACGTGTTCGTGCATCCGAACACCACCGATGCCCTGCGCGACCATCGCGACGCCGCCGTGTGGATCGGCCATTCGCACACCCTCAATCTCGGCGCGCTCGGCGGCTGATTGCTCTTCGGATTGCGCCGCCCTGCAGGCAGTGGCACGGCGCAATGCTCGACACTCCGGTGGGCCTCAGTGCCCAAACGACTCCGTCTTTGTCGCCGAAGATCCGCTCTGCTGCGGCCGCGCCGCCTGCTTGATGAGCAGCGCTGCGCCGGCAACGAGACCGGCGACGGCAACCGTCGCGAAGATGCTCGCAAACGTGAAGTGCCGACGCGCGAGCTCGGCCACGAGGAACGAGCCCGCAATGCCGCCGAAGCGCCCGATGCCGAGCATCCAGGCCACGCCGGTGCCGCGTCCCTGGGTGGGATAGAACGCGGCCGCGAGCGCAGGCATCGACGATTGCGCCGTGTTCATCAGCACGCCGGCCACGAACACCACGAGCACGAGCAGGGCCACGTTGCCCGCCGCCTGGCCGATGAGCCACACCGAAATCGCGGTGAGCACGTAGCACGCGGCGATGATGCGGTTCGCGTTGAAGCGGTCCATGAGCATGCCGCTGAGCACCGCGCCCACACCGCCGAGCGGGAAGAGCGCCGAGATCAGCGTGGCGCTCGAGGCCGTGAGACCGGAGTCCTTGAGCAGCAGCGGCATCCAGTTGATCGACGCGTAAAAGATCACGAGCCCCATGAAATACGCGACCCACAGCATCACCGAGCCGACGAGGTACATCGGCGAAAGCACGACGCCGAGGCCCTTGGCTTGCGTCTGCGGGGCGTGCTCCGTCATCGTGAACACCTGCGCCTTGGCGGCGTCGGGCGAGATGCGGGCGAGCGCGGCGCGAATACGCTCGGCAGGCCGTTGATTCGCCACCATGTAGCGCACCGATTCCGGCATGCGCAGGAAGAGCGGCACGGCGAGCACGAGCGGCGTCACGCCGCCGAGCATGAGGACGCTGCGCCAGCCGAAATGCGGAATCATCCACGCCGCGAGAAAGCCGCCGCAAGCCGCGCCGAGCGGAAAGCCGCAGAACATCAGATTGATCACGGTGGCGCGGTTCCGGTCCGGGCAGAACTCGCCCATCATCGTGACCGCATTCGGCATGGCCGCGCCGAGACCCACACCCGTAATGAAGCGCAGCCACGTGAGCTCGCCGATGCTCGTGGAGAACGCCGAAGCGAGGCAGGTCACGCCGAACAGCAGCACCGAGCCGACCAGTATGGCGCGGCGCCCAAGGCGGTCGGAGAGCGGTCCGGACGCGAGTGCGCCGCAAGCGAGGCCGAAGAGCGCCGCACTCAGCACGGGCGCGAGCGCGGGCTTTGGGATGCCCCATTCGCCGAGCAGCGAAGGCGCGATGAAGCCGATCGCGGCGGTGTCGAAACCGTCGAGCAGGACGATGACGAAGCACATCGCGAAAATGAACCACTGGAACGGCGAAAACGGATGTTCGTTGATGAAGGTTTGGACGTCGACGGCACGCGGCTGGTCCATGGTTTATCTCCTGTCGACCGAGGTTGTCGTTGTATCGGCCCGCCGTGGCGAGCCGCTTTTTCTGGTTTGCCTTACAACCTGGAATAGTAACCGCAGAGCGGCGTTTGCTGGAGATCGTCATCGGGCGCGGCAGGCGGCCGTCTGCTAGCCTGAAAGCAGCACGGCGAGCACGCGCGTGCTGCAAGCGTGTCGCGTTGCGCGACAAGGAGTTCCAGATGAAGGCCTTCTTCGCCCACACGGCAATGCCGTGCCTCATGGCAAGCGCGATGCTGGCAGGTGCGCCCGGTCAGGTTTTTGCCCAGCTCGCGCCGAATGACGACCTGCGTGCGCCGCAAAATAGCCTCGCGCTCATGCCGGGCGCCCAGCCCGGCAGCGAATACCCGACCCACGGTAATCGCCAGGCCGGCGAGATGCCGGTCGGTCCCACCGATCCGCGCGGGCAACTCGCGAACGGCCACCCGAACAACGCCGAGGCGGGCGGCTACGGCGCGCCGTTGGCGGGCGTGCGCTCGGGTGGGCAAAGCGGCGCGGGCATGTAAACGACGGGCCGCTTCAGGTCCGCTCGGGTTGCCAGGCGAGCTGGGCTTCGAGTGTTTCGCCGGGAGCGAGCACGGTGCCGCCCACGTCGATGCGCTGCACGGTTCCTTCGTGCCGCAGATTGAGCCAGTCCGTCGTATTGCTGACGGGTTCCGCGCAGAAGTACGGCAGGCCGGGCGGGCAGAAGACCACGAAGAAGTCGAGTGGCGTGCTCGCGCGCAGCGCGAGACGACGGCCTTCGTGCGGCCATTCGATGACCGCCTCGCGGCGCCAGCCGGAGAAGTTGTTGTCGAGATCGAAATCGTCGACGATCAGGCCGGCCTGCAGGGCGTCGACGGCCGGGTGAGTGCTGAGCGAGACCGGCAGGACTTCCGTGTCGATTTCCCACATGGCGCGCACGCGCGCGGCAATGCGCGTGCCGGGCGGCCGCGGATAGTACGGGTGATGGCCCAGGCCGAACGGCATGGGCCGCGCGGCCAGGTTGCGAGCCCACAGGCGCACGGTGAGGCCGCTGGCGTCGAGCGCGAGGTGCTGGCGCGCTTCGTAGCGAAACGGCCAGCCTGTGCCGGTGCGTGTGTCGGCCCTGCGCGATCCGTGGGATTCATGCGCTTCATGGGATTCGTTCGGCTCGTGCAGGAAGTGGAGCGTGAGCGTGTCGGCCGTTTGTGCCTCGACCGTCCAGGGCCGCCGCCATGCGTGGCCATGCAGTGCGTGGCGCAGCGCGCCGCTGCCGCTCGGTAAATCGATCATCTCGCCTTCGAAGCGGAAGCGCCCGTCGCGGATGCGGTTGCAGTACGGCATCAGCGGAAAGCTCGCCATGCCGAGCGGATCGCGCGCGTCGATGGCGGCGCGCGTGGCGGGGCGCAGCCAGTGTGACGCCGGGGTCCTGCCGGCCGCGTCGTAGAACGCGGCGATCGAGCCGCCAACGTGCGGCGCGACGAGCACGCGCGCATCGCCATGGGCGAGCGTGACGAGCTGGCCGTCGTCGAGCGCTGCGGCATCGAAAGCGATCTCTGGGGGCGACGAGGGTGTCGATCGGGCAGTCAAATGAGCGTTCTCCAGTAACTCGGTTTATTACTAATAAAAGATAATATAGGCGTTGAAATCGCTGATGATGAAACCAAAAAATGGTGACATACGCCAATTGATGGTCAAAATTATTAGTGCTACGCTTCGGGCCAACAGCGCGGCCCCGAGCGCGCGGCGCCGCGCCGCGCAGCCCTCCTGCAGTTCCCCTCACATCCGATGAAAAAATCGACGCAACGCCGCCCGACCATGACCGACATCGCGAAGGCCGCAGGCGTGTCGCAATCGACGGTTTCCCTCGTGCTTAACGGCGCGGTCGGCGCCAAGCTTTCCGAAGCGACGCGCCTGAAGGTGCACGAAGTCGCCCAGTCGCTTGGCTACCAGTTGCCGATCCGCGCGGTGCAGACGCCCGCCCCGGCAGGCGAGCGCAATCTCATCGTCTATCTTGCCGACGAAGTCTCGACGAGTCCGCACCCGGTCGTGAGCATCGACGGCGCGCGCGACGCCGCCTGGAACAACGGCTGTCTGCTCGCGGTGTTCTCGACGCATGGCAACGCCCAGATGGAGCAGCAGGTGCTGCAAACGCTCGCCCTGCCGAACGTGCTCGGCGTGATCTATGCGACCGTGTACACGCGCAAGGTCACGGTGCCACCCGCGCTACTGAAGGTGCCGGCCGTGCTGCTCAACTGCTACGCGTCCGATCACGCGCTCTCTTCGGTCGTGCCGGCCGAAGTGGCGGGCGGCCATACGGCCACCGAATATCTGATCGAAGCAGGGCACCGGCGTATTGGATTCATCAATGGCGAAACCTGGCAGGACGCCGCGAAAGACCGTCTCAAGGGCTATCGCCAGGCGCTCGCGACCGCCGACCTGCTGTTCGACGAGCGCCTCGTGCGCGACGGCGACTGGAGTTCGGGCAAGGGTTTCGAACTCACGCTTTCGCTCATGCGCGAGCCGAGTCCGCCCACGGCGATCTTCTGCGCCAACGACCTGACGGCGATCGGCGCGATCGAAGCGCTCAAGCAACTCGGGCTGCGCGTGCCCGAAGACGTTTCGGTCATGGGCTACGACGACCAGGAAATCGCGCGCCATACCCATCCGCCGCTCACCACCGTCGTGCTGCCCAACTACGAGCTTGGGCGCTGGGCCGTCGAGACGCTGCTGCAGGAAGAGCAGAACCGCAGCGCCGGCGCGCCGGTGCGCCACCGCACTGTGAAGCTCGACGGGCCGCTCATCGAACGGACCTCGGTGTGCGCGCCGGACCCCGCCTCCCCCGTGAATACCCTCATTAATATCTCAGAAAATTGACTGGTAATATTAGTTGAAGCAGTGGCGTAATATTTCGGTGCGGCGCGTCGCGTGCCGTACTGGACGAATCAAGAAAGACAACAAGAACCGCGGTGGGGCCGAAGGCCAGCACCGCCGATGTCATTCATCGCTTTGCGTGAGACCGGAGTCCGTGCTGCGGCATGCGCTCTGGCCGACACAGGAGACAGCCATGCATCATCAACGAATCCAGTCTGCCCTCATTGCCGCCGGTTTTTGCCTGGCGAGCGCGTTCGCCGCGAGCGCTTACGCGCAGTCCAATGCCGGCGCGCAGAAAGTCCAGTCGAATTCCAGCGAGAGCTGCACGAATGCCAAGCCGGGCGGCAAGAAGCTGAGCGACATGGTGGTGGGGTTCTCGCAGTCGGAGAATGAACAGAACCCGTTCCGGGCGACCGAAACCGCCTCGGTTCGCGCAGCGGCGAAGGAAGCGGGCGTGAAGCGGCTCCTCTATACGAACGCGAACGCCAACCAGGCCAAGCAGGTCGCCGACATCGAAAGCATGATCAACCAGGGCGCCGAGGCGCTCATCATTGCGCCCAACGACTCCACGGGCCTGCAGCCCGCGCTCGCCCAGGCGCGCGCGAAGGGCATTCCCGTCGTGACGATCGACCGGCAGACGGCGGGCATCGCGTGCGACGACTTCATCACTTTCCTCGGCTCCGACTTCTACAAGCAGGGTGAGCGCGCGGCGAAGGCGCTCGCCGACGCCACGGGCGGCAACGCGATAATCGCCGAGATCCAGGGCGGCTACGGCAACACGGTGGAAAGCCAGCGCACGGACGGCTTCGCGAACGGCCTCAAGCCCTATCCCGGCATGAAGATCATTGCGGCGCAAACCGCGAACTGGTCGACGACCGAAGCGCAGAAGGTGATGGAGCAGATCCTGCTCGCGCACCCGGACGTCAACGCCGTCTACACCCACGCCGACACGATGACGGTCGGCGCGATCAAGGCGCTGCGCCAGGCTGGCAAGCTCAACGGCGTGAAGATCGTCTCGATCGACGGTACGAAGGAGATCGTCTCGGATATCTCGAACGGCATCGTCGCCGCCGACGTCGAAACGAACCCGCGCTTCGGCCCGCTCGCCTTCAAGTCGCTGGAAGACTATCTCGCGGGCAAGCCGGTGCCGCAAAAGCAGATCATGGACGACGCGCTCTTCGACCGGACCAACGCGCAGCCGTCTCTCGCACAGGGCAAGGTCTACTGAGCCGCGCCCGCACGATGACGACGAGCGCCCCTGCAAATCGCGCCGATTCGGCCACGACCACGCCGCGCACCGTGCTCGAAACGCACGGCGTTTCAAAGACCTTCGGCGTGGTGCGCGCGCTGCGCGACGTCTCGCTCACGCTGCGCGCGGGCGAGGTGCATGGCCTCGTGGGCGAGAACGGCGCGGGCAAGTCCACGCTGATCAAGGTCCTCACCGGCTTTCATCAGCCCGACTCGGGCGCGCTCACGCTCGACGGCGCGAACGTCGCGTTCGACAGCCCGCGTGCGGCGCAGGGCGCGGGCGTGTGCGCCGTGTATCAGGAGATCAACCTGATACCGGAGCGCAGCGTGGCCGAGAATATCTTTCTGTGCCACGAACCGAAACGCTTCGGCATCCTGATCGACAGGAAGCGCATGCTCGAGCGCGCCGCCGACATCGTGCAGCGCTACCGGCTCGCGGTCGACCCGGCCGCGCGTCTCGGTTCGCTCGGGCTCGGCGCGCAGCAGATGGTGGCGATTGCGCGCGGCGTTTCGCTAGGCGCGCGCGTGCTGATTCTCGACGAGCCGACTTCGGCCCTGAGCGGCGCGGAAGTGGACGTGCTGTTCGAAGTCGTCGATCGCCTGCGCGCCGAGGGCATTGCGCTGCTGTTCGTGAGCCACCGGCTTTCCGAATGCTACCGGCTGTGCGATCGGTTCACGGTGATGCGCGACGGCGCCGTGGTCCGCACGGGTACGCCCGAAGAACTGCCGCGCGCGGCATTGATCGCGGCCATGCTGGGCCGCGAGAGCGCGGGCGAGCACGCGTGGGCCGAGCGCTCGGGCAGCGCCGACGCCGACGCCACGCCTGCGCTCGCCGTCGACCATTTGCAGTGGGGCAACCGCGTGCGCGACGTGTCGCTGCGGGTGGCCCGCAAGGAGATCGTCGGCCTGGCTGGCCTGCTCGGCTCGGGCCGCACGGAAACGTTCAAAACGATCTTCGGCGCGCAGAAGGCCGATGGCGGCGAGGTCGATATCGCGGGCCGCGCGCTCACGCATGCAAACCCGGCGCGCTCGATCGGACGCGGCATCGCTTTCCTTTCCGAAGACCGCCGCGCGGAAGGCATTTTTCCGCGTCTCTCGGTGCGCGAGAACATCGTCGCGAGCCTGTTGCCGCGCATTTCGCGCTTCGGCTTCATCTCGCGTGCGAAGGAAGCGCAAGTGGTGCGGGAGTCGATCGAGCGGCTCGGCATCAAGACGGCCGGCACTGGCGCGCTCATCACGACGCTCTCGGGCGGCAATCAGCAAAAGGCGCTGATCGCGCGCTGCCTCTCGACCCGCCCAACGGTGCTGCTGCTCGACGATCCCACGCGCGGCATCGACGTCGGCGCGAAGGAGGAGGTGCATCGCGTCGTGCAGGAATTGGCGCGGGAGGGGCTTGCGGTGGTGGTCACGTCGTCGGAGATGGAAGAGCTGCTTGCGCTGACCGACCGCCTCGTCGTGCTCAACGAGGGCGCGACCGAGGGCGGCATGCCAACCGCTGGCGTGCACCCCGACGACGTACTCGCTGTGCTGGCCGGCGCCGGATCTGACGACAGCGCGGGCAACGGCGCCGACCACGGCGGCGGCACCGCGTGAGCGACCCCGCGCCAAACCCGCTACAACCCACGACAACCGCTCCGATGGCGACCAACCTTGAATCGAACGAGGCAAGCTTGAGCCCCTCGAATCCTTCGAATTCCTCGAACCGTTCCGTCTCGCCCTCGTCCGGCGCCGCGGCACGCACGCAGACCTGGCGCAACGTGCTGCGCGAGCACAGCGTGTACTTCGCGCTCGCCGCGCTCGTGGCGTTCAATCTCGCCGTCACGCCGGGGTTCTCGAATCCCTTCGCGGCGCGCAGCCTGCTGTTCGAGGCGGCGCCGATCGTGTTGATCGCGCTGGGCCAGAATCTCGCGATCGCGACGCGCGGCATCGACCTCTCCGTGGGATCGGTGATGGCGCTCGCTAGCGCGTCGATTGCCGTGTTCCTGCCGTATGGCGTGGGCCCGGCGCTCGTGGGCGCGGTCGCGGTGGGTGCCGTAGTCGGCTTGTGCAACGGGTTCCTCGTGGCGCTGCTCGCCATCGATCCGCTGATCTCGAGCCTCGCCTTGCTGGTCGCTGCGCGCGGGCTCGCGCAGGCGCTGCTGGGCGGCTCGCGCGTGAATCTACCGGACACGCCCGCGTTCGATCTGCTCGGCGCTGGCGCGCTCGGCCCGCTGCCCATCGTCATGCTGATCGCGCTTGGGCTCGCGGTGGTGGTGGCGTTCGTGGTGCGTCGCACGACCTTCGGGCGCTACGCGATTCTCGTGGGCGCAAGCCGTGGCGCCGCGTTTCTCGCGGGTATTCCCGTGCGGCGCACGCTCTTTCTCGTCTATGCAGTGAGCGGCACGTTTGCCGGACTCGCCGGCGTGTTCGCGTCGTCGCGGCTTGGCGCGGCGGATCCCAACTATGTGGGTGTGAACTTCGAACTCGATGCGATTGCCGCCTCGGTCATCGGGGGCACGCCGCTTTCGGGCGGGCGCATCTCGATCGTCGGCGCGGTGTTCGGCGTGCTGCTGCTTCAGGTGCTCGACGCGAGCTTCATCATGAACAACATCAGCTTCACCTACGCGCAGATCCTCAAGGCGGTGTTCATCGTCGTCGCGCTGTATCTGCAACGCTCGGGAGGCTGACGCGATGCAAAAGGCTAAACCAGAGGACGCTCAAACCGCCACCGCACCGGGTGCCAATCGGCGCGCGCAAGTGATCGCGCTCGTGCAGTCGCGCGGGGCGATCGCGATGCTCGTGGTTGTCGCGCTCGTGGCTGGCATGGTGTTTCCCGACTTCCTGCGCCCCGCGAACCTCGCGGACATCGCCTCGAACGGCGCGTTTCTCGGGCTCGTCGCCGTGGGGCAGAGCATCGTCATCATCCTGGGCGGCTTCGATCTTTCGGTCGGGTCGATGGTCGGACTCGGCACGGTGCTGGCCGCCTATGCCGCGCCCTATGGGTGGGGCGCCGCGATGCTCGCGCCAGTGGCGGCGGGTTTCGTCGTCGGTGTGGGCAACGGCGTGCTGATCGCCCGCGCGCGCATGGCGCCGTTCATCGTCACGCTTGCGGCGCTGCTCGGGCTCAAGGGGCTCGCGCTCGTGCTCGCGAGCCAGGATCTGCCGATTGCCAATCCGGGTTTCTTCGCGCGCATCGCCAATGGCTCGGTGTTTGGCGTCAACAATCTCATTTGGGTGCTGGTGGTCGTCTATGCGCTCGGTGGCGCACTGCTCAACCACACGCGCTTTGGTGCGGCGATCTTTGCGATTGGCGGCAACGAAGAGGCGGCGCGCATGCTGGGCGTGCGTGTGGAGCGCGTGAAGATATTCGCCTATGGATTGTCCGGTGCACTCGCAGGCCTCTCAGGGGCGCTGCTGGCGTCGCACCTGGACTCGGGGTTGTCGGGGGCGGGGACCGGCTATGAACTGCAGTCGATCGCCGCGGCCGTGATCGGCGGCGTGTTGCTCACGGGCGGCGTGGGAACGATGGCCGGACCGTTGGCCGGCGTGCTACTGCTCGGTGTCATCGACAATGTGATCAATCAGGTCGGCACGCTCAGTCCCTACTATCAGAACCTTGCGAGCGGCGCATTCCTGCTCGCTGCGGTGATTGTGCAGACCTTGCTTACCGGCCGCCGGCATGGCGCCGCGCGGGCTGCGGCCTCGGGCGCCTAGTGGATGACGTCTTGGCCGCCGGTTTCGAACGCGTTTGGCTGATGGCATACCTATTGATGCGAAACGATCAGCTTCACGCGCGTTGAGCCGTCGGTCTGCGCCGTGATTTCGGTCCGGCTGCCGCGCTGCCCCAGATAGAAGTGCTGGCGGCCAGGCGAGTTCACGTCGTGCGTTGCGTCGGGCAGGCACGAGGCAATGTCGGCGCCTACCCCTTCGAGCGCGTTCGTCCCCGATCCTGCGTCGCGAGGGCTCCAGACGCACTGAAAACTCCCGCCGCTCGTTGCGCACTGCGCGTCGTCGCCATAGGGTTGCGCGGTGGCGCGCCCGTCGTCAGGACTCAGTGACGCGAAATGCTGCGGCGCAGCCGCGACGATGCGCTTTAGCGCCGCGCAGGGGCTTGCGCTGTCGTCAGCATGAGCGGCCAGGGGGATGCCTGGTATGACAATCGCCGAGCAAAGCGCGAGGATCCGGATGATCGATGGCTTCATGGCGTCTCGCTGCGTGAGAGCAGCGCCTTATCGTGGCAGGTGAAGGGAGCGCTGCAAGCGGCGTGCCGGGAATAGCCCTTGCAGGGTCACGTCGGACCACGCATCACGAGGAGAACGCCATGAGGAAACCGTTCGATCGCATGATGAAAGGGGGCGCATTGCTGATCGGCCTGACCGTCGCGATTGCAAGCAGCGGCGAATCGCGCGACGAGCAGCAACACGCGTGCCGCGGCGATGCGTTCCACTTCTGCGCGCGTACGATTCCAAACAAGGAGAAGATCGCGGCGTGCCTGAAGCAGCACTACGATGAGCTCTCGCCGCCGTGCAAGGCGATGTTCGACCCGCCGACGGAGGTCGATCCGAAGTCATGAGCGCGAATGCCGCTCAGTGAAAAGAGGCACAGTGCGCCTCTTTTCAATTGAGTCGATGGAAAAGGGCTTGCGGACTCGCGATCGAGGCGATAAGATTCGCCCCCTTCGCAGTTCGATGTCTCTGACGTCAGGCAGCGAGGACCGCCGCGGAAACCGGCGGACGCAGGAGTCGGCAGCTTTTTTAAGCGGTGAGCGAAAAAAAGGGGTTGACGAAGCGAAAAAGATTCTTCATAATCTCGTTTCTCTGCTGCAGACGCAGCAACGCAGAAAGAAGCCGGTAGTTAAGTGGTTGTCTGAACGAAACTGCGCGGCAACTTCGCGATCGATCTTTAAAAATTTACAGCCGATAAGTGTGGGCGCTTGATGCGGTGGCGGCCTGATGATGTTCTTCGGAGCATTGTCGGGAGCAGC
>NZ_JAMBPR010000128.1 GCF_024206475.1 Paraburkholderia sp. CNPSo 3274
AGCCGAGGGCGAGCGCAAGGCGCGTCCGGCCGCAGCCGCGAATTCGGCGGAAGGCAGCTCGATTCGCGTGGGCGTCGAAAAGGTCGATCAGCTGATCAACCTCGTGGGCGAACTGGTCATTACGCAGGCCATGCTGGCGGAAACCACCAGCACGTTCGACCCGGCGCTGCACGACCGCCTCTACAACGGCATGGCGCAGCTCGAGCGCAACGCGCGCGACCTGCAGGAAGCGGTGATGTCGATCCGCATGATGCCGATGGACTACGTCTTCAGCCGCTTCCCGCGCCTCGTGCGCGATCTCGCGGCGAAGCTCGGGAAGGAAGTCGAGCTTGTCACCTTCGGTCAAGCGACCGAACTCGACAAGAGCCTCATCGAGCGCATCATCGACCCGCTCACCCACCTCGTGCGCAACTCGCTCGACCACGGCATCGAGACGGTGGAAGCGCGCCGCGCCGCGGGCAAGGACGCCACGGGCCAGCTCGTGCTCTCCGCCGCGCACCACGGCGGCAATATCGTGATCGAGGTGAGCGACGACGGCGCGGGCCTGCGCCGCGACAAGATTCTCGCCAAGGCGATCAAGCAGGGCATGCAGGTGAGCGACAGCATGTCCGACGACGAGGTCTGGAACCTCATTTTCCTGCCGGGCTTCTCGACCGCCGAGCAGGTGACCGACGTGTCGGGCCGCGGCGTGGGCATGGACGTGGTCAAGCGCAATATCCAGGCGATGGGCGGCCACGTGGAAATCACCTCGCACGCGGGCAAGGGCAGCACCACGCGCATCGTGTTGCCGCTCACGCTGGCGATACTCGACGGCATGTCGGTGAAGGTGGGCAGCGAGATCTTCATCCTGCCGCTGAACTTCGTGATGGAGTCCCTGCAGCCGCGCCACGAAGACATCTACACGGTCACCAACGGCGACCGCGTGGTGCGCGTGCGCGGCGAATACCTGCCGCTCGTCGCGCTCCATAGCGCATTCAACGTGGAAGGCGCGCGCACGGACCCGACGCAGGGCATCGTCACGATCATGGAAACCGAGGGCCGTCGCTTCGCCATGCTGATCGATGAGCTGGTCGGCCAGCAGCAAGTCGTGGTGAAGAACCTCGAAACGAACTACCGCAAGGTGCACGGCATTTCGGCGGCGACCATTCTCGGCGACGGCAGCGTCGCGCTGATCGTCGACGTGGCCGCGCTCAATCGCGAGACGCGCGCCACACACGGCGTGAGCGCCAGCGCAAATTCGGGTGCGTTCGCCGAATTCGCGTGATCGTGATGAAGTCCGGACGCACTCAACCAATCATCTCCCAACCGTTCAGGGGCTAACGTGGCAGAAGTCCAATCGATTCAAGGCAACGGCGCACATGGCGCGGTTGCCGGCGCGCAACGCCGCGACGCGCTGCAGGCCGACGCAGGCGGCCAGGAATTCCTCGTCTTCACCCTCGGCGCGGAAGAGTACGGCATCGACATCCTGAAGGTGCAGGAAATCCGCGGCTACGACAGCGTGACGCGCATCGCAAACGCGCCCGATTTCATCAAGGGTGTGATCAACCTGCGCGGCATCATCGTGCCGATCGTCGACATGCGCATCAAGTTCCATCTGGGGCGCGTCGAGTACGACCACCAGACGGTCGTCATCATCCTGAACGTCGCGCATCGCGTGGTCGGCATGGTGGTGGACGGCGTCTCGGACGTGCTCACGCTGCAGATGGAGCAGATCATGCCCGCGCCCGAATTCGGCGCGACGCTCACGACCGAGTACCTCACGGGCCTCGGCACCGTGGAAGGCCGCATGCTGATCCTGATGGACATCGAAAAACTGATGACGAGCCGCGAAATGGCGCTGATCGAGGCGCTGGTCTAACGCGCCGAGAGTAAAACCGGGGGGCCGCGAGGCCAGCGTGAGAGAGAGCGGATAAGCCGCCGCCAAAGAGCGGCAAGCCGCCCTCGTCGTTGCGCGCGTTTCGTGCAGGGTCCTGGGCGTCGCCACACCTTGCCGGCCGCACTCAGCCGCATAGCCCGCCCCGATTCGTACAGGACAGGAGCAAACGAGATGCTGCAAAGATGGTCGATCCGCACGACGCTCACGGGCGTCGGGGTCATTCTGGTTGCGCTGACGGTGCTGGTCGGCGCACTCGGGCTCGTCGCGCTCGGGCGTGCGAGCGACGCGTTCACTGAGATCGTGCGAGGCGATCTCGTGGCGATGCATGCGCTGAACGACGCGTCGTCGTATCTGCTGCGCACGCGCGTCGCGATCGACCGCGCCAGCGCGCTCACGGCAGCAGGCCAGGCCGACGATGCGAAGAAGGTGATCGATCGCGCCCAGGAACTGCTCGGCAAATCCAACGAAGCCTGGCAGGCCTTCCAGAACGCGCCGAAGAGCGGGCTCGACGCCGCCACGCTCGACGCGCTCGCGGCAAAGCGCGCCACGCTCATGCAAGACGGCGTGCAGCCCGAATTCGCGGCCTTGCGCGCAAACGATCAACCGGCCTATCACGCCATCGCCGACACGAAGATCAGTCCGATGTTCGTCGACTACGACAACGTCGCCGGGCCGCTCGCGCAGGCCCTGGAAGACAGCGCACAGGCTCGCGAGGCTGGCGCGCACGACAAGATCGCCGTCATGCGCATCGCGATTGGTGCGGTGATCGCCGTGGCGCTCGTGCTCGTGGTGGCGATCCGCTTCGCCATGCGCGGCCTCATCGTGCAGCCGCTCGAGGACGCCGTGTCGTGCTTCGAGCGCATCGCCCAGGGCGATCTCTCGCAGCCGGTCACGGTCTACAGCGACAACGAGATCGGGCGTCTGTTCAGCGGCGTCAAGCGCATGCAGGAAAGCCTCGTCACGCTGGTGAGCGCGGTGCATACGGGCGCAAGCTCGATCGACGTGGGCGCGCGCGAGATCGCCATGGGCAACACCGATCTCTCGCAGCGTACCGAGCAGCAGGCCGCATCGCTGCAGGAAACGGCGTCGAGCATGGAGCAGCTCACCGGCACCGTGCGCCAGAACGCCGAGAACGCGCGCCAGGCGAGCCAGCTGGCCGTCAACGCCTCCGACATCGCGACGCGCGGCGGCGAGGTGGTGGGTGAAGTCGTGAACACGATGCAGGGCATTGCGGTGAGTTCGGCGAAGGTCGTGGACATCATCAGCGTGATCGAAGGCATTGCGTTCCAGACCAACATTCTCGCGCTCAACGCGGCCGTGGAAGCGGCGCGCGCGGGCGAGCAGGGCCGCGGCTTCGCGGTGGTGGCCGGCGAAGTGCGCAGCCTCGCGCAGCGCAGCGCCAGCGCGGCGAAGGAAATCAAGGAACTCATCAACGACTCGGCCGAGAAAGTGCAAAGCGGCTCGCAGCTCGTGGGCCGCGCAGGCACGACGATGGAAGAAATCCTTCAGGCCGTGCGTCGCGTGACCGACATCATGGGTGAGATCAGCGCGGCGTCCGAGGAGCAGTCGGGCGGCATCGAGCAGGTCAACCGCGCCGTCACACAGATGGACACCGTCACGCAGCAGAACGCCGCGCTGGTGGAACAGGCAGCCGCTGCGGCGGCGTCGCTCGAAGAGCAGACGCGCCAGCTGCAGAACGTGCTCGGCACGTGGACGACGGGCGGCGCGCCGGCGCGCAGCGTGGGTGCAAGTCCGGCTCGCGTGACGCCGGCCGCGCCGGTTGCCGCGAAACGCACGACGCCATCGCCGGCTTCGGCGGGGAAGAAGGCCGCGGTGGCGGCAACGTCGGTCGCAACTGCGGCGGCATCGGCGGACACCGCGAAGCCAACGGCCAAGCCCGCGGCGCAACCGGCAGCGCAGTCGGCAAGCAAGGCTGCGGCAAAACCGGCAGCGAGGCCTGCCGCGCCTGCGCGCGCCGAGACGCACGTGAGCACGGCGGCATCCGCTTCGGACGATTCGGACTGGGAAACGTTCTGATCGAACGCGGCATAGAAAAGTAGTGAAGCACTGAACACGACGAGCAACTGCAATGCACATGAGCGCTACACAACGGCAAGACCTGCCGCGCCGGGCCCGAGAGCCCGCGCGCGCTGCGCAGGCCGCCCATGCGCCGCACGCATTGCAACCGGGCAGACGCGGCGCGCAGCAGTCCTGCGCCGCGGTATCCCATGCAGTGGGCGGCGCGCAATGCGAAGGAGCATCAGCATGAAAGCGCTGCGAAATTCGCGCCACGACGCCGGCGAGCCGGGCGGTTCGGGCGTCGAGAGCAACCGCGATTTCGATTTCACCTCGGCGGACTTCGAGCGCATTCGTGCGCTCATTCACCGCCGCGCGGGCATCTCGCTCTCGGACCACAAGCGCGACATGGCGTACAGCCGTCTCGCGCGGCGCCTGCGCACGCTCGGGCTCGACAGTTTTCGCGAGTACCTCGACCAGCTCGAAGCGCGCAACGACGCGAACGAGTGGGAAGCATTCACGAACGCGCTCACCACGAACCTCACGGCGTTTTTCCGCGAGGCGCATCACTTCCCGATCCTCGCGGATTTCGCGAAGCGTCGCGGTTCGCCGGGTTCCCAGCCGGTTTCGGTGTGGTGTTCGGCGGCTTCCACGGGCGAAGAGCCGTACTCGATTGCGATGACGCTCGTCGAAGCGCTTGGAGACCGCGCCGCGCGCGAGGCGCGCGTGCTCGCCACCGACCTCGACACCCAGGTGCTCGCCAAGGCCGACGCGGGCGTCTACGCGTTCGACCAGGTGAAGCATCTGTCGCCGGAGCGTCTGAAGCGCTTCTTCTTCAAGGGCACCGGCTCGCACTCGGGACTCGTGAAAGTGCGCCCGGAGCTGCGCGCGATGATCAAGTTCGAACAGCTCAACCTCACCGACGCGGACTACGGCTTGCGCACGACGTTCGACGCGATCTTCTGCCGCAACGTGATGATCTATTTCGACAAGCCGACCCAGGCACAGGTCCTCACGCGTTTCGAGCCGCTCATGAAGCCGGACGGCCTGCTGTTCGCGGGCCACTCGGAGAATTTCACCTATGTCACGCAGGCGTTCCGTCTGCGCGGCCAGACGGTGTACGAACTCACGCGCGGCGCCGCGGCCAATGCCGCGCCGCGCCGCGCGAACGACGCGGTCGGAGTGCCCGCATGAGCGCCCGCCTCCCGATTGCGTCGAACCGCTATTTCGACGCGCATTTCCAGCGCCCCGGCGTGAAGCTGCTGCCCAACGAGTTCTACACGACGGCCGAGGACATGGTGCTCGTCACCGTGCTCGGCTCGTGCGTGGCGGCCTGCATTCAGGACCGCACCGCCGGCATTGGCGGCATGAATCACTTCATGCTCCCCGACGACGGCGCGGACTCCGCCCACGCGCTCACTGGCGCTTCCGACGCGATGCGCTACGGCGCCTACGCGATGGAAGTGCTCATCAACGAGCTGATCAAGGCGGGTGGCCGGCGTGAGCGCTTCGAGGCCAAGGTGTTCGGCGGCGCGGCGGTGCTCGCGGGCATGACGACGATGAACATTGGCGATCGCAACGCCGCGTTCGTGCGCCGCTATCTCGCGACCGAGAACATCCGCATCGTGGCCGAGGACCTGCAAGGCTCGCATCCGCGCAAGGTGGCATTCTTGCCGCGCACGGGCCAGGTGATGGTGAAGAAGCTGCGCCTCTCGCAGGAGACGAGCGTGGCCGAGCGCGAGCAGCAGCTCGCCGCGCAAACCGCCGAAGCGCGCGCCGAACGGCTCGCGCGTGCGCGTGCGCGCGTCGAGCTGTTCGGCGTCGGCAGCGCCGGGCGTGCGGGCCCGGGCGCCACTGCGCCGGGTCATGTGGCAAACGCGGCGGCAAATGCGGCAGTAAATGCGGCAGCAAACGCGGCAGCCCATGCGACCCAGATTTCTCAATCCCAGCCGCAGAGCGCGCGGCCTCGCATCGAGCTGTTCGGCTCGAGCGTGTCGTCCGCGCTGCGCGCATCCGGTCAAGACAACGCCAGGACAGTAGAGGAGGCGTGAACGCTGTGCAAAAAATCAAGGTTCTCTGCGTCGACGATTCGGCGCTGATCCGCAGTTTGATGACGGAAATCATCAACAGTCAGCCCGATATGACGGTCGTCGCCACCGCGCCGGATCCGCTCGTCGCGCGCGATCTGATCAAGCAGCACAACCCCGACGTGCTCACGCTCGACGTGGAAATGCCGCGCATGGACGGCCTCGACTTCCTCGAGAAGTTGATGCGCCTGCGGCCCATGCCGGTCGTGATGGTGTCGTCGCTCACCGAGCGCGGCAACGAAATCACGCTGCGTGCGCTGGAACTGGGCGCCGTCGACTTCGTGACGAAGCCGAAGGTCGGCATTCGCGACGGCATGCTCGAATACTCGGAAAAGCTCGCCGACAAGGTGCGCGCTGCCGCGCGCGCCCGCGTGCGTGCGCACCATGCTCCCGCCGCTGCACCAGCGGGCGCGCACGCGCATGGCCACGCCGCTGCGCACGCCGCGAGCCCGGCGCCGATGATCAACAACCCGCTCGTCTCGACCGAGAAGCTCGTGATCGTCGGTGCGTCGACGGGCGGCACGGAGGCGATCCGCGAAGTGCTGCAGCCACTGCCGCCCGACGCGCCCGCGGTGCTGATCGCGCAGCACATGCCGCCTGGTTTCACGAAGTCGTTCGCACAGCGCCTGAACGGGCTGTGCCGCATCACCGTCAAGGAAGCGGAGCACGGCGAACGTGTGCTGCCCGGCCACGCCTACATCGCGCCGGGCCACGCACACCTCTTGCTCGCACGCAGCGGGGCGAACTACATCGCGCATCTGTCCGACGACCCGCCGGTCAACCGGCACCGTCCGTCGGTCGATGTGCTGTTTCGCTCGGCGGCGCTGCACGCGGGCAAGAACGCCATCGGCGTGATTCTCACGGGCATGGGCCGCGACGGTGCGGCCGGGCTGCTCGAAATGCGCCAGGCCGGTGCTTACACGCTCGCGCAGGACGAGGCGAGCTGCATCGTGTTTGGCATGCCGCGCGAAGCCATTGCAATGGGCGGCGCCGATGAAATCGCCTCGCTTGCAGACATGAGCCGGCGCGTGATGACCCGCCTCGCCTCGATGGGCGACCGGGTCCAGCGCGTCTGATGAACAACCAATATCGAGAGATCATGTTGGCCGCAAACGCTTACACGATCGCTCGCGATTAATTTATCTGGATAGGCAGTGCGCTTCTCTGGATAATTGCCCGGGTTTTCGCCTGGAGGAATGGAACGTGATGGATAAGGGAATGAAGATTCTGGTGGTGGACGATTTTCCGACGATGCGCCGGATTGTCCGCAACCTGCTCAAGGAACTGGGCTACTCGAACGTCGACGAAGCCGAAGACGGCGCAGCGGGCCTCGCGCGCCTGCGCGGCGGCAACTACGAGTTCGTGATCTCCGACTGGAACATGCCGAACCTCGACGGTCTCGCCATGCTCAAGGAGATCCGCGCCGACGCGAATCTGACGCATCTGCCGGTGCTGATGGTGACGGCGGAGTCGAAGAAGGAAAACATCATCGCGGCGGCGCAGGCTGGCGCGAGCGGCTATGTGGTGAAGCCGTTCACGGCTGCCACGCTCGACGAGAAGCTCAACAAGATTCTCGAGAAGATGGCCAAGACGGGGAGCTGACGTGAACGAGCCCATCAGTGAGCAGTCCGGCGCTCATGGCGGTGAGTGGCCGGAAGGCGAGGGCGTCGAGCCGCTCCCGCAGCCTCCCGAGTTCGACTTCGCGCCGCCTGCTGCGGGCGAGGCCGGCGAGCTGGCGACGGACCGCATCCTCGCCCGTATCGGCCATCTGACGCGCAGCCTGCGCGACTCGATGCGCGAACTCGGCCTCGACAAGCATGTGGAGCGCGCCGCCGAGGCGGTGCCCGACGCGCGCGACCGGCTGCGCTATGTCGCGAACATGACCGAGCAGGCCGCCGAGCGCGTGCTGACGGCGATCGACATCGCCAAGCCGCTGCAGGAAACGCTCGAGCGCGACGCGAAGGAACTGACGAGCCGCTGGGCGACGTGGTACGACGCGCCGATCGGCCGCGAGGAAGTGCGCCAGCTGATGGACGACACGCGCGCCTTTGTGGATGGCGTGCCGCAAGCCACCGCGGCGACCAACCAGCAGCTGCTCGAGATCATGCTCGCTCAGGACTTCCAGGACCTGACGGGCCAGGTGATCAAGAAGATCATGGACGTGGTCTATCTGATCGAGCAGCAGTTGCTCACCGTGCTGGTCGAGAACATCGCGCCGGAGCGGCGTGAGCAGTTCGCGGCAACGGCGGCGGCGCTCGCGGAGACCCAGAGCAGCACGGGCAGCCCCGAAGGTCTGCTCAACGGCCCGCAGATCAATCCGGAAGGCAAGACCGACGTCGTGCAGGATCAGGCGCAGGTTGACGATCTGCTCGCAAGTCTCGGGTTCTGATCCGGTCGGGTAGATCCGGTCGGGTAGATCCGGTCGGGTAGATCCGGTCGGGTAGATCCGGTCGGGCAGATCCGGTCGGGCAGACCCGGAGCGCGCAGCTAACCGTCGGTTAGCTGCCGCATGTAGTCCAAGGCGGGCATACTAGTGCTCATGCCTTCGTGCCCTGCCGCGGCAAGTGTTGCGGTGGTGCAACGAAGCATAGCCAGCCGTTGCCCGTCCTGCTGCGTCCCGCCGCGACGTTCCTGCGCGGCCCCGACAGCGTATGGTGCAACGCGCCATCGCAAGAGGGAGGGGACGCCTTGTATCCATACCCATCGTTCTGTGGCAAGGCGGCGCGCTCGTTTGCACGCCGCGCCGCATCCGGCTGCGCACCCGGCGCGGTGCTCCTTGGTTCACTGCTTTGCGCGCTGCTCGCTGCGCCCGCGGCTCACGCCGCGCTCGGCGGCGCGCCCATGCCCACGCCGGCGGGCGCGAGCGTCAGCACCCTGAGCGCCGCTTCGGCGGCAGCCGCGGCCGGCAACGCCTCGGCCGTCGCGCGCGCAGCCGTGCAAGGCACGGCTTCCGGCGCTTCCACGACTCCCGCCTACACCGTTCAGCAGACCACGCTCGCCAACGGCACCGTCGTGCGCGAGTACCTCACGCAGGCCGGCACCGTATTCGGCGTGGCCTGGGACGGCCCGCAGATGCCCAATCTCGCCACGCTGCTGGGCAGCTACTTTCCCCAATACACGGCCGGCGTGAAGGCGAGCCACGCCGCCGGTCTCGTGCGCGGGCCGGGTGTGGTCGAAAACTCGAACGTCTTCGTGCATTCGGGCGGCCACATGGGCGCCTTCTCCGGGCAGGCATGGCTGCCGCAGGCGCTGCCTGCGGGCGTCAGCGCCTCCGATATCCAGTGACGAGCGGAGGCCAAACGTGCTGACTTCAGTGCTGACTTCACGCCATTCGCGCAGCTTTTGGCTGCGCCCTTTCCGGTTCCTTTCGGGCGCCGCGCTCGTTGCCCTGGTTTCGCTCGTCGCCGCCTGCGGAGGCGGGGGCGGCAGCAGCGGTAGCAGTAGTGGCAGCAGCTCGAGCGGCAGCAGTGGCGGCGGCAGCTCAGCGGTTTCCAGTCCCACGCAGCAGCCCACTGCGGCTACCGCCGCGAACACCGTGGGCGTGGTCGTGAACAGCGGATTGACCGGCACGCTGCCCAACATTCCCACCGTCAGCGTGACGATCTGCGTGGCCGGCACGAGTACCTGCGAGACCGTCAACAACGTTCAGGTGGATACGGCGTCGTTCGGCCTGCGCCTGCTCGCGTCGGCGCTGCCGAACCTGCTGGGCTCGCTGCCCACCGCCACGGCCAACGGCGGCACGCTCGCCGAATGCACGGCCTTCGCCGACGGTTACACGTGGGGCACCGTGCGTCCTGCCGACGTCAAGATCGGCGGCGAGACGGCATCCAGTATTCCGATCCAGGTGATCGGCGACCTGGGTTCGAACACGGTGCCGTCGGCGTGCGCGGGCTTTGGCAACGCGCAGAACACGGTGCAGGACCTGGGCGCGAACGGCATTCTCGGAATCGGCGTCGCGCCTTATGACAACATCGGCACTTACTACTCCTGTCCCGGCAACACGAACTGCGTCGCCGCAACGGTCACGCAAACACAGCTGGTGGCCAACCCCGTGCCCAAATTCGGTACGGACAGCAACGGCGTGATCCTGGAGATGGCGCCCGTGTCGGATGGCGGCGCGCCCAGCGCGACCGGCACGCTCGTGTTCGGCATCGGCACGCAGTCGAACAACGCGATGAACGCCTCGCAAAGCTTCAACACGGACTCCTGGGGCAGGCTCAGCTCCACGTTCAACGGGCACACGCTCCAGACCTTCCTCGACTCGGGTTCGAACGCGATCTTCTTCGTCGACAGCGGCCTGCCGCAGTGCGGCGGCAATCTCGGCACGTTCTACTGCCCAACGTCGACGCAGTCCTTCAGCGCGGCGCTCGTTTCCAACAATGGCGCAACGACGGGCACGGCAACCTTCAATGTCGCGAACGGGAACGCATTGCTCGGCAGCGGCGCGAACTATGCGGCCAACAACCTCGCAGGGCAGTTCGGGTCGTCGGCGGACCTCGACCTGGGGTTGTCGTTCTTCTATGGCCGCTACGTGTACTACGGCATGGACATGACCGCGTCCGGGGGCAAGGCGCCGTACGTCGCGTTCTGAGATTGCGGGCGCTCCGGGTGCGTTTGCCGTACGGTTTGCGGCGCCGCGAGCGCATGCGCGCGTCGCGCTCGCGGGCGCTCGCCGATGATGCCGCCCCGTTCCCATCGGCCGAAATACCCTGATTTCCCCTCCCTACTCCGTCAATCGGTACTTGCCACCCGCGGCAATAATCGCTGTCACTGAAAAAGGGCGCGCGCCAGCCGCGCAGCCGCGACGAGCGGCGCGTGCCCGCGACCGGAGCATGCGTGGCTGAGGACAGCGACCTCGATAAAACCGAATCCGCCACTCCCAAGCGCCTCGAAAAGGCGCGGGAGGAGGGGCAGGTTCCGCGTTCCCGGGAGCTTTCCACGTTCGCGTTGCTCTCGGCGGGCTTCTTTGGCTCGTGGATGCTTTCGGGGACGATCGGCGCGCATCTGCAGGCCATGTTGCGCTCGGCGTTCACGTTCGGCCATGCCGACGCGTTCGAGACGCGGCGCATGCTGATCGGCGCGGGACTTTCCGCGCGCGAGGGGTTCCTCGCGGTCATACCGGTGCTCGCGCTCACGGGCGTAGCGGCGCTCGTCGCGCCCATGGCGCTTGGCGGCTGGCTGATCTCGGCGAAGCTGCTCGAGCCGAAATTCGAACGTCTGAACCCAATCACAGGTATCGGTCGCCTCTTTTCCGTGAATGGGTTGATCCAGCTCGGCATGTCGGCGTTGAAGACGGCCGTGGTCGGGCTGATCGGCGGCTCAGCGCTGTGGAACCATCGCGACGAAATCCTCGGGCTCGCGATGCAGCCCGCCCCGAGCGCTTTCGCCGACGGGATGCATCTGATCGCGGTGTGCTGCGGCATAACGGTCGCGGGCATGTTCTTCGTCGCAGCAATTGACGCGCCTTACCAGGTCTTTTCATATCACCGCCGGCTGCGCATGACCAAGGAAGAGGTGAAGCGCGAGCACCGCGAAAACGAGGGCGACCCGCACGTGAAGGGGCGCATTCGCCAGCAGCAGCGCGCCGCCGCCCGCCGCCGCATGATGACCCAGGTGCCCAAGGCCGACGTGGTCGTGACCAACCCGACGCACTTCGCCGTCGCGCTCAAGTACGCCGATGGCGAGATGCGTGCGCCGAAAGTCGTCGCGAAGGGCGTGAACCTCGTGGCCGCGCGCATCCGCGAGATCGCGGCCGAGAACAACGTGCCGCTGCTCGAAGCGCCGCCGCTCGCCCGCGCGCTCTATTACAACGTCGACCTCAACCGCGAAATTCCGGGACCGCTCTACGGCGCGGTCGCGCAGGTGCTCGCGTGGGTCTATCAGCTCAAGCGCTTTCGCGAACATGGCGGCGACGTGCCGATGGAGCCGACCGACCTCGACGTGCCACCCGAATTGGACAAGGGCGCGATGAGCGACGAAGACGAAGCCAGCGAAGCCGACGAAGCCCTCACGCCCGAAGAGCACACGGCTGCTGAGGCCGCTAGTCGTGCGAACGCGGCAAATTCCACGAACGCAGCGAACGCGGCGAACGCATACAACGCATCGAACGCCGCCGGCCGCGCCGATAAAAATCCGGCGCGCGACGGCACTGAAGGAGCAACAGAATGAACGCCCGCACCGGTTTCCTCGCGCGGCGCCCGGAGATGCTGCAAAGCACGAATCTGCGCGCGCTGGCGGGACCGATCCTGATCTGCATGATCCTCGGCATGATGATCCTGCCGTTGCCGCCGTTCCTGCTGGATCTGCTGTTCACCTTCAACATCGCGCTATCGGTGATGGTGCTGCTCGTCAGCATGTACACCATGAAGCCGCTCGACTTCGCGGCGTTCCCGAGCGTGCTGCTGTTCTCGACGCTCTTGCGGCTCTCGCTGAACGTGGCCTCCACGCGTATCGTGCTGCTCGAAGGCCATACCGGCCCGGGCGCCGCGGGCCAGGTGATCGAGTCGTTTGGCCACTTCCTCGTGGGCGGCAACTTCGCCGTGGGTATCGTGGTGTTCGTGATCCTCATGGTCATCAACTTCATGGTGATCACGAAGGGCGCGGGCCGTATCGCCGAAGTCTCCGCGCGCTTCACGCTCGACGCGATGCCCGGCAAGCAAATGGCGATCGACGCCGACCTGAACGCGGGCCTCATCAACGAAGACGCGGCCCGCAAGCGCCGCACCGAGATTGCCCAGGAAGCCGAGTTCTACGGCTCGATGGACGGTGCGAGCAAGTTCGTGCGCGGCGACGCCATCGCCGGCCTGCTGATCATGGTGATCAACATCGTGGGCGGCCTGATCGTGGGCGTCGTGCAGCACGGCATGCCGCTCGCCTCGGCGGGTGAGACCTACACGCTGCTCACCATCGGCGACGGCCTCGTCGCGCAGATTCCGTCGCTCGTCATCTCGACGGCGGCCGGCGTGATCGTCTCGCGCGTGGCGACCAACGAAGACATCGGCACGCAGCTGACCGGCCAGCTCTTCACGAACCCGCGCGTGCTCATGATCACGGGCACGATCATCGTCATGATGGGCGTGATTCCGGGCATGCCGCACTTTGCGTTTCTGCTGCTCGGCGGCGGCTCGATCCAGCTTGGCCGCACGTTGAAGAAGAACGCCGAGGCGAAGAAGGCGAGCGCCGTGATCGACGACGCATCGCCCGCCGCGCTCGCGCCCGTCGAAAACACCGAGGCGACCTGGGACGACGTGGCGCTCATCGACACGCTCGGCCTCGAAGTGGGCTACCGCATCATTCCGCTCGTCGACAAGAACACCGACGGCGAGCTGCTCAAGCGCATCAAGAGCATCCGCAAGAAGTTCGCGCAGGAAATCGGCTTCTTGCCGCCGGTCATCCATATTCGCGACAACCTGGAGCTGCGCCCGAACGCCTACCGTATTGCGTTGAAGGGCGTGGAGGTGGGCACCGGCGAGGCCTACCCAGGCCAGTGGCTCGCGATCAACCCGGGTCAGGTGAGCGCGGTGCTGCCCGGCACGCCGACCACGGACCCGGCGTTCGGCCTGCCCGCCGTGTGGATCGACTCGAACGTGCGCGAGCAGGCGCAGGTGTTCGGCTACACGGTGGTCGATTCGAGCACGGTGGTGGCAACGCACCTGAATCACCTCGTCGTCATGCACGCGGCCGAGCTGCTCGGGCGCCGCGAAGTGCAGGCGCTGCTCGAGCGCGTGCAGAAGGACACGCCTTCGCTCGTGGACGACCTCGTGCCGAAGGTGCTGCCGGTCACGACGCTGCAGAAGGTGCTGCAGAACCTGCTGGAAGAAGGCGTGCCGATCCGCGACATGCGCACGATCATGGAATCGCTCGCGGAGCACACGCCGCGCATCACCGACGCACACGATCTGACCGCGGCGGTGCGCATCGCGCTCGGCCGCGCGATCACGCAGCAATGGTTCCCCGGCAACGCGGACATGCAGGTGATGGGCCTCGACGCGAATCTCGAGCGCGTGCTTTCGCAGACGCTCACCTCGGGCCCGAACCCCGGCCTCGAACCGGGTCTCGCGCATACGCTGCTCACGCAGACCGAGCAGGCGATGGGGCGTCAGCAGGCGCTGGGTCTCGCGCCGGTGATGCTCGTGCAGCATGCGCTGCGGCCCATGCTGTCGCGCTTCCTGCGCCGCAGCCTGCCGCAGCTCAAGGTGCTTTCGTATGCCGAGGTGCCGGATACGCGCAACGTGAAGGTGGTGAATGTGATTGGGGCGCATTGATCGCACTGCCGCACCTGAATGAGAAAAAGCCCGCTTTTTGCGGGCTTTTTCGTTACCTGGGCCACATGCACGCCTTCCGGCGCGCAATTCTCCCCCGCC
>NZ_JAMBPR010000129.1 GCF_024206475.1 Paraburkholderia sp. CNPSo 3274
CCAGGTGAACAGCATGTTCGCGTTGATGCCATTCTCCCGGGCCAGCTTCGCGACCGATACGCCAGGCTCGCAAGCGGCCGCTGCCAGTCGCTCACGAAGCTCACGGGGGTAATTCGGGCGCCCCGTTCGGGTACCCGGCTTCTTCTCTGCAGACTGTGTCAAAGTGATGCCCATCAGATCGGAAATGATGGACATCACTTTGATTTCGCCCTCAGTCACCGTCTATAACGGCCGGAACGAGCCGCTTACCTGGAAGGCGGATATGTGGGCGCAGGTACTGCCGAACGTCGCGGTACATGATGACATCGCCGTGCGAACCGAAGGCAAAACCGGCTGGGCGATCCGCAAGAACAGCCCACAGTTGCGGGACGCCATCGCCGGTTTCGACAAGAACTATGTCGACCTGCGGAGCGTTGCCGAATACCGTCTCGGGCAGTACATGCGCCGTTTCAGGCAGATCTCCAACAGCTCCAGGGCAGCCGAGCTGAAGCGTTTTGAGCAGACCCTGGCGATTTTCAGGCAATACGGTAACCAATACAGGTTCGATCCACTGATGCTGGCTGCGCAGGGGTACCAGGAGTCAAAGCTCGACCAGCGCGCACGCAGTCGCGTCGGCGCAATCGGCATCATGCAGATCACGCCCGCCACCGGCAAACAGATGGACGTGGGCAATATCAAAGTGGCGGAGTCCAATATCCATGCCGGTGCGAAATACATGGACCATTTGATGACCCGCTACTTCCCGGATGCCCATTTCAGCGAGGATGACCGGACACTGTTCGCCTTCGCGAGCTATAACGCCGGGCCGGCCAATATTGCCAGAATGCGCAAGGAGGCGGCGAAGCGTGGACTCGATCCCAACAAGTGGTTCAACAATGTGGAGATCGTCGTCGCTGAAAAGATCGGCATGGAAACCACCACGTACGTTCGCAACATCTACAAGTATTACACCTCGTACCGCCTGATCACCCAGGCCGAAGCCGCTCGCGCCAAGACAGTAGGGAGCGTGCAGCCGTCGGCGCAGTGATAGCCGCGCACCGCAGGCCCGGGCTCAGCTCCCGCGCAGTGGCAGATTCCTGCTCGACGTCAACGAACCGCCGAACCCTACCAATGTCGGAAAGCACTGAGAAAGCAGACGGATAATTCGCGGTGGCATGGGTCTCTTGTGGGTCGACCACGGCGACCGTGTCAGGCAGTAGCCGGCCACAAGGGGGCATTCATACTCGCAGCCGAACGGACATTCAACCGACTGTTCCGCGGAGGATTCGGTCGCTAGCTAGGGGAACTCCTCGACCGATAGATTTGCTAGCATCCGGCACATGACCGGTGGCTAGAAAATTTACCGTTACCATCAAAATAAGCGAGCATATGGGCCAAAATTTGGTTCACGATTCACGTAAATTTCGTTGTATCGCACGCGTTGCCCGTGCAACTGACAGACTACCGTATTCGAGGGCGACGCAGACCGTAAACCCGCGTCAAGCCGACATTCGGCCACGTTGAATTTGTATCGTGGGTAACAACCTACAGGATTCTATTTTCCTGCTGACACAGCGCGCGGCGCAACGAACCCAGGTGGTACATGAGTCCAAGGGTAGCCCTTCAGTGCCATGTTGTAGGCTGTGTTATACAGTGCCCGCATATATTCAGTATCGAACTCTTCCTTGTGAGGCGCGTTAAAGCTTGCAGGGATGAAGGCAAGATTATATTCAACACCATCGCGATTCGCAGTCGCGTAGATACGGTATAGGTCACCAACGCCCTGGCTTTGTATCATCGATGCGACCGCGCGAGATGCAATGCCCATCGTGGAACGCTCCACCTGCATCCAGTCCGCGTCTAGTCGAGCGTTGCGTATGATGTAAAGTTTGCGTTCGCGACTAACGCCGACCGAAGCTGCCTCCTCAACCAGGCGGATCGCAGCCGGATAGACAAATACCTGTGCCACCACGCCGCCGTCAACGTGCATTTCCTGGTAATGCTTGCCGTCGACTACCACGTCAATCATCATTGGAGGAAAAGCGCCAGGAATTGAAGTGGAGGCGACCAAGACTTTCACAAACAGGTCCAATGCCTTCGGACCGCCGTAGGTCGCGATCTTGCCCATATCCCAGATTATTCCGCGGCGTGCATCCAGGTCGCTCGTACCAACCAGCAGCATGCGGCCTTTGGCGTATTCAGCAGCAACCTCCTTGAGTAGATCCTCGGTAACGAATTTCCGGGTCAACGTTAGCAGCGGTCGGTTATCAGCCATTGCGTCGCTGAGAACTCCGCCAAGCAAGCTGCGCTTTTCCAGGACGTCCTTTGGGGAAATGGTCGTGTAGACCTGTTTCAGCGTCGCGTCGTACTTCGGACCGAGGAAGGCGAAAGGCGCGATAAGCGCGCCGGTGCTTATGCCGGTCACTAGCTTGAACTCCGGCCTCGTTCCAGTCTCTGTCCATGCATTCAACAAGCCCGCAGCGAATGCGCCGTTGTCACCACCGCCCGAAATCGCGAGAAATATCGCCGGTGGCAAATGGCCCACGTGCCCATGTTGTGCGAGGTAGTCTTTTTCCCTCTTCAGGGCGTCATGAGCCGCCTGGGTCAGTTCAGTGGCATCCCCGCCCGCGACGTAGCGTACGCCGGGCATGCCCGGAATTTCTGCCTTGCCAGTTAAGTCGTCTGGGACCGCTGGCAAACGGTCAGGCACCGTTGAGCACCCTTGCAACAATGCAAGTACGAGGGCAGTCAAGAGGAGGTTGAGGCTTCTGAGGTCAAAGTTCAGCTTTTTGACGACACAAGCCTTGAACGACTTCACGATGAACTTGCTCATCGGTTCGCTCTCCTCGACACGGAACATGCTCTACGAAGACTGGGCATCTCCCCCAGCCTCAACGCGTTGATTCAGTGTAGACGATCAACGCGTTTTCACACGCACCAGGTTGGCTACGGCCGACCACACCAGGAGGTACCTGGGATAGGCAAAGATGGCACGTGAAGCGCAGACAGTGCTTCGACGGTCGGCTGGGGGAATCGAATGTTCGGCAACGACTCTCCCGATGTCTGATGTACGCTTCATTCCAGCCGTTTGCGCAGTGAATTGGTAAATGGCGGACGCGGGTCGAACGAGGCTTATTCGACGCCTGCCGACACGCGCAGAGGCACCGTCACATTCCTGCGGCCGATGGCAGGCATCGAATAACCCTTAACGACTGCGGAAGTTCGGACTGGCGGTAGGATGGACGAGCAGCGTTGGGCGTCGAACTTCCGAGTGCCGGCCATGCGGCGACGATCGCGCGGACGATAATTGTGCCGCTCGAAAGTCCGGGTCGCTGCACTAAGCGGACGATCGGTGGCCTCGCTCCAGGCTGGCTCATAGCAACGATAAAGATCTGTGCAGAAGAATTACACGTCCCTTCACCGCACACGTGTGGCAAGGCGCGCAACCATGCGCTCAGCCATCTGCCGGTCAATGACTTCGAATGACCGGCTCGCGCGCTCATAGGCGTACATGTCTCCAGTGGCGATGTCGAACCACCAACCGCTCAATACGAGTGCCCCGGCACTGACCTGCTGCCGAACAATCGGGTACGTCATCAGATGCTCCAGCTGCATAAGTACGTTAAGTTGCGACAATTGATCGTGCGGCTTCAGCCTGTCATCGAGTGGGCCTTCGTGTTCGAGACGAAACGCGGCGTTGCTGGCGTGGTACAGCCATTTGTCGAGATTAGGCGCCTTCAGCTTTGCGCTGCGTGTGTACACGGCTTTCATCGCACCGCACTCGGAATGCCCGCACACGACTTAGCCTGTTTTCATCGATTGCGTCAGAGTTCCCGTACAAATAGAACAAGGGTTCGTCCACCGCGACGAAATCACCGACTTGCGGCACGACTTCGATCACTACGTTAGCCCGCTGCGCCTTGGCCACCAGCCTTTCCAGATTCACGGCCAGAACGATGCCAGACTTCCCGCGCTGACGAACAATGCGATCAGGTACGCCTCGCCCCTTGTCACGTTCCGGCGCGATCATCACACCCGTAGACGGGGCGGGATAAACACTCTCGATGACCACGACCCCGTGCTCCCCAACGCGAGCCACGAGGCTTACAGGGCGCAGAAATTTCGCGGCGTAATCAATCAGGAAAAGGAAAGCGACGACGGAGGCGAATCCGAATAGCGCTGCAATGAAGACTTGAAGCTGGAGTACCTCATTCTCACCCATCCAGCCCGCCGTTCTATTGGCGAACAGCAGCGTGAAAACGAATAATCCCGAAATGCCACGAATGACGTTATCGCGCAGCAGCGTCGTTGCGATGATGCGCGGGGTGTACTGGCCGCCAGCAACCTGGATGGCGACGAGCAGCGAACCGAACGTAAATACCAGAAACGCCATGTCTGCCGATATGATGTCACCGAGCAGCGACCGCGCCCCAGTCATGGACAGGCCAAGCAGGCTGGTTTTCGCATCAAGGGTCCCTTGCCTGGTCATCCATCTTCCTACCATTTCAGCCACAGGCTTCACCACGGCATAGATCGCGATCGCGATGAGCGGCACAGTCCACAGCGAGGACCTTAGGTAGCTCCTTAGGCTGTACCAGCGATTCCAGTCCATGTTTGTTCTCTCCCTACGATTCACATTGCAGCGGTGACCGAGATGTCCATCGTCTTCGTGGCATGCAAATGGACTTTCAGATCCGGGACAGCGCGACGGCGCTTACCCCACGGTCCCGACCTCCGGCTTTTGGACTGATCACTCGTGAGGGTGTTCAGGCCACTTGCTTCGCTGCGGTGCCTGAACCGTAACGCCAAGGGATCGGCAGCGTCGCTTTGGTTAACACGCCTCAGTGCCAGAATTGCCAGAAAGTCACCCTCGCGAACTTTCACACGTTTTGCGCTAGAACGGCCGCCTTTCGCTCCGCATGGGGGCCGGCTGCGCGCCCGCAGGAGGCGGCGGATCATCGGTGTTCCCTGCCCGGAAGAATGGCATCAATGGTCCAGTGAGACCGTGACGTAAGACGAGGCGGACCAGAGCGGCCAGCGAGGTTACCCGCATTTTCTGCATTACGTGCGCCCGATGAATCTTGATCGTCTTCTCCGCTGTGCCCAGCTCACGGGCGACGAGCTTGTTCGGCCTGCCTGTGACCACGAGCGCCATGACCTCTCGCTCACGCGGGGACAAACTCGCGACACGGCGCTCGATCTCGGCACGCAGTCCGCGTTGCTCGAAGAGCTGCCGCCCACGTTCGAGCGCGCGCCCAGTGGCTTCGATCAGCACGGACGCCTCGACTGGCTTGGCCAGAAAATCCGTTGCGCCGGCTTTCATCGCTTGCACTGCCGTACCCAATTCGCCGTGAGCAGAAATGAATACGATAGGCATGATGCCGCCAAGCTGCCGCTGCAATTCGATCCCGTTCAGGTCAGGAAGCTGCAGATCGAGCAGCAGACAGGACGGTGCGTTCGTTAAATCCGCTCCTTGAGCAAATGCGCTTGCGCTCTCGAACGCCTGCACACTGAAAGCGAACGATCGCAGCACGCGGCACAGCGCATTGCGGACGTGCTCGTCATCATCCACGACGAAGACTATGGAACTGGGCGCGTTCACGGTAACAAGCGCGTATCCGTCTTCACGGTCGCGCTTCCGGCGGGAAGTTCTATATGGAAGGTCAAGCCGCGATCGGCGTTGCGCTCGGCCCACATCTGGCCGCCGTGCGCGATGACAATGGTCCGGCTGATCGGAAGGCCGAGGCCCAGGCCCTGCGGCTTGGAGGTCACAAAGGGCTTGAACAGCGTAGCGAACTGCTCGGCACTGACACCTGCTCCACGGTCACGCACGGCGATGCACACCGTGCTGCGATCCCTCGTGGCAGTCACGACGACGCAAATACTGCGATCCTCGGACCGGCATTCATGGATGGCATCGAGTGCATTCATCAGCAGATTGACGAGAACCTGTTGCAGCTGGATTGCATCCCCGAGCAGTTGTGGCACGCCTTCGTCAATCGTCGCGGTCACGGCCGCGCCACACGCCTCTGTGTCACGGCGCAGCCGACGAATGACATCACCGACGAGACTGCCGACATCGATGGGGTTCGCCTCCGGCGGCCCGCTATTCGTAGACTGGCGCATCTTGCGAATGATCGCGTGCGCACGCGTGCTATCGTCAACTACTTCTCCGAGCAATTCGCGCAGATCGCTGAACGCCGGTGGGTTGAGTGCCCGAAAGCGCTGTGCCGCCTGCGCATTGCTGAGAATGGCTGTGAGCGGCTGGTCGACTTCATGGGCGAGCGCTGCCGCCATATCGCCGACTTCCAACGCCCTCTCGCGATGCAAACGGCGCTGGTCGCCGTCCGCGGACCCCGTGGTCGCCGCATTGGCGGTATCCGGCTCGATGACCACCACGACCCACTCACGTTGGTCGCGCACCGGCACTGACGAAGCAGTCACGCGCACTTCGATGTCTGAACCGTTCTTCGCACGCGCGAGGGCATCGCGGGTGACGATTTGCGGCAGGCCCACCGCTCCCTGCAGGGTCGCCAGCGATACCGGCCGTTCGTCCCTTCCCGAAGGGACAAGCAACGTATCAACAGGCATGCCCGTTATTTCCTCGGACGCATAGCCGAGGACCCGTGTGGCGCGTCCGTTTGCCAATGCGATTCTTCCTGCACCGTCGAGCACCAGCGCCATCACAGGCACAATGTCGAGAACGCCCCGCAGGCTCTGGGCGTCCGCTGAAAATGATTGCCCTGTTCGCGGTGGTCTGCGGGGCACAGCGGGTGGCAACCCATGCACCGTGAATCTGGCGAGCCACGACAACAGCGTGGCCATGGTTTCTCCCGCGGTGCGCACAAGCTTGAGCCTTTCGTTCCCCACGCTTGCCCTGATCATGGTGTCCTCCGCCAATACGGCGCCGCGGCAACCCGATATCGACCCTTCTGCACCGAACGGGCGGACCTGATGAACTCAGGGAATCCAGCCACGAGCCGGACCCGGCTGCGCCCTGAGGGGGACTGCAGCGTGCTCCTGGTTTTCAGAGAAGCCTCGTCGCTGGACAAACGCGGAGGAAGTGCCCGTCGTCGATAAACAAACGCGCGTGGAAAGGTAGCCCGGGGCTCGCCCATCGCAACGTGCTATTTCATTCTTGCATCCTGCTTCTACTGACCTCCGCAGAGAAAGTATATGAAAGAAATTCCACCGGATTGAGGCAAGGTGCCCGTTCATCCAGAGAATTTGCCCCCCCGCTATGTACGTCGGCCAACAATCGACCTTGTGGCTCGCCCGCAAGTTGTGTCGCCGCCGGCGATTGGTGGTCTGAATCAGAGCGTCTGTCGCGTGACATGAAACGGCGTGCCAGCATTGTGCCGATGAGATGCCGGCACGCCATCTGGCTTGCACCCACCATGCGGTCTTCTCCACGAGCGGAATAAAACTCACGCGTGACGGGCGAGCGCATCCATGGCGCGAAGGACGACGGGATCCACCCTCGGCCAGCATGATGTCGCGCCGCTGGCAGCGTTCTCGCCTCCCGGATCATGAGGGGTGCGCGCGAAGATCCGTGCGGTGCGCCCCCCGGCGGTTCTCGGCGCGCGCCGTGCGACGTATACTTCGCCACTGACCAGCATTTCCCGCAGTGCTCGCCGGACGTCCCGCGGAGAAGCATCAAGCTGCTGCGCCAGCTGGATCGCGGTGCATTCACGGTCCTCATCCAGCAACATGGAGATGTTGCCAGCCAGACCTGGCGGGCGTGCCGGGTGCCCCATTGTGCGTTCATGGCACCGTCGCCGTTGGGCCGTCGGCGAACTGGCTGCGGCGGGTGTGCCGCCGCGAGCCGGATGCGCTCCGCGATCGGCACCATCCCGCTCCGCGGCCAACCCTGGGCCTATGTGACCGCGCACGCCGCCGACGCGCCCCGCCCGGCAACGCAGGTCCAGGTCCAGTCGGCAGAAAGGGCTGCCGAGAACGTCTTCCACGCTTTCGATTTCAAAGCAGGCACGAAGCGTCCGCCTGACGGCTTCCCAACCTTCGAGCATGCCGCTGTCGGCCAACTCGAATGCCTTTTGACGGATTGCATCGCGACTTTGAACGATATCGAAGTCGCCCCCCATTCTCATTTGCGTTCTCCGGGAGCGCGCGCACTGTGGTCCCGGCCCGGCTTCCGCGCCGTCGGTTGCGGATAGAGCGCGCACAGCGCACCAGCGGCTTTCCGGAAGGGAGAAAACGGAAATAAGCCAAACGCCGCTATGGCAGCGTCCAGGTTTGTGGACCCGGCAGACACTGGATGCATCGCGACCTCTAGCGAAGGGACGGCCTTCCAGAATACGGGCGGGTGCGCGACGGCGATATTGGACCTTTGTCCGATTGCTCAACAGAAAGGATCGGCTTCCGGGATGATGGTCATGCATCGCACAACGATCGGGTCTTCGAGTACACGCTAGCGCCGGAGAATACCAAATTGTTGCGCACATTCGCCCCTGCTAATGCGGGAATCACGCGAAACCTCTGTCAGTTTGAGATCACAGAACAGACGCGCGCAAGCGTGGACATATGGGTAAGTGCGGCAGCGCTTTCGTCGGACGACTATCTGTTTCCGAGCCGTATTCACGGCTAGCCGCCCAGCTTGATGATTGCCATCGTAAGCAGAATGCCAAGCGCGATCATGGCGAGACCTGCCTTCATTGCCCCTGCGCCGGTGTAGCGCCCCAGCGCAAAACCGGCGATGAAAAGCATCACGAGTGTGAGCACGCGCGAGGCGATGAGTGCCGTTGTCACATCCCTCACGACGAGAAACGGCACCGCAACGGGAAACGTTCCCAGGACAACAAGCAGAAAGATTCCCAGCGCGCCGACGAAGTCACCACTTACAAAATTCGCCCGAGGTGGCAGCGTCAATGTGGCCGCCAGGCGTGCCCGAATCCGCTCAAGGTCGGCATCTTCGACGAGCGACTCCAACTTCTCAGGCAATGCATCGCGCAACATCCGCACAGCGAGCGCCGGGTCCTGCTCCCGCTTCACGGTCTGCGCGAGTTTCAAGCGCTGCCCTCGATCGGCGAGCGTGCGTACGAGATACATCACGGCGTCGGCGAGGCCCCACGCGAGATTGCATCCGAGCGCCGCGAAGAACATCTTGTACCCCTCATCTTCACCCGCCGTGACTGCCTTGACGGCACCGACGAACGTCAGGGCCATGAACAGACCAAAACAGATTTCGCAGACACGGTCAACAGTATTGAGAATAGGTTCGCGCCGTTCGGGTTCGGCGTGTCCGGCTGGCGTGATAGTGCTCATATGGCCTCGACTTAAGGTAAGACAACGAGACTTTGCGCTAGCTGCCAACATGACTGCTGGTACGAGCAGTATATGAAAGAGACGAAAGGGCGAAACGCTTAATTTGATAGACCGGGAGCGCTGGGAGCAGCGGGAGAGGCCCGGGTCCAGCCGGATCCGGCAGGACCATCCGGCGCATCCTGGTGTTGATGTTCGCAAGCAAGCAAGCGAGTCGCGAGCGTGAGTAACACAGACATCCGTATCTCCCTTCGAGTCTCGCGTCGTTCCCGATGACTCCACCAGAGCGGCCCAGCGTCCTTTGACTGCGCTCTGGTATGCTGGTCATCCCCGTCGCGGGACGCCTAATTTATTGACCCACGCGAAAGATCATCATGACAATATCGCGCGTCGCCCGCCCGTTAATTTACGTTGCCGTAGTCGTTGCAGGTGTCGTGCCGGTCGCCATGGCGCTCGCACTGAGCTACCACCAGGCGCTGCGGGAACAGGAACAGCGTGCGGACATCATTGCTTCGGAGGTGCTTCGCCGGGCGCAAGCCATCAGCGAGCAGATCGCACGGGCAAGAGCCGTGTTGCAGCGCGGGGCGGCAGACTCCCCTTGCTCCCCGGCCAATATCGAGCTGATGCGCAAGGCGGCAATCGGCGCCAGCTATCTTCAGGCTGTCGGCTATATCCGTGGGGACCGTCTGCTCTGCTGGTCGTACGGAAACCTTGGCAAGGGTATTCAGGTTGGCCCACCTGACTACCTCAGCAGCAGAGGCGCCTGGATACGCAAGGCCGTGGAGATACCGGAAGGTACCGACGAGAGGTTCTTCATTGTCACCGAAGCGGATAGCGGCTACTCGAGTCTTGCATTGCCTGATCTGGTGCTGGACGTCGGGCGGAACTATCCCGACGTCGCGATCGGGTTGGTCGCCGTGTCGAACGGGACACTTATCTTTGGGCGTGGCCAGATAGATGTACATCGTCTTCCGCGGCTCGCCCGGGGCCAGCAGGAGTTCACATGGGTCGATAGCCAGAACGTCGGCACATTCAAGGGGTCGGCTACCCACGACTACGCTGGAATCGCACTGATCTCATCGCGTACGTTGCAGAGTGCGTGGCTGGATAATGCACTCTGGATGGTCCCCGTTGGAGCGATTGTCGGCTGTGCATTCGGCTTACTCACCTTGATGCTGTTCAGGCAACACGCCGGAATGCCTGCCCAACTTGCCAGGGCGATGCGCGGCAATGAATTGTTTCTTGTGTATATGCCAATCGTAGACCTGGCCAACGGGAGATGGGTCGGCGCAGAAGCCTTGCTACGCTGGCGCCGCCAGAATGGAGACGTCATCGGCCCCGATACGTTTATTCCCGTCGCCGAGCAATACCGCCTGATTGGCAGATTGACGGAAAAAGTGCTCGAGATTGTTGTGGCGGACGCCCATAAAACGCAGCTACAGAATGCGGGCATCTACATTTCCATCAATCTTTCCGCCGCGGATTTTACCGATCCGACGATCGTTGGCAAGCTGCTCCGAACAAAACAAGAATCGCAAATGAACAGTCTTATGGTGGAGGTGACCGAGCGCGATTTCCTTAACGTCGAGCAAGCCCAGCACACCATCGAGCGTCTGCGTGGACTCGGGATTCGCATCGCGATCGATGATTTCGGCACCGGCTATTCGAGCCTGTCGCATCTAGGAGCGTTGGACGTGGACTACCTGAAGATAGACAAATCCTTCGTATCGACAATTGGAACCGACGCGGTGACAAGCCACGTCATCAAGCACATTATCGAGATCGCCAAAGGTCTGGGATTTGCCATGATCGCCGAAGGTGTGGAGACGCAGGCGCAAGTCGACTATCTAAGGGCGAGCGGTGTCCAGTACGCGCAGGGCTGGCTTTTCGGGAAACCGATACCAGCTGATCAATTTGCGTCCGCGCTGCAAGACGCACAGCGCGTCCCACTGCGAGAGTTGCATTTAGGGTGTTCGAGCGCGAAGGAGGACAACCAACTGCTCGCCACCAATACGTTGCCCAGCTGTGCTCGACCGTCCGGAGTCGACTCGGAAGCTGCCGTTGTGCGCTAAACGATGCGATAGTCCGTTGAGGATCGCACTCGGCCGGTCGCCAGACCACGACACACGCACTTTCGACGCAAGGCATGAGGCCGTAGCCCCATGACGTGTCATTCGCACGCCTCGTCGCTCAGACATTCAGGCGTCGTTTTCCCTCCATGAACCAGCCATTCCGGGTAGGCGCTTACGGGTTGTTTGTCTGGGATTCGCCAATCGAGCATGCCTCGCCGATGTTAGCGACCGCCCCTGCCGATGCGCGATTGGGCGTCCTCGCGCCACTCGTCGTTATCGACACCCTGCGAACAGGTTGCTTACGGTTCAGTTCCACGCGGCGACGTCGTTCCGTAGAGCCGGTCAAGTTGCTCACGCTCACTCGATACGAGTCGAAAGCCGATTTAATAAGTTACGAATGCCCTGGTACGGTGCAGTGATACCGGCATCGGACCTCGCTCCCACCTTCGAACGTTGCCAGACGACCTGCATGCGGACGCTCGACGGATCCCGTCCCGACCTCATTGACATCGAGCGCCACTTCGCCCGTCCGTCTCATATCAGACCAAGGTCCGATGTCGCCCACCCGGCTGGCGATCTAGCCTGTATGTTACGGAAATCTGCCGCACGCGTACGTGCTTGGAATCGCCCCATCGACTCGCACACGGAGAACAGTGGATCGTGGACTCCCTTCTCACTCTTGCGCGCGATCCCGCTGCATGGGCTGCCCTCGTGACGCTTATCGTCATGGAGGTCGTGCTGGGAATCGATAACCTGATATTTATTTCCATTCTCAGCAACAAGCTGCCCGAAGCGAAGCGGGCACGCACACAGCGTATTGGCATCGGCCTCGCACTCGTCATGCGTTTGGCGCTGCTGTCAACCGTCGCCTGGATCGCACGACTGAGCGAACCCGCTTTCACGTCGCCGGCCATCCATTTTCGTGGAGGGATATCATCCTGCTCGGCGGGGGTGCGTTTCTCGTCTGGAAGGCGACACTAGAAATTCATCAGCACGTCGCTGGGGACCACGTAGACGAGATGTCTCCTGTCGACGCGGTCAGTATCACGGTGCGCGCAGCCATCCTGCAGATACTGATGCTGGACATTGTGTTTTCGGTCGACAGCATTATCACTGCCATCGGAATGACCTCGCATGTCGCCATCATGTACGTGGCGGTCATTTTCGCCGTCGCCGCAATGCTTTTTGCCGCCGGACCACTTTCCCGCTTCATCGAGCGCAATCCAACCATCGTGATGCTCGCATTGAGCTTCCTGCTTGTCATCGGTATGACGCTGGTGGCCGAGGGCTTCGGCTCTCATGTTCCTAAGGGATACATCTATGCCGCGATGGCCTTCTCTGCCTTCGTCGAAGGCATGAACATGCTAGCGAGACGCTTGAAGACCAGGAAGATTGAGGGGCAGGCGATCCCCGATCGCCAACGTTGATTGTCAAGCCCGCACGGTTAGGTAGCGCGCCGACTATTGATCATCAACGGGGGGAAGCGGTTCGCCGCAACGCCTGCAATACACTGCATCAGCGTCATGGCCTTCAGAATGGCATTCCGGACAGACTCGGGAAGGCCGCTGCAAGTGTCGGACCGCCGTCGCCGCTCCAGCGCCAACCATGGCAGCGGGGAAGGCAATGACGCCATACCCGAGCAGAATGGCCAGCGAAGTGATGAACTGCCCGAGCGGCGTCTTCGGATGAATGTCGCCGTAGCCTGTGGTGGTCATAGTGACCACTGCCCAGTACATGCTAACCGGGATGCTTGTGAACCCGTTCGATGGTCCCTCGACGAGATACATGACGGTGCCGAGGACCGCAGTCAGAATCAGCACGACACCAAGGAACACCATGATCCTGTGCCGGCTCCTGACGAGTCCGCGCCAGAGCACCTGCGACTCTTCGAAATAGAGGGGCAGCTTCACGATCCGGAAGATACGCAACATGCGTAACAACCTGACGTCGACCAGGACGTGAAAGCCAGGCAGGAGTAAGCCCAGATAGGTTGGCAGGATGGATACGAGGTCGATGATGCCGAAGAAGCTCAATGCGTACCGCAGAGGACGCTCCACGCACAGGAGCCGGACGATGTATTCGGCGGTGAACAGTAGCGTAAAGAGCCACTCCAGAATATCGAGTGCCACCAGCTCACGCGCACGCACTGCCGCGACACTGTCCAACATGACGACAGCGACGCTCAATACGATTGCCGCCAGCATCGCGGCATTGAAGCGGCGGGCGGCGTCCGTCCCGGATTCAACTACGACGGTATAGACGGCGCGCCGCCAACCGTGATCGGGTTTGCCAAAATCGCGTCTAAGTGGGCGAACGACGTTCATGAGCAAGATAGAGTGTTTGACGAAGAGTAGCCGAATCCAGGCGGTTCTGTTAGTCGCCCCGTTGCGTGAACCGTGGGATCCGTCAGAACTTTTGCCGCCGGCCACTTTCCCAGACGCCGGAACGAGCGAGCGTATGGCTGAACCGGGCAACCGACCTTCTGTCTTGCTCAAGCGCTCGCCGGCCGCCTTGATCGGTCAAATGGCGGTTGCACCGTCGAAACAGCCGTTCTGGTGACGCGATATCGGACGGCAGTTCGGGGTCGCTTTATGCCATTTGCATCGCACACGCCCGAGACGATCATCGCGTTCGGTCATCGGGCACTGAACGGCCCAGAATTGCGGTAGGGATGCCCATTACTGAGCACCCCCCGCACAGATCCCGGCGTGCCCAATTCGGGCACCGGGCTCCTACCTCGGGTGTTTGACGGCAAATCGCCGGTCGGGCCACGGGTGAAGGATTCGAGGTTGCGGGAGCCAGGCATCTGCGATCCGCTCGACTCGCTGCCACGTCATGTGATCCTTTTGACTGCGGCGCCGGAGCGCCCGCCGCCACAGATCAACGACGTGGTATCGA
>NZ_JAMBPR010000130.1 GCF_024206475.1 Paraburkholderia sp. CNPSo 3274
ATCGCGAGGCAACTGGGTCTCACCACGCTGGGCACGCTGCATGAGCGCATCGGCGACACGCTGACCAACGCGCAGGGCGGCGCCGGTGACGCAGGCTGGACCCGTTCCGGCTGGGTGCGCCTGTTCGGCCAGCAGATCGACAACCGCTACCAGACCTTCACCAACGCAAGTGCCGACGGTCACCTGCTCGGCTTCCAGGCAGGCGTGGATGTCTGGCGCGGCAGCTTCCTGCCGGACCATCATGACGCCGCCGGCGTCTACTTCGCGTACGGCAACAGCGATGTGGACGTGAACGGGCTCGTCACCAATCCGGCCGCAACCGCGTACGTGCCTTCCAGCACCGGCACACTGAACCTCAATGCGTATTCCGGCGGCGCCTACTGGACGCACTACGGTCCCGGCGGCTGGTACGTCGATGCGGTGCTGCAGGGCACCTACTATGACGGCAATGCGACGACGCAGAACGCGCGGCTGCCGGTTTCGGGCTCCGGAATCCTCACCTCGCTGGAAGCGGGTTACCCGCTCGCGTTGCCGCTCGGACCCGCATTCGTTCTGGAGCCGCAGGTGCAGATCATCTGGCAGCATGTCGGCCTGAACGAGGCCAATGACGGGCTCGGCGCGGTCGATCCGGGCTCCACCTCAGGGGTGAGCGGGCGGCTGGGCGTGCGAGGGCAATGGACCATCGAGCGCGCGAATGGTCAGGTGTGGCAGCCGTATGTGCGTGCCAATCTCTGGCGAGACTGGGGCGCCCAGGCCACGACAAGGTACTCCGGCGTCGATCAGGTGCCGCTATCGCAGCAGGCCACGCGCATGGACGTGGCCGCTGGCTTCACCGCGAAGCTTGACACACGCATGAGCGTATACGGCCAGTTCGGCTACCAGTTCTCGGTCAACAGCTCGGCAAGTGGACAGCAAAGGGGCGTCTGGGGCGACGTGGGTGTCAGGTACGCGTGGTGATGGTTCGGACTCCAATTGGGGGATTTAACAGCACGATGACGGGTGTTTGCTGAAACGCCGCTCGTGCGTGGCAGCAATGAGCTGAAAGCCATCCGTCAAAATTCCCTTCACAATGTGTAATGTTATAACGTAACATTCGCGTCGAGCTGCAGCCACACCCTCCGTGCGGCGAACGTCCACCCTGGGCCCCGGACGTTCGCCGCTCATCACTCGAACGACGCAAACAAGAAAACATCGTGGCGACCAACCCTTTTACGTCCTTGTCCGCGCTGCTGGCGGGGCTGCGCTTCGCGCGCGTCCTGCCGCTCGCTCCCATGCCGCTCGCGCTCTGCGGTGCGCTTGCTCATGCCCAATCGCCGGCAACGAACGCTGCCAATGCAGCGGCTGGTGACGCCGAGTCGGGCGTCGCGACCCTCGCGCCGGTGTTCGTCACCGCGAACCCGCTCGGCAACACCGACCTCACTGCGCCATCTTCGGCGCTCCACGGTGACGCGCTCGTCCTGCGCCGCGCCAACTCGCTCGGAGAAACGCTCAATGGCCTGCCGGGCATTTCGACGACGACCTACGGCCCCATGGTCGGCCGTCCGATCATTCGCGGCATGGACGGCGACCGCATCCGCCTGCTGCAAAACGGCGTGGCTGCGCTCGACGCCTCGTCGCTCTCGTACGACCACGCTGTGCCGCAGGATCCGCTCTCAATCGAGCGCGTCGAGATCGTGCGCGGGCCGGCCGCGCTGCTGTACGGCGGCAATGCGATTGGCGGCGTGGTGAATACGATCGACAACCGCATTCCGCGCGAGCCGATTTCCGGCGTGACCGGCGCGGTGGACGCGAGCTACGGCGGCGCGAACGACGCGCGCGCAGGCGCGGCGCAGGTGGAAGGCGGCAACGGCGGCTTCGCCTTCCACGTGGACGCCTTCGACCACGACACGAGCAACCAGCGGATTCCCGGCTACGCGCACTCGGCGCAGCAACGCGCGCTGGACGGCCCCGATGCCGCGGAGCCCTACGGCAGCATTCCGAACAGCGACGGCCGCTGGCACGGCGGCGCGGTCGGTTCCTCCTACACGTGGGCCGACGGCTACGCGGGCATCTCGTACAACGGCTTCGACGCGAACTACGGCTCCGTGGCCGAAGACGACGTGCGCTTGCGCATGCATCAGGATCATGTGGCGCTCGCGTCCGAAGTGCGCAACCTGCAGGGGCCGATCAGCCAGCTCAAGTTCGATTTCGGTTATACGGACTACGAACATCGCGAGATCGACAACGGCGAAACGAGCACGACGTTCCGCAATCACGGCTACGAGGCGCGGCTCGAGGCGCGCCACGCGAAACTCGGGCCGCTGGAGGGCGCCTTCGGCGTGCAGGTGAGCCAGCATACCTTCTCGGCACTAGGCGATGAGGCGCTCGTGCCGACTACGCAAACCACCAACGTCGCGCTGTTCGGCCTGGAGGAGTGGAACGTGACGCCGGCGCTCAAGCTGAGTCTGGGCGGCCGCATCGAACACGTGAAGCTCGATCCGGTGGCGGGCGCAGACGGCACGAAGTTCGCGGGCGCACAATCGCGCGACTTCAACGCGGGCAGCCTCTCGGCGGGTGCGCTCTTCAAGCTCACGCCGGTATGGTCGGTGGTGGGCAACCTGGCGTACACCGAGCGCGCGCCGACGTTCTACGAGCTTTATGCAAACGGCCCCCACGACGCGACTGGCCAATACCTGATCGGCAACCCCGACGCACAGAAGGAAAAGGCCATTGCCACGGATCTTTCGCTGCGCTACGCGAGCGGCCCGAACAAGGCGAGCGCGGGCGTGTTCTACAGCCGCTTCCGCAACTACCTCACGGAATACAACACCGGCCGCCTCGTGGACGACGGCGACACGCCCGTGCCCGCCGGCACCGCGGATGCGCTCAACGAGGCCGTTTATCGCGGCGCGCCCGCGCAATTCTATGGTGTGGAACTGGAAGGGCGCTGGCGCGTGCTGGAGCGCGGCGCGCATCGGCTCGACGTTGGTTTGGCCGCCGACTACACGCACGCGCGCAACGTGGACACGGGCGCGCCGCTGCCGCGCATCGCGCCGTTGCGCGCGACGCTGAACGCCGATTACGGCTACGGCTCGTTTGGCGCGCACGCCGAACTCGTGCACGCATGGGCGCAAAACCGCGTACCTGAAGACGATTTGCCGACCGCAGGCTACACCACGCTCGCGCTGGCGCTCACATACAAATTCCATGTGGGCGCAACGAACTGGCTTGCGTACGTGCGCGGCGACAATCTGACGAATCAGGACGTGCGCTACGCAAGTTCCGTCGTGCGCGACATCGCGCCCGAGGGCGGGCGCAGTGTCATGGTCGGATTGCGCACCACGTTCTAGCGCATCACGCCGCTCACACGGTCGCAGCCGCCGGCCGCATCGCAGCGATCGGCGGCTGTCCGGTCTGCTGCCGTGAGCGGCCCGAGCTCAGATAGTCTGCGATCGAATCCTGCGTGATCTCGCCCACGTAGGCGCCCTCGGCGTCGAGCACCGGCATCCACGAGGCGCGGAACTGGTACATCTTCGAGAGCACGATGCGCAGGTTGTCGTCGACAGAAACCGTCGCGGGGAAGGGCGTGATGCGATCGCCGCACACGCCTTCGGCGCCGCGCGCGGCGCGGCGCGCCACGAAGCCGAGCGCGTGCTGCGCGTCGTCGAGCACGGTGAGGTAGCGCGAATCGCTTTCGTCCATCGTGGCGAACGCGTGCGAGAGCGGCGTTTCGGCGCGCGCCGTTTCGGGCTGCGTGGCCGCGTCGCCGGCCTTCACGAGCAGCAGGCGCTTGAGCGTGCTGTCCTGGCCCACGAACTGCGCGACGAAGTCGTCATGCGGGCGCGCGAGCAGGGTATCGGGATGGTCGTACTGCACGAGCCTGCCGCGCCGAAAGACCGCGATGCGGTCGCCCAGCTTGATCGCCTCGTCGATATCGTGGCTCACCATGATGACGGTCTTCTTCAGTTGCCGCTGCATCTGGAAGAACTCGTTCTGGATGGACTCGCGATTGATCGGATCGACCGCGCCGAACGGTTCGTCCATGAGCAGCACGGGCGGGTCGGCGGCCAGCGCGCGAATCACGCCGATACGTTGCTGCTGCCCGCCCGAAAGCTCGCGCGGATAACGCTTCAAATACAGCTTCGGGTCGAGCGCGACCATCGACATCAGTTCCGCCGCGCGCTCGGCGCAGCGCTTCTTGTCCCAGCCGAGCAGGCGCGGCACGACCGTGATGTTCTCCTCGATCGTCATGTTCGGAAAGAGGCCGATCTGCTGGATCACATAGCCAATGCGGCGGCGTAGATCCACTTCGTTCAGGCCCGTGGTGTCCTCGCCGTTGATGAGCACGCGGCCCGAGGTCGGCTCGATCAGCCGGTTGATCATCTTGAGCGTCGTGGTCTTGCCGCAGCCCGAGGGGCCGAGGAACACGCAGATCTCGCCTTCGGCCACCGAAAGGCTCACCGAGTCGACGGCGCGCACGGCCTGGCCGTCTTTCTGGGTGAAGGTCTTCGTGAGTTGGTCGAGTTCGATCATGTCTTCTGTACTCCTTTCGGTGTCAATGCGCGCTGCAGCATCTGCAACAACAGGTCGGCGACGATCGCGAGCACGCTCACGAGCACGGCGCCCACGAGCAGCTTCATCATGCTGCTCTGGCCAATGGCGCGAATGATCAGCGTGCCAAGGCCGCCCGCGCCGATCACGGCGGCAATGGTCATCACGCCAATGTTCATCACGACCGCGGTGCGCACACCCGCGAGAATCACGGGCACGGCCAGCGGCAAATCGACGAGACGCAGCCGCTGCCACGACGTCATGCCAATACCGGTGCCGGCTTCCCTGATGCCCGCGTCCACGTTGCGCAGCGCGAGGTAGGTGTTGCGCATGATGGGCAGCAGCGAGTAGAGAAACACCGCCGTGATGGCGGGCACCGCGCCTATGCCCTGGCCGAAGCGCGAGAACACGGGAATCATCAGGCCGAACAGCGCAATGGAGGGCAGCGTAAGGATGATGGTCGCAAGTCCTAGCAGCGGCGCCGCGAGCCAGTCATGGCGGTTGATGAGCACGCCGAGCGGCACGCCCGCAATAATCGCGCAGCCTACGGCGATGCCCACGAGGTAGAGGTGCTGGAGCGTGAGTTGCAGCAGCTCGGGCCAGCTCGAAGCGAGATAGTCGAATACGTTCATATGGCCTGGCCTCCTTCAGGGGAGCGAATGCGTGCGCAGGAAATCCGCCGCGACTTGCTGGGCGGACTTGCCGTCGAGATCCACGGCCTTGTTCATGTCTTGCATCACGTCGTTGTTGAGGGCGGCGGAAAGCGCGTTGAGCTGCGCGGCCAGCTTGGGATTGCGCTCCAGCACTTCCTTGCGCACCACGGGCGTGGCGTTGTACGGCGGGAAGAAGTGCTTGTCGTCTTCGAGCGGCACGATGCCGAAGCCTTTCACGCGGCCATCGGTGGTGTAGACGAGGCCGATCTTCAACTGGTTGTTATGCAGCGCCGTGTAGACGAGGCCGGGGTCCATCTGCTTCATCTGCGAGCGGCGGAAGCTCATGTCGTAGGTGGCGAGCAGGGGCTTGAGACCATCCGGACGATTCGCGAACTCGGCGTCCATGCCGAACACGTAGCGCTTCGCGTCGGGGTCCGTCTTCAACCTTTGCGCGAGCTGCGAGACCGTGGTGATGCCCGTTTCCTCGGCGAATTTGCTTGGCAGACCTAGCGCATAAGTGTCGTTGAGCGGCGACGCGTTGAGCCAGACGAGACCGCGCGGCGCATCGAGCGCCTTTACGCGCTCGTACATCGCTTCGGGCGAAAGCTTTTCCGTTAGCTTGTCGTAGACGAGTGCCGCCGTGCCCGTGTAGTCCCATACGAGGTCGAACTGGCCGTTCTCCAGCGCGCTGCGCATGAGCGTGCTGCCGAGGCCGGAGTGCACCTCCACGCTATAGCCGCGCGAACGCAGGTATTGCGCGGTGACTTCGGCGAGCACGTATTGCTCGGTGAAGTTCTTCGCGCCCAATACGAGCTTGGGCTGCGCGAATGCGGGCGTGGCGGCGGCAAAGAACGCCGTGCCGATCAAGCAGACCTGAACGAAGCGGCGCAGGTATTGGAAGGGTGAAGCGACCATCATGCGAGCCCTCCGTGACGCGAGAGCCACTGATGGCTGCCGGTGGCGACCACGCCGTCCAGCACGAGCGCGAGCGCGGCCGTGAACGCCGCGCCGAGCAGCAGCAAGGGCTGATCGTTCAGGTAGATACCGGGGAAAATGAGCGAGCCGAGGCTGTCCGCGCCGATCAGATAAGCGAGCGGCGCAGTGCCCACGTTGATGGCGAGCGCGGTGCGCACGCCGCCCACGATGATGGGCAGCGCACCCGGCAATTCCACGCGCGTGAGCGACTGCCAGCCTGTCATGCCGATGCCGCGCGCGGCTTCGCGCAGTGCGCCCGGCACGTTCTTCACGCCCTCATACGTATTGCGCGTGATGGGCAGGAGCGACGCGAGGAAGAGCGCGACGATCGCGGGAATGTCGCCGATGCCGAACACGCCGAGCGCAATGGCGAGCACCGCGAGCGACGGAATCGTGTTGCCCACGTTGAAGATCTGCATGAAGCGTTCGGCCTGGCGCGCGAGGCGCGGCCGGCTGAGCAGCACGCCGGCGGGCACGCCGACCATGATGGCGAGCGCCATCGAATAGCCGACGAGCAGCAGGTGCCGTCCGGTGTAGTAAGCGAGGTCGCCTGCGTGGCTGTGCCAGGTATCGGCGCCGATGGCGCGTGAGAGTGCCCACGCGATGACGGCAAGGGCGATCAGGCTGCCCGCGAGCAGGGCAGAGCGTCGAGTCATGAAGGTACGCCTCCTTGTTTTGTGCCGCGCGACGCAACGCTGCGCAGCGGGGACGCCCATGAGGATGCTCAAGGCGCCGCGAAGGAAGTTCGTGATCCCGGCATGGCCGCGATTGGAACCGACGAAAACAACGGAAAAAAACGGACGAAAACCAGTCCGCACGCGCACGATGGCTACGTGGCGGCAGTTGTATGAACGCGCTTCTCGCGTTCTTCTGGTAGTCATGTTCAGCTCGACGGCACCGAGCAGATCGATGCGCGCTGGAGCAGGAAGCCGCCTGATGACGGCATGGATGCGACGGCTTTGAGCCGCTACGCGAGGGCCGGAGGCCCATTTGAACGGCGCTTGCGACACAGCGGTCCTTTCGCGCGGACCCTGTATCTCAATGCGCACGAGAACGACTTCGTTGTGATCGAAACGAGATGAGTATAGATCATTCGATTAGGGGCGTCTACTTTGGGGAACGATCGCGAGTTGACGTATTGCAGGCTCGGTTGCATTCGATATGTCATTTCTGGAAATTAATAAGGTATCCGGATGAAATTATTTCGGTAGCATTTCCCGTTTTTAAAAGTGACAGAAAGTGACGTACAGGTACGCATTTCTGCATCGTCGCGTTCTAGCAAGCGGCGTTCCCGGTGCCAGATTGGGCCGCTGCGGAAGAATGTTCCGCTCTTTGCGGTTTCTTAAGATTCGTTTAAGAAAGGCCATTTATTTTGAAGCGCTTCACATCATCGATGCTCGCCGATTGAACGAAGCGGCCATCGATCTCACTTCCGATTCCACTTCGAGAAGCGCGGCGCTCGCTCGCGTTTTTCTGCTCTGCAATCCGTCATTTGATTCATGGCTTTTCGTGCAATAGCGGCCTCCCCGGGCTTCGCGGGGAAACTCATCGTTGTGTCCGCAATCGGTTTGACGAGCGCCGCTTGGCTCGCGCATCGACACGCAGATGTTGCCACCGAGGATCCGCTTTCCGACGCGGCGACGGTAGCGTCCGCGGCGCCGGCGCAAGCTACGGCTTCGCGGGCGGCGGCCAGTGCGGTGCCTTCGAGCGAAAACGCGCCGGCGTTTCGCGTGGAGACCGCCGTGGTCGAGCACAGCTTTTCGGAAGCGGCCCAGCGTCTCGGGTTGGATGCGGCGACGACGGCGAGGCTGGCGCGCGCGTTCTCGGGCCGGCTCGACTTCCGGCGCGATTTGCAACGCGGCAGCGAAATCCGCTTCGTGTTTCGCAATAACACAAACGGCGCGAATGGCGCGAGCGAAGCAAAAGATTCAAGCGACGTGAGCACTGCGAATGCCGGCGCACCACAAAACACCCAGTCTTCCGGCGACACGCCTGTCGCGATCCGCATCTCGAACGGCAACGTCTCGCACGATCTCTTTCTCTACCGGAACCTCGCGGGCCAGGCTTTCTATTATTCCGCCGACGGTCATGCTGCCGCGCCGTCGTTCTTGCGCTATCCCGTGAAGTTCACGCGCGTGTCTTCGCATTTCTCGCTGCGACGGCTCGATCCGGTCACGCGTCGCGTGCAGCCGCACGAAGGTGTCGATCTCGCGGCGCCCGTGGGCACGCCCGTTCACGCGACCGCGCGCGGCACCGTGACGTTCGCTGGCTGGCAGACGGGCTACGGCAAGGTCGTGAAGCTCGAGAACTTCGGCCCTTACTCCACGACCTTCGCCCATCTTTCGCGCTTCGCGAAACATGTGAAGGTCGGGCAGACGGTGAGCAAAGGGCAGGTGATCGGGTACGTGGGCGCGACGGGTTGGGCGACGGGTCCGCATCTGCACTATGAGGTGCACGTGGATCAGGTCGCGCAGGATCCGCTTACCGTCGACTTGCCGCATCGCGACCCCCTGCAGGGCGAGGACAAGCAGCGCTTCGCGCAACAGGTCGCGCTCATGGACCCGCTGCTATAGGCGCAACGCGCGAAAGGCTAGTGCAAGGAAGCACGCAACGGCGTGTGCTGCGCCGCAGACACGATTTGCCGATTTTCGATAACACGTCGATTAATGACTCAATAGCATGGTTCCACTCAACCGTGGCGGCCAGGGCCGGCCGCCCGGGCCACCCAGAGGGAGAAAACCATGCAAAGCGAGTCGAACGCACGCCCCGCTGCAGTTGGCAACGCAGGCGGCGCAGACGCGCCGGCGCTCAATCAGACGCTCGGCACGTGGCAGTTATGGGGCATCGCAGTCGGCCTCGTGATATCGGGCGAGTACTTCGGCTGGAGCTACGGCTGGGCCAGTGCCGGCACGCTCGGCTTCGTCGTCACAGCACTGTTCGTCGCGGCGATGTACACCACGTTCATCTTCAGCTTTACCGAACTCACCACCTCCATTCCGCATGCGGGCGGCCCTTTCGCCTATGCCCGCCGCGCGTTCGGCCCGACCGGCGGGTATCTTGCGGGTGCGGCCACGCTCGTGGAATTCGTGTTCGCGCCGCCCGCCATTGCGCTCGCCATCGGCGCGTACCTGCACGTGCAGTTCCCCGGGCTCGAGCCCAAACACGCGGCCATGGGCGCGTATCTCGTGTTCATGGCGCTCAATATCGTGGGCGTGCAGATCGCCGCGACCTTCGAGCTGATCGTCACGGTGCTCGCCATCTTCGAACTGCTCGTGTTCATGGGCGTGGTGTCGCCGGGTTTCGCATGGACCCAATTCATGAAGGGCGGCTGGTCGGGTAACGATCACTTTTCGCTGGGTTCGTTTCATGGCATGTTCGCCGCGATTCCGTTCGCCATCTGGTTTTTCCTCGCGATCGAAGGCGTGGCCATGGCCGCCGAGGAAGCGAAGAACCCGCGTCGCTCGATTCCCATCGCCTACGTGGCCGGCATTCTCACGCTCGTCGCGCTCGCCGTGGGCGTGATGGTGTTCGCGGGCGGCGCGGGTGACTGGACCACTCTCGCCAATATCAACGACCCGCTGCCGCAAGCCATGAAGTTCATCGTGGGCGAGCATAGCGGCTGGATGCACATGCTCGTCTGGCTCGGGCTCTTCGGTCTCGTGGCCTCGTTTCACGGCATCATCCTCGGCTATTCGCGGCAGATCTTCGCGCTGGCCCGCGAAGGCTATCTACCCGCGTGGCTCGCGAAAATCCATCCGCGCTTCAAGACGCCGTATCGCGCGATTCTCGCGGGTGGCGTGGTGGGCATCGCCGCGATCTATAGCGACGAGCTGATCCAGTTCGGCGGGCAGACGCTCACGGCCAACATCGTCACGATGTCGGTGTTCGGCGCGATCGTGATGTACATTGTCAGCATGGCGGCGCTCTTCAAGCTGCGCCGTGTGCAGCCGGCCATGGACCGGCCGTTTCGCGCGCCGCTGTACCCGTTTTTCCCGGCGTTCGCGCTCGTGGCCGCGCTCGTTTGCCTCGGTACGATGGTGTATTTCAATGCGCTGGTCGCGGGGGTGTTCGTGGTGTTTCTCGCGCTCGGCTATGCGTATTTCCTCGCCACGCGCACGCAGCGCGAGGTGGTGCCAGCCGAGGGGCTGCTCGAGGAGTGAGCCTCTAGCTTTGCAGGAGTCCAACGCATGAACTATACGGAGACGATCGGCGCGCGCACTTACCGCTTCGCGGACCTCAAGACGCTGCTCGCCAAAGCCAGCCCGCTGCGTTCCGGCGACCAGCTCGCGGGCGTGGCGGCGGCCAGCGAAGAGGAGCGCGTGGCCGCGAAAATGGCGCTCGCCGCGGTGCCGCTCAAGGCGTTCCTTTCGGAAGCACTCGTGCCTTATGAAGACGACGAGGTCACGCGCCTTATCGTCGACGATCACGACGCAGCCGCGTTCGCGGCCGTTGCGCACCTCACCGTGGGCGACTTTCGCGATTGGCTGCTTTCCGGCGCGGCAAATACCGAAACGCTTGAACGCCTGGCGCCCGGCCTCACGCCCGAGATGGTTGCGGCGGTGTCGAAGCTTATGCGCAATCAGGACCTGATCGCGGTGGCGAAGAAGCGCCCCGTGGTCACGCGCTTTCGCAACACCGTGGGACTGCCGGGCCACATGTCGGTGCGCTTGCAGCCGAACCATCCTACCGACGACGTGAAGGGCATCGCCGCCTCGATGCTCGATGGCTTGATGTACGGTTGCGGCGACGCGATGATCGGTATCAATCCGGCCACGGACAGCCTGGCGGCCATCGTGAAGCTGCTCGCGATGATCGACGGGTTTCGCGAGCGCTACCGCGTGCCCACGCAGTCCTGCGTGCTCACGCACGTCACCAACACGATCGCGGCAATCGAAAAGGGCGCGCCTGTCGATCTCGTGTTCCAGTCGATCGCGGGTACGGAAAAGGCGAACGCGAGCTTCGGCATTTCGTTGGCGCTTTTGAAAGAGGCGCGCGAGGCGGCGCTCTCGCTCAAGCGCGGCACGGTTGGCAACAACCTCATGTACTTCGAGACGGGGCAGGGCAGCGCGCTCTCGGCGAACGCGCACTACGGCGTGGACCAGCAAACCTGCGAGGTGCGCGCCTATGCGGTCGCGCGCAAGTTCGAGCCGTTTCTCGTCAATACGGTGGTCGGTTTCATCGGCCCTGAATATTTGTACGATGGAAAGCAGATCATACGCGCGGGTCTCGAAGATCACTTCTGCGGCAAGCTGCTGGGCGTGCCGATGGGTTGCGACATCTGCTATACGAACCACGCCGAAGCCGACCAGGACGACATGGACACGCTGCTCACGCTGCTGGGCACGGCCGGCATCAACTTCATCATGGGCATTCCGGGCGCTGACGACGTGATGCTCAACTACCAGAGCACCTCGTTTCACGACGCGCTCTACGTGCGCGACCTGCTCGGGCTGCGTCGCGCGCCGGAGTTCGAGGAGTGGCTGGAGACCATGGAGATCGTCGACGCGAAAGGCGCGCTCCTGCCAGGCTCCGCGCGTGTGCCGCTGCTTGCGGGCGCACACGAATGGATGGGGATCGACGCATGAGCGACGCCGTCGAAAAGAACCCGTGGAGCGGTCTCAAGGCGTTCACGAACGCGCGCATCGCGCTCGGGCGCGCGGGCAACGGCTTGCCCACGGCGCCTCTGCTCGCCTTCAATCTCTCGCACGCGCAGGCGCGCGACGCCGTCCATCACCCGCTCGACGCCGAAGCCTTGCGGCGCACGCTCGAAGCCGAAGGGTTCGCAACGCTCGGCGTGGAAAGTGCGGCGCCGGACCGGCAGCATTATTTGCGCCGGCCAGACCTGGGGCGGCGCTTGTCGGAGGCGAGCCGGGCAGCGTTGGTCGAAGCGGCGGGTTTGGCCACTGCTGCGCGTGATGAGCCGCCCGAAGTCGTGTTCGTGATCGGCGACGGCCTTTCGGCGATCGCCGCCGCGAAGCAGGCCGCACCGCTGCTCCTCGCGGCGCGCGCGCGCCTTGCGGACTGGCGCATCGGGCCAGTGGTGGTCGCGCGCCAGGCACGCGTGGCGCTCGGCGACGAGATCGGCGAGCTGCTGGGCGCGAAACTCGTGGCGATGCTGATCGGCGAGCGGCCCGGGCTTAGCTCGCCAGACAGCCTCGGCGTCTATCTCACCTACGCGCCGAAGGTGGGCTGCCATGACGCGCAACGCAACTGTATCTCGAACGTGCGTCCCGAAGGGCTGCCGTATGAAGCGGCCGCGCACAAGCTCCATTACCTCCTCACGCATGCGAGGCGGCTTGGGCTGACTGGCGTCGGACTGAAGGACGATAGCGACGCGACGCTGCCGGGCGTCGGGGCGGCTGGGCAGATCACGTCCGCTTGAGGGTCCACGCGCGCTAGCGGGGGGCTGCATCCGACCCGTAGAAGCCGGCGACGCACCGCGGCGGTGCTGCCGCCTGTGCAGGGATTGAGCACTGCTCTCACCGCCATTGCGCCGCCTTGGAGCAGCGCGGCGTCCGGCATGGCCCTTTCGGCAGACCTTTCTCGCTGGCGCGACTCTTGCGTCATTCGACGATCGATCGAAGCAAGCGCGCGCTGGGTGGCAATCATGAACGAAACGGTAGAGCGAACCGAAGCCACGGCCGGGCAAGCGCAATGCAACGCGCCTGGCGCCCGCACGGTAGTTAGCGTGGCGCACGATGCCGACGAACAGGCGCGCAACCTCGTGGGCTGGCGGCAGACCTACGACCAGCTCGCGGCGGGCCGCTTTGTCGGCACGCTCACGGAGCTGCCGCTCGACACCATGAAGGTCTTTCGCGAGACCACGAGCCACACGCTGCGCCAGGCGTGCGAGGTGCGCGGCGACGCCTGGTGGTTCGGCATACCGGTCGCGCGCGAAGGCGAGGCGCGTATCGACGCGCAGCCCATTGGCGCGCAGGCGTTTGCGCTGCGCCCGGGCAACGTCGAGTTCGAGCTGCTCACGCCGGCACAGTTTTCGATCTACGGCGTGGTCGTGCGCGGCGACGTGCTGCGCCACTACGCGACCTCGGTCGAGCGCACGGCGCTCGAGGAACGTCTCCCGGCCGCGCCTATCGTGCAGGCCGGAGCGGCGCGCATTGAGCGCCTTTGCGCGCGGCTCGCGAGGTGTCTCGAGGATAGCGGCCATGCGCATGAGAACGTGCCGAACGCACCGCTTTCGGACGTCGAGCGCAATGCATTGCAAGCGGAAGTGCTCGCCGCGCTATTCGACGCCTGCGCGGGCAGCGGGGATGCCGCTGCCGAGCCCGCATCGCGGCGCCGCTGGATCGTTGCGCAGGCGCGCGACTACGTGCTCGCGCATCGCGCGCGGCCGGTCGGTGTGCCGGAGCTTTGCGAGCAACTGCACGTGAGCCGGCGCACGCTCCAGTACTGCTTTCAGGACGTGCTTGGCATGGCGCCCGCAACTTACCTGCGTGCGCTGCGCCTGAACGGCGCCCGGCGCGATCTGTGCGGGCGCGCGGCTGGTTCGGTGCAGGACGTTGCGGCTGCCTGGGGATTCTGGCATCTGAGCCAGTTTGCTACCGACTACCGGCGCATGTTCGGCATGCGGCCTTCCGAGGCATTGCGCGCTCAGTAGTGGGCTCAAAATTTACTCAAAATGCAGACCGGCTTGCCGGTCTAGTCGACTGCGTCATTGAAATGGCACTGGTCGAATTCGCCGCGATGGATCGTCATACTTCCATTTAATCGGCTTGGGATTCTTGTTGTGCTCGCGGATATAGCGCATCAGCTTGCGCTCCAGATCCTTTACCGTGGTGAAGATACCTCGCGCAATCACGTCGCGCTGGATGCGCGAGAACCAGTTCTCCACCTGATTTAGCCAGGAGGTATAGGTCGGCGTGTAATGCAACCGCACGTTTCGGTGTT
>NZ_JAMBPR010000014.1 GCF_024206475.1 Paraburkholderia sp. CNPSo 3274
GCCCAGATGCCTGTTCATCTCGGCGCCCATCGCGCGCTCGATGACGGCCTTGTTGAACGCCAGCATCAGGTCCTGGACCTCGGCGGGCGTCATCGGCCCCTTGACCAGTTCGTCAAGCAGGCCTTCAGGCAGGGCAGGCAGCGGCCCTCGGGCCGCTGCCTGCGAAGCTACCGTGCGCTTCTTCATCGGCATATCCATGATTTTTACCTCTCATGATATGCCTCGCCCACGAAATGACGGATAGGTCCCTCGCATACCACCGCGAAAACAAGAAAAGGCCAAAACGCCCGAGAGACCTCAATGCAACGAACTACCCACATCACATCCCTCAAGCCCCACCCCAGCAAGCGCAGCATCACTCCGCAACAACGCATCGAGGTCGGCCAACTGCACCGCATCCTGCCCACTACGTTGCGCACGAAACATAACAGGCGGCACCCCGAACTGCTTACGAAACTCACGCCCAAGATGCGAGGCATCCGAAAACCCGCAACTCGAAGCAATATCGGCAACGGTGCGGTCCGAACTCGTAAGTAGCCAGGCGGCTGTGCGCAAGCGCAAGACGTTGGCGAATGCGCGCGGACTCTTGCCCGTTTCCGCCTTGAAGAGGCGTTCGAGCTGCCGCGGCGAGAGGTTCAGCTTGCAGGCCAGTTCGTCCAGCGGCACATTGCGGCCAACCTGCTGCTCCATCAACAGTACGGCGCGCTTGACCTTTGGGTGCGTGGCGGGCTCGAGGCCAGGCGGGTGAGGCTGGGGCGCATTGCCCTTTTGCATTTCGCCGACCAGCAAAATGCGCAGCGCCTTTTGCACGGTCGCGTGGTCGAAGTGGCGCAGCAAAATGGCGGCGGCGACGTCGATCGACGCGCGGCCGCCCGAGCAGGTAATGCGACGCCGGTCGATCGCGAACAAGCGGTCGGCGACGATGGCGTCGGCATTGACGTTGGGGAAGCGCTCGATGAAGTCCCAATAGTGGAACCAGCTCACGCAAATACGATGACCGTCGAGCACGCCGGCGCGCATAAGCGCGAAAACGCCGGTGCAGATCCCGACGACCGTCGTCTCGCCGCTGGCCGCGCGGCGGATGTACTGCAGCGTGGCTTCGCTTGCGTGCGGGCCGGAGTGGAGCAGTCCGCCCACGACCACGAGATAGTCGACCGGCTCGGCGTCGGCAAAGGTCTCCCAAGGCGCGATCTGGATGCCGCAGCTCGCCCGCACGGGCGCGAGCGTTTCGCCGATCACGCGCCACGAGCAGCGCACCGGCTTGCTGTAGTCGCCTTCGTCGGCGGACAGACGCAGCATGTCGACAAAACCCGAGAACGCGGTCAGCGTGAAGTTCGGCAGCAGCACGATGCCGAAACGGATGCGCTCCTTGGGAGCGGCGTCGAAGGAAACGGCGGTGGCGAGTGTGTCGGACATGGAGGCACAGGAAAAAGGCGATACGGTTTCAACCAAGCTTCCCCGATATGGCCCCGAGGCGCTTGTCGTTTTCCGCCATCGATCTTCGCAAAAGCGAAATCAGCGGGATGTTGGAGGCATACAAGCCGCATGGCGGGGCGGTTCCGCCGCCCTGGCGCGTTCGTTCTAGCGGTGGCGCCGCCGCTTTGGTCAACTCGCTAGGGGGCACGCGCTCCACGCTGAACCCCGCCGAACCCATCCACGAGGCCTGTTTTCATGCCGCGCACTGAAACCGTCGAACTCAACAAACGCGCCTGTCACGGCGATGCTGAAGCCGCGCTCGCGCTGCTGGAGCAGAGCATGGTGCGCGGGCACGGGCGTATCGGGCTGTTGCGCTATCTGCAGGCGCGTTGCGTGGGCGCGGCGCTCGCGCGGCGGCATCACGACTATGCAGAGCGCGTGGCGAGCAGGATGAGCGAGGACGCGTTCGCGGCGCTGGTGGCGCAGGCGCAGCGCCGCCACCGCATGGCGGCGTGAGCGCCCATACGCTTGCTCACAGTACGACGGTGCGGCCGTCGTTGATGAAAACCCGGCGCTCGAGAAATACCCGCACGGCGCGCGCGAGCGTCACGCATTCGACGTCGCGCCCGACAGCCAGTAGACGCTCGGGGTTCAGCGAGTGGTCGACCCGCTGCACTTCCTGCTCGATGATCGGGCCTTCGTCGAGATCGTCGGTGACGAAGTGCGCCGTTGCGCCGATCAGCTTGACGCCGCGCACGTGCGCCTGGTGATAGGGGCGCGCGCCCTTGAAGCCGGGCAGGAAGGAATGGTGGATGTTGATGGCACGGCCGGCCAGCTTCCGGCTCGTTTCGTCGGAGAGGATCTGCATGTAGCGCGCGAGAATCAGCAGTTCCGAACCGGTCGAGGCGAACAGGTCGAGTATCGCGTCTTCCTGTTCACGCCGCGTTTCCGGCGTGACCGGGAGATAGTGAAACGGCAGGTCGTGCTGCTTTGCGAGCGGTTCGAAATCGCGGTGATTCGAGGCAATGCCCGCAATGTCCATTTGCAGCTCGCCCATGCGCCAGCGAAACAGGAGGTCGGCCAGGCAGTGTTCGAGCCTCGAGACCATGATGAGCACTTTGGGACGCACCCGCAGGTCGTGAATGGCCCAGGTCATTTCGTGCTTGCGCGCGACGCTCGCGAACTCGTCCCGCAGGCCCGCGAGATCGAAGCGCTCGCCCGCACCGGCCTGCACGACCTCGTGAAAGACGCAGCGCAGGAAGAAGCGCGTGCTGATGTCGTCGTCGAACACCGTGAGCTCGTCGATATAGCCGCGGTGGGCGTCGAGAAAGCCGGCGACCGCGGCAACCTGCCCGGCAGCGGCGGGGCAGGACAGCGTGAGCACGTAGCGGTGCTGCGGGTCTTCGGTGGGCATGCGCGTTCTCCTCGTGTCGTGGTGCGCCCGGTGCAACTTGCGGTTCGTGCCGGGGCGCTGGCTTGATGGCGCAAGTAAGCCACCAATCGGCGCGCGGCACATAGAACCCGCGCGCTGTTTCGCGAGAATGAATACGCCAACCTGGCGCCCACGCGACGCCAACATGAAGAAGGTCACCTTTGCCCCGATGGCTGTCGCATTCCTGCTATCCGCCGCTTTTTTCTCCGGCAAGCATGGGGCTGCGGCTAATCTGGAGCGGAGATGGAGAGTTACCTGGGTCTGCAGGCGTGGGCGTTGAACGGGCAGCGTGCCGCGCTTTTTCGCGTGCGCACATCGGTCGCCGACGTGTATATGTCAGTGAGCCGCTCGAACTACGGCAACGAGGAACGGGCCGTGGTCGAAGTGGACTGCGCGCGCTTCTTCAGGCTATGGCGGGACGAACCGCGCAGCGAGCACGCTAGGCTGGCAAACGGAAATCCGCAGATATGGCGTGCAGACCCGCGCTTCGAACTGGCGGCCGAGGGTTTCAGTTTCGGCGAGCAAGACCCCGTGCCGCTTGCAGAAGTCAGTTGCCCGGCGAGCGCCGCCATGCCGTACGTTGCGTTCACGGATGGCGTGATGCGCACCCTCTGGCTGGCCGCCTATGCAGCGAAGTCCTTTCCGGTGGAATGCGGCGTGAACGACGCCGAGGCGCTGCAGCGCCTGGCTGGAACGGCTGGCAACCGTTGGTTCAGCGTTGCCGAACTCGTTCCGCCGCAAGTCGCTAGAGCCCCAGAATGACGCGAAAGCGTTAGTGCGCGAGCGCCCAAATGAGCGACACGGAGAAGGCGCCCACTACGACGGACGCGCAACGCTGAAAGAACGCGGGACGAATGAACGGTGCACGGCCATTGCGCGGCGCGGCGCCGATCGCGATCCACGTAAGGCCAATGGGAATCAGCAAGACCGCGAAGATCGCCATGGCCTGGAGCCACGTGATGACGCTCGCGAATGCCATCGGCGGAAAAATCGAGCCGGCGAACAAAATGGCCTTGGGATTGAGCACCGTGGCGCTGAACAAAGTGCGTGTGCCGACCACGCCCTTTGCCGAGGTTTCGATCGAGTTTGCCGTGAACCAAAGGCGCAAAGCGAGCCACGCAAGATAGAGGCTGCTGGCCACACGCAGCACGTTTGGCAGCCAGCTAAGCGAATGCGACGCATGGGTGAAGCAAAGCCCCCAGAGGGTAATCGACACCAGGTAGCCGGCCAGTTCGGCGAGAGTCAGATGCGCGGAGCGCCGCAGGCCCTGCCTCAAACCGGCGGCGGCGAGCAGGGTGTTGGTTGGCCCCGGCATGAGCAGCACGATCGCGCAGCCCGAGACCATCAGCCCGATGGTGGAAATGGAAAGCATGAGGGCGATTGGGAGAATAGCGGCTCGGGTTATGGAAGGCGGCAGAGAATCTAAATTATTGATTTAAATGAAGTGCTTGATGCGTAACAAATAGTCTCAAATCATTTCGGCGCTTGCCTTCTCCATCGAACCGTATATTGCGCGAGCATTTTCCCCGTCACAAGGGCTTCGTTGAGGAGTGTCCAGGTATGCGTTTTGAATCCGATTAATTCTTCCACTGTTCATGTGAATAGGCGCTACGCGTGGCGTATTCGCGGCTATTGAAAAGACCACAGCTTAAGTTAAACGTTTGCGCACACAACAAATTGGCGGTTATTGCAGCACTGGCAATGAATCAGACGTTTCTTTACATCCCCCGCATTCGGTGATCGTTTAACAAAACCCTCAATTATTTGAAAGCGGTGCTGATAAGAACGTTGCTGTGCAGAACCACACCACAATGAAGCGTTACGCTAAAACAATTTTTGTCGCCACATCCATTGGCGGCAATGGGGTCGACCAGCCTGCTCTCGGGTGTGCGCCGCCACCCGACTTGCCATCGAAAAGCGCGATCTGGATGTTCAGACGAAGCTGTCCGGTACTATCTTCCTTGACCCGATGGCCGAATCGAAGAAAACCATCTTCGTTCAGGTGCGCAATACGGCGCGCCGCTCGGCAGCGAGCCACGAAAGCTCGATGCATAACCTGCACCAGGGCAACAGCGGCGGCACGACCGTTACCTATGCCGACGATACGGACTAGCGCACCTATCAGACGCGCATGATGCGCGTCGCGAGCAAGGTGAACCTCGACTTCAACGACGCGGTCACGCGCGCTGCGCAGTGGTTTTGTGCGAGTGATCTCGGGCGTGTTCTAAGCGCCTGGTGCTCTCCCTCCCGCAACCGTCATTCGGGCGGGCGGATACGCAACATAAAAACCTTCCTTTGGGGTTCGGCCGCTAACGCGATTAGAGTTACGTGCCTGGAAACCGTCTTTTATCCCGCAAACCACCATCGCGAGACCAGGTAACCCGTACAGCAGCTATGGGTCTGCTATGGTCAGATTGCCAAGAAATTAATAAGAATTTCAATTAAATTAACCCGATTTTCGCATTTTGATTCGGATAACGATGTATTTTTCTCAGCCTCGACTAGTGCGTTCGCGGGCGGGATCAGGCATCGTAAATGCATGGGCGGTGCGAGGAGTGTCAAAATCACAGTGTCGTCCAGCGACGTACGCTTGCATTGTACATACAGGGCGTAACAGGATGTAACAAGACGCACAGAAGGGATTGAAATATGGAAGAGAGCATTGGAACAGCAGTTACGACCTCATCCGCGCGACGCGAAGCCGTCGACGTGGCGATCATCGGCGCGGGCCCTTCGGGCGCGGTGGCTGCAGCCCTATTGCGCAAGGCAGGACGCTCGGTGCTCGTGCTGGAGCGCCAGCATTTCCCGCGCTTTTCGATTGGCGAGAGCCTCTTGCCGCAGAGCATGGCGTACCTCGAAGAGGCCGGGATGCTGCAGGCAGTGGTGGAGGCCGGCTTTCAGTACAAGAATGGCGCGCATTTCGTGTGGCGCGACGAGGTATCGTCGTACGACTTCCGCGACAAGCATACGGCGGGCTGGGGCACGACGTACCAGGTGGAGCGCGCGAAGTTCGACGATCTGTTGATCGGCTGCGCCGCGCAGCAGGGCGCCGAAGTGCGCTTCGGCCACACGGTGAGGGACATGCGCACGGGCGATGCGCCGGTGCTGGAGGTGATCGACGAAAACCAGGCGTGCTATGAAGTGCATGCGCGTTTCGTGCTCGACGCGAGCGGCTTTGGCCGCGTGCTGCCGCGCCTCCTGAATCTGGAGGCGCCCACCGGTCTGCCGACGCGCGCCGCGATCTTCAGTCACGTGCGTGACGGCCTGCCGCTGGACGCCTTCGATCGCAACAAGATTTGCATCGCGACGCACCCTGAGCACCGTGACGTGTGGTTCTGGATGATCCCGCTCGCGGGCGGCCGCTCGTCGGTGGGCTGTGTTGCCGATGCTGCCTTCCTCGACGTGCCGCAAGCGGAACGCGAGGCGCGGCTGCGCACGCTCATTCGCGAGGAGCCGACATTGAACCGACTGATCGGCGACGCGCCATTTCTCATGCCCGTGAACCAGATCGGCGGTTATTCGGCCAACGTCGAACGATTGCATGGGCCCGGGTTCGCGCTGCTCGGCAACGCAGGCGAGTTTCTCGATCCGGTGTTTTCTTCGGGTGTCACCATTGCGCTGCGTTCGGCGCACCTGGCCGTGAAGGTGCTCGATCGCGCGCTCGGCGGCGCGGCCGTGGACTGGCAGGCGGAATACGACGTGCCGCTGCGCAAGGGTATCGACACGTTCCGCGCCTTCGTCGAGCGCTGGTACACCGGCGAGCTGCAGGACATCATCTACTACCCGCGGCAGACGCCCTTGATCCGTCGGATGATCAGCTCGGTGCTGGCGGGCTACGCGTGGGACGAGAGCAACCCTTACGTAGCGGATCCGGTGCGCAGGCTCACCGTGCTGCATGAGGCGTGCAAGCTGTCCTTGTAGCGAGCGGTGAGCGCCGCATGCTGGGTTGCCGTCTGCGGCGGGTCGCTGGACCAACCCGGTTTTCGCGGGTTCACTGGCCCGGTGGACGCACCGCGCCCAGCTGGATCATCAGCCCGAGCGTGTCCATGATGAGGCGGGTTTCCTTGATCCTGGCTTCCTGAAAGCGGTCGATGACCATGCCCCATACCTTGACGGAGCGCCCCGTAGCGTCCACGCCGAGGAACGCCCCCCTGTGTGTGCCCGTCCACTCGAACCGGGTTAGCACGCGGTCTCCCTCGGTGAGTTGTTCCTCGACGCGCCAATGCATGTCCGGGAACGCAGCGCGCATCCCTCGCACGACATCCTTGAGGCCCTCGATACCGGGACCCTGGCCGGGGAACGGCACCTGCTCGACCATGTCCTCCCAGAAAAACCGCTCCGCGGCGTCGAGCTGCCCTTGATTCAGGACTTCCTCGATAAACGCGCGAACAATATCGCTTGTTTCATGCATGGAATGAACGTCTCCTGGCTGGCAAGAGTGGGAAGTGAAAGCCGGTTGCTGCAGAGTAGGCGGACAAGCGCAACGACGTGCGCCGGAGTCGCGCGAGAACGTGCGGTGGCGCACATTCGGGGTTTTGACGCTCAATGAGCTTCACGAGGCCACATGCCCGGAGGGTGGGTCGCCCGTGAGTTTCGCGCGCCGGCGGATTACCTTCACCTCTTCGGCTGTCAGCCCGAGCGAAGTGAGAAACGCTGCGTGCGAGTCGGGATTTTCTGCCTCGAACCCTGCATGCCACCTGTCCATCTCCGCCTCGTCGAAGCCTGCGCGACGCAGCAACGCAACCCAGGCATCCTTGCCACGCTGCTTTCCTCGTTGACGAAACGATGGTTGCGCGAGCAACGTTGCAATGGCCTTCTGGCGTTGTTTGAGACGCGCGATTTCCGCCGTCAATCCCATCAAATGCGCTTCGAGGATATGTGCGGCTGCATTGCCCTCGCTCGCCAGTACGTCGCGTATCGCAGCCAATGACAGCCCAGCGGCCCGGTAGGCGCAAATCGCGCGCAGGCGTTCGTGTTGTGTCTCGTCGTATAGCCGGTAGCCCGCAGCGCTGCGTGAAATCGGTATCAGCGAACCGAGCGCTTCGTAGTGCAGGAGCGAGGAGCGCGAAAGTCCTGCCTCGCGTGCCAGTCGTCCTGGAGTGAAACGAGTCAGACGTGTCATGACGGCAAGGGAAGTCTGTCGGGGGAGAGAAAACTACAGCGCGCTTCGGACCGCGCCAGCAATTTGGGCGAATAGTGTTCGGCGACAAGCGCGCGGCAATCGCCGGTAAAGGCCGGTGCGTGGGCGAGAAAAGCTTCGAACGACTGCAATGGATTCGAAGCGCCGGCATGCGCCATGAGCCGGATCAGCGCTTCGGTCATTGTACGGTGGTATCGATCTGGAGCGCCGAGATGAGCGGCGTATTGCGCAATACCAGCACAGATCCGCTCAATTGCCTCTTCCAGTGGGTAACGCTGCAAGTGAATCCACGTTACGCGCAGATGATTGCGATGATTGAACGCAGCCGGTGGCAGCTGGCAGGTGAGGAAGGCTTCGAGGAAGGCTTCGTCAGTGAGATTCCGGGTCGTTTCCATGTGTATCGACACGATGTTCGTTGAACAGAATGTCGATCGTGAAGGTGACTACAGTAGTCGGGTCAAGTGGATTGTGCGGAGATTAATATTTCGGGTCTCGTCATACAAATTGTGTCGCTCGCGTGGCCCAATGGTCACGCGGCATTCATGACCGCCATGCTGACCGCACAACTCAGAAGGCGACGGAGTGCCGGCGCAGGCGGGAGGCCTGTGATCCGCGGGTGCCGCCGAAAAAAGTCACCGCGTCGCGGGCGGAAAACGACTCGCCGTCGAACAGGCGGCGCATCATTTCGTCGAACCACATGAGCAGGATCTGGACGACTCCCGCTTGCGCTTCGCCTTTGAACAGGTGCATACCGCGCCGCGCCTGCGAATAGACGTTGACGTTCACGATTGCACGAGCCGAGGCGCCGCCCATGCCCAAATTGCGTCCGTGCTCAGTGGCGGACCATATTTCCTTGATCAGCACGGCGGTCAGAACGATGCAGCCGTATTCCTGAGGATCGACGGAGGTCACTGTGCCGTGAGCATAGGGATTGTCGCCGATCGTGCCGGGTGAAACGCCCTTGAGTCTGGCGATTGCGTTGATATCGACCTCGCGTAGCTTCGCGGTTACGATTTTCCTGGAGCCGCAGCGCAGACATTCCTTGATGTCGAGTCCCGCCGGATACTGCCGGTTGCAACTCTCACACAGCAGCACCTCCGGCGCGACGCGATAGGCCTGCTGCCAATCGTCGATATATTTCTTCCAGCTTCCTTGCTCCTGATCGTAGTAAGCCTTCTTTGACTCAAGAAACGAATCGTTCTGGAAATAGAGATTCGGGTTGGTTTTGACGTAGGCGACGGGGCTCGCTGATCGCACCATATCGTCCTGCCCAGGACTGAAAATGATGGCCTGGCCGAAGTCGATCAGCCGTAGTTTTCCACCGAACCTCATCAGGTTTTCGCCGTGAATATCCAGGTGCAGCACGCTGACATCCTGCGTCACGTCCACCGTCATGTAATGCCGGGAGAACTCATACAACTTGCGCAGGTCCTCGAACACACTGATGATGTCCGACATGTTTAGTGTCGTGTAATCGACCGTGCCCTCGCCGAGTTCTAGCAGAACGTATTCATCGCGGCCGAGCGTCAGAACGTCCACGCATGTTGTGGTCAGGGCTGCTTCGAAGTACCGCATCAGGTACTGGCTGGTTTTGTCGAGACGATTTCTAGGCGTGGGGCCGCCATAACCGGTCACGGTATACGAGTCCCTGACAAAGTGTTTGACTGCATACCGTTGCCCGTTTTGCTCTTCACCGAGAAAGACTGCGCCCCCCATCCCGCCCTTGCCGAGCATACGGACGATGCGGATTCGCTTGCCGGTTTTCGGAAAGACCACGTTGTTGGGATCGAGCTTCGTTGCGTATTCCTGCGCGTCGTCGGACAGTTTGGGGAACATCGCAGCCGGAAATTGAGCGAGCATGCCCTTGAGAACGGTCCCCGCCTGCAGGACCTTCATCAACTCCCGGGCGACGATATCCCCGTTGCGGCGCTCGAATTTTTCGAGGAGCTTCCAGGTCTGCTCCGCGGTTTTGTGAGAGCCGTGCGTGCGCTGGTAAGCGAGCAGGCGCGTCGTGACGATGTCAAAGCCATGCGCGCGAAATTCGTCGAACTTGCCCGTCACCCTGGCGACCGGTGTGACGGCTCGCTTGCTCGCAGACGTGTTCCAGGCCTGGTAAATGGATTCTGCTTCACTGCGTCCCATCGTCTTCACCTCCGCTAATCGCGCGCGATACTCGTCTGCCAGTCAGAAGTTGCCGAAGAAGCCGCGCGCCGCGACCATGCAGAACGGCGCGACGATGTCGGCGTGGTAGGCCTGGAGGACGGCAGAAAGGCCGCCATCCGTTGCGCCGGCCTGAACAGCCTGAGTGGCGACCGATGCCTTGGCCTGAGCGAAGCCAGCTTTCACAGCAGCAAACGGATCGCTCGCGCCCGGAACGGAATCGACATCGAGCACGCTCGTCAGGCCCGGCGCGACGTTGGCGTTTTTCCAGTAGGCCTGCTCGATCGCCGCATTGAAAAAGAACACGGTTGGGTCGAGATGGCCGCCACATAGCAGCACGGGCGAGCGCGGCACCCAGCTACGCAGATCGTTGCGCTTGAACGCCTGACGCAGCGGCTGAGCCGGACTGGCAGCCGGGGCCATCGCTGCGGTCGGCGAGGGATACGCGCCATCCGGGTTGACGATCTGGTCTTCGAGGATGCTCAGACGATAGGCATTACGCACGAGATTCGCTGTGCCGAATCCCAACGCGAATAGCGGCGTTAATTCAGCGGGCGCCAGGGGCGGGGCAAGAGGCGGCGTCAACGAAGCGAACTGTGGCGCAGGCGGCGTGCTGCTGAAGAGCTGCGTTGCGGGCAGTTTGCCTTCGGCGAACAACGTATCCATTGACGTGACGCTCGGCAGCAGGTTCTCTATCCCGGGGGCATAGGCCGCCTCGAAAAAGTCGCCTGGCTTGCGATAGATATTGCCGTACGCGTGCTGGTAGCTCGTGGTCACCAGCACCGTAAAGATCGTCGAGCCGAGGTCGACCTCGCCCTGGACCAGAGCGTCGGCCATGGCGCCCAGCGCATAAGGACCCGAGCCGGGCGCGGAAGCCGTGACATTGATGCCGGCCGCCTGCAGCGCGCGGTGTGTGGCGAGCGCCACGTAGCCGCCCTGCGAATACCCGGTGACGAACAGCTTGCCGTTCTCACGCGTTTTGTTTGCCGGATCGGGCAACGCCATCGCGAAGCGGGCCGCGCGTAACGAATCGATCACATCGGCGGATTGCTGGTCGCCGTTCAGATAGGGGTGGTACGGCAAGGGGGAGCCCGCGTAGCCGGCATAGTTGCTTGCCACGACGATATACCCTTGCGCTGCGTAGATCGCCGCCACGGCAATGCCTTCGCCCGCGCCGTCGCCGTTGGCCGGGTCCGTTTGCGTAATGTCGGCGATGTTGTAGTTGCGGTAGGTCGTGGTTCCGTGCGCGTACAGCATGAGGGGGCGCGGCCCCGTACAGGACGCGCCGCCGCCAGGGATCATCAACGCCGCGCTCGACATGGTGGGTTCGCCCGCACCGCCTATCGTGAGGTAGCGGAAGTACTTGATTTCGATGTCGCAGCGGGGCGTGCCGGCAATCTGCAGCAATTGCTGACCGGTTGCGTTTGTCCCCAGCAGTTTGGTGAAGTCGCCCGCGCTCAGGCGCAGGCTCGTTCTCTGCTCGACTAGCTGACCGCGGAAAAAGCAGCTCAACCCGCTGCATGTCGAACCCGCCTGCACGATAACGCTGGCACTCGACAAAAAGAAAGTCAGAAGTACCCAACCCGTCTTAAGAATCGCTCCTCGCATCTCACGCTCCGTTTTTGTTGGTGTTCGGAAAATGGGGCTGCCTTGCAGAGTCAAACGAGTATAGGTAAACGAAATCGCCGATTGCTACTTGTTGCGGGAACAATTTTCCTATGAAGCGCTCGATGAAGAATGTGCGCCGGTGTTTTCAGGCTGACTGTGATCCTATGTAATAAAACGTCTATTGTTCATAAAAATAAAAGGCGAATTATGATCCGACGGTCTACTATCTGTTGAGAAATATCACAGAGTCAATTACCAGGAGATTGGCAATGCCTCTCGTTTTCTCGAACATCAAAACGGACTGGGACAATGCGGTAGCAGTAGGCGGAATCCTCCCCGCGGCTGCCACCTACGACGACGCGACAGACGAAGGCGGCACCCTCATTTACTTGCCATTTGAGCTCCAGAACGAGAAATATCACATCACGGTGCCGCTCGCGAGTGGCGGCGTGGCGAATTCCTGCCACGTAACCGCGGAGCGGCCGAAACCTATTCATCTAGATACCACCAAAGGGAAGAAAGCCGGGACGACATACACCGTGAAGAACATGCCGACCGCGTATTACGATTTTGTTATTAGCGGCGGCCCTGTACCGAATGTTGTGTTTTCGCATACAAGCAAAGTCGAGATCATCGGAAAGGGGCCTCAGAAAGTCTTCAGTGCCAGTTTCACGCCCGTTCTGACCAACGCGGTGCAGGACATCATGCGCACCTTTGCGGTACACATGCTCGGTCTGGGATCGGCGCATGCAACGCCGGGCTAAAAAACAGATCGAATCGAAACGATCGTGGACGTGTCGCTTCCCGTCGGCGTCGCGCCGAGTGTCCTGTCGTCGCCGAACATACCCTACGGAACAAGCGTAGACACCTGCCCCGGTTGCACCACCTTGATCACACCGCCCCAGATACAAATGAGCGTAGCCTGAGCATCCAGCGCCGGCATGGCGCCCAGCGTCACGGTTGGTGCACCGCCCGGAATCCACGGCGACGGCGTGGCCGGAACGCAGGGCATGGGCGTGAAAACGCCCAGCGCCGCGGCAGTCGCTGCGATCACCGTGGGATTCGCCGGGCTCTGGCACAGGGCGAACGGGGTGATATTGGCGATGGGAATCGAGTCGGCAATCGTCGCGGCGGGCACACCGCCCACGAGCACGCGATTGACGGGGATGACGTTCAGCGTGCCCGGTGCGCCGCCAAAGGAGCATTGCAGTGTGGCGCCGGCGCAGACTTGCGGACTGGTCATCGTGTGCCTCCTGGTGTGTTGCCGTGCCAACGTATCAGGCTGAAATCAGGCCGAAGACGGATTAGCGAGCGATTGCCACCATTGCTTCCAGCGTGGCAGAGGCTTGCCGTCCGCCGCTATCGGACGGCGGTCGTCGGTATAGCGTTTCGCCGCTTCGAGCGGCTTTCCGGCGTTGAACGGCTGCCGCAGCGCCAGGCAGCCATTCGGATGGAAGCGTTGCAGAACGCCATGCAGCTTGCCGTTGCGGTAATGCGCTTCTTCGAGCAGCGTGCCGTCGGCAAGCCAGGTGCGCGAGATGCCATGCAGCACGCCGTGCGCGTAGTGCGCCTCGCGCTGAATCTTGCCGTCGGGAAAGTAGAAAAGCGCCTTGCCGTCGAGCTTTCCGTTCGCATACTGCACTTGCGCCGAGGGATTACCCTCTTGATAGAAATAGGTGGCCGGACCGCTGAGCACGCCATTCGCATAGCGAATCATTGCGACGGGACGTCCTTCCGCCTCGATGCGCACGGGGCCGTGCAGCGCGCCGCCCAGCGTCGCGCCTTCAATGCGCGTGTCGTCGCGTTCTATCGTGACCGGTTGAATCGTCTCCATGCTCGCCTCAGTTGATCTTCACAATGCCGCCCTTGACCACCAGCATGCCGCCTCCGTCCACCGTCTGCTGCACGGCGCCTTTGTTCGTCACGCTCTGCGCCTCGTTCGAAAGCGTGCCGTCCGACTTGTTGGTCAGCGACGTCCCGGCCTGATTCGTGAGCGACACACCGGCCTGATTCGTGAGCGACGCGTCGCTCTTCGCCGTGAGGTTGCCCGTGCTCTGCAACGTTAGCGTGCCGCTCACCTTGATGGTGAGGTTGCCGTCCACGGTGAGCGTCATGTTGCCCGTCACTGTCTGATCGAGATTGCCGCCCACCGTGCGCGTTTCGTTGCTGCCGGCTTTCACGGTGCGTGCGCCTTTGATGTCGACGGTTTCGTCGCCGGTCTTGACCGTCGTGCTGCGGTTGCCCTGTTCGACCGTGAGGGTATCGTTGCCTTCCTTGATCGTGTGCGCGCGGTCATTCTTGATCGTGCTCGTTTCGTTGTGGTCTATGGTCCACGTGGCGTCGTTGATCACCTTGGCGTTCAGGTCCTTTTGTGCCTGCAGGAAGATTTCCTCGCTGTCCTGCTTGTCTTCGAAACGCAGTTCGTTGAAGCCGCTGCCGCCTTTGGAGGTATTTGTCTTGATACCGGACTGCGTCTGGTTGTCGGGCAGCGTATAGGGCGGCAGATTCGCGCCGTTATACACGCTGCCCGTAATGAGCGGCCGGTCCGGATCGCCGTCGATGAAGGTCACCACCACTTCGTCGCCCACGCGCGGCATGAACTGCATGCCAAAGCGCTTGCTCGCCCAGGGCTGCGCCACGCGAATCCAGCACGAACTCTGTTCGTCGTTCTGGCCGTCGCGGTCCCAGTGAAACTGAACCTTCACGCGGCCATACTGATCGGTCCACAATTCCTCGCCGCTCTTGCCGACCACCGTCGCGGTCTGCGTCGGCATGAAGGGGCGCGGCGTCGTGCGCGCCGGCCGCCAGGTCGTCGCGAACGGAAACGCTTCGAAGCGGTTGCGATAGCGGTTGTGATCGGCTTCGTGGATCACGCTGCGCACGACCCATTCGATGTTGGCGTCGCTGGATTCGTGATCGGCGAGCGTAAAGCGGCAGCCCGGCGCGAGCGCGCGGCAATCGCTTTCGGCAATGAGGATTCGCGTGGGCGCACGCAGCGCGTCCACACGGTGTTTGGAGAGCGTGGAGCCATCGCCGCTGGTGGCGTAGCGCCCCGGATACTCGTATACGCTGTGTCCGTTCGATGCCGCTTGTGCCTGCGAATAAAGTTGCGCGGTCGGCGTCTCCCACGCGTAGTCGGTATGCGAGAAGAGGCCGGTGGCCGTCTCTTCGACGACCTCGCAGTGGACAATCTGCGTCGATTCGCGCGCGCCGCTCGTGCCGCCCGTGTAGTGCAGCGTCGCGTCGCCGGGCAGGGGCGTGAAGGCATCGTTGCTGTCGGCAATGACAAGCGTATGGCTGCCCGTATCGTGGCGGAAGAAATAGAACCAGCCTTCCTCTTCGCAAAGGCGGCTCACGAACGCGAAGTCGGACTCCGTGTACTGCACGCACCATTCGCGCGTAGCGGCCGCGCCCGTGACCGAGAACGAGTAGTCCGTCAAGCCGTGCCCGCCGAATATCGCCTGTATGATCTCCTGCGCGTTTTTGCCCTGAAATATGCGGTTGTTTCGTGAGAGCGTGAGCAGCCACAACCATGAACGCAGTTCCAGCGTGAAGTGGCTGGCGTCTATCGTCGAGGGCAACTGCGCGGCGCGCGTGCACACGGCGTCGATGAGGCGCGGCGACTCGCCCCACGCGAGCGAGAGCGTTGCATGGTTGCCCGTCATGCCCGAGGGCGCGGGCGGCGGCAATCCGCCATGGGCGTGAAGCGTCAGCGTGGCGGGAGCGTCCAGTGCCTCGCGCGCCTCGAAGCTGGCGGGAAAGAGCGTGCTGAACGCGTTGCCGGTGAGGCTGATGCGCGCATCGGTATCGGCGGAGATGGGGCGGTTCATCGCGGGGATTATGTTGAGTTGAATGCGGTGTGGCAGGTCCCATGCATCGTCATTCGAGCGCCCACTGCGCGAGCGTGCCGACCAGCTCGTTCATGAGCACGTTGTCGATCTCGCGCGCACCGCCCGCTGCGCGGCAGCGCGCGAGCACGGCGTCGATGATCCTGCTGTCGAAGGCGAACTGTTTGCCCGTGGCGTCGCGGTAGCGCATGCGCAGTTGTTCGAGTTTCTTTTCGATGATGGCGCGCAGTACTGTGTCGTCGAGCGCGGCATAAGGCACGGCGGTCATGCGCGCGAGGAACGCCGGGCGAAACGCGTGCAGCAGTTCTTCGTGTAGCCGCCGCGCGAAGGCGTCGGTCGCAAGCGTTGCGGCGGGCGTACTCAACAGCAACTCGGCACCGACGTTGCTGGTGGCGAGGATCACCGTGTTGCGAAAATCCACCACGAGCCCGGTGCCGTCTTCCATGACGCCCTTGTCGAAGACGTTGTAGAAGGCTTCGAGCACGTCGACATGCGCTTTTTCGATTTCGTCGAGCAGTACGACACTATAAGGACGCCTACGCACGGCCTCGGTGAGCTGGCCGCCGCTCGCATAACCCACATAGCCCGGCGGCGCGCCGCGCAGCTGCGAGACGGCGTGCGCTTCCTGATACGCGGCGAGGTCGATCACGATGAGATTGCGCTCGCCGCCGTAGAGTGCATCCGCAAGGGCGTAGGCCGTCTCGGTCTTGCCCACTCCCGTCGGCCCCACGAGCAGGAATACGCCTACCGGGCGCAGCGGGTCGGCGAGTCCCGCGCGCCAGGCCTGGATGCGCATCGCGATGCGGTCGAGCGCCGCGTCTTGCCCGACGATGCGCTGCGCGAGACGGCCCTTGAGCGTGCGCACGGCGTGGGCTTCGTCGGCGAGCATCTTGCCCACGGGAATGCCGGTCCAGTTCGCGATCACGGCGGCGATGGTCTTGGAGTCCACGCAAACCGGCACCATGGGGTCGTCGTCGCGAATCGCTTCGAGGCCGCTTTCGAGTCGCGCCAGTTCGGCGGCGAGGTCTTCGCGCGGGTCGGCCTCGTTGTTCTCGTTCGCGTCCGCGTTATCTGGCGGTGCTTGTGCGCCGTCGTTGTTTGCATCGCGAGGCGCTGCGTCGAGGGCGGCCAGGCGCGCGCGGACCGCGAGAATCTCGCGCACGGTAGCAGCCTCTTCACGCCAGCGCGCCTCCAGCGTCTCGACGAGCGTGGCGTTGTGCGCATGTTCGGCTTCGAGCGTGGCGAGGCGCTGCGTGTGGTTCACGCCGAACACCGTCTCCGTGCGCAGGCGCAGCAGTTCGTCGTCGAGCGCGCGCTGCCGGTGTCTGGCGGCTTCGAGTTGCGGCGGCGTGTCGTGCTGCGCGAGCGCCACGCGCGCGCACGCGGTGTCGAGCACGGCGATCGCCTTGTCGGGCAACTGGCGCGCGGAGATGTACCGATGCGAGAGTTTCACCGCATCGACGATGGCGGCGTCGAGGATCGTTACGTTGTGGTGCGCTTCGAACTTTTGCGCCAGCGCGCGCAGCATGGCGACGGCCGCGGGCTCGTCGGGCGCTTCGATCTGCACGAGCTGGAAGCGACGCGCGAGCGCGGGGTCGCGCTCGAAGTACTTCTTGTATTCGAGCCACGTCGTGGCCGCGATCGTGCGCAGCTCGCCGCGCGCAAGGGCAGGCTTGAGCAGGTTCGCGGCGTCGCTGCCGCCTTCCGCGCCGCCTGCGCCGATCATCGTATGGGCCTCGTCGATGAAGAGCACCACGGGCCGTGGCGAGTGCCGCGCCTCGTCGATCACCGCACGCAGGCGCCGCTCGAACTCGCCTTTCAAACCCGCGCCCGCCTGCAGCAGCGCGAGGTCGAGCATGCGCAGCGAGACCTCGGCAAGCGGCGGCGGCACGTCGCCCGCCGCGATGCGCAGCGCAAGACCTTCGACCACGGCCGTTTTGCCCACGCCCGGCGCGCCCACGAGTAAGGGGTTGTTCTGTCGCCGCCGCAACAGGATGTCCAGCGTCTGGCGGATCTCCGCATTGCGTCCGATGATCGGGTCGATACGTCCGGCCCGCGCTTCGGCGGTGAGGTCGAGCGTGTATTGGTCGAGCAGGGCAGGCGATGGTGCCACCGGCTCCAGAGCACCGGTCAGCGGGGGAACGCTCGCATTGTCGTCTATGGCCGCTTCGAGTGGTGCGATCTGCGATGTTGACGCGAGCGGCGCGGCCGCTTCGATCGGCGCGAGCCAAACGGTGAAATTGGCGCGCAGCGCAGCGCTCGCCACGCGAAGCAGCGTGGGTGCCCCATGCACGGCGCGTGCGCGCAGCGCGTCGTTTTCGAGCAGCGCGATGAGCAACGTCGCCGCGCGCACGCGCGGCTGCTGGAGCACGACAGTGGATTGCACGAGCGCGTCCTGGAGCCATACGAGCAGGTCAGGCGAGAACGACGGCATGCCCGTGTTGCCGCGCTTGAAGCGCGCGATAGCCATGCGGATTTCGGCGGTGAGTGCGGCGCGGTCCACGCCGAAGTGCGGCAGCACGCACGCGAAATCGCCGCCCTCGGGTTCGGCGAGCGCGAGCAGCCAGTGCTCGATTTCGACCACGAAATGCGTTTCGCGCAGGCATTGCTGTGCGGCGCGTTCGAGGGCTTCGCGCGGCTCGCGCTCGAGGCGCGCAACGAGCGTCTTGAGATCGAGCGTCACGGCGCGGAACGCCCCTGAATGTCGTCGGGCGCAAGGCACGTGAGGCGCGCGGGCGCCGATTCCGCCGCGCCGGCCCAGGCGGTCCAGCCTAGCCTCAGCGGCGCGTGCCGCGAGAGGCGCGCGCGCGGCAATTCGCCTGCGGCGAGCTGCAGTTCGAGATGCACCTTGAGTTCCGCGCCGAACCACTCGGCTGCCAGCGAATGCAACGCTTCGTGGGCAGGCGCGCCCGGCAGGAATGCTTCGTACTGCTCACGCCTGAGCGGCCCCAGCCGCACGCGTATGCCCTGGTGTTCGTCCCAGATCCTCGTGCCCGCAACGGCATCCTGGCCGAGCCGCCGGTTGCGACCGCCGGAGCCGATGGCCGTGCGGCTCGCGGGGGGCAGCGTGCGCCAGCCGCCCGCGAACGGTGTGGAGCGCACGTGTACGCGGAAATGATGGAGCACCATGACGTCGAAACCCGCGAGCGAACGCCGGCGGTTCGCGAAGAGGCCCGCGCGCGCCAGCACGGCGCGTAGGTCGTGCGGTTCGGGTAGCGCTGCCGCTTCTTGCGCCGCGCGGTTGCCCCAGGCGCGGGCGTTCAGCGAGGCGTTGCCCGTCAGCGCGCGCAGCACGACATCGGCCGAACGCTGCGCCGTAGCGGGCAGCGGCTCGGCGCTGCGGTACTTGCGCTGCGCACGATAGAGCAGCGCAAGCAGCCGATGCTGGAAGATGTCGAGAAACGCCGCTGCCGAGCGGTCCTTGCGGCGCAGACGGTCCTGCAGCCATTCCTGCCATGCACCGGGCAGGGGGCCGTTCGGGCCGCCCAGCGCGAAGGCGTTGACCTGGAGCTGGGGCAGTCCCGCATGCACGGATCGTGCGGACAGCTCTTCGCCCGCCTGAGGCGCGAAAGCGAGTGAGCGCGGCAAGCCGTGCCGCAATGGCCCGAGCGCGCTCGCCGGAAACGCGGGAGAAAGATTGCCGCTCAACGCGAGCGCTTCCTGGCCGGGGTCGAGCCCGGTGCCGAGCGGCTGCGCATGCGGCTGCAACAATTCGAGCAGGCGCACGGCCTGCGTGAATTCGAACGCGTGCGGTTCGTCGAACAGCCGCTGCGTCAGAGAACGAGCGGGCTGCCCATCGTCGGCCGCCATGTGCGGATCTCCCGACCGTCGCGCACGAGCGAGGTCTGTACGAAACGGTTGACGCTCGCATAGAGCGAGAAGAATTGCGCGAGCACGCCAGAAAAGAGCACGGTGCTCGCGCCCACAAAGCTCGCTTCGTCGAGTTCGATACGCACGCCGAGTCCATTGCGCCAGCCGCGCCAGCGGTCCGTACCGACATGCGCGACGATGGGTTCGCTCGACACGGCCACGAGTCCCGCGATCTGGCGCTGCGAAGGGGCATGTGCGCCAAGATTGTGGAGCATGAGCATTTCGCGCAGCGACTGCAGCGCCTGCGGGCCCTCCACGATCGACGTGTGATTGAGGACGAGCTGCGACACGAGACGCCAGCGCGACGTGCCGTCGAGCGCGGCCACGATCTGCGGCGTGGGCCGATGCGCAATGCGCACGCTCGCCACGGGGCCCGGCACTTCGAACGACAGCGCGGCGCCCGGTGCGAGCCGGTGGGCCAGATGACGATTGGTGCACAACAGGTCCGCAGTGAGCGTGCGCGCCGCGGGTGCAGCGGGATCGAAGCGCGTATCGACGAACGTGAGCATGACGTCGCTGCCGGGGCGCGACGCATGCAGGCCGCTCACGCGCCGCGCGTACCAGTACACAGCCGAATCCGCGCCATGCATCGAGCCATACCAGGGCGGTACGTCCGTCACCGTGCGGCCCGCCACGGCTCGCACGTTGCGCACAGCGTAGATCTCGGTGCTCGATTCGCGATGCGCGTCGGGACTCACGCGCATTTCGCGCGCCGTGCCGTCGGGCCGCAATGGTTCGGAGGTGCGCGCGAACAAATTGAGCGCGGGCGCGCAGCCGAGCTGGATATCGTGCGTATGCAAGGTGAAGCGCCCGCGCGGGGCAGCCGTGAAGCCGATCACGAGATCGAGGCTATCGAGCGCATCGGCAGGCGGCTTGAACGGCAGATCGAAGAACGCGAACTTCTCGGGAAATGCGAAGTACTCGACCAGCAGACGGCAGGCCGGATGCGCGCCGTCTTCGAGCGGCAGGAGCGCGTTTTCCTCGTCGAAGCCAACCGGGGAGGGCAGGCCTCGTTGCGCGCGTAACGTACCCTCGGGCATCTGCAGCCAGGTGGCGGCGCTGTGCGCGCCGAGGAGGTCGTAGAGCGCGGCGGAGGTGACGGGCGACCCCGTGAGGCGCACGCGCAAGCGCTCGATCGGCAGCGCGCCCAGCTTGTGCGGCCCGATGCCCCGCAGCGTGAGCCGCAGCGCCGATTGCAGCGACGCATTGCCGGTGAGCGCCTGGGCTTCCTCGGCGTCGAGCAACTGGGCCGCGGCGAGGGTGATCGGCCACAGCGTGACGTCGCTGCTCGTGCGCCAGTGGATCGTCGCGCCGCCCGCGTCCACGTGCATGAGGGAGGTGTCGCGCGGCACGCGATACCCCGCAGCGATGCTGCCTTGCGTGGGGTCCGGCTCGAACTGCACGATTGTCATGGAAGGCACGGGCCGCGACGCGTAGGGATAGAACTGTTCGAGCAGGCCGTCCGTGAGCGTGGTGTATTCGTCGTCGAGCGTGCGCTGGATGCGGGCGGTGAGCACCGCGAAGCTTTCGATCAGGCGTTCGACGTTCGGGTCGGCGCTCTCGCCGGGGCCGAGTTCGAGCCGCCGGGCGATCTTCGGATAACGCTGCGCAAAGCCTTCGCTCGCGCGGCGCAGATAAGTCAGCTCGCGCTGGTAGTAGTCGAGCAACTGCGCATCAAGCGAGTCGTTCATCGACGATCCCGATGGACTGCGTTTCTCCGTCCTGCCCAGCGACGTAGGTGACGACGTGCTCCACGCCGTCGCTGCCGCGCAGCGTTCCCCGAATGCGCAGGCACAGGCGCCACGGCGCGGCGGCGTCCGCTTCGATTTTCACGCGCGGGTCGCGAAGGCGCGGCTCGAACGCGCGGATGGCCTCGGCCACTTCGCGCTCGATCACCGCCCGGTCTTCGGCGCGCGCGGCGCTTTGACCGCTCCAGTCGGGCAGGCCGTAAAGCAGGACGTCCGGCGCGCGCGGCATGCGCGGCGCGCCGCGGCGCGTGTTGAGAAGGCGCAGCAACTCCGAGCGGACCGACGCGCGCAAGCCGGCCGCGTCCAGTGTGCGCGCGGCGAGTTCGTCAACGGACTCATGCGCGTCGAAAGGCGCGTCGTCGGCCAGCCGCTCGAAGAGCGGCATGGGCGCGATAGCGATGAAGGCGCGGACGTTCGCCATAGGCGGTGCGCGCTAGCTTGCCGCCTTCACGACCTTGTTCGCGGCCAGGTCCCATGTGGTGGCCGCCGTGCCTTCCTTGGTGGCGTCGTCTTTCTGCGCGGTCAGTTCCCACTTGATCTTCGTGAAGTTCAGCGAGAGCGTTTCCACGGGCTTGCCACCCGCGCCGCCCGACACGCTCACGTTGCTCAGCACGACATTGTTCAGCGTATAGGTGATGAACGGCATGATCTTGCCGTCGCTTTCGGCTGCGTTGCGGCCCACCACGACGGTCGCGCTCGCAATGGCCTTGCCGGAGCAGCAATATTCGTTGAGCGTGGGCGTGGCGACGTCAACGAACTTCGTCACGGTGAATTCGCCGAGATGGGGCTTGCCCGACGTGCGCTCCGAGTTGCTGACGTCGTTGGTCACCTGCATCGCCACGTTGTGGCTGTATGACATCAACTCGATCTTGTCGGTATAGCCTTCCAGCGTGCACTCGCCTTTGATGTCGCCGCCCAGGTCGAGAATGATCGAATCCATGGTTTGCTGCTCCCGAAGCAGTAAAGAACTACGCGGGCCGCGTGCGCTGCGCCAGGCGCGTTCAGGGACCAGGGGCGCTCATGCGCCGCCTGGCCGTCGTCTCTTCATTGAATCGCTGTCTTTCGCGGGTGAATCAGGCGGCCGCCGGCGGCGGCAGCGTCGCCACGAGCCGGATCGAGGCAGTGAGTTCCTCGAGTTGGAAGTGCGGCCGCAGGAACACCGTCGCGCGGTACGCGCCGGGTTTGCCCGGCACGTCGGTCACGTCCACGCGCGCCTCGCGCAGCGGATACTGGGCCTTGATTTCCTGCGGCGCGTTGTCGTTCACGAGCACGTAGTCGGCAATCCACGTGTTGAGATAGGCGCGCACGTTGTCGCGCGTCATGAAGCTGCCGACCTTGTCGCGCATGATCGCCTTGATATAGTGCGCAAAGCGCGACGCCGCGAGGATATACGGCAGCATGGCCGAAATGCGCGCGTTCGCCGTGGCCTCGGGCGTGTTGTAGAGCGCCGGCTTGCAGGCGGTCTGGCCGCCGAAGAACACCGCGAGCCCTTCGTTCTTCTTGTGCACGAGCGCAATGAAGCCGAGCGAGTCGAGCTCCTTTTCGCGGCGGTCGGTGATCGCCACTTCCGTGGGGCACTTCATGGCCTTGTCGCCCGAAGCCGTCTGGAAGATATGGTCCGGCAAGCGCTCGACCGCGCCGCCGCCTTCCACGCCGCGAATCGCGGCGCACCAGCTGTATTGCGCGAACGCGTTGGTAATCCGCTGCGCAAGGGCGTAGGCGGAGTTGCCCCACAGATACTTCGAGTGGTCTGTGCCATCGACATCCTCGAAGAAGTTCATGCCCTCCACCGGATTGCTGTCCGGATGATAAGGACGCCGCATCAAGATGTGCGGGAGCGTGAGCGCGACATAGCGCGAGTCTTCGCTCTTGCGGAATTCGCGCCAGCGGGCCATGTCGATCGTCTCGAAGACCTTGGACAGATCGCGCGGCACGCCTAGCTCCGTGAAGCTCGACATGTCGAACAGTTGCGGGTGGGCCGCCGAAATGAACGGCGCGTGCGCGGCGGCGGCCACGGAGGCGAGCTTTTCGAGCAGGCTCACGTCGGGCGTCTGGCGCGTGAAGTAGTAGTCGCCCACCAGCACGCTGAACGGAAAACCGCCGAACGTGCCGTATTCCTCTTCGTAGATCTTCTTGAAGAGCGCGCTCGTGTCGACGTCGATGGCTTTCTCGAGATCGTTCTGCAGGTCTTTCTTCGAAGCGTTCAGGAGGCGCAGTTTCAGGCGCGTGCCCGTTTCGGAGCCTTTCACCAGAAAGTGCAGCCCGCGCCACGACGACTCCAGCGCCTGCATGTCGGGGTGGTGCAGCACCTCGTTGAGCTGCTCGCTGATCAGCTCGTCGATCTTGCGGATGTGATCGTTGATCATCGCCACCGTGTCGCGGCTGATGGTCATGTTCTTGTCGAGCACCTGTAGGGCGAACTCGGCGAGCAGCTCACGTGCGTGCTGCTGCTGCTCCTCGTACTGCGCCATGCGTCCTTCGTGAACGATGCGGTCGAGCAGCGTGACCGTACCCGCCTGCTCGGTCGCGGCGGCCTGTATGTCGGACATGATTGTCTCCTCGCGTTGGGCTTAGCTGGCCGGCGTGTCACTGGAAGGGCTGGCAGGGGCGTCGCCCGCGGGCGGCGGCAACTGCGCAGTCGGCGTGTCCTGCGGGTGCGCCGAGCGGATTTCGCTCAACCCCTTCGGGTCATGCACCACTTCCTGGAGGAGCTTGTCCAGTTCGTCGTTGCCGTCGAGCTTGGTGAGGAGGTCGCGCAGGCGCAGCCGCGCGTCGTAGAGCTGTTTGAGCGGGCCGATCTGCTGAACGATGCTCACAGGATCGAAGTCGTCGATATGCTCGAACTTCAGCTCGACGTTGACCTTGCTGCCGTCGGCGGCGAGCGTGTTGTCGACCTGCAGCGTCACGCGCGGCCCGATCGACTTCATCACGTCGTTGAAATTGTCGCGGTCGATGTCGACGAAGCGGCGCTCCGTCATTTTCGGCAACGGCTCGACAGGCTTGCCGGACAGGTCGGCAAGAATGCCTACGACGAGCGGCAGCTCGCGTTTTTCGATGGCATTGCCCGTTTCGACGTCGTACGTGATCTGGACACGCGGCGGTCGGTTCCGTTCGAACCAGTGCTGGGTACTGTCGGCCATGGTCACCTCGGTGGCGGTCGTTCTTCTATTGCATTGTGTAAGAGGAGGAGATGCGCGTTTGTCGTCAATCTGCCCTTTTCATGATGCATTTTCTTTAAGACGACAATGCCCCGCAAAACGTAATTAAACGATTGCCAGGCGCATTCCCGGTCCCTCAGAAAAAACACAGCTAAAGCATGCCCCGGATTCGTCAGACGAGAGCATTCACGGCGTCACGCGTTCGCGCTGCGTGCTTCTTCACCTTGTCCTTCGTCGCGCGAGTCGTGAAGATAGACGGTCACGACTTTAGGACAGTAAACGGGGAAATTCAAAGTATATTTACGGCGCATAGACCCAATTCCTTTCAAGTTTATTTACGCATTGTTTTTGAATTGATCGATTAAAAATCGTTATTGCAATGACGCGTGAGGCGCTTGTAGACTACGCGCGAAACAGCTTGCGCAGCGGAACATGCGTCTTGATTAGAAATACGAACTAGCATGAATTCTCCTGCGCGCGGGCAGGAGGCATCGCGGACAAGAGGCGGCGCACACAATGGGGATTGCGCAGTGATCACCACGTTATTCGCCGGCGCGTCGCGCGCCGCGAAGCCGTACGGCTGGCGTGCAGCCACGCTGGCGTTCGCGCTCGCGCAGGTGCTCGCGGGGTGTTCGTCGCTGCCCAAGGTACAGGTAGATACCCTGGCCATTGCCGTTTCCACTCAAGCGAATCAGGACACGCCCATTGCTGTGGACGCCGTGCTCGTGCGCAATCCGCAACTGCTCGACGCATTGCTCGGCCTGCCTTCGGCGAAGTGGTTCGCGCAGCGCGATCAATGGCGCCGCGATCATCCCGAGGACATCACGGTCGTGTCGTTCGAAGTCGTGCCGGGCCAGCAGATCGCGGCGGCGCCGTTTCCGTTTGGCGGCAAGCGGGGCGCAGGCGTAGTGGTGTTTGCTGACTACCAGACACCGGGCGCGCACCGCGTGAGGCTCGACACGGGGCCCGCTCACGCGCTGCTGCTGCTCGGAGACCAGGATCTGAGCGTGCAGGCCGCGCATTGAGCAACGAGACTATGTGACGCAACTGTGTCACGCGACGGTGTCACACAGCGGCGCAGCAACACTAAACGACGAAACGTTTAGCAATAGAAAGCAAACACATCATGCGAACTTCGTTTCCCGATCCGGTCTGCTGGTTTGACGGCATGCCCTTGCTGCCGCAGCATTTCCAGACCCAGGCGCTGCACGCGGCGGGGCACGCCGCGTTGCTCGCCGGCGCCGCGCGCGCGCATTACTGGGGCGTGCTCTCGCTGGAGCACGACGCTGCAGGGCTCGCCCAGGGGCTCGTGCGCATCAGCGCACTGGAGGCGATTCTGGCAGACGGCCTCGCCATTCGCCACACGCCGTACGATCCCGTGCTGGAGATCGACGTGAGCCACGCATTCAGCGCACCGGACGAGGAGGTCACGATCTATCTCGCGGTGCCGCCCCTGTATCGCGGCGGGCAACTCGATCCGCAGGCCGGGCGCTACACCCAGCGCGAGAGTCCGGACGTTCCCGATCTTGTCTCGGGCGGCGAGCCGGCTTCGATCACGACGTGGTCGCCGCGCCTGCACCTCATGACGGATCTCGGCCGTCACGAATTCGACCGCTTGCCGCTCATGCGCGTGAGGCAGCAGGGCGGCGGCGTCGCGATTGCGGACTACGCGCCGCCGTGTCCGTTCGTGCGCGCCGACTCGGTGCTCGGTCAACGCGTGATGCAACTGCTGCTGCACGTGCGCGAAAAATGCGTGTTTCTGGCCGGGCGTTTGCAGGCGGCGCAACGCGCGGAAGAGCGCGACGACGCGGCCCAGATCGAGCGCCAGCTTTGCGCGCTCTGGAGCCGGCTGCCCGAAGTGGAGGCGACGCTCGTCACCGGCATCGCGCATCCCACCGAACTGTATCGCGTCGTTGCCGGCATGACGGGCGCGCTCGCGGCGCTGCGTCCCGCGCGCGGCGTGCCCGCATTCGCGACGTTCGATTACATGGCGCTGCTCGCGTCGTTCGATCCGCTGCTCCAATGGGCCGACGAAGCGCTCGCGACGATCCGCCAGGGGTATCGCGTGCGCGCGTTTACCGAGGAGGGCGGCAGCTTCTGGATCGCGCCGCCGTTCGAAAGCGGCGGCAACGTGGCGCGCGAACTCGTGATCGGTTTGCGCATGCCGCCCGACGCGGGCGAGCACGACGCGAGCATGTGGCTCGATCATGCCGTCGTCGCATCACGGCCCTATGTGCCCACGCTCGCGCGGCAACGCATGCGCGGCCTCGCGCGCCGGCGGCTCGCGCGCGAAGAGCGCGCAGCGTACGCCACGGGCGACGACACGACGCTCTTCGCGGTGGCCGTGGAGGACGCGTGGTTCGACCGCGCGCAGCCGTTGTGCATCGAGGTCCGCACGACCGTGCCGGGGCGCGCGCCCTGGGCTGTGCAACTCTTCACGCCCACTGGCGACGCCGCCGACGACGCACGCCAGGCGGGAGCCGATCATGTTTGATGCCAGCGACCCGAGCGACGAGCGCCTGCCGCTCATGCGCGCGTTCGTCGTGGCGTTCGCGTTCGCGGAGAACGCGCGCCTGCGCGCGGTCGCACAGGCGGCGAATGCAGCCAGCGCGGCGAACGCCGCGAGCACAGAGACGCCCGCCGATCCCCAGCGCGATGCCGACGCGCTCGCCACGCAGTTGCAGTCCGCCACACGCAAGCTCGCGCGCGACGCGATGGCCTGGACCGGCGCGGCGGGCGAAGCGGACATCGCCGCCGCGCAGTACGCCTATGTCGCGCTCCTCGACGAATTGCTGTTGTTTTCGGCCTGGAATGGCGCGAGCGCGTGGGAAACGTATCCGCTCGAAGCGCGCATTTTCGGCACGCGCGCGGCGGGCGAGCGCATTCCGGCCGCCATCGAAACCTTGCTCGCGCAGCGCGATCCGGCGCAGCGCGATCTTGCCAACGTCTATCTTGCCTGCCTCACGCTAGGCTTTCGAGGCCGCCTGCGCGGCGAGGCGGGCGCCTTGCGACACGACCAGTTGCGCCACGCGCTATTTGCGTTCGCCATGCAGCGCGACCCCGAGCCCGACCGGCTTGGCGCGCCGCTCGAACGCGCCGCACTGGCGCCGCGCGAAACACGTCCGCTCACGCAGATGTTTCCAGACCGCGCACGCCTCGCGCTGTTCGTGGGCGGCGGATTCGCGGTGCTGCTCGGCGTGTCGCAGCTGCTGTGGCTCTACGCGACGGCGCCCGTGCGGCCATCCGTCGAACAGTTCGAAACGGTGTCGATCGCGCAAGGGCGTCCCGCGCAGGCAAGCCATACGAGCACCACGGGCATGGTGCTGCCGCGCGCACGGCCGGTGCGCAGACTACGGCCACCGGCTCCGCCCGCCGACGTTCAGGCCATGCCGCAAACTCAGGACACACCCGCGGCACCGACGGTTTCCACGATACCGCCCGCCACGCTCGCGCTCGTGTCACGGCGCGTCGTCACGGTGAGCACCCAGAACGCCGACGAAGCCAGCGAGGAAAGCCCGGACGCCACGCCACGCGGAGCACGGCCATGACGACCACACTCGTAGTCGTCCTGATCGTCCTCATCGCGCTGTTGATCGTGGGGCTCGCGGCCGCACTCGTCGTGCGCTGGTTGCGCGCGCGCGACGAACGCAGGCCGCTGCGCAACTTCTCCGCCATGATGCGTACGGCGCACAACGCGATGGGTGTGCGCGATCCGTACTCGGTGCCGCGCGTGCTGGCTACGGGCGCGCCCGCTGCGCTCGACGCGCTGGCGCTTAGCTGGCGCCTCTCGCCCGTTGGCGAGCCGGCCTGGTTTGGCAGGCTCTGGCACGATGCCGAAGGCATTCTGATCGCGGAGCCGGGCGAGTCGCTCGGCGCGCGTGCGGCCGCCGAGCGCCGGCGCGGCTCGACCGGCGGGCGCTTGCTGCGCGGCTTGTTGCGCAACCGGCCGGGCCGGCCGCTCGACGCGCTCGTGTGGGTGATCGCGCTCGATACGCTCATCGACGAAAACGGGACCGCACGCGCGGACACCGACGCGGCGCTCGAAGCCTCCCGCACGGTGCTCGCGCTGCAGCGTCAACTGGGTCAAATGCTGCCGCTCTACGTGGTGGTAACGGGCTGCGACGCGCTGCCGGGCTTCGATGCACTCGCGGCGCGTCTGCGCCGCGAGCGCATCGAAACGCCGCTGGGGTGGGCCTCGCCGTATGCGCCACGGCGCGCTTTCGAACCCGCATGGGTGGACGAAGCCTTCGCCGACATGAGCCGCGCGCTCGCGGCGACGGTCACCGAAATGGGCACGCTCGACGGTGCGCTGGACGGCGACGTGTTCCTGCTGCCGCAGCGCCTCGACACACTGCGCGAGCCGTTGCGCGAGCACATCGAGCCCACCTTGCGCGGCGCCGCCGACGGCACCGCGCCGCTCATGCGCGGCATCTGGTGCGTGGGTGCAATGCCGCTGGCGCAGGAGCGCGAGGAGCCTGCTATCACGAACGCAGCGCGCAAGGAGGCGCGCGCCGCGGCGGCGCCGGCCTTCGCGTCGCGTCTCTGGCATGACTTGCTGATGCCGGGGCAGGGACTCGCGCTCGCCATTCCGCGCGTGCTCGCGCTGCGCATGCGGCGCTACCGTATCGCCACGTTCGCCGCGATCGCGCTGGGCGTGTGCTGGTGCGTGGGCCTGGGCGTAACCACCTGGCACGTGCGCAGCGACGCACGGGCGCTGGCGAGCAGCTACGACGCGCTCGCGCTCGCCAGCGTCGCGTGGCACGAAGCGGGCGCGAGCACCAGCGAAACGGCGGCGGCGAACGCGCTGGGCAGCGCCGCGAACGCCTTCGTCAAGGTGCCGCGCTGGCAGCTCGCCACGCCGTTCATGCCGCTTTCGTATTTCGGCCTGCGCCGCCGGCTCGACGACGCGCAATACCACGTGCTGAGCGGGCTCGTGTTCACGCCGCTGCGCGCGCGGCTCGTCAGCCGTCTCGCCGATCTGAACTGCGACGACGCCATCGAGTCGAGCGACAACGCGAGCCTCGCCGCAGCCGCACGGCGTCCCCAGGACCTGCCCGAGTACACGCAGGGCATCCGGCTCGTCACGAACGCGGCGCAGACCGAGCGGCTGATCACGAACTACAACGATCTGGTGGAACGCGATTCGGGCAACACCGTCATGCTCGCTCAACTCATGCGCGGTGCGGTGGGCGTAAGCTTTTCGCCCGATCATGTGGCCGACCGCGCGGGGCTGGACGACGCCGTGCGCGCGACCGCGGTGGAAGGCGGTCAGTTGTCGTTCGACGGCACCGAGGCGCGCGCCGCGCAAGCGCGCGCGAGCGTGTGCTTCGAGGAGACCTTCGACCGCTGGTTCGACGATATTTATCAGGACTCCTCGCTCACGACGAACGCCGCGCAAATCCAGGCCATGCTCGCCGATCTCAAGGCGCCAGGCGCCGTGCCGACCACCGCTTCGCTCTCCGAACTGGCCACGCGCATCGACACGCTCGCCACCCAGGTCGACACCGCGGACCACGGCTGGGCGGGCACGCACGGCCAGGAACTCGTGCCGGGACTCACGGCGACCTTCGACACCGCAAAGGGACTGCGCCTGATCGGCGCGACACCAGTGGCGAGCGTGCTGGAGCACGAACAGAGCGAACAAAGCGCGTTCGCGGCGCGCTGGCTCGCAAGCGGCAACCTGCCTGGCGTGCTGGCCTCCAATCCAACCACAGGGCTGCAACTGGCGCCGGACCTGCTGCCGCTGCGCGACGCGTTGCGCACGCTGCTCGGCCAGTCGTTCGTCGCAGGCGAGGGCAACGCGGCGGCCGAAATTCGCGGCGTGGATGCCGACTCGGCGCAGCGCGCACTGGCGATCCTGCCGGCCTACAAGCAATACTCCGCTGGTCTTCTCGCGCAAGCGCCCGAAGCGTGGCGCGGGGCGCTGCTCGCGGCGGCGGGCAATGCGACCGTGCACAGCATGGTGGCCGCGCTTTCGGCCCCCATTGCCACGGCGGCAACGACGGCGGCCGGCGCGCGCAACGTCGCCTATGCGCCGCAAACGCAGGGCGCGCCCTTCGACACGCTGCGCAAGAACGCGACCGATCTCGTGGAAGCGTTCGACTCGCTCGGGCGCGCCGATCTCGCGCAAGCGGTCGCCCTGCGCGTGAGCGACGCGGCGCTAGACGTGCTGCGCTCGACCGATGTCCAGCTGCAATCGCTCGAACCGTTTCGACCGCTGCGAGGCGACTTCTCGGCGTGGAACGGCAACGCGGGCGGGTCGATGCGCGCATTCGGCGCCGCCACGCCCGAAGCGCTGCAAACCTACCTTGCCGCGCAGTCGAGTGCGGTGGCGGACACGGCCACGCTCGCGTCGAGCGCGCTCGACTGGTTGAGCACGCAGAACCCGCCGCTCTCTACTGCGGACGCGCGACTCGTGGCGCGCTGGAAGGCGCTCTTCGCGGACCTCGCGCAATACCGCGCGCGCAGCCCGGCGAGCGCGCTGGTAGCGGTGCCGTCGATCATCTCCAACCAGCTCGACAAGATGGACCTCGACACGTGCAGCGCCTCGCTTGCGCAGGTGGACGTGCCGGGCTCGGGCGACATCGTCGCGAGCGCGGGCATGCGGCTCGTCTCGTCCGCGCGCGAGCGCTGCTACCGGTTGCAGATCGGCACCGGTGGGGAGGCCTACGAACAGCTGCGCAGCTATTTTGCGCGCTATCTGGCTGGCCGCTTCCCGTTCTCCGCGGATGCGAACGCGCAGGCCGCCGACCTGCGGCAGACGGCGGCCTTCGTGGCGCTCCTCGACGCGAAGCTCGCGGACGCGCAACGCGGCATGAGCGCCGCGGCGGCGAGCGGCGGCCCGCAAGCGGGCGCGCAGCAGTTTCTGGCGAAGCTCGCGCGCGCGAAGCCCTGGCTCGACGCGCTGGTGGCGCGCGGCGCGGACGGCGCGCTCGTGGGCGTGGACGTGGCGGTGGATTGGCGCATCGATCGCGCCGACGAAGCCGGTGCGGACCAGGTCATCCAGTGGTCGCTCGCGAGCGGCAGCCAGACGCTCGCCTGGCCCGCCGCGGCTGGCGCGCCGCTGCGCTGGGCGCCGGGCCAGCCCGCCGCGCTGAGCCTGCGCTGGGCGAAGGACGGCCCGTGGCGGCCCATGCAGGACGCTTCGCAGCCAACGCTCTCGGTCGACGGCGAAGCGGCCACATGGGCGGCAAACGACACGTGGTCGCTATTGCGCCTCGTGCGCCTGCACGCGGTGCCGGACGACGGCGTGGATACCGGCACGGGCGCGGGCAACGCGCGTATGGTGCTGAGCGTGCCGGTGCGCGACCGCAACGGCGGCACGCAAACCGCGCGCATGTTCATGCGTGTGGGCATGACGGGCGCGTCGAAAACGGCGCTCGTCTGGCCCGACCTGCCATACGCGGCGCCGGGCTACAGCGTATACGGCACGCCTGCGGTCACCTATGGACCGTATCCGTCGAGCACACAGGCGGGGCGCGGATGAACCCGGCATTCGACATCGAAGCACTCGTTCAACCGATACCTGGCGGCGCGCCAGCCGGCGTCTCGCTCCTGCATGACGCCGCCTTCGACGCCATCAAGGCGGCGCGACGCGAGGACGATCCGGCATTGCCAGCGGGCATCTGGCAAACCACGCTCAAGGTCGCCGACTGGGCCGCCGTCGAAGCGGGCTGCGAGGACCTCATCGCGCGCCGTAGCAAGGATTTGACGCTCGCCGCATGGCTGGGCGAGAGCTGGCTGCATCGATATGGATGTGTTGCCTTGCCGGATTGCTTCGTGTTGCTGAGCGAATTATGTGCGCGCTATTGGGACGACATACATCCGCTGCCGCGTGACGGCGACCTGGGCTTTCGGGCAGCGCCGCTCGCGTGGGTTGCCCAGCAGTTTCCGACCTTGCTTGGCGGCCGGATCGCGTTGTGCGCGGGGCCCGACGGATCTGCGCTGACGCTTGCGCGCTGGCAGGGCGCGCAGCGCGAAGCGGTTGCGCTGAAAGACCGCAAAGATGTGCCGGCCGCGAAGCGCGAGGAGGCTGCACGCGTCGCGCAGGCATTGGCGCAGGCCGCGCATGCGGCGGAGCCTGCCGCGTTGCGCGACGAGTTGCAGGCGTTGCGCGCGGCTCGCGCGCCCATTGCGAAACTCGATGTGTGGTGCACGCAACGGCTCGGCGCGGAGGCACCGTCATTCGGAGCGCTGCTGGAGACGCTGGAGCGCATGGAGAGCGTGTTGCGCGACTGGCTCACGACGCATCCCGAGTGGGAGGACGTACCGATGGTTGAGGCTGCATCGATTCAGGAACAGGCGGTGGTCGAGCCTGCGGCGGTTCAGGTTGCTTCGGCTGGCGCGGTGCAGGAGCCCGCTGGCCCGAGGAGACTGGATGCACCTCAGTCGCGCGATGAGGCGTATCGGTTGCTCGCTATCGTTGCGGACTACCTCATGCGCTATGAGCCGCATAGTCCTGTGCCTTATATGCTCAAACGCGCGCTCGACTGGGGCGGTAAGCCGTTGCCGGAGCTGCTGGCCGAGCTGATGGCCGGTGAGCGGGGCAGGGCGTTGGGGGTGGCGCTTGGGTTGTTGCCCGAGCGCGGGGATGTGTAGTGGTTCTTTTGGGCTCCTGTTAATACCGACTGGGCATGCTTGTTTTCGTGTCGGTCTGCCTGGGTTGCCCCTGTGCGGGGCGGCACCTCCTTTCTTTGCCGCGGCAAAGAAAGGAGGCAAAGAAAGCCGCTCACACCGCCAATGCCTGTCCCCTTGCACCCCTCGCCGTCATGGGTAGTGGCTCCGGAGCGTCTGTCACCTCGCACCTTCCAGGTTAGTGACAAGGCGCTCATTCATCCCGCTGCTCGCTGCGCGCGCTGCGGATGGGTCTGCCAGGGAAACCGGGTGGCACGCGTGAGCATTCGCGAAAATTCATGTGCCCCACTGGTGTCTGGTTATGCCCTTCGGCGCGCGGAGCGACGCCGGTGGTATGAGCGCCTTGTCACTACCTTTGAAGGTGCAATGTGACAGACGCTCCGGAGCCACAGGCATAGACGGCCAGAGGTGAACTGTGGCAGGCGCTAGCGGTGTGAGCGGCTTTCTTTTGCCTACTTTTCTTTGCCGCGGCAAAGAAAAGTAGGTGCCGCCCCGCACAGGGGCAACCCAGGCATACCGCCGCGAAAACAAGGAAAGGCCAAAGCGCCCACTAACCCCGCCAAGCCTCCCCCTCAGGAAAATGATACTTATCGAGCGATTCAGCAATCATCTCAATGCTATAACCAGGCCTCTGAGGCGGCATATACCGCCCATTACGAATCACGACAGGATCAACGAAATGCTCATGCAAATGATCGACATACTCGAGCACGCGGTTCTCGAGCGAAGCCGAAACGCACAAATAATCGAACAGCGAAATATGCTGCACGTACTCGCACAGCCCAACGCCGCCCGCATGCGGACACACGGGCACACCGAACTTCGCCGCCATCAGCAACACGACGATCACTTCGTTAAGCCCACCTAACCGACAAGCATCCACCTGACAAAAATCGATCGCCTGCGCCTGCAACAACTGCTTGAACATCACCCGATTGTGACAGTGCTCGCCCGTGGCCACCCCAATCGACCCCAAACGCCGGCGAATTTCCGCATGGCCGAGAATATCGTCGGGGCTCGTCGGCTCCTCGATCCACCACGGGTCGAATTCCGCCAGGCGCCGCATGTTCGCCACCGCTTCGTCGACGTCCCACACCTGGTTGGCGTCCATCATCAGCTTCAGGTTCTCGCCGATTTCCTCGCGCAGAATGCGCGCGCGCCGCACGTCTTCGTCGAGATTGCCGCCCACTTTCTGCTTGAAATGCGTCCAGCCCAGCGCGACGCCTTCCCGCGCGAGGCGGCGGATCTTGTCGTCGTCGTAGCCCAGCCAGCCAGCCGAGGTCGTATAGGCGGGATAGCCCTGCGCGAGCATTTCCGCTTCGCGCGCGCCTTTCGTCTTCGCGTGGCGATGCAGGATCGCGAGTGCCTCGTAAGGCGTGATCGCATCGGTCACGTAGCGAAAATCCAGGCAGCGCACGAGTTCCTCCGGGCTCATGTCCGCGAGCAGTTTCCATACGGGCTTGCCAACCGATTTGGCCCACAGATCCCACACCGCATTGACGACTGCCGCCGTAGCCAGATGAATCGCACCCTTGTCCGGGCCGATCCAGCGTAATTGGCTATCCGAAGTAAATGCGCGCCAGAATGCGCCCATGTTCGCGGTTATGTCTTCGAGCCGCTTGCCGACGATGAGTGGCGCCAGCGCATTGACCGCCGTCACGCAGATTTCATTGCCACGCCCGATGGTGAACGTGAGGCCGTGCCCTGTGAATTTGTCTGGGGAATCGGTTTCGAGCGTCACGTAAGTCGCGGAATAGTCCGGCGCGGCGTTCATGGCGTCGGAACCGTCGAGCGAACGCGAAGTGGGAAAGCGGATATCGCGAACGGACAGCCTGCTGATCGTGGTCATTCGAACTCCCTCTGGAAGGGACGGCTTTCGGGCAGGGGAAAACCAGGCGTTTGCACGCGTTGACAACGCTGAATCTGCTACCTAGCATGCTAGCATGTCTTCTCAAAATCAAGCGCGCCGTGAACTCTTCATCCGAAGTGGCGAGTGTCGCCGGCAATCCTTATGTCGCACTGCAAAAAATTAGAGGCGGCGAGCGCGGCAGCCTGACTGACGCGGTCGAGCAGGCGCTGAGAGAAGCGATCGTGACGCTCGCGCTGGAACCCGGAATGATGATCGACAAGATGGCGGTCTGCGAACGCATGGGCGTGTCGCGCTTTCCGGTTTCCGCCGCGCTGGCGAAGCTCGCGCATGCGGGTCTCGTCGAAGTTTTGCCGCAGCGCGGCACGCGCGTCAAGCCGATCGCGCTAGACGATATTCGCCAGCATCTGTTCATTCGCAGCGCGCTAGAAGTCGAAACGGTGCGCGGCGTCGCGCGCATGAAAGACCGCGCCACGATCGACGCACTGGCAGCGAATCTCGAAGAGCAGCGCAAGGTCGCCGGTAATGGCCAGCGTCTCGCGTTTCATGAGCTCGATCTGGCGTTTCATGAAATCCTGCTCGACGCGGTGAACCTGCCGCGCGTGAAAGAGATCGTCGCGGTGTCGCGCAACGCGCTGGACCGCGCGAGGCAATTGCTGGCGAGTCCCGAGCGTCTCGTGCACACGCTCGACGAGCACGAACGGATTTTCGAGGCCATTCGCGCCGGCCGTGCCGACGCAGCGGCAAAAGCGATGCACGACCATCTCGATCAGGTGATCGAGGAATTGCACCGGTCCGCGAAAGAACGGCCGGATCTATTCGCACCTTAAGCACTTTGGTCTTACGTCGAGCAACGCCCGTACTTCAACCACCTTCGTGCAGCGCTGCCAGCCACGCCGCGCACGCGATCAAGGGGCCCCGGTAATGTGTCTGGCTTTTCTTCGCGGATTAGCGCCATGACGCCGCTCATCTCCGTCAACAAGCTGAGCAAGAGTTTTCCCGGCGTGAGGGCACTTCATGAAGTGCAATTCGAGCTCATGGCGGGCGAGGTGCACGCGCTGATGGGCGAGAACGGCGCGGGCAAGTCGACCTTGATGAAGATTCTCGCGGGCGTGTATACGCGCGACTCGGGCGACATTCTCTATGATGGCCAGCCCGTAGCGTTCGCGAGTCCGCGCGAGGCCCAGGCCGTGGGCGTCGGCATCATTCATCAGGAACTCCAGTTGATGAATCACTTGACCGTCGCGCAGAACATGTTCGTCGGCCGCGAACCGCGCGGACGTCTCGGGCTCTTTCTCGACGAAGACAAACTCAATGCGCAGGCACGCGCGATTCTCGCCCGCATGCACGTGCAGCTCGACCCGCGCACCGTGGTCGGCTCGCTCACGGTTGCAAGCCAGCAGATGGTAGAGATCGCCAAGGCGCTGTCGTACGATTCGCGCGTGCTCATCATGGACGAGCCGACTTCCGCGCTCAACGACGCGGAAATCGCCGAGCTTTTCCGCATCATTCGCCAGTTGAAAGAGCGGGGCGTGGGGATCGTTTACATCTCGCACAAGATGGATGAGCTCAAGCAGATTGCCGATCGCGTCACCGTGCTTCGCGACGGCGAGTACGTCGCCACTGTCGCCGCCGCCGATACGAGCGTGCAGGCCATCATCGGCATGATGGTCGGCAGAACGCTCGCCGATGTCGCACCGTATCAGGGTCCGGCGCACCAGGGCGAAGTCGCGCTCGAAGTGAAGCATCTGAACGCCGGCTCGCTCGTGAGGGATGTGAGCTTCACGTTGCGCAAAGGCGAAATACTGGGCTTTGCGGGACTCATGGGCGCCGGCCGGACCGAGGTCGCGCGCGCCGTGTTCGGCGCGGACCCGGTCGAATCCGGCGACATCTTCGTGAAAGGCGCGAAGGTATCGATCAAGACGCCGAGCGACGCCGTCGCGCACAGCATCGGGTATCTCTCCGAGGACCGCAAGCGCTTTGGTCTCGCGACCGGCATGGACGTCGAATCGAACATCGTGATGTCCAACCTCGGCAAATTCCTCTCGCTGAACCTGTTTCTGCGCCGTATTCAGATCCGCAAGACGGCGGCGCATTTCATTAATCTGCTCGCCATCCGCACCCCTTCCGCCACGCAGCCGGTGCGTCTGCTTTCGGGCGGCAACCAGCAGAAGATTGTCATAGCGAAGTGGCTGGAGCGCGACTGCGACGTGCTTTTCTTCGACGAACCCACGCGCGGCATCGACGTCGGCGCGAAAAGCGAGATCTACAAGCTGTTGCGCGCGCTCGCCGAACAAGGCAAGGCGATCGTGATGATCTCGTCGGAACTTCCGGAAATCCTGCGCATGAGCGACCGGATCGTAGTGATGTGCGAAGGCCGTATCACTGGCGAACTCACCGCCGGCGAGGCGACCCAGGAGCGCATCATGCATCTCGCGACCCAGCGCGAAACCCTGCAAGCGGCATGAGCCTCAAGAGGTCGAATCCATGACTATGCAATCGGATACTGCGGCGCTGGCCGACCAGAAACGGTCGTCCGGCCTGAAGGCGCGTATTTTCTCGCCCAATGCGCTGCAGAAAATGCTCGCGTTCGCCAGCCTGATCCTGCTGCTGATTTTTTTCAGCTTCGCTTCGCCTGCATTCATGCAGATGGACAATATCCTCGGCATCCTGCAGGCAACCGCCGTGAACGGCGTGCTCGCCATTGCCAGCACGTTCGTCATCATCACGGGCGGGATCGATTTGTCGGTCGGCACGTTGATGACCTTTACGGCCGTGATTTGCGGCGTGTTTCTGACCTACTGGCATTTGCCGATGTGGATCGGCGTGCTCGCCGCAATCGGCACAGGAGCGGTGTGCGGAACCATTTCTGGCACGCTCACGGCGAAGATGAAGATCCCGCCGTTCATCGCCACGCTGGGCATGATGCTGCTGCTCAAGGGACTCTCGCTCGTCGTCTCGTCCGACAAGCCCATCTATTTCACCGACACCGAAAACTTCTACATGATTTCGCAGGACTCGCTGATCGGCTATTTCCTGCCCAGCGTGCCCGTACCGAACGCCGTGCTGATTCTGTTCGTGCTCGCCATTGTGAGTTCGATCACGCTGAACCGCACGGCGCTCGGCCGCTATACGTTCGCGCTCGGCAGCAATGAAGAGGCCGTGCGCCTTTCCGGCGTGAATGTCGATCGCTGGAAGATTGCGATTTATGGCCTCGGCGGCGCGATTTGCGGCATTGCAGGGTTGCTGATCGCTTCTCGCCTGAACTCGGCGCAACCAGCGCTTGGCCAGGGCTACGAGCTGGAAGCCATCGCGGCGGTCGTGATCGGCGGCACGTCGCTGAGCGGCGGCTCGGGCACGATACTCGGCACCATCATCGGCGCTTTCATCATGAGCGTGCTGACCAACGGCCTGCGCATCATGTCGGTCGCGCAGGAATGGCAGATCGTGGTGACGGGTCTCATCATCATCCTCGCGGTTTACGCGGATATCCTGCGGCGCAAGAAGCGTTAAAAGAGGAGACGGAAGAAGCACGGAAAGAACGGGGAGTAAAACAAGGCTCCCTCAACGGCTGGAGGTCTATGGCCCACCTTAGGAGGAGAAATGTCATGTTGAAAAGAAAACTGATCAGTGCCGTAATCGGAGTGGGCGCGCTCGTGGGCGCGTCGAGCTTGACATATGCTGAGGAACCCTACATTCCAGTCATTTCGAAGGGCTTCCAGCATCAGTTCTGGCAAGCCGTGAAATCCGGCGCGGAACAGTCAGCGAAGGCGAACAACGTCAGGATCACGTTCGAAGGCCCTGAAACCGAGGCTATGGTCGACAAGCAGATCGACATGCTCTCGGCCGCGCTCGCCAAGAAGCCACAGGCTCTCGGCATCGCCGCGCTCGACAGCAAGGCCGCCGTTCCGCTGCTCAAACGCGCGCAGTCCAGCAAGATCCCTGTGATCGCGTTCGACTCGGGCGTCGACAGCGATATTCCGCTCACGACCTGCGCCACGGACAACCTCGCCGCCGCCGCGCTCGCCGCCGACAAGATGGCGGAGATGATCGGCAATGCCGGCGAAGTCGGCGTGATCGTGCATGACCAGACGAGCCGCACGGGTATCGACCGGCGCGACGGCTTCCTCAACGAGATGAAGACGAAGCACCCGGGCGTCAAGATCGTTTCCGTGCAGTACGGCGCGGGTGACCACCTGAAATCGGCGGAAATCGCCAAGGCCATGATTCAGGCGAACCCGAACCTCAAGGGTATTTTCGGCGCCAATGAAGGCTCGGCGGAAGGCGCGGCGATCGGCGTGAAGGAGTCGGGCAAGAAACTGGTGCTGATTGGCTTCGACTCGGGCAAGGAGCAAAAGGAAGCCATCATGTCCGGCCTGATGGCGGGCGCGATCACGCAGAACCCGGTCGGCATCGGCAAGTGCGTCGTCGATTCCGCGGCGAAGGCGCTGAAGGGCGAAACGCTACCCAAGAAAATCGACACGGGCTTTTACTGGTACGACAAGACTAATATGAGCGACCCGAAGATTGCGGCGGTGCTTTACGACTGATGGGTGTGGGTCACGTTTAATGCGAAGGGGAAGCGCTGCGGCGCTTCCCCTTTCGTTTCTGCGGCACGCTTCAGTCCGAAACCGTAGCCCCTGCCGGCGACCGCCGGGGGGAACGCGAACCATCCTTCGAAGCGAACACGTAGTAGGTCAGCGCGGTCGCGACGAGGCCAACCATCCACGAGACATCGGCGTCGCCCACGATCGACGCCAGCGGGCCGTGGAGAAAGCTTTAAGCGTTCGCCTCGAAACTGGCGACAGCCGTGAAGGAGCTGAAGGTCGGGCACGGGACGTGGCGAGAGAAGAGACGTTCGGCCCGCTCGCGCCGCTGTTCCGTTTCTCGAGCGACGAAGAAGTCGTGAAATTGACGCCGTTTGGCGGCGTGAAGCAATCGGGTCTGGGCAGGGAAGGGTCGCACTACGGCATCGATGACTATCTCGTCATCAAGTACCTGTGCATGGCGGTTTGATCGCCAGATACACCCAAAAAAAGGGCGGCGTCGCTGGGAAGATAAAGTCTCAAGGCTGAAAGTGAAAAGCGGAGACCTAATTCGAAATCCGGTCTCCGCTTTTTTTACCGCTTCAATCGTGCGCGTGGCGCCTTATGCCGTTGCCGTTCCGCTCGTCGCGGCAATCGCCCACTGCGGCGCATCCTGCAACGCAACGGGGCGCAGGAAGCGCTCGATCGCCGCATAACCGACCGAGGTGGTTTGCGGCTGCGTCGACGCGGGCCACGGGCCGCCGTGCTGCTGCGCATCGCACACGGCGACGCCCGTTGGCACGCCGCCAAACAGCACGCGACCTGCAATATGTTGCGCAGCGACTGCGAGCGCGCGATTGGCCGGCGTATCGGCTTGCGCGCCCCACAGCGTGACCGTGAGCGAACCTTCCACCGCGGCAAGCACGTCGAGCGTCTGCGCTTCGTCATGCACCTTCACGATCAGCGCCGCCGGGCCGAACATCTCTTCGTGCAGCGCCGCGTTGGCGATGAACGTCTGCGCGTCGGTTTCGAACAGACGCGGCGCGGGCGCGGCGGCCTCTTCGTCCTGTGCCGGCGCGGCGAGACGCACGCGTACGCCCACCTGGCTCGCGATATGCGCGGCGGCGCTTTCGAAACCGCGGCGCATGGCGGTCGTGAGCATGGCATGCGGCTTTTGCGTGGACAGAGCTTGCGCCAGCGCCTCGGCGAAGTGCTCGCCGTTTTCGTCGTCGCGCACGACGATCAACCCCGGGCTCGTGCAGAACTGCCCGCAGCCCATCGTTATCGAGGCGGCGAGTGTCGCAGCGGGCGTATCGACGCCTTCCGCCAGCGCTTGCGGCAGCACGACGAGCGGATTGATCGAACCAAGTTCGCCATAGAAGGGAATCGGCCGGCGACGCGCATTGGCCGCGCGCCACAGGGCCACACCGCCTTGATACGAGCCCGTGAACGCGACCGCCGCGACATCGGCATGACCGACGAGATGCACGGCCGCTTCGCGCGAAGCCTGATCGACGAACGCGATCACGCCTTCGGGCAAGCCCTGTTCGCGCAGCACACGCGCGGCGAGCGCATGCACGCGGCGCGACAGTTCGGGATGGCCCGAGTGCGGCTTGACGATCACGGTGCAACCCGCAGCGAGTGCAGAGGCCGTATCGCCGCCGAGCACCGAGAAAGCAAACGGGAAATTGCTCGCCGAGAACATCGCGACAGGCCCGAGCGGCACCTGCACGCGCGTGAGATGCGGGCGGCCTGCGGGCGGCGCGCCGGGCACAGCCGCGTCGTCGACCTGGCGATTGGCGATGCCTGCTTCCACGCGCTCGGCGAAGCCGCGCAGCTGAAACGCGGTGCGCGCGAGTTCGCCGTTCAAACGCGCGGCGCCAAGCGACGTTTCTTCGTCCGCGATGGCGACGAGCTGGGCGGCGTCGCTCTCGAGCGCGTCGGCGAGACCGCGCAGCAGGGCGCTGCGCACGGCGCGCGAAGCCGCGCCGTAAAGGGCCTGTGCTTCCTGCGCGAGCGCGGCGGCTTCGTCGATATGCGCGAACGGCGCGGTCGCCACGTGATTTTCTGTCTGCATTACGTATTCACTCCGGGTTAAAAGAGACCGCGCTCGGCGAGATTGGTATAAAGGGCGCGCACGCCGAACGTCCACGGTTCGATTTCGGTGCAAAGGCGCACGGTGTTGACGATGGCGCCAAGCGGCGGCGCGCTGATCGTGACCCGGTCGCCGAGGTGATGCGTGAAGCCGCCGCCGGGCGCGTCGCGGTCCTTGATCGGCGAGAACATCGTGCCGAGGAACAGCATGAAACCGTCCGGATACTGATGGTGGCGGCCCCATGCCTGCGAAACGAGATCGAGCGGGTCGCGGCTGATTTCCCGCATGTGGCTCACGCCTTCGAGCAGGAAGGCGTCGTCCGTGCCTTCCACGCGAAGCGAGACGCTGGTGGCGCGAACCGTATCGAGCGTGAAGCCTTCGTCGAATAAACGAATGAACGGGCCGATCGCGCATGAGCCGTTGTTGTCCTTGCATTTGCCGAGCAGCAGGGCGGAGCGGCCTTCGATATCGCGCAGATTGACGTCGTTGCCGAGCGTCGCCCCGACCACGTCGCCGCGGCTGTTGACCGCAAGAACGATCTCGGGCTCGGGGTTGTTCCACGCAGAGGCGGGATGCAGGCCGATATCGGCGCCGAAGCCCACGGCGGACATCGGCTGGGACTTCGAGAACACCTCGGCGTCCGGACCGATGCCGACCTCCATGTATTGCGACCACGCGCCACGCCGCTGAAGTTCTTCCTTCAGATTGATCGCGGCCTCAGAACCCGGCTTGATTTTCGAAAGATCGGCGCCGATCAGTTTCGTGATTTCCGCACGGACGTCCTGCGCTTTGGCAGGATCGCCGCCTGCCTGCTCTTCGATGACCCGCTCGAGAAGACTCACCGCGAAGGTCACCCCGCAGGCCTTGATTGCCTGCAGGTCACACGGCGCGAGCAGCCAGGGGCGGTCCGCCGGGCGATCGCCCGCGAAGCTGTGTTCGAGCAGCGCCTCGGCCGTGCCGAGCGGCTCGCCGGGCGTATGCCGCACGACATCGAGCAGATCGTCGTAATCGAACAAGTCGGCCGTGGTAGGCGCCACCTGCGAAATATCGAAGACCATACCGCCGCGCACGACGACGACGCAGGGTCCGTCGCCCTCCGGGGTGGGCCGCCAGACGCGGCCGACGAGCAGCGCGCTATCTAGATCGTGCGGAAGATAAGCGGATGTTGAGGACATGGCAGGCATTCCGGAGTGAGCGTGGCGACACGCATCGTAGGGCGGATGCGCGTGCGCGTCCAAAGGAACACCTCTTTGTCCAACAGGGTGGACGATCGGGCCGCCCCTGTCGAATTGACCCGGCGGCGGCTTGTATTGCGGGTTAGAAGAGGTGCTTGATACCGGCCGACACCGCAACCTGTACGGTCAAAGAACGAATCGCGAAACAGGTCCGCGCAAAGACGTGATTTGCTTTGGCCGCAAAGTCTTGCTGCCCGATTGCGCGGATTGCAGGCCAACGCAGACATGCGAATAACAAAATTCGAATTCCGTGGTTAGTCGCGGGCAATGCGCTCCCTATACTTTTCCTCTTGGCAAAACGCCTTGTGGCCGCCCGAGAATCAAATCAATTCGCGGGCCTGACAAAAAGGAAAACTCCATGTCCGCTCTTCCCACTCAACTTCCGGTGCGCGGTCGCGCGGCCAGTTTGACGTTGCAGGATGCGCTCGCCGGCTTGCCATCACTCGCGAATGACATCGGCAAAGAAGCGGCGGCGCGCGAAGGACGCCGCGAATTGCCCTTCGAGGGCTTCGACGTGTTCCGGCGCTCAGGGCTGGGACGCCTTCGGTTGCCGGTGGAATGGGGCGGCCTGGGCGGCTCGCTCGTGGACGAATTCGACGTGATCGCGACGCTGGCCGCGGCCGACAGCAATCTCGCGCACGCGCTGCGTATTCACTACGACCAGACCGAAGCGCTGCTGCTTTCGACGCGCACGCCGTTCAACGATTTGCAGATCCAGCGCGTGATTGACGGCGCCATTTTCGGGGGCGCCTCGACCGAGCTGGGTACGTTGCGTCCAGGCGAATACACCACAGCGCTTAGGCGCGACGGCGAGCATTACCGGCTCGACGGCCGCAAATACTATTCGACCGGCACGGCCTTTGCCGACTACGCGCGCCTGAGCGTGCTGAACGACGAGGGCCAGCCCGTGGTGGCGATCGTGCCGGTGCGGCGCGAAGGGCTCACCGTGCTCGACGACTGGGACGGCATGGGGCAGCGCATGACGGCGAGCGGCAGTCTCGTGTTCGAGAATCTGCTGGTGCGTGCGGACGAGATCACGGAACGCGGCCTTGCCACGCTCGCCGGCCGTCATGGCGGCGCGCTGCGGCAGCTCCACCTGGTGGCGGTGGCCGCGGGCATCGTCCGCAATGTGGTTGCGGATGCAAAGCGCTACGTGCTGGAGCATGGGCGACCCGTACTGCACAGCACGGCGCCCTCCGCGCGCGAGGATGCCTTCATTCAGCAGGTCGTCGGCACGCTCTCCGCGCACAGCCATGCGATCGACGCGTTGGTGCGCGAGAACGCCCGCACGCTCGACCGATCGGCGCATGCGATCCGCGCGGGTGCGCCAGACGCAGATCAGCTCGTGCTGGAAGGCGCCTTGGCGACGGCGCGCACGCAACTCGTGGTGAGCAAGCTGGCGCTCGAAGCGGCCGAGCGCCTGTTCGAAGCCGGCGGCGCGTCAGCCACTTCGCGGGTGCAAAATTTCGACCGGCACTGGCGCAACCTGCGCACGATCTTCAGTCATAACCCGCTCCTGCACAAAGCGCGCGTAGTGGGCGACTACGCCTTGAACGGCGTGACGACACACCTCACCGAAGGCCGCGTATTTTGAAACCCATGATCCGGGGAGTATCCACGAAATGAGCCGAGCTTCGGCGACCGTAGGGTCGCGCCGCCTGCATTTGAACGCCAATATCCTGCATTCGGGTTTCGTGCCATCGGCGTGGCGTCTTGCCGATGCCGATCCTCGCGCATTCGTGGACGTGGCGCACTATGTGCGGGTCGCGCAACTTGCCGAAAGCGCGAAGTTCGATGCGGTCTTGCTCGCCGACAGTTGGGGCTTTCCATGCTCTTCATCTCGCACGATCTCTCGGTCGTGCGCTACATCGCCGACCGTGTACACGTGATGCAACAGGGCAACATAGTCGAGAGCGGCGACCATCAGGACATCTGGCGCGCGCCGTGCCACCCGTATACGCGTGTGCCGCTTGCCGCGATTCCCGGGCGCGAACTGGGAGCCGAAGCGGCCTGAAGTGCGCAGGGTCATGGCGCCCGGGTAGTGGTGCAGCGCTCAGCGAGAATTCTGTTCAAGTGCTTCAATGTGCGTTCCGATCCACGCCACATTCCGCCCCCTATGAAGAACCCGACCGAAATCAAGGCCCTCGTATTCGACGTCTTCGGCACCGTTGTGGACTGGCGAAGCGGCGTTGCGAGGGAGGCCGCTGCTTTTCTGCAGCGCCACGCGCCGAACCTCGATGCTTTCGAGTTCGCCGACGCCTGGCGCCGCGAGTATTCGCCTTCCATGGAGGAGATCCGCAGCGGACGCCGGCCATACGTGCGCCTCGACGTTCTGCATCGCGAGAACCTCGTGAAGGTGCTGGCCCGTAGCGGTATTGCCGGAGTGACGGACGCCGTGATCGACGAACTGAACCTGGCCTGGCATCGCCTCGATCCATGGCCGGATGCGGTCGAGGCGCTGAATCGCCTGAAGCGCCGCTTCATCATCGCCCCCTTGTCGAACGGCAACATCCGGCTCATGGTGGATATCGCGAGGCGCGCCGGTCTGCCATGGGACGCCATTCTCGGCGCCGAAGTGGTGCGCGCTTACAAGCCCTCGCCGCAGGTGTACAGCGAGACGGTGGACATTCTGGGTCTTGCGCCCGCCGAACTGTGCCTCGTGGCGGCGCATAACGGCGACCTTGCCGCGGCGCGCCGGCTCGGCCTTTCGACCGCTTTCGTCGTGCGGCCGACCGAGCACGGTCCTCATCAAAAAACAGACCTGAAAGCGGAGCAGGCGTGGGATTTCGTGGTAGACGATTTAAACGAGCTTGCGAGCCAGCTTGATGCCTCGATAGATTGAGCTTTTAATGGTAGTTGCCATCGAGAGCGTCTCTCGAGATCAGGGGCCATATGCGCTGCACAAATTGTGGCTTCGAATGCCGCGAGGGCGCGAGATTTTGCGAGCAGTGCGGCACCATCGTCGCTCAGACGCCGTCGCTCCGCTCCCCTGCCGATTACACGCCTTCGCACCTGGCCGAGCAGATCCACGCTGCGCACGCGGCCCTCGAAGCCCGCGGGAAGGCCGTCAGCGAACGTAAGACCATTACCGCGTTGTTTGCGGACATGGCCGGCTCCACGGCACTCATATACGGCCTGGATCCGGAAGAGGCGCATCGGCTGATCGCTCCCGTCCTCGAGTTGATGATGGAGGCCATTCACCATTACGAGGGTTTTGTAGCGAAATTGCTCGGCGACGGCATTCTGGCCCTGTTCGGCGCGCCGATCGCGCACGAGGATCATCCGCAGCGGGCCCTCTACGCGGCGCTCAGAATGCAGCAGGCGATGCGCCGTCATAGCGACCGCATTCGCCTCGAGCGCGGCATTCCCTTGCAGATCCGGGTGGGTGTCCACACCGGAGAGGTCCTCATGCGGTCCATCCACAAGAACGACTTGCAAGCGGACTATGACCCCGTCGGCAACACGATCCACATCGCCTCGCGCATGGAGGCCATTGCTACCCCTGCGTCGATACTGGTGAGCCAGTCCACCTACAGGCTGACCGAGGGCTATTTCGAGTTCAAGGCCTTGGGCCAGACACAGGTCAAAGGCGTGGTCGAGCCGCTTGCCGTCTACGAGGTGCAGGGGCCGGGCGTGCTACGCACCCGCCTTCAGGTGGCCGAGCGGCGCGGGTTGGCCCGGTTCATCGGACGTGAGCCTGAACTCGATTCATTGCGCAGGGCGCTCGATGCGACGCGCGCCGGGCAATGCAGCATCGTCGGCGTAGTCGGCGAAGCGGGCGTGGGGAAATCGAGGCTTTTTCACGAGTTCAAACGCTCGGCGCTAAAAGGGTGCCTCGTGGTGGAGACGTTCTCGGTCTCGCACGGCAAGTCGTTCGCGTATTTGCCACTCATCGAATTGCTGAAGAACTACTTTCAGATCACCTCGGAAGACGACGAACGGCGATGCCGCGAAAAAGTGACGGGCCGGGTACTTTCCCTCGAACGCAATCTCGAGGACGGCGTGCCGTATTTGCTCCATCTGCTTGCGATCGGCGAACCAGGTCCGGCTCTCGCGCAAATGGATTCGCAAATTCGGCGCGACCGTACCTTTGAAGCGATCACGCAACTCTTCGTGCGCGAAAGCGCGAACGAACCCGTCGCCCTGGTGTTCGAGGACTTGCAGTGGCTCGATAGCGAGACGCAAGCCTTTCTTGCTTACTTCGTTGAGCGCGTATCGAGTGCGCACCTTCTGTTGCTGCTGAACTATCGTCCGGAGTATCGGCATGACTGGGGCAATCGCGCCGGGTATGCGCAACTGCTGCTTGACCCACTGGATCGTGCCGATGCGCAGGGGCTCATCAGCGCGCTCGTCGGCGACGACCGGACGCTCGTTGGTGTCAAGCAGCATGTGCTCGACAAAACGGAAGGCAATCCGTTTTTTATTGAAGAAGTGGTACAAACGTTGGCCGAGGAACACGTGCTCGTGGGGGAGCCTGGTCACTACCGAATGGAAGCGGCACCGGCTGCGCTACATATCCCGACCACGGTGCAGGGCGTGCTCGCGTCGCGTATCGATCGGCTGCTCGCCGCAGACAAAGATCTGTTGCAGACGCTCGCGGTAATCGGGAAGACGTTTCCGGGCAATCTTGTCCAGTGTGTCGTCGACCTGTCCGACGATGAACTGTACGCGAGCTTGTCACGTCTGGAAGCGGGGGAGTTCATTTACGAGCAGCCCGCTTTTCCAGTGGTGGAATATGGCTTCAAGCATGCGTTGACGCAGGAAGTGGCAGGCAGTTCGATGCTTGCCGAGCGTCGCCGGCTGCTGCACGAACGCATCGGTCAGGCGATAGAGGCGCTTTTCCATGGACGTCTCAAGGACTACTGGAACGAGCTCGCCCATCACTATAGCCTCAGCGGCAACGTACCGAAAGCGGTCGAGTATTTGCATCGCGCCGGTCAACAGGCGTGGCAGCGCTCGGCTAACTCCGAGGCGCTTCGCCAACTCGGCATGGCGCTGGATCTGCTCTCGGGCCTGCCTGAAACGCCCGAGCGCGCCGATCGGGAACTCGCGTTGCGACTCGCCATCGGGCCAGCCTTGATGGCCGCGAGAGGATGGGCCTCGCGCGACGTGGAGGCGACGTATTCGCGCGCTTTGGAACTGTGCAGGCTGGCTGGGCAAACGCCGCATCTGTTCCGCGCTCAAACCGGGCTGCGGATGTTTTATCAGTTGAGCGCTGAATACAAAACGGCCAAAGAAATCGCTGAGCGGCTGCTCGAACTGGCAGAGCGCGCTGAGAATCCCACGCAAGTCATGGAAGCGCATTATCTGCTTGGCATGAGCTTGTTCAGGCTCGGTGAGCTTCCATCCGCACATGCCTACCTTGCCGGCTTGGGGAAGTCTTCGCTGCTGCAGGACACCGGGCACCTCGATGAGGAAATCTTTGCGCACGGGCGGGATCCGCGAAGCGTGGGCGAAGGCAGCCTGGGCCTCGTTCTTTGGCATATGGGTTACCCGGACGGGGCGTTAAGGCATGCCGAACAAGCCCTCACTCGCGCCCGCTCGTTACATGATCTGGTCAGTCTCGGACAAACGCTCATTTTCAAGGCCGAGCTTCATCAATTGCGTCGCGAGGCCACGCAAACTTATGCCTGCGCCGAGGCCGCCATCGCCCTTGCGACGGAGCAAGGCTTTCCGATGATTCTCGCGTGGGCGACCATGCTCCACGGCTGGGCGCTATCGGAGGCAGGAAAAAAGGAAGAGGGTATTGCGCAACTGCGCCAGGGCCTCACCGACTATGAAGCGACAGGCGCTCGCCTTGGCCGCTCGTACTTTCTGGCGTTGTTGTCTGAAACCTATGCAAAAGCGGGTTTGCGCGACGCCGGGCAACATGCGCTGGCCGACGCAATCTCAGCTTGCGAAACGTCGGACGAACGGTATCACGAAGCCGAGTTGTACCGCCTCAAAGGCGAGTTGTCGCTGCTTTCAGTGGGTCTTTCCACCGGCACAGCCGCGCAGCGCGATGCAGCGCAGGCGAGTTTCAACAAAGCCATGGCAACGGCTCGTCGCCGGGGTGCGAGATCGCTCGAGCTTCGTGCGGCGTTGAGCCTGGCGGCGCTTCTTGGGGAAGAGGGAAGCATGCATGCAGCCCGGCAGATACTCGCCCCTGTTTATGACTCGTTCACGGAAGGTTTCGGAACGGCAGACTTGCGAGACGCCAGGGAATTGCTTGACGCGCTCGCGGCGGGCATGGATCGATAATCGCTTGTGTTAGCGCGCCAGCTCGGCTTATCTGGAAAGCACGCGGGCAGGCAAACACCAACGCGTCTGCCTGCCCGTGCTCAGATCGCCGCTTGCGCGGCGCTCACGTTTCGAGCGATCGTCGCGTTAGAAGCGATGACGGATACCTACGGTCGCCACGGCTTGCGAGTTCGAATCCGACGCGGAAACGCCCATGATGTCCGCGTGAATCTTGCCCTCGCCATCGACGACACGCTGATACGCGGCTTCGGCGTACAGGTCGGTGCGCTTCGAAAGCGCGTAGTCGCCTTGCAGCGTGAACTGGTGGAACTTCGGATTCACGCCTTCCAGGCTCGCGTCCGTGTACGTATAAGCGCCCGACACCGTGAACGCAGGCGTGAACGCATAGCGGCCATTGATTTCGTAGTTGGCGAAGCGCGCGCTGTTGCCCGCGAGCGAAGTCGTCGTGCCGGCGTTCGCGGAGTTGATGGCCGTGAGATTGCTCAGCTGGGTTTGCGTGAACACGAAGCCCACGTTGGCCGCGCCGAAGGCGTAGTTGAGACCCGCGCCATACGTGCGCTGACGCGAAGCGGAGAAGGTGGCGTCGTCGCTGACCGCGCCGCTGCTGTTGATGCTCGAACCCGAGTTGTTCAGCTGAAGATAGCCCGCACCTGCCTTGAGGCCGCCGAACGAGTACGTGGCGCCGAGGCTGTATGCGCGGTTATTCGCGAAGCCGCCCGCGGCGTTCGAGAAGCCGTACAGCGCATTGAACTTGAGGCCGCCGTAGTTCACGCTCTGGTACTTGAGCGAATTGCTCACGCGGAACGAGTTGTTGAGGTTGTCGTTGTCGTACGGGTGTGCGGCGAGCGTGCCGCCGTACTGCGTGCCGTTCAGCGACAGTGCCCCCAGGTTGTCGACCACGCTGTCGTACTGACGACCCAGCGTGACCGCGCCGGCCTGGTCGCTCGAAAGACCGACAAACGCCTGGCGGCCAAACATGCGGCTGCCTTGCTTCGCCGCGCCGGTCGAAATACTGAAGCCGCTCTCGAGCACGAAGATCGTCTTGAGGCCGCCGCCCAGGTCTTCGCTACCGCGCAGGCCCCAACGGTTGCCGTTCAGCGCGCCGCTCGACTGTTGCACGTTCGAGCTGCCCGACTGGTTGCTCGTGTACAGGACGCCCGCGTCAATCAAGCCGTAAAGCGTAACCGAGCTTTGTGCGTGTGCGGCGCTGGCGAAAGAAGCTGCGGCGACTGCGAGAGCGGATAGGGTGTTCTTTTTCATCGTGACTCCATTGCTTTGTTTTTCGCCCGGAAGCGAGCGAGCGCGGAGCATAACGCGATACCCGGAATGAATTTCATAAATTGTGGCATGCATGCCACGATTATTGTCTAACATTGCTCCTTACCTATTCCAGACTATTACATCGGCGGCTTGAAGGATCGAAATATCGCGTAAAACAAGGGGCTTTCTGCGCGACCATGTGCTGCGCGCAACGCGCTTTTTTTTGCATTCGGACAGCAATTTTTAGAAACATCTTGCGATCGATATTCATGATTATTACCGTGGATGAATAACGGGAAGAAATACGCGTTGTTCCACGTTTCGATTCGACTGCGCGCTGCCTTATCATGTTTCCCGGCGACGTGGCGCGACCAAACTGAGCGCGCGCGGCTGAGGTAAAATGCCACCTTGAGTCCTCATCCATGCATACGCGCGCGAGCGCCCCGCGTTCCCATGACTGACACCATCGTTGCACTGCTCGCCCAGGCGAAGCAGCATTTCACCGCCGGCCGCATCGACGCTGCGGAGCACGACCTGCAATCGATCCTGCAAGCGAATCCCGATCACGCGGGCGCGCTGGAAGCAATGTCCTTTGTCTACGCTACGCGCGAGGATTACGTGCGCGCCGCCGAATACGCCTGGCGCGCAGCACAACCGGACGCAACGCTTCCCGAGCAGTTGCAGCAGGCCGCGCGCATTTGCCAGCTTGCGCAGCGTCACGCCCACGCTGTCGCGCTCTACGAACGCCTGCTTGCGCTCGCGCCCGATCACGCCGAAGCGCTGCATGGCGCGGCCATGTCGCATATCCAGCTGGAGGAGGCCGAGGCCGCGCTCGCCTATCTCGCGCGCCTGGCGCGCCGTTATCCGGGTTCGGCGGAAGTGCACTACAACCGCGGCACGCTGCTCGGCTCGCTGGGCCGTTACGATGAGGAACTCCACGCGTATCGGCGGGCGATCGAACTCAAGCCAAATTTCGTCACCGCGTACGTGAACCTGGGCGTCGCCTTGCGCGACCTCCATCGCTTCGACGACGCGCTGCGCCAGTTCAAGAAGGCATTGTCGATCGACACAAACGACGCAGGTGCGCGCACGAACCGCGCGCAGACCAATCTGCTGCTCGGCGAATTCGAGCACGGCTGGCGCGAATACGAATGGCGCTGGCGCGACGGCACGATGACGCACGATTTCCCCGACGCGACGCAATGGAAAGGCCAGCCGCTCGCGGGCAAGACCGTGCTCGTGCACGCGGAACAGGGTCTCGGCGACACCTTGCAGTTCGTGCGCTTCATCGACCGTCTGCACGCGAAGGGCGCGAACGTAATCGTGCGCGTGCAGGACACGCTGGCGCCGTTGCTGCAGAACGTGGTGGGCGCGGCCAGCGTAGTAGGCGATTCGTCCGCGCTGCCTGCGTTCGACTACCACGTGCCGATGTTGAGCCTGCCGCACGCACTCGCGCTGCGCGAAATGGATTTCGCGACTTCGGGCGCGTATCTCAACGCAGACACGGACGCTGCGGCGCGCGCGTCGTGGTCCGACATAATCGGCGCCGAAGAGAATGGCGATCGGCGGCTGCGCGTGGGTGTGGTCTGGTCAGGTAGCACGACGCACCTGAACGATCGCAATCGCTCGATGCCACTTGCGGAACTCCTGCCGCTTTTCGACGCCGATGTGCGCTTCGTGTCGCTGCAGAAAGAACTGCGCGAGCGCGACCGCGCGAGCATGGACGAACTCGTGCAGCGCGGCCGGCTGATCGACGCCGGAGCGCGCCTGACGACGTTTTCGGCGACGGCATCGCTCGTCGCGCAACTCGATCTGGTGATCGCCGTCGATACGGCAGTCGCGCATCTGGCGGGCGCGCTCGGCAAGCCCGTGTGGATTGCACTGCCGTTCACACCGGACTGGCGCTGGCAACTGAATCGCGACGACAGCCCGTGGTACGCCGATGCGCGTCTATTCCGCCAAACGCGCCGCGGCGAGTGGGCCGACGTGGTGAGTGCATTGCGCACGGCGATCGATGCGCGGATCGCTGCGCGATAGACCACCACGAAAGCAGCATGATGATCGAGCATTTGCCGACCATCATGCCCGCCAGCGGTGGCATTTCGCCGACGGATCGCCCGACCTGTCGGCAATCGCCCAACATCGCACAGCCAAGTGATGGCCTCGCCCCAACTCGCATCATCGCGATGCACGTGGGGACGGGCGCCGCGCGGATCGCGCCCGGCTGGCATGACATCTGCATAACGTCTTGCAAGCGGCTGGCCGCTTGACTGTTCCTGCAGCCGTCCTGCTCAAGGAGACCCATCATGACTGCGCTAACCATCCGCGATCTTCAAAAGTCTGTAGAACTCGATCGCCGGGAAATGGCCAGGTTCCAGGGCGGCCGGATGAAAATCATCGGCCAGCACCCCGGTTCACTTCTCACATCCGCCGATGGCGACCCTGTCGGCGTGTATGTCGACGGCGTGCTGGAAAACTCCGTCGGCGACGGCTACTACCACGGTTGAGTGTCCAACGATACGTGAAGCGCAGAAGCGCTGCGGTGTAACCGGAGAGGCTGACGTGGACCAAACCTGGCTGGGTATGGTTGCCGGCACGATTGTGCTTGCGATCGCTGTGGCTGGCGTGACGGCGCACTACCTCCGTGAGCGTCGACGGGCCGATTTTCTGCGCAATTTCGATCACCACGAATGGTGGCAACGGACCCACGGTGCCGCCTGCGCTTCAGGTGGATTCGATGCAGGCCGCCGGGCAGTGCAAACAACAACGTGGCGGACACAACGAACGGGGAATCAGGCCTCCGTCAAGTAATGGAGGCCAGCGGGGACGCGGGAAAATTTTGCGAGAGCGTATCGAGCCTGCGCATCGGTTCAGCCTTGTCGCACCCTATGTTGCAATCTTAAGAGGTAGCTCATTATGAAATCCCTTGGTCAAACCTTCGTTATCCTTACCGTCCTGGCTGCTCCGGTTGTGTCGTTCGCACAATCGAACAGCGGCGTGACGCCGGAGCAGGTCCGCGCCGAGCTTATCCAGCTCGAACAGGCTGGCTACCGCCCGGGTGACGGCGACAACACAAACTATCCAGCTGATATCCAGGCTGCCGAAGCGCGCGTGGCCGCGCAGAACGGCGCGAGCGGATACGGCGGGATGCCAGGTGGTGGTGCGTCAGCGTCTGGTGCGCCCACCGCTGGTGACAGCATGAAGCCGATTTACTTCGGCCAGTGAGTCATGGCGTTGACGAGCCCCTTCCTCCGAATCGAGGGGGCTCTTTGCGGGGGACCTGGCACGAAATGAGGGTCGGACTTACGCGCCCATTGCATGAAACCTGAAAAGTTGCCAGTATTTTATGTCGTCCGGGCACGCGGTATGCTCCACATCTTTGAGAGAGTTGAGCTACCGCTCATTGACTGACATGTGGTCTATAACGCCATCCCTGCGCTATACGAGCGTTTTCGCAATCTGTGTGTTATTCACAGCTTGCGGGCAGATTGCGTCCAGGCAAGCTGCGTGCAGGGTCGACACCTGCCACATGCGACACGAGGTGGTGCAGTCCGGCGAGGCCTCATGGTATTCGGAGAAGTTCCAGGGGCGCGAGACCGCAAACGGAGAACACTTCAATACCGGCGCAATGACGGCTGCCCATCGAACATTGCCGCTCGGCAGCTACGTGCGCGTCCGATCCGTGGCAACCGGAAAGTCGGTTGTCGTGCGCATCAACGATCGCGGCCCCTACGTCAAAGGCCGAATCATCGATCTCTCTTATGCCGCGGCGAAGACCCTGGGTTTGACCGACGCACGGTCGATGCAAGTGCAGATCGAACGTGTGGGGAACACGTCGAACGCAGGGACGGAGTCAGACGGCGGCGGAATCTTGACGACAGGAAGGTGACGTGAGGGGGGCGCGTCACGGCACGCTCCAGTCGCAACATCCTCGACTTCCCCCCTTCAACCTGGAAAAGCCTACCGTATCATCCGGTGGTTTGAGCGGCGCTTGCGCTGCTCTGCCTGAAATGGCTCGGCTTCAGCGCCACAACGGCCACGAGACTGAGCGCGACGCCGATCATCACATAGAGCACCGGTGCCAGCGGCGAGCCCGTGAGCACGATGAGCCAGGTCACGAAAGTCTGCGCAAAGCCACCAAAGATCAGGACAACGACGTTATTGACCACCGCGAGCGATGTCGCTCGCGTGCGCTTTGGGAACATCTCGGCAAGCGTCGTGCAATAGACGCCGAGGAAGGTCGCGCTCAACACGCCGATCACGATCTGCGCGACCAGGAGCCGGGAGACGGACGGCGCCGCCACGATCCACGCATAGAGCGGATAGATCGCAACCAGGTAGGCGCCCAGCGAGCCGATCAGCAGCGCCTTGCGGTCGTAGCGGTCGGATAGCGCGCCCGCGATCGGCGTAACGATCAGCATGACGATGGCCGCGATCATTTGCACCATGAAGCTTTCCGAAACGGGCAGCTTGAGAACCTGCTTCGCATAGGTGACGGTGTAGCCGAACGTAACGTAAAACGTAACGGTGCTCGCTACCACCATGCCCATGCCGATCAGATAGTCGGACAGTCCGCGCTTGACTGCAGCCGCTTCCGTCGCGCGGGTGAGCGGCGTTGCGTGGATGCGCGCATAGGTTTCGCTTGCGTGGCGGCGCAGGTAGATGGTCAGCGGCGCGATGAGCAGGCCCACCGCGAACGGGATGCGCCAGGCGCCCGCGAGTTGCCGCTCGGGCGTGAACACCTGGGTGACCATCAAACCGAGCGCGGCGCCCAGCATCGTCGACATGAGTTGTCCGCTCATCTGCCACGATCCGTAGAAGCCGGAGCGATTCGGTGGCGCCAGTTCGATCAGGAACGCTGTCGACGTGCCGAATTCACCGCCGATCGAAAAACCTTGCAGCAGCCGGGCCGCGAGCATCAGGAGCGGCGCGGCGAGACCGGCCGTTGCATAAGTCGGCGCGAAGGTCATGATCGCGGCGGCCAGCGCCATGATGCCCATGCCGAGCGTCATGGCCGCCTTGCGGCCATACGTGTCGCCGTAGAGACCGAGCAGCACGCCGCCCACGGGCCGCATGAAAAAGCCCGCGCCGAAGAGGGCCGTGGTCAGCAGGATCGCGTTCAGATCCGCGCCCGCTGCGCCGTGCGAGGCGGGAAAGAACAGCTTGCTGATGATCGGCGTCATCGCTGCAAAGATGGTGAAGTCGAACCACTCCATCGCATTGGCCAGCACGGCGGCCACGATTACAGGCTTGATGCCAGGTTGAGTGCCCATCGGCTATCCCCGGGTATTGGTTGAAGGACGGTCCAGCGTTGTGCGGTCAGGGGGCGGGTGTCTGCTCGGGAAATACGGGTTCGCCGAGATTGAGCATCAGCCGGTTCGCCCACGCGAAAATGGCAATCGAATGGATCAGGTCGAGAATTTCGGCGTCCGTTAGGCCTGCCTCGCGCAATGCGCGCAACTGGGTCGCCTCGATCTCGTTCGGGTGCTCGGTCAGCGCGGCCGAGAAGCGGGCGATCGCCTCCTCGCGCGTTGTCGTGCCGGCGCTGCGAGGATCGGCGAACACCTGCCTGATTACGTCGTTGCGCTTGGCGAGCTGCTCGAAACGCTGAGCGTGCACCGACGCGCAATACACACAGCCGTTGAGCCGCGAAACCACGGTGGTCGAAAGTTCCCGTTCCGCGCGAGGCAAGCCGCCGGGCGCGTACATGATCGCGTTGAACGCGGCGGAACGCTGTCGCAGGATTTCTGGCTGATGCACGAGAAACCGGTAGTAATCCGACACTTTTGCCTTAGGGTGGCTTTCCTCGAGAACGGCGATTTGACCCGTGGTGGCCTGGTCGAGGTCGACGACGTCGAGCCACGCGTCCCATTCCAGCGATTCGTTCGTGAAGCCATGCGAACGGATAATGTCGGTCATGATGCGCGCTCCAGCTGCTTGAGGGCTTGCAGACCCGCGACGAGGCGCGTCTGGTACGACAGAAAGGCGATCAGCTGCGCGAGCGCGACGACGGCCGGCGTCGTCAAGCCGGCGGCGGGCAGCGTCTGCAGCGCGGCCTTGTCGCCAGCTACCGGATTTTCGATCAGCGTGCGCGTGAATGCGAGGATCGCGCGCAGGCGCGGCGCAGAGAGATCCTCGGGCGCGCCCGTTCCCACGGCGGCGAGCGTCGCCGCATCGACTTCGTGTGCGGCCAGTTCGGCGCGGTAGTGGACAGCGAGCGCCGGCGAGGGCGCGAGGCGGCTCGCGTAGAGCGCGACGAGCAGCCGCTCGACCAGCGTGAGGCCTTCCAGCGCGGGGTCGAACAGCGCGTCGTAGCTGCCCTGCGTCGCTTCCACCACCTTGGCGCGCTGGTACCGCAATGCACGAGTGGCCGAGTCGGGCGCCAGGTCGGCAACGCGATCGATGATGTCGTCGTCAGTGTCATACGTCATGGTCAACTCCGGAATTCTGCAGATTCACGCGCTCATTTCGCTTCGCGCTCGGCGAGTGCCGCAGGCGGTGGCGCGGGCGTCCATTCGTCTCCTTCGATTTCCGGCTCGGCGAAGGCTGCCATATTTGCGTAGTGCAATTCGACATCCTCGCGATAGAACGTCGCGGCAAGCCCTTGTGCGAGCCGCTTCGCGCCTTCGCTAACAGCCGGAATATCGCCCGACAGCGCGCCGTGCGAGAGCGTCGCGGGCGCGCAAAAACAGTGGATGCGTTCGAGTCCGGGACACGCGCCGGGTGTCTTTTCCTGGAACTCGAACACCGGTCCGAGGTCGGGCGAATCGGCAAGCTCAATGTCCTCGTCGCCGGCAGGCGACGCGTAGCGGTCTTTCCACGCACGAACGTGGCGGGCAAACGGCGCGAATTCGGGGCGGCTCGCCAGATCAATGCGGAAGCCGGTTGCGAACACCAGGAAGTCCAGTGCGAAGTCACCTTTCGGCGTGCTTACATGCAGCTCGTCGTCCACTTGTTCGATACCGGTGATTGGCGCACCGAGGTTGAATCGGGCGTTGGCGTGGCCGGACACGCGCAGCGTACTGCCGCGTGGCGGCGGCACCTGCTGCACGTTGATGTAGTGGCGGATGCGCCACTTCCACTCATCGGACAGCGCAACGTGGCCATGCGTGAGGCCCGGATTGCCTGCGCCCTTGCCTTTGTTGATGCGCGGGATGTCTGCGCGGCGAATTAGCAGATCAACCGAGGCCGCACCCGCTTCCAGCGCGGTGGCCGCACTATCCATCGCCGATGCCCCCGCGCCGATGACGCCGACGCGCTTGCCGCGCAGCGTGCCATAGTCCATGACATCGGACGAGTGGGCGTAGAAGCGGCGCGGCAGATCGCGCACGAATAGCGGCACGGAAGGGCCGCCCAGGCCGTCGCGGCCCGTCGCGAGGACGACGTGGCGCGCATGGATGGTCTCGCTGCCGGCGGCGCTCGTCACAGACAGCGCGACGCTGCCGTGCGCGCATGGCGCGATAGCGGTGACCCGGTGTTCGTTGCGCACATCGATGTCGAGTACATCGCGATACCAGCGCAGATAGTCCATCCATTGCAGGCGCGGGATCTTGTCGAGCGCGTCCCACGCCTCTACGCCGAACTGCGCCTCGAACCACGCGCGGAACGTGAGCGAGGGCAGCCCGAGCGCGGGGCCGGTCAGCTGCTTCGGAGAACGTAATGTTTGCATGCGCGCCGTGGTGGCCCAAGGGCCTTCGAAACCGCGCGGCGACTGATCGTAGATAACGGCGTCGATGCCGAGATGGCCGAGCGCGGCGGCCAGCGCAAGCCCGGCCATGCCGCCGCCCACGATCGCCACATTGATGACGGGGCGGCCGTCGAGGGTGCGTTCGGGTATCCAGCGCTTCGCGGGCAGTTCGAGCCACGCGAGATCCTCGCGCAGGCGGGCTTCGAGCGCGGCGAGACCTGCGGACGATGGGGTGGTCGGATTCATTACGGCAAAGATTCCTTGGTGGCGGGCAGATCGCCATACAGCGACTGCAGGACTTGGGCGTGCTCGGCGCTCGCGCGCAGCGCGAAATCGGGCAGCACGGCGCGGGCTGCGTCGGCGAGCGCGTCGATCAGCGTCACGGCCACGGGGGGCAGCGCGATTGCATCGCGCGAGATCACGCCGAAGAAATACGGAATGTCGGCATCGATCGGGCGGATCGCGACACCGGCAAGCGGCATGCCGTAGGCCGTGACCGGTTCGAGCACCGAGATGCCGAGACCGGCGCGAACCGCGGTCAGCGCGTTCATCGACGAATTCGTCTCGATCAGTCCCGCTGGCGCGACATCCGCCTGCGCGAACGCATGATCGAGCCGGCGGCGCAGGCGATACGGGTTCTGCATCGTGACGATGCGCCGCCCCTCGCAGGCCGAGAGCGGCAGCCGGGCAGAGCGTGCTAGCGGATCGTCGTCGCGCAGCGCCGCAACGCAGGCGGATTGCCCGATCCAGTGCACGACCACGCCGCGATGTTCAAGCGGCAGGCTCGCCACGCCAATGTCGGCCGCGCCAGTGAGGACATCGTGCACGACCTGTTCGGGCGGCATGCTGCGCAGCTGGATCGTCTGCGCGTCGACAGCGAGATGGGTGCGCGCGAGCGCGACGGGCACGAGGCCAGCGGCGAGGGCGGATGTCGCCGCAATGCGCAGCGGGCGGCTTTCGCCGCGGCCAATTTCGCCTGCGCGCTTACGTATCTGTTGCATGCCCGTCAGCACGTGCTCAACGTCCTCGTAGAGCAGGATGCCTTGCTCGGTCGGCGTGACGCGCGGGCCGTTGCGTGTGAACAGCGAATAACCGACCTCGGTTTCGAGCTCCTGGATCAGCCGCGTGATCGCTGGCTGCGACCGCCCCAGCAAGCGGCCAGCGGCGGTGACGCTACCGGTCGTGATCACTGCGGCGAAAGCTTCGAGCTGGCGTAGTTCCATCTTCCGTTTGGTGTCGGGTCGCGTAAGAATGCAGAAAACACATTCTTACGCTGTAAGAATGTGTTTTCCAAATAATGAATATGTATATCGTTATTCCAGGGCGGCGAAAGAGGGGTTTCCCCTAGAGACGGGCCCCGTCGTTGAATGTGCGGCCGCAGCATGACGGCTCGCGTGCGGCGGCGCGACGAGCGCAGCGATGCGTTCGATCTCGGCGGTATTGCCCGTCACTGCGATCTGGCCGATGTAGCCGTCCGGCCGGATCAAGATCAGCGTGTCCTTCGCAATGTCGTAGTGGGTTTTGAACGAGCCATTGACGTCAGAGACGCACACATCGGCGTCTGCAAGGCCGTCGATGGCCACCCGCTTCAGCGCCGCGCCTCGGACTGGCCAAGCCACCGCAGCCAGCGCCTTGGCCGCCGATGCTCCATAGGCCACCAGGGTGAAATGCGGCCCGCGCGTCAGCTCAAATAAGTCGATGGGATTGCCTTGCGCGTCGCGCAGCCGGGCGTCTGGAGCCCTGTCGCCGGCACGCAGTTTGGCCGTTGCGCCGGCTGCAGTTGAGCCAAGTGGACCCGCGCGATAGGTGAGGGACAACTGCTGCTCGTCCTCTCCCCGCTTGATGCTGGTCGAATCCAGCTTGCCCAGCGCCTCGTATGTCGCGGTCGACAAACCGAGCACGCGCGCGGCAATCGGCCGGCGTTCGTCTTCATAGCTGTCGAGCAGCGCATCCGGCGCGCCCGCCAGGACCTGCCCCAGCTTCCAGCCCAGGTTGTAGGCGTCTTGAATACCCGTATTCAGACCCTGCGCGCCCATCGGCGTGTGCACATGGGCGGCGTCGCCCGCGAGAAACACGCGTCCCAACCGGTAGTTTTCGGCGAGGCGGATGTTGGGACGGAACACCGTCTTCCATTGGATGGCTGACAGTCGAAGTTTTTTCGATCCGGTCTGCTGGCGAAACCGGGCGTCCAGTGCAGCATCGTCCATCTGCGGCTCTTCACCGGGTTGCAAGCGAATCATGACCTGGAACAGATCACTGCCCGGCAGCGGACAGGCGCCCGCGAAGCGTCCGCCCAGCCATGGCCACACATGCCAATATTTGCGGTTAAGCCCCTCGATCCGGCAGTCGATGATGATCATGCGGTCCGTTTCGTCGGTTTTGCCGATGAAGTCAATGCCGAGGCTCTGCCTCACCTTGCTCGCCCCACCATCAGCGCCGACAACGTAACGTGTCCTGATCGACTCCACGCCCGCGGGGCCTTCGATCTGTGCAGAGACTCCCTGTGCATCCTGGGTCAGCCCGGTCAGTTGGGTGTTGTATTCGACCGCACACCCCAAAGGCGCCAGTCTTTTCTGGATCAGCGCGTCGGTGCTGTACTGGGGGATGAGCCAGGTGTTCGGATAGGGGATGTCGTCGGTCGTCGGCGCGAGCTTGAACATTCGTTTTGGGATCGTGAATGGCCCGAGGTGAATGCCAAGCCGCGGATAGGTGCTTCCCGACGCCAGCACCTCGTCCAAGGCGCCAAGATCTTCCAGAAGCTCGAGAGACCGCGGCTGGATGCCCTTGGCCCGGGAGCCGGGAAAGCCCTGCGCATTGCGGTCGATGATGCGGATGCGTACGCCGCGCCGCGCCAGATCGACAGCCAGTGCGGAGCCGGTCGGACCAGCGCCGACGATGAGAACATCAATGTCATTGTTCATCGATACGCCTTTCCATGATGGCAGTAACCAAGCCCGCACACGGACAGCTCACTGCCACCGAAATATGTGTAATATGCACACATATTAAGAACAAGGAATCGCCATGTCAAGAAGAGTGCAAAATACACATAAAAAGGCGCCGCTGCGTGAGCTGCACGAAGCGCTGCTGGAGATCGTGGGCGTCATGAATCGTCCCCAGCGCGACGAAGCGATGATCCGGGAGGCAGGCATCTCACTCGACCGCGCGCTGTTTCCGTTGTTGGTTTTGGTGGAACGCCTGGGCCCCATCGGCGTCGTCGAGTTGGCCGACCGCGTCGGGCGCGACTACACCACCGTCAGCCGGCAGGTTGCCAAGCTGGAAAGCCTGGGCTTGATCCAGCGCCAAGAAAGCACGATCGACCGCCGTGTTCGCGAGGCTGTAGTTACCGAGCAAGGTAAAGCCATGACGGATCGCATCGACGAGGCGAGGAAAAGGATCGCGCAGGCCATCTTCGCCACATGGGACGAGGACGATGTGGAGACCCTCGCCCGACTGATGCGAAAGTTCGCCGATGGCATCAAATAGCGACAGTGGGTTTGCTTAGCGTACGATTTTTTCCGTTTTCTGAAGCGACCCAAAGTCGTGCGCCCAGATTGCCCGGAGGCGGGACTCGCAGCTTTTCGTCGGCAGCTGCGTCACCCATCGTGGTACAGAAAAGGAAGCAACGAGAAAACGTCGCCGAGTCCGCCTCCACTAGCGTGCTGTTCGTGCGCATCAGTTCCATGGCCGAAGACGAGGTCGTCCCAAGGGCGGCCTCGCGTCTGGGAGTTTCCCGTTTTTCGGGAATAACATTCCCCTTTTGGCTCTGTCTCGTAGCGGACAGCGAATATACACTCGCCTTAACTGCCAGGCGGTGACCAGTCGAAATGCACCACGGAGCGGCCCTTGATTCGGCCGTCAGGTCCCGCTTTCGCACGGCCGACGCTGACATATGTTGGTTTGTAGAAATCCTAAAACAGCACCGTGATTCTTTGCTGATACGGGGCTGACTCATTGTCAGCGAAACGCAGACGCTTACCAATTCGAATGGATATGACACCTCCGATGCCTGATGCGCTCAGGAAGTCACCAAGGTATTACCTGTAAGGACTGGCCGCCATTGATGGCCTGTATCTAGCCGTTGCAATTTGAACGGGCTCGCGGCCCGACGACAGGAGAAGAACATCTCATGTATGACTTCATCTAGACAACGCAGGCGTCGAGAGTCGTATTCGGTGCTGGATGCATGAAGCTGATTCAGCAGGGAGTCGAGACTCGGGGCGCCCGCCGCGCGCTGATTATTTGTACTCCGGAGCAGAAAGCGCAGGCAGAGGTGGTTTCATCTCTTCTCGGTCCGTCGAGCGCGGGAGTCTTCGACGGTGCTCAAATGCACGTTCCCATCGAGAACGCCCGCCGCGCGCGTGAACACGCGAAGTTCGTGGAAGCGGACTGCGCGGTCGCTATTGGAGGCGGCTCGACCATTGGCCTCGGTAAGGCGATCGCGCTGGAATCGTCATTGCCGATCATCGCGATTCCGACGACCTACGCGGGGTCGGAGATGACACCCCATATACGGTATCACCGAGAACGGTCTGAAGAGAACCGGGCGCGACGTCAGGGTGTTGCCGAAGGCTGTGTTGTTCGACCCGCAGTTGACTATTGGGCTCCCCGTTCAACTCTCGATTGTCAGCGGCCTGAACGCGATCGCGCATGCCGCAGAGGGAATGTACTCACAGGACGGAAATCCCGTCATGTCGTTGATGGCGGAGGAGGACATTCGTTCGCTCGCAGATGGCCTTCGTGCAGTGAGGAAGAACAGCAAGGATCTAGCGGCGCGCGGTGACTGTCTCTATGGGGCGTGGCTGTGTGGAATGGTGCTGGAGAGCGTTGGCATGGCCCTTCATCACAAGCTTTGTCACACCTTGGGGGGAACATTCAACCTTCCTCATGCTGAGACACATGCGATAGTTTTGCCTCATGCTCTCGCGTACAACAGCACTGTCGCGGACGAGGAGATGGGTCGAATTGCCAGGGCGCTGAACGTAGACTCCGCGCCAGACGGACTGTATGACCTTAACCAGGAACTCGGAGTGCCGCCAGGCCTTCGTGATATCGGGTTGGAGGAAACCGATCTTGATTACGCCTGCGAGGTTGCGTTGTCAAACCCTTACTGGAATCCGCGACCGATAGAGGAAAAGCCCCTCAGATCTCTCCTGCAGCGGGCCTGGGCGGGAACTCGTCCGGCAGCTTAGCCGTGGTGCGAAGCCGCCACGAGGCAGCACATCAAGCAACATCACAGGCTGTGGCGGTTGCCGCGGCAGCGGAGTCGCTCAATCAGCAGACGTCTGGCGATCCAAGCTTCCGGCCCAGGTAACAACGCCGGAGCGATTTTTCGCTTGTTGCGGCCCATGGTGTCCTCGGAAAAACCCCCGAGAGATGGGAGGAGTGGCGGGGCCGAACTCGATTTCCACGCCTCTGTTGCAGTAGTTTCACTCGCATGCTCCGCACGACGCGTTACTCGGCGCGGCAATTGCATCGCGTGAGCTTACGATAGATCTGAAACGCGAGCCCGCCGGTCACCACGATCAATGCGCCACCGATACTCGAGTCGACACTCGCCATGACCTCGGTGAGATAGATCGCGGCTCCTGCTATCAGGGGATGAAAGGGCGCCTTATTATGAAGTTCATCCACTTGAAATCTCCAATGTATAGACCGCGGCCGGACAGCCCGCGCAATGCCTTTCCACTTGATACCGAAGGCGGCCTTGTCGCTGATGCGCTGCAATGTTTCGCATATCTGATTTCGCTTTTTCATGATCGACCAATCGTCCTGTCTAGCTACTGCACCGTTCTTTTTCCTCTTTCCCGAGGATGTAGATCAATCGTAGCGATCGCATGAGCGCGATTCAATTACCTCACGGGTAATCGGGAATCGTCGATGAAGCGCGGGCGCGCGAGTACAGAGCAACTCGGCGACCGCCATCAGCGGCGAGAACGTACGCTCCCAGTTATGCGGCGCGCCGGAGGCCACGTCAAAGAGTTGACGCGACAACGTCTTCGTCGAACGGTTGTGGCGCAGCGTGAACTACAGTTGTTGGTCAGGCAGCCAGCACTCCGATATGCACCGCATCTTCGTAATCCTGCGATAGCAGGTCCTCAGTTCCGAAGAAATCGTTGGCACTTTCGTCCAGCCGGGTGCGGTCCAGCCCTCCATCGCGATTGCACGAAAAGAGGGATTTGTAGGGCAACGAAAGTGCATTCACTGGACTCACGCCGTTCATGACTGGTTCCTGTTATTCAACGGTCGCCGCTGCAGGATCGCGAAAGAGACCGCGACTGAAACCGCGCGTGTGTTGCATGGCGAAATCCTTGGCAACCCGTGCTTGATTCGGAGTACGGAATATCAAAGACCCTTTCCCGGCGGGAAAGGGCTTGAACGAGGCATTCTGCGGCAGCGGGTTTTGGTGGTGCTCCCGCCGCTCAAACTCACTTCAGGCCTTCCACGCGTAGGGCTGGAAGAGTTCTTCGAGGGGCGGCTGGGTGACGCTTGCGGTGTAGTTCGTGATCGTCGAGGCGGCGATTACGAGGATGACGTCGAGCACGAGTGCCTGATCGAAGCCAGCCTCGGTGAACGCAGCGATGTCGTGATCGTCGACGTGGCCGCGGTTTTCGATCAGCGTGCGTGCCAGGCGCGACAGCGCCGCAAGCTTGGGGTCCTGCGGGAGGCGGCGCTCGCGGATCGCCTGCACGTCGGCCTCGCTCAGGCCTTCCTTGAGCCCGAGGTACGAGTGGAATGCGACCGGCCAGGTGGCGCCATTGGTCACCGCATTGGTGAGCAGCAGGACCTGGACATGCGCTTCGCTGAAGTTGCCGCCATGCGCCTGCTGAAACAGGCCGACGAGGCCATTGATGAGCTTCGGCGAGCTGGCAATTGCGCCAGCGATATTGGGCACCATGCCAAAGGCCTGAGCAAGTCCGTTCAGCGCGGGCTTCGATTGTTCGGGTGCGGATTCAAGCGTATAGATGGGGAAGTGAGCCACGATATTTCCTTGAGAGTTGGAGGTGTCGCTACGTTGGATCAGGCGACAAGCACAGATTAGTCAGAGATACGAGGCTCGCCAATTACATGGCAGGTAATTAGCAAGCCAAATCATTCGCAGGCCGCGTCGAGCAGGGCGATGTGCCGCGCTTCGGTTTCGTCGTCGGCAGGAAACATGCATTCGATCCGCAGTTCCTGTGCAGCGACCGTCAGCGGTGTTCCGACCGTTGTGATCAACGAGAAGTAGTTGAGTACGGCGCCGTTGTTGATGAAGCCCATCGGCACCATCGGCAGCGTGGAAGCAGAGCCGGCCATCCCTTGCGATCGCCATTCAGGGCGCACGCCGGGGTAGGACAGCAGCGCGTCGAGGAGCTGTTGCGTCTGGAGATCGACGACGTGACCAACCGATTCGCGCTGCACGCACTGGATAAGGCTGCGTGCCACCGCCTCCCAGTTGGCCATATGGGGCCGCAAGCCTCGGGGATCGAAGATCAGGTGCAGGATGTTGCGCGGCCCCGCGCGTTCCGCCATATCGACGAAGCAGTTGAAGAAGTCCGGCGCGGCACGGTTGGTCATCAGCACGTTCCAGTACCGGTCCATGACGATCGCCGGAAACGGCTCGTGCAGCTGCAGAACACGCCTGGCCGCATCCGTCACCAGCGACATCTCCTGGGCATTCCACGCCGTTTCCGAATACATTGGCGCGTTCGACACTGGCTGGTTGAGGTCCAATGTGCTCATGGTCTTTCCGTATGTATCAGGACGAACGGTCCGTTGAGGTCGATGTGCAATCGCGCTCGACCGGATAGCGGAAATTATCGATTCGTGAGCGGAAAGCTGCGCTATTTGTATTTATGTTAGCGAACGGTGAGCCAGACGTGGTCCGAATATAATTTTACATAATGCAAATTATCGATGTTTTGCGTGTGGGGGCTACGTCCTAATGTCGTGTTCGGGGGTGCGGCGGAATTCTTGGACTATTAGGAGCTGGTCCATGTATCCTGGTGCACTGGTGACACTGAACATGCGCGAACTCGACCGTCTGAAGATGATCCAGGCGGTGGCCGAAACGGGTTTGAAGCCTGGGCGCGCCGCTGATCGGCGACTTGCCGAGCCGCAACGTCAGTTCGCGGACCGCCTCTTGAGGCTTTCAGTGGCGGCTTCGATAATCAGCCCCGCAGCACCGAGCCGCTGATAGTCCGTGGACGTCTCGATGCGCGCGAGCGCGGCATCGCTGGCCGCCGCGTCCAGCTTGCCTTTCGCTATGAGTCGATCAAGGCTTCCTTTCAGCGCGGTGAAACCGCTGTCGAGCGCTGCTTCGGTGACGTCTATCACGATCACGCGCAGGCCAGCGAGCGCGGCGACCTGCGCGATGCCGGAACCCATCGTCCCGGCGCCCACGATTCCCAATGTTTCGATCTGCGTGGCTTTATATCGTGCGCCCGAAGGCGCGCTCAAGTCACTGGACGTTTTTGAAAATGGCGGCGATCCCCTGCCCTCCGCCAATGCACATCGTGACGAGCGCGTAACGGCCACCGATGCGCTTGAGTTCGTGCAGCGCCTTCACGGCGATCAGTGCCCCAGTCGCGCCAATGGGATGGCCGAGCGAAATACCCGAACCATTCGGATTCACCTTTTCAGGGTCCAGGCCCAGTTCCTGCGTGACCGCGCATGCCTGTGCGGCAAAAGCCTCGTTCGACTCGATCACATCGAGGTCCGCGACGGACAGTCCCGCGCGCTGCAACGCAAGACGCGTAGCCGGCACCGGGCCAATGCCCATGTAGAGGGGATCGACGCCCGCGTGCGCGTATGCTACGAGTTTTGCCATCGGCGCGAGGCCGCGCGCTTCGGCCGCTTCGCGCGACATCAGCAGGACGGCTGCGCCTGCGTCGTTGATGCCGGAAGCGTTGCCCGCTGTGACCGTACCGTTCTCTTTCGCGAATACGGGCTTGAGCTTCGAGAAGTCGTCGATCGTTGCATCGTGGCGCAAATGTTCGTCTGTGTCGAAGACGGTCTCGCGCCCTTTCACCGTGCGCTTGACCGGCACGATCTGGCTGGCAAACCGGCCCTCGGCGATCGCTCGCGCCGCGCGGCGATGCGATTCGAGCGCGAGATTGTCCTGGCGCTCGCGCGTGATGCCGTAACGGCCCGCGACATTTTCGGCCGTCACGCCCATCGGCACGGTGTGAAAAGGATCATTGAGCGCGCCCAGCATCATGTCGATGAGGCGCGCGTCGCCCATACGTGCGCCGAAGCGCGCCTCGGTCGTGATATACGGCGCCCGGCTCATGTTCTCCGCGCCAGCGCCGATCGCCACATCAGCATCGCCGAGCAGAATGGTCTGCGCGGCGGAAACGATCGCCTGCAAGCCCGAACCGCACAGGCGGTTGACGTTGAACGCGGGCGTCGATTCGGGAATGCCGGCGTTGATTGCAGCGACGCGAGACAGGTAAAAGTCCCGCGGCTCGGTGGCGATCACATTGCCGAACACCACATGCCCCACGTCCTTTGCCTCGACGTGGCTTCGCGCGAGCAGTTCGCGCACGACGATTGCACCGAGTTCGGTTGGCGGCACATCTTTCAGGCTGCCGCCGAATTTGCCGATCGCGGTCCGCACACCGCCCACCACCACGACTTCCCTGCTCATATGGATTCCTCAATTATCTGTTTGCCGCCTGTGAAGCGCTGGCGCAGCCTGTTTCCACCCCTGGTCCCGACCTGTTCAGCAAGTACCCAAGGCACGCCGTGGCAATCCTAGCGTCAACAGGCGTCCGGCAGACTGATCAAACTGGCCGACATACTGACAAAACTGGCCATGTCATGCCGTCCACGGCGGCCAGACGGCGGACCTCCGTCGTGTCTGTCTGCTGGAGCGATCGCGCAGTATGTGGTCTCGTCAATGCCGATCCGGCATCCTGTTAAGGTTTCGTTAAGGGGCCCGTGCATAGAATCGCTTCTGCCGACCGGAACCGCTTTCCAGCGGTGACGCAAGAACGGGCGTGAAAACAGAGGGCCCTTATGGATGCAGTCGAAACATTGAACAGAACCATTTTTCTCGCACTGAATGCCACACCCGCAACGCCGCATTGGCTCATCGCTTCGGGCACACTGATTGCGGACTATGCGATCCTGTTGGTCCCGGCCATGCTGGTGGCACTATGGCTGACAGGCGCAGACGAGCGGCGCGCGTTGGCCGTGCGCGCCTGTTTTGCCGGCTTGCTGGCCCTCGGCATCAACCAGCTGATCGGTTTGGCGTGGTATCACCCCCGCCCTTTCGTTAGCGCAACGGGCCATACGTTTCTCGCCCATGCTCCCGATTCTTCGTTTCCTAGCGATCATGTGACGTTGCTTTCCGCAGTCTCGTTCACCTTTCTGTACGGCGGGAAGCGGGGAGTCGGCTTGCTTGCCTTGATCGTCGATGTCGCCGTTGCCTGGGCTCGCATATTTGTCGGTGTGCACTGGCCATTCGACATGATCGGCGCGGCGATCGTCGCCTGGCTGGCCTGCGTGGTTGGCAGCCCGTTCTGGCGACTCGCGGGCATGGCAGTGACTCGCGCGTTGATCGCGCTGTACAGGAAGGTGCTCGCTGTGCCGATTGGCCTGCGATGGTTACGGTCGTAGTGAGCCGCATTGGTGGCGAGAGCTGGCCCCGAATGAGGCGATCCGCTTGCGTCACGCGGTCTGGCGCATCCGGTAGCCCACGAAGTACGCTGGTCTAAGGCTCATCCGCCCCGACCTGGTCGAGTGCATTCAGATCATCGGAGAAATCGTCAGGCTGCCCAGCAGCGGTTTCGTGGGCGCGCGGCGGAGACTTGACGACCGGCGGCGGCATTTCGCCCATGCGTTCATCGATACGTTGCAGCAAATAAGGAAAGAACGGATTCGACGCGATACGGAACATCGAATCGAGCGTCAGAATCAGGGTGCCGCGCTCGCCTCGCGGCGCAAGCGTGCCGAGGTGCTCATTGAAGTTTTCCGAATCGTCCGGAGCAATGCCGTACAGCGTGTCCGTGATCGGGAACGGAATCGCGACGTGCGATAACGAGAAAATTTCCTGGGGATAATCGATATCCAGTGGTTTGGTTTTCGTCTGCACTTCACCCGCGTAAGTGCTGCGCTCGACGGTATGCGCCGAGTCCGGCGAGGCGTTGCCAATCACCGTCGTGCGATAGTTCTGCGGACCGGTACGCAGCAGCCGCGAAATAGCCGTATAGGAAGCGACCCGCAGGAAAGTCCTGAAACGCACGCTGCGGTTCACGTCGAATAAGACCACTTCACTGCCGTTCTCGGGAAGCTTGTCATAGAGCGACGACATAATCGCCGGCGTGCTGACCGTGAAGTCGGTCACAGACTGGAACGTCAGGATCGGCGGCAGCGTGTCGAGTCGGTTCTCACGCTCGAGCCTCACCATTTGCTCCTGAATCGCGGTGGTCAGCAGGTACGATTGACGCGCACCATTCACCGGGAACGAGTTGTATTTGAACGGATTGAATTCCGGTACGACACCAAGCCATGCGGCACGCGCGAACACCGGCAATATCGCAGGCAATCCGGCGAGGCCGGCAAAGCGCGCGTAACGCGTCACGCCTATCATCGGGGAAATCAGCACGATTCGGCTCGGGCGCGTCAACGCGGGATTCTCGATCGCGTCGAGCGCATATTGCAGTGCCAGCGCCCCGCCGTTGGAGAAACCCACCAGTTCCAGCGGCTTGTCCGGGCCCACACGCCGGCGCGCCTCCCGTATTGCGAGCCGGGTGGCCGCAGCCCAGTCCTGCCAGTGCACGTTTGCCAATCCGGCTGGCACCGTACCGTGCCCCGGCAAGCGGATGCCGATGGCGACGAAGCCGCGATCGCGATAGTGGCGCGCGATGTGACGCAAACTGAACGGCGAATCCGTCATGCCATGCAACAGCACCACGGCGCCCACGGGCGGCCCCTGCGGTTCGAGAATGTATGAACGGTTCCAGTCTTGCGCGAAGTGTCCCGGATAGATCGGCGCCCCTTCGTAGTACCGGTTCGTCGGGATGCGCTCGGACGGCTTCAATTGCTCGACGACGTTGACGCGAACCGCCTCGAAGATGCGCGCTTCCGCATCCATGTAGGCGTTCCAGTCCCCCGCATCCATTTCCTCAACAGTCATTTCGCGCGGCACGTAGGTGTGCCAGACAGCGAGATCCGGGCTGCGCTGCGAATACCAGCCTCGCAGACCGAATGCGAGTATCACCAGCAGGACTGCAACCCATGCACCTATCTTTATTACCTTTAGTGAGGTGCGCAACATTGTCGTTCTCTTTCGTTATTGATATCGGGGAATCAAAAAATACACGCACCTCACAATAGCCGCGAATCGCTTCCGAATTGGCTTCGAATTCTCACAGGAACGTTAGCTTGCCGTTTCGAATGTCATACATCGAGCCCACCATCTTCACGTTCCCTTTGTTTTCCAGATCGGACAGAATCTGACTTCCACTGCGGATGGCAGCTATCGCGCCCTGAACATTCGATCGCGCGACAGCATCGACAAATTCATCATTTTTGCTGGTTCGCTCTCCAGAATATTGCGTTGCAGTGATCGCCGGCTGGATCTTCTGAAGCAAACCCGTCAAATTTCCCAATTGAACGTTGTCGATCGCACCCTTTATCGCCCCGCATGCTGTATGGCCCATCACCAGAATCACTTTTGCACCCGCAACGGCGCACGCAAATTCCATACTCCCGAGTATGTCCTGGTTTGCGATGTTTCCCGCGATTCTTGCATTGAAGGTGTCGCCGATCCCCATATCCAGAATGATCTCGGCTGGCGCGCGAGAGTCGATACAACTAAGGACGATTGCTGCAGGGTACTGGCCGCTAGCGCTCGCCCTCTTCTGCGCGAGAAAGTCCTGCTTTTTCATCTTGCCGGAGCGAAACCGTTCGTTGCCGGCTTTCATCATTTCGACGATTTGATCTGGCGTCAGCGCATTGCGCTGCGATTCGGACAACGCCGCCGCCTGTATATCGCCCCCGGTGAACTGCGTGCCTGCAACGAGCGTAGCCACGCTAATGCCAGCCTTAATCCATCTGCGTCTTGCGCCATCCGCCGGGTCGTCGGGAACATCAATCGTCGTGTTTGCAGACATTAGAAACTCCTTTATTGACGGAGGTCGAACCTTGACTCGGAGAAAGATCTTGATCGATGTTCGCTAACAACATCAAATCAGCGTGAAGGCAATGTGAAGATGGTCAGCCAGAGTATAGGCTGCGCGAAAAATCGTGATATTTAGCTGCGCCACCGTCAGGCGGATTGAACCTCCCTTTGGCATTCGCCCTCGGCGGCCGCCAGGCGACTCCAGCGCACCTGGGTCACCACTTGCAGGAGCGTCTCTGGTTTTCTGCGGAAAAACCGTGTCACTCGCGTCTATAAAGATAATCCTTCTTATCACTAGGCGTCTGTTTATACGATAAACTCTGATGCATGAAAACGCGTCACACACCGTTGCCCCCGCCCGCCTCGGCCGAAGCGCCCGGATTTCCCGACGCCGACGAACTCGCCATGCTGCGCGCGTGGTATGCGGGCCTCGCCGTGCGGCCCGCCGTCGAGCGTTATCTACCCTCGGCACTCGGCGACGGGAAATCGGCGCGCGGCGTACTCGGGCGCATCCGGCGCAGGCTCGTCGCCCTCGCACGCGCGGCGCATCGCGACGATCTGGTGGCGCTGTTCGACCATCCGGTGGAGGAACGCGAGCGGCACGCCAAGGCTGTCGCGCAGGCAATCGACAGCCTGCGCACCGCGCGCCCTCCCGAACCCCAGATCGCCGACGACATCGCACAGTGGTTCACGCCGCGCGCCGTGCGGGTGCTGTACGCGCACGGCATTACCACACTCGCCGACCTGACCGTGCGTATCCCGCGCCGCCGCCAGTGGTGGAAAGCCGTGCCGGGACTCGGCGTGGCGAGCGCCCGCGCGATCGAGGCGTTCTTTGCGGCCTGGCCAGCACTCACGGAAAAGGCGCGCGCGCTCATCGTGGCGAGCCAGCGCGGCGACATCGCACCGTGGGAGTCCCTGAAGCTGCCGCACGAAGTCGACGGCTCCGAAGGCACGTTCCGTGCACCGCGCGCGACCTGCACGCTGGACGCATCAAACGACTATGAAGCCATCCAGACCTGGCTCGCGCTGCACGAGTCGCCCGCCACGCAGCGGACCTACCGGAAGGAAGCCGAACGCCTGATCCTCTGGGCGATCGTCGAGCGTGGCCGCGCGCTGTCGTCGCTCACGACCGAAGACGCCATCGCCTACCGCGCGTTCCTGCGCCATCCCTCCCCGCGCGGCCGCTGGGTCGGCCCCGTGCGGGCGCGCACGTCGCCGGACTGGCGGCCGTTCAACGGCAGCCTCTCGGCGCGCTCGGTCGCGCATGCTCTGTCGATCCTCGGCGCGCTGTTCCGCTGGCTCATCGAGCAGCGCTACGTGCTAGCCAATCCGTTTTCCGGCGTAAAAGTGCGCGGCGCGAGCGGGGCGCAGGCGCTCGACACCTCGCACGCATTCAGCGAAGGGGAATGGGCGCTGGTGCGCACGATCGCCGACGGCCTGGAGTGGTCGTATGGCTGGTCGGCGCCCGCGGCACAGCGGCTGCGCTTCCTGCTGGATTTCGGCTATGCGACCGGCCTGCGCGCGAGCGAGCTGGTTGGGGCCACGCTCGGCCACGTCGAGACGGATGCACGCGGCGATCACTGGATGCGCGTGACGGGCAAGGGAAAGAAGCTGGCGCGCGTCGCCTTGCCGCCGCTCGCGTGGGAGGCGCTCGCGCGTTATCTGGCCGAACGCGACCTGCCAGTCGTACCCGTGCGCTGGAATCCGGCTACTCCGGTCATCGGCAGTCTCGAGGCCGACAGCGACGCCGCGATTAGCAGCGTGCGTTTGTGGGGCGTGCTTCGGCGCTTCTTCCTGCTGGCGGCCAAAGCCATCGAGGCCGATCATGCGCCGCTTGCGGAAAAGCTGAGCCGCGCGAGTCCGCACTGGATGCGCCACACGCACGCCACGCACGCGCTCGGGCGCGGCGCGGAACTCACCACGGTGCGCGACAACCTGCGGCACGCCTCTGTCTCGACCACCTCGATCTATCTGCACAGCGACGAAATCAAGCGCGCACGGCAAATTGCGGACGCATTTGCCAAGCCAAAGTGAGCATGATCCACGCCGGATTGCGTATCAGCTGACCGAGCCCATCGCCGATTGCTGATAGTTTTCAAGGCCGATCTTGTCGATCAACCCGAGCTGGATTTCTAGCCAGTCGATGTGATCCTCCGTGTCGTCGAGGATCTCGACGAAAATTTCCCTCGACACAAAGTCCCGAACGGATTCGCAATACGCAACGGCTTCCTTGCACTGTGCCTGCGCAGTGCGTTCGAGCTTGAGGTCGCACTCGAGCACTTCGCGAACATCCTCGCCGATCAGAAGTTTGCTAAGGTCCTGCAGATTGGGCAGACCGTCGAGCATTAGAATCCGCTCGATCAGCTTGTCGGCATGCTTCATCTCCTCGATCGACTCGTCATATTCATGTTTGCCGAGTCCTGCGAGACCCCAGTGGCCGTAAAGCCGCGCGTGCAGAAAATACTGGTTAATCGCCGTTAGCTCGTTCTTCAGTTCCGCATTGAGATATTCGATAACTTTTGGATCTGCTTGCATGACTCCCTCCAGGGTGCTGCGCCGTTGCTGCGTCGGGGCAATGACAACGAGCATAGACATTTGGCGCGCGCACCGCACGAACGAGAACATCAATGAGAAGAATTCCGCGTTTTGTCGGCCCAATTTACGCAGAGGAATGACGAGGCCATCGACGCCGGCATCATCTCGGGTCCGCGCATTGACCCGTCCGGCGCAATGATCACGACCACCGGCGGCCACGGCGACGTTATACGCGCATCAACTCAGCCCGACGTCGACACGATCCGCTTTCCTGATGGCGGGAAACGCGATCATCCATACCGCCGCGGCGACGATCGTTCCGATTCCGCCAAGCGCCACGGCCGGAACCGTTCCAAGCAAGGCGGCGGCCACACCGGACTCGAAGGCGCCCAGTTCGCTCGAAGCTCCGATGAACAGGGCGTTGACCGCCGACACGCGCCCGCGCATCGCGTCGGGCGTCGCAAGCTGAATCAGAGAAGTGCGGATATTGACGCTGACCATGTCGCTTGCGCCCACCACGGCAAGCGCCAGCCACGACACCCACGCCGAGCGCGAGAGCGCGAATACCAGCGTGGCCACGCCGAACACGATCACTGCGGCAATGAGCTTGGGGCCGACATTGCGCTCAGGCGGGAAACGGGTCAGCGCGAGTCCGACGAGACAAGCGCCAACGGCTGGCGCGCTGCGCAGCACGCCCAGGCCTTGCGGGCCCACCTTGAGGATGTCCTGGGCGTAGACCGGCAACAAGGCCGTCGCACCGCCGAGCAGCACGGCAAACAGATCGAGAGAAAGTGCGCCGAGCACGACCGGTCGAGACCGCACGAACACGAATCCCTCCTTCACACGCGCGATTCGTCCGTGTAGCGACATCCGCTCGGAGCGCGGCCGCCGCTCCCGGAACGTCATCGCACCCGCCATCGCCGCGAAGAAGAAAACCGCACAGACCAGATAAGCGACGGTCGAGCCCATCGCATAGCAGAGGCCACCCACGACCGGCCCGAGGACGATCGCCATCTGCCACGCTGTCGAGTTGGATGCGATCGCGCGCGGCAGCCGGTCCGGTGGCACGAGCAGCGGCAACAACGCCTGCGCGGCCGGTTCTGCGATCGCTCGCGCCGTGCCGAGCAACAGCAGCACGCCGTAGAAGAACCCAAGCCCTTTCGTCTGCAGCATGGACAACGCAAGGAATGCGAGTGCGCAGAAACATTGAAGCGCGAGGCCTGCCACAACGAGCGGGCGCGGCGACAAGCGATCGCAAAGCTCCCCGGCGGGCAGCGTCATCAACACGGCCGGGATGAACTCCACGATGCCGACGATGCCGAGCGTGAGCGGCGTTTGCGAAACCTTGTAGACGCTCCATCCAATCACGACGGACAACGCGAGCGTCGACGCTTCCGAAAGGAAGCGCACGCCGAGGCACACCGGCAGGTCCCGCCGTCGATAAGCTTCTTCTCTCACCTGCGTGTTCATCGATATCTCCGGGCCTTCCGCACCGGCGCATGTCCGCTGGCGTGCGCTGGACTCGCGCCCGTAATGCGAGCATATTGCTCATGTTCACACTGGAGCGCATGCATGGCTACTCGCATAACCCGAACCTCCGGCGCCATGCGCAAAGCACCGAAACAGGCGCGTTCGAGGGCGACGATCGACGCCATTCTCGACGCGGCGGCTCACATTCTGGGCGAACGCGGGTGGTCTGCATTCACGACCAACGCGGTGGCGGAGGCGGCGGGCGTGAGCATCGGCTCGCTCTACCAATACTTCCCCGACAAGCTCGCGCTGATCGACGCTGTCCGCCGGCGGCATTTCGACGACGTGCTGGCGGTGCTGCAAGCCGCTGCGAATCCGCAGATTCCACGCACGCGCCGCATTGCGGCACTCGTGGACGGCATGATTGCCGTGCATAGCCGCCATCCGGCCGCGCATCGGGTCCTGATGGAAGAAAGCCCGCGTGGCGACACGTCGCGCAGCGCGCACGATCGCTTCGAGATCGAATGCCGGAAAGCCTATGAGGCGCTGTTCATGGCGAACGCAGGCGGCACGCCCGACCATGTTCGGCTCGCCGCCCAGGTGCTTGCGGGGGCGCTCGCGGGCGCCGTTCACGAGGCGGCGCGGCAGGGTCAGCTCGCGTCGCCGGTCCTCAGGTGGGAACTCGTCACGCTCGTGCATGCCTACCTGTCACGCGCGCGGCCAGTGAAAGTTTCCCGGCCTGCGATAGCGCCAGCGGATCGGGTATGATCGCGGCAGAATCGAGTTCTATTCGTATTCCTTACGACTGAATTTCAATGGAAACTGGTATGTCGACATCGCAGCCAGCCCGTGCGGGCTCCGTGCTTGAAGTCCTGCGAGTTTTTCTGAAGCTGGGTCTGACGTCCTTTGGCGGTCCCATTGCCCATATCGGCTACTTCCGTCGCGAGTTCGTCGAGCGGCGTCGCTGGCTCGACGACGAAACTTTCGCGGATCTGGTCGGCCTCTGCCAGTTTCTCCCGGGTCCCGCCAGTAGTCAGACCGGATTTTCGATCGGTCTGCTGCGCGCCGGCTGGCCAGGCGGACTGGCAGCCTGGTGCGGCTTCACGCTGCCATCCGTCGCACTGCTGATCGCCTTTGCCATGATCGCGCCTGAACTCGGCGGACCCGTGGGAACTGGGCTGATTCACGGACTGAAACTCGTCGCCGTTGCCGTCGTCGCGCAAGCCGTATGGGACATGGCGCGCCGCCTATGCCCCGACCACCGCCGCGCCGGCATTGCACTCGTTGCGGTCGTGCTTCTCGCTGTCATGACGACGGCGTATGCACAGTTGATCGTCATCGTGCTCGGCGCGGCGCTCGGTCTCGTGCTGTGCCGGTCCACGACTTCGGGGACCATCGTCGGTACGCGTCAGCATACGCAGGCGTTTCGCGTATCGCGTAGCGCCGGTCTGTTCGCGCTTGCCCTCTTCTGCGCCCTGCTTATCGGGCTCCCGGCGCTTGCCGCATTCGACACGACGCCTACCGTCCGCGTGTTCGACGCCTTCTACCGCTCGGGCGCCCTCGTGTTCGGCGGCGGTCATGTGGTGCTGCCGTTGCTGCAGCGTGAGACCGTGGCTACGGGCTGGGTCTCACCGAACGACTTTCTTGCGGGCTATGGTGCCGCCCAGGCCGTGCCCGGCCCGCTCTTCACGTTCGCCGCTTTCCTCGGATGGATCATGAGCGGTCCATCCAGTCATGCGCTGGGTGCCTTCGTGGCCCTGGCAGGCATCTTCTTGCCAGGCCTGCTTCTCGTGCTCGCCGCACTGCCATATTGGCAAGCACTTCGCACCCATCCCTCGATGGCGGCCATGCTTGCGGGCGTGAATGCAGCCGTGGTCGGACTGCTTGCCATGGCGCTCTATTCGCCGGTGTGGACGAGCGCCGTCCAGTCACGGATCGACTTTGCGGTCGCGACCATCGGCTTCTTTTTGCTCACACGCTGGAAAGTGCCACCGCTCGCTGTCGTCGTGCTTTCGGCGGCGGCTGGCGTCGCCGAGATGCTTTTTCGCTGAGTGGCAAAGCTCACCCTCGCCAGGCTTGAAGAAACCTGAGCCACGCTGTCGCGCCAGGATCAGCGTGACCGATACTGCGTTCCTGCACCCACGCCGCGCGCCCTTTCTTCGACTGCAACGCGGCCGTGGCGCGCACCTGTTGCTCCGCCGTGTCGATCATCGCGTCGAGGAGCGCGCGCTCGTCACCACGGCCTGATTCGAGCGCTTCAAGCGTATCGAGGCTTGGCACGAGCGCATCGAGCACCGTCTTGTCGCCGAGCTGCGATTTGCCCCGCTCGGCAATGCGCGCGGCCACCGCGCGACCCATGGCGAGCGCTTCGGCCCGGCCCGCAACGTGGCTGCCCGCCACGGTCTTCGCGGCCGCGAGCAGCCCGCCGCCCACGAGCGCGCCGAACGTCGAAGGGTTCGCCGTCGAAAACGCCTTGCCCGCGGCGATCAGCACGTCGCCCAGCGCGGCGTCGGGCGGCAGCTTCGCAACGGCATCGGCTGCCGCGAGCGAGCCTGCCTTCACGGTGACGCCCAGGTCGCCGTCGCCGAGCGCGGCGTCGAGTTCGCGCAGTTCCTCCGCGCTGGCGGGCATCGCGTTCAACGCCCCAATGAGCCGCGTCCTTATTTCGCCGACCGAAAGACTCATCGCGCACCTCCCTCGTCCACGCGCCATCCTTCGCGCCAGAACGGCGAGCGCGCCGGCGCGTCGAGCAGCGCGTCGAGTTCCTCGTCGAGTTGCATCACGGAGATCGAGGCACCCGCCATTTCGAGGCTCGTTACGTACTCGCCCACATAAGCGCGCGCCACGCGCAGTCCGGCGGCGGCAACGGCCTGCGCGGCGCGCCGGTACAGCAGATACAGTTCTTCGAGCGGTGTCGCGCCGAGTCCGTTGACGAGCAGCGCCACGCTCGACCCCGCGTTGGCCTGCAAATCGCCCAGGATCGCGCCCGCAAGCCGTTCGGCTATGGCATCCGCGCCCTCCAGTTTGCCGCGGTGCGTGCCCGGCTCGCCATGAATGCCGATGCCGATCTCCATCTCGCCATCGGGCAGCGTGAAGGTGGGCTTGCCTGCCGCCGGCAGGATCGTCGGCGAAAGGCCCACGCCCATCGTGCGCGTCGCGCCGTTTGCCTTCGCGGCAATGCGCGCGACTTCGTCGAGCGTGTCGCCGCGTTCGGCCGCCGCGCCCGCGCACTTGAAACCGAACACCATGCCCGCCACGCCGCGGCGATCCGAGGCCCGCTCGGGCGGCGCGGAAGCGACATCGTCGGCAACGAGCACGGTGCGGGTGTCGATGCCGTCCGCGTCGGCCAGGTCCGCGGCGAGATCAAAGTTGAAGACGTCGCCGCCGTAGTTGCCGTACAGGTAGAGCACGCCCGCGCCGCCGTGCACCGCCTTGGTGGCCTCGTAGATCTGCTCCGACGATGGCGACGAAAACACGTTGCCCACCGCCACGCCGCTCGCGAGCCCCTTGCCCACGTAGCCGAGAAAGCCCGGCAGGTGCCCGGAGCCGCCGCCTGTCACGATGCCGACCTTGCCCGCGTTCGGCGCGTCGGCGCGCACCAGCGCGCGGCGGTCGGCAGTGACCGGCTTGAGCCAGCCCGGATGGGCGAGCAGCAATGCGTCGATCATCTCGTCGACAAAATGATCAGGATGATTAATGATCTTTTTCACGTGTCGCGTCTCCAGTATGGGTGGCCTTCGCACCACCGCTCACGTTGACTTCTCCGTTCAAAGCTTGCGCCGTTGGCTCAGCGCGTCGAGCAAAACGGCCGCGAGAATCACGCCGCCCTGGATAAACTGCGTCCAGAACGGATTGACGCCAAGCAGCGAGAGCCCGACATTGATCACGCCGATCAGCACGACGCCAATGAATGTGCCGACGATAGAGCCGCGCCCGCCCGCGAGCGAGGTGCCCCCAATCACGACGCCTGCGATCACCTGCAGCTCCAGCCCGTTGGCCGCGGATGGCAACGCCGAATTGAGCCGCCCCGCGAGGACGATGCCCGCAATGGCAGCGGTCACGCCCGCGAACATGTAGGTGAGAAAGATCACGCGGCTCACCGGAATGCCCGCGAGCCGCGCCGCTTCCTTGTTGCCGCCCACGGCGAACACCTGGTGCCCGAATTCGGTCTTGCGCAGCAAGACGTGGCCAATGACGAATACGGCCAGCATCACGAGCATCGGCGCGGGCAGGCCCGCAAACGTCTTCGCGCCGAACGCGGTAAACACGGTGGGAAAGTCGAATTTCGTGCGCCCGTCCGAAATCGCGAGCGTGAGGCCGCGCCCCATTGCCATCATCGCGAGCGTGACGATGAACGGCACGAGCCGCAGCCACGCAATCCCGAAGCCGTTGAGCGCGCCCACCGCCGCACCGGCGACGAGCGCAATGATGAGCCCCGCCACGCCGAGCCCGACCGCGTCCGGGCTCGCGCCGGCCATGACGGTCGCGGCCACCATGCCGCTCAGCGCGACGAGCGAGCCCACGGAAAGGTCGATGCCCGACGTGATGATCACGAACGTGCCGCCCACTGCCGCGATGCCGACCACGGACACCTGCACCATGATGTTGGTGAGCGTGCTCGTGGTGAGAAATTCCGGCGACGCCAGCGAGAGCGCGATACAGATGAGCACGAGCGCCGCAATGAGCGGCCCAAGGCCGCTGCGCATCTGGCGCAGCACGCGCTGTTGCAGGGTTTCTGCTTCTTCACGCGGTCGAACCGTGGTGGACGTCATACTGCAACTCCGGTGGTAGCCCATTGAATGATCGTCTCCGAGCTGGCGTGCTCACGCGCGACTTCGCCGACGATGCTGCCGCGATACATCACCAGCACGCGGTCCGACATGCCGAGCAGCTCGGGCAGTTCGGAACTCACGAGCACGACGGCCGCGCCCGCGCGCGCCATCGCGACGATATGCGCATAGATCTCGGTCTTCGCGCCGACATCGATGCCACGCGTGGGCTCGTCGAGCAGGATCACAGCCGGCGACGTCGCGCTCGCGCGCCCGAGAATCACCTTCTGCTGATTGCCGCCCGAAAGATTGCCAGTGAGCGATGTGACCGAGGGCGCGCGCACCGCGAAGCGCTCGACCGCCTCGCGCGCGAGGCGGCGCTTTCTCGCCGCGCTCACGAAGCCGCCGCGCACCAGCGCCCGCAGGCTCGAAAGCGCGACGTTCTCCTCGATGTTCGCGTCGAGCACGAGCCCTTCGAGCTTGCGGTCCTCGGCGGTGTAGACAATCCCCGCGCGCATGCCTTGCGCGGGCGAGCGCAGCGCGAGCCTGCGCCCGCGCAGTCGCAGCTCGCCACCGGTGAGTGGTAGCGCGCCGCATAGTGTCTTCAGAAGCTCGGTGCGCCCCGCGCCCGCAACGCCGCCAATACCCACGATCTCGCCCGCGCGAACGCTGAAGCTCGCGTCGCGCAGCACGGGCGCGCTCGCCACGTTGTGCGCTTCCAGCACGACGTCGCCATAGGGCCGCGCCTCCCACGGATAAAACGAGTCGAGATTGCGCGCGACCATCGCCTGCACGAGCGCCGGTTCGTTCCATTCAGGCATAGGCCGCGCGCCGACCGTTGCGCCGTCGCGCATCACCACGGCCGAATCGGCCAGTTCGAACACCTCTTCGAGATGATGCGAAATGAAGATGATGCCCATGCCCGCCGCACGCAGTCGCCGCACTACGGCGTAGAGATGCTCGATGTCGTGATGCTGGAGCGCGGCCGTGGGCTCGTCCATCACGAGAATGCGTGCGTCGCGCGCGAGTGCCTTGGCAACCTCCACGAGCTGGCGTTTGTTGAGCGGCAGATCGCCCAGGCGCATGGCGGGCGGCACACCTTCCAGGCCGACCTGGGCAAGCGCATCGCGCGCCATGGCGTTCGCGCTGCGATGATCGACCAGGCCGTAGCGCCGCGGCATGCGGCCAAGAAAGAGGTTTTCGGCCACCGTCATGTCGTTGACGAGCGAAAGCTCCTGATAGATCACGGCCACGCCCGCGTCGATCGCGGCCTGGGTGCCGCGCGCGAGGCGTATGCCATCGATCTCGATCGTGCCTTCGTCCGGCTCGTAAGCCCCGGAGAGCGTCTTGATGAGCGAAGACTTGCCCGCGCCATTCTCGCCGACGATCGCCATCACGTGCCCCGCATGCAACTCGAGGCTCACGCCTCGCAGCGCTTTCACGCCGGGAAAACTCTTTACGATGCCGCTCATGCGCAGCAGCGGCGGCGCGCTTGTACTGCAGCCTGAACGAGTGTTCCCTTGCTGCGACACGTCCATTGCCGAACCTGATTCGCGTTTCATCCGTTCATCCCGGGCGCCGGCGCACGCGTCGCGCGCGGCCGGCGCTTAAGACCGCCCGTTACTGCTTGACTTCGAGGGCCCACAAACCGTATTGCTTCACGGCGTCCGAATCGATGTTTGACTTGTCGACCAGATAGGTCGGCCATGCGTAGTTCGCGGGCACGTCCTTCTTCGCCTCATAGTCGGTGATGAACGTCATCGCCTTCGCGGACATGCCGATCGGGTTCTGCGAGATCGTCGCGTCCTGCTTGCCCGCGCGGATTGCCGAAAGCGCCTGCGCCGTGCCGTCGGCGCCGATCACCATGATGTGGCCGGGATCGCCGAGCGGCTTGTAGCGGCCCGCATTGTCGATGGCTTTTTCCGCGCCTACCGTGTTGTCGTCGTTTGCGCCGAATACCGCGTCGATCTGCGGATATTTCTGGAGAATGCTCGTCATCGCGTTGAGCGACTTCTCCTGGTCGAAACCGCCTTCCTGGCGCGCGACGACCTTGATGTCGGGATACTTTGCGATCTCATCGGAGAAGCCCTTCTCGCGATCCGTCGCCGCCGTGGTGCCGATGAGGCCGATCAGATCGACCACATTGCCCTTGGGCGAGCCATAACGCTTGCTCAACTGGTCGGCGATCCACTTCGCGCCGGTCGCGCCAAGCGCTACGTTATCCGAAGCAACGAACGAGGTCACCTTGCCGCCGTCCGAGCCCCGGTCGAGCATGAAGACCGGCACGTTCATCGAATTGGCTTTCTCGACCGCCGGGATGATCGCCTTCGAATCGATCGGATTCAGCACGATCGCCTGCACGCCCTGGCTCAGCAGATTGAGCGTGTCGTTGACCTGCTGCTGCGCGTCGCCGTTCGCGTTCGTTTGCACGAGATCGAAGCCCTGCTTATCCGCGCCGCGCTCCACACCATTCTTCAGGCCGACGAAGAACGCGTTATTGAGCGTGGCGATCGAGAAACCAACCTTGATCTTCGTGACTGCCGGTGTCGCAGCCGCGGCCTGCGCCGGTGCGCTCGCGGCGGCGGCGTCGGACGCAGCCGCGGTAGTTGAAGGCGACTCGCTCTTCGAGCAGCCTGCCAGCATTGCCGCAGCGGCGAACATCGTTACGCCGGCCGCGGCTCCCATGCGCGCGCTGCGCGCCACCCATCTGTCGAACCCTGCTGAACTCCACGCCATCACCGTCTCCTGTCTTTGATCTGCTGGTTTTTGACTGACCTGCGAACCGCCAACCGACTACGTAATCTTGTCTACCGCGTGTGTATCGCATTGCAACGACTGCCTGGACGCGCGAGCGAGCGCGTATTACTTGCGCGGGCCGTAGCCCTTGAACTTCTCGATGACTTCCTCCATTTGCACGTCGGAAAGCAGCGGTGGCTCGCCGAACTGGCAGGCCAGCAAATACAGCTTTGCGAGCACCTCCACTTCGTTCGCCAGCCACAACGCCCGCGCGAGATCGCGCCCGAGCGCGATAACGCCGTGATGCGCGAGCAGGCACGCGAGCCGCGCGTGTAGCGCTTCGAGTGCGTGATCGGAGAGCGCCTGACTGCCGAAGGTCGCATACGGCGCGCAGCGAATCGAATTGCCGCCCGCTGCGGCCACCATGTAGTGATGCGCGGGGATACCGCGACCGTGAATCGCGAGCGCCGTCGCAGCCTGCGAATGCGTATGGACGACGGCGTTCACGTCGGCGCGCGCGCGCAGGATGTCGCGATGAAAACGCCACTCCGACGAAGGGCGTTGCGCTTCAAAGAGCGGATCGTCATCGCGCACGTCGAGCGGCATCCAGACGATGCGCTCTCGCGTGAGCGCGGCGCTTGGCACGCCGCTCGGGGTAATGAGGAGTCCGTCATGCCAGCGTGCGCTCACGTTGCCCGACGTGCCCTGATTGATGCCGAGGCGCTCCATTTCGCGCGCGGTATCGACGATCTGCTGACGCATTTCGGTTTCTGCCCGCGCATCGCGCGCACGTTCCGCCGCCTCGCCCGGAGGGCGGCCTTCGCTCGCGCCGATCACGCTGCCGCTCCGGTAGCGAAAAGCGCTGCAAGACTCGCCTCGAACGGCGCGCGCACGATGCCCCGCTCCGTCACGATGCCGGTAACGAGTTCGTTGGGCGTTACATCGAACGCGGGGTTGCGCACCTGAATGCCCTCGGGCGCGGTGCGCTGCCCCGCGAGATGCGTCACCTCCGCCGCGCCGCGCTCCTCGATCACGATGTCCGCACCGCAGGCGGTGCGCAGATCCAGCGTGGACGACGGACACGCCACATAAAAGGGAATGCCGAAATGCTTCGCCGCGATCGCCACGCCGAGCGTGCCGATCTTGTTCGCGACATCGCCGTTCGCGGCCACGCGATCCGTACCGACGATCACGAGATCGATGAGCCCCTGGGCCATCAGGGTCGGCGCCATGCTGTCGGTGATCAGCGTGACGTCGAGCCCCGCCTGCTGCAATTCGTAAGCGGTGAGCCGTGCGCCTTGCAGGAGCGGCCGCGTCTCGTCTGCATAGACGCGAAACGCCACGCCGTCGCGGTGCGCGCAATAGAGCGGCGCGGTCGCCGTGCCGATGCCCGCCGTGGCCAGCGCACCGGCATTGCAGTGCGTGAGCACGCCGCTGCCAGGCGCGATGAGGGCACGCCCGGCTTCGCCGATCCGCGCACACAGTTCAATATCCTCTTGATGAATGCGCTTCGCTTCGGCAACGAGCGCTTCGTAAAGCTCGGCTCCTGTGGCGCTGGACTCGGCGCGCGCGCGTGAGAGCATCCGCTCTAGCGCCCAGCGCAAATTAACCGCGGTGGGCCGCGCGCTGTCCAGATACGCGGCGTGCGCTTCGAGACGCGCAAGGAACCTATCGCGCGAATCCGCCGGCTCCTGCCGCATCGCCACACACAGGCCATATGCGGCCGCGACGCCAATCGCAGGTGCGCCGCGAACGCGCAGTTCATGTATCGCGCGCCAGACTGCCTCGACACTCTCCACGGCTTCGACCACGCATTCGCGCGGCAAACGCGTCTGGTCGAGCAGATAAAGGGTGCCGTCGCGCCACTCGATGGTGGGCGGAAGACTCGATTGTTGCGCCTGCAACGTCATACATTCTCCGTCGATGCCGGTTGTCCGCGCTCTGCCGCTCATGCGGCAGCCTCTATTCACTTACACCGATTCTGTGAGCACCTGAGCGGCCAGCGCGGTGACCGCCTCGATCGAAACCAGCTCGCGCCGCCTTACCAGCAGCGCTTCGGCGAGCTTCAGGCAGCGCACTTCCACTCGCGCGCGCACCGCGTCGTCCTTGATACTGGTAATTTCCGCCACCTTCGCCATGCCGACGATGCGGCGGATCATCTTGCAGCCCGCAAAGCCGAGCGTATCGGCGAAGAGCCGTCCGATGAAATCGTCGCGGAAGGCGTCAGCCGCACGCGTGCCCGCCGGGCCACCAATATATGCGTGGCCGCTCTCACGCTCGTACAGCCGCCAGATCTGCCCAAACTTTTGCGCGAAGGCGTTCCACATGGCCTCGACCTGATCGAGCAGCCAGCCCTGGTAGGCTGCCGGGTCGCGTCCCGCCTCGCGGTCGTGCCAATCGCGCGCGTAATACGCGAGCAGCAGGTTCGCGATGAACGCGCCCGTGTCGAAGCCCATCGGCCCATAGAATGCGAACTCGGGGTCGATCACATACGTCTCGTGCTCGTTCGCCATGATCGAGCCCGTATGCAGGTCGCCGTGCACGAGCGTTTCCGCGTGGTTCATGAAGGCCCACTTCATCTCGCCTGCCGCGAGCCTTAGCGGCTCGTGCGTGCGCAGCCGTTCGATGGCCGCCGCAGGCAGCGCGGGGCTATAGACATTCGAAGGATGATCTTCGAAAGGAAACGTGAAGACCAGTTCCTCGGTAATCCTGCACAATTCCGTGTTGATGTCGCCGCCGACGGCCGCTTTCTTCGCATCCGGCGCAAGATAGAGATCGGAGCCATGAAAGAGCGTGCGGGCGAGAAACGTGGAAATGTGATCGGCGAGCCGCGGATACACGATGCCGTCTATCAGCCCCCCGCGCAGCACGCGATGCGAATCGAGCCGCTGCATCACCATCAGGAACTTCTCGCTATCCGCGTGAAAAACGCTCGGCACGTGCTCCGGGCACAGCGCGCCGAAGCGGCGCAACGCCGCCACTTCGCGCTCCATGCGCTCGCACGGCAAGGGCCACGCTTCGCCAACCAGCCGCAGGTACGGCGGCGCCTGCTTCACCACGACGCTCAAGCGCGGGTCGCGCGTGCTGCTCACGAAGTAGACGTAGTTCAGATTGCCATCGCCCACTTCGACGACCTGCAATTCGCTGTCGTCGCCAAGCCTTGCGCAAACGGCCGGAATACCCCGCAGATAGGCGGTCAATTCGGCAGAGCTGAAAGCTTCGAAGTGCATACGTTTTCCTGTCCGGAAATGGGCCGATGGCCCGCCTAACGTCGTTTGCGCACGAGATCGAACTTGAAAATGCTGGCGTTGTAATAGTCGTTGCTGTAGCAGACCGCGCGGCCGGTCTCGTCGAAATCGACTTCGTCGATCAGCAAAAACATGCCGATATTCTCCTGCAATTCCGGCAAATCCCGCGGGGTGAGAATGGTCGGCTGGATCGAACTATGGGTGTGGGAGAGCCGAATGCCCGCGCGCTCCAGCGTACCGAACAGCGACTCGCCCAGTTCCTGCCCTTCGAGCAACGCCTTTGGCACGATGTCGATGCAGTAAGCGGCGATCGCATCGTCGGCACGTCGCACGCGTTCGAACCGCACGCAGGGGTCGCCTTCGGCGAGGCCCAGCTTTTGCGCGAGGCTGCCGGACGCCGCGATCGTCCTCACCTGCAAACGACTCGTGGAAGGCACCGCACCGACACTTCGTATCATGTCCGTCACAGACATCAGATCATCCAGACCGCCTTGCAGCTTGAGCGTAATTTGTCGGACGAAGGTCCCCTTGCCATGCACGCGCGTGAGAAGACCGTGGGAAATCATCTGCGCGACCGCCTCCCGCAGGCTGGAGCGGCCCACGCCCAACAGTTCACAGAGTTCGGGCTCCGGGGGGATTTGATCGCCCGGCTTGAGCGAGCGCTCGCGGATCATTTCCAGCAGCGAATCCTGGATCCGCTCGCACATCGACTGGTCGACGCTCAGGCGCATAGTTGCCGCAAGATTGCGTGGGTTGGGTACATGGGGCTCCAATCTACATCAGACGTCTGATGTTATGGCCTCGTGGTTTTCCCTGTCATGCGGCGCAACATGGCGATGGCTGCGGCGGCGCGCAATCGCGCGCGCCAACGCGCTGCGCTATTTGGTGCTCACCAAAAGCGGCACCGACTCGAGCAGATCTTCGAGCCCGAGCCACAAAATCTGCAGGCCGATGCACAGCAGCACAAATGCGAGCAGGCGCATGAACACTTCAGTCCCGACCGGTCCGAGCCGCTTGCCGACATGCCCCGCGAAACGCACACACAGATAAATGCAGCCGCAAAGAACGATCAAGGCAAGCAACACACCGACGACATTGGCGAGTTGCACGTGACCGCGCGGCCGGCCTGTGCCAAGCGCAATCGCGACCGCAATCGACCCCGGCCCAACGGTGACCGGCAGCGTGAGCGGATAAAACGCCGTGGCGCGCAGCGTCGCTTTGCGCGCCGAATCCGGCGGCGCCTGCGATTGTGCCGCCTCCGCACCATCGGACGATTTGTGCAGCAGGTTCCAGCCGGCGAACGCGATGACCAACCCGCCCGCAACCCGCAAAACGGGTATCGATATGCCAAAGAACGAAAGCACATAGGCGCCCATGATCAGCGAACCGAGCAGAATGAACAGGCTGTTGATGGCGATGATCCGCGCGAGAAAGGCGCGTTCGCTGGCCGTCGCATGCGGCAGCATGCTCAGCACGATGAACCCTGCCGCGGGCGGATTGAGGACAGGAAAGAGTCCGGCGAAGACGAGCAGGAAGGTGTCGGAGAGTTGATTGAGCATCTCTGTTCTCCCATGGCATCACGGAGTATACGGGCCCGCTCGCCACCCATTCAATACGACGATGGTCGCATTGAATGACGATTATGGAACCGAAATGGAACTTCATCAGCCGATGCGGCTCGAACAATGCCGCCAGAATCTCGACGCGCGCCGCGCAGACCCAACGTTCAAGCCCATCTGTCGATGCCCTTTGCTTCCCGACTTCGATTGTTACCCAGCCTGCTCGCCCTGATCGTCGCGGGCCTCGCGGCTGGCGCGGCTCCGGCCTGCGCCCACGCAGCCGCTCACCACACCGCGGCCGAAAGAACCGTCCACGCAACGCCCAAAAAGAAAGAGAGAGTCGCGCACAAAACGAAGCCGGCGCATCGTTCGACGCCCGCTGATGCGCCCTCCACCAAACTCTCCGGGCCGAAGCGCCGTACCAAGCGCGCGAAGCCCAGACATGGGCCGCCGCCGGCGCCGCAACACGCAGCGCACGTGAGCGGCAAAAACGCGCACGCCCCTCGCCTGCTCGCCCGCTGCGGCTTCACGCCGGCGTCGCGCAAGCAGCTCTTTTCGCATGCGATCTATGTGGTCGACGAAAACACCCACACGCCGCTTTATGCTCGCCATGCCGACACGGTGGCGCCCATTGCGTCGGTGTCGAAGCTCATGACGGCCATCGTCTGGCTCGATAGTGCGCATGCGCCCCTGCAACAGCGGCTATCGGTCACAACCGCCGATCTCGACACGCTCAAATTCACGCATTCGCGCCTCGGCGTGGGAGCGTCGCTCACGCGCGCTAACATGCTGCACGTTGCGCTGATGTCCTCGGAAAATCGTGCGGCTTCGGCGCTCAGCCGCGACTATCCGGGCGGGCGGCCTGCGTTCATCGCGGCAATGAACGCGAAGGCGCAGCGTCTTGGCATGACGCACACGCATTTCGTCAACGCGACAGGGCTCTCGCCGCAGAACGTCTCAACCGCGCGCGAACTGGCGGGCCTGGTGCGCGCAGCCGATGGCTACCCGCTCATTCGCCGCTATTCAGTCGATCATCAGGAACGCGTGACCACTGGCCAGGGCCAGTTGCAGTATGTGAACAGCAATCGGCTGGTGCGCTACGGGCAGGTGCGCGCGAGCGTGCAGAAAACCGGCTTCATCAACGAGTCCGGCCACAATATGGTGTTGCGCGTGATGGTGCACGGCCGGCGGCCCGTGATCGTCACCCTGCTAGGGAGCGCCACACCCGAGGGTTCGCGCCTGGACGGCGTGCGTATCGCGCATTGGCTGTCGTGCTCATTGCGCTGAGCGAGCGCATCGGGGCTTCTTCACATCAATGCCCTGCGCTCGCCGAGCGCATTCCAGCGGCGTATGGCGCGGCTATCGTGGTCGAAGCCGAGAACGCTCACCGAAGCCGTGTCGAGGTACAGATGCTCGCCTAGCGCCGCCGAACCGGAAATCCAGCAGCCCCCCAATGCGCGCAGGAAATGCGCGTGCGAAAAGAGCGCCACGCGGCCCCGCATGGCCAGCAGGCCCTCGATCACCGCCGCGGCGCGCGCCTGGACACGCGCCAGATCCTCGCCCTGCGCGATGGGCGAATGCCACACGCTCCAGTCGGGTTCGGTCTTGCGGATATCCGCTGTCTTGAGGCCTTCGTAAATCCCGTAGTCCCACTCGTGCAAGTCGGCCGAAATCGTCATCTCGTCGCCGAGGCCCGCGAACTGGCACGTCTCGATGGCCCGCGCCATCGGGCTGCAAAGCACCGCGTCGAAGCGCTGCGCGGCGAGCGACGGCGCCAGCGAGCGCGCCTGCTCGCGTCCGTGCCCGGTCAGCGCGATATCGGTGCGTCCGGTGTGCTGCCCAGAGAGGCTCCATTCCGTTTCACCATGACGGATCAACCAGACTTCGCGCAGTCCGGAGGACACACTGGCAGGATTGGCAGACATCGGGGACTCCACGTTCGTGCCCCGCGCGGGACACACGGGATGCCTGCAGCATACCTGTTTTGAGGGCATTTCGCGGCGCCGCTACCCTCTTGTTGCATATGGCGAAATGAAGGCATATCGAAAGCGGCGAGGCCGCCATGCCGCGCCGCCTCGCCATCTATTTGCACTACATAGTAATTCGCTTCAGAAAAGATGCGAGATGCCGATCACCGCAAGGGTTTGGGAAGATTGCGGCGCCGTGACGGAAATGCCGGGCCAGCTCATCGTCGCCTGGCCGTGGTTCTTCAGATAACCGGCGCGCGCGTAAAGGCTCGTGCGCTTCGATATCTGGTGATCGTAGCCAAGCTCTACGCCCAGCGTTTCGTCGTTGAGGCCGTGAATGTTGCGCTGAATACCCGCGATCTGGATGGCATCGAACGACGTGGCCTGAATCGTCGCGCCAACCTCCGCCACGTTATACGCATGCGCGGTGCCGAGCACGGCCGCGAGCGAATGCGCGGGCGGTGTTCTCGGGCTCGCGTACGAATAATTCGCCTGCAGGTTGACAATGCCGATACGGTAGGCGAGCGCCGCCGTGTAGTGCTCCGTGCCCACGAGCGTGAGGGCGGACGGCAGGCCCGGCACGGTTACCGTGCCCGAATGCTCATTCATGTAGGCCAGGCCGACGAAGAGGCCATAGCCAGTATAGGTTGCCGAGACGTCGAGAATATTGCCCGTGGTCGCCGGCACCGGTTGCGTCACGGTCGCCGCGAAGCCATACATGGCGTTGAGCTGGAACCCGGCCATTTTCGGCGAGACATACAGGATCGAATTGCTCGTGCGGCCCGCGGCGTACTGCGCGGAAAGCGTGTTCCGATCGGTCGCGAGCACGGCAGCCGAAAGCGGCGAAAGCACCTCGTTGGCGCGAAACGGATCGCTTGGGTAGACGGCCCGGAAGCTCGGCTGGTACTGCCTGCCGAACGTGAGCGCGCCGTAGTCGCCGTGCGCCACGCCTACCCACGCCTGGCGATAGAACAAGGCGGTCGTGTCCGCAAATCCCGCGCCGTTGTTGATGTTGTAGCCGTTTTCGAGCACGAAGTTCGCCTTGAGCCCGTTGCCCAGGTCTTCGGAACCCTTCAGGCCGAACATCGAGCCCGTCGAGCCGCCGCTGCGCTGGGAAACGGCCGCGGCGCCTCCGTTGTTCAGGTACTGGAAGAACGTGTCGGCCACGCCGTACAGCGTCACGCTCGTCTGGGCGCAGGCGGCGCCCGTGGCCATTGCGAACGTCGCGCCCATCACTCCCTGGCTAATCAGCTTCAAACGCATGCATGTCTCCTCTTCTGTTGTCGGTATCCGCTCGTTGGCGGAATGGATCGCACAGCGAATTACTAAAGAACCCGGCAAAAAAATTCGCTTGAATCGGGTACGCGAACGTCAGCGCGCCCCACGGCCCTCCTTTGCGGGCTGCAGCCACAAAAAGCCGGCCACGCCGGCTACGGCGAGAAGTGCGCCCATCGCGCCGAAACCCGCTTCGTAACCGTGTGAGCCCGCCGTCGATTCGACGAGACGTCCCATGAGCGCCGGGGCGAACAAGCCGGCCGTCGTGGCGAGCGCATGAACGCTCGAGAGCATGGCCGCGCGGTTCGCGCCCGGCACGACTTCGGCCACGAGTTGCGGTCCGAATGTGAACGCCTGAGTGGCGAATGCGCATGCCACGCCCACCAGCGCCACCTTCACGAGCGGCGCCCACGGTGCAAACGAGGCGCACAGCAAGATGCCGCCGAGCGTGCAGCACCCGCTCACGAGCATGCCTCGCGCAATGCGCGTCGAGACGTTGCGCTTGAGCAGCGCGTGCGAGAGCGTGGCCAGTGCGAACCCGACCGGCACTTGCAAAAGCACCTGGAGACCGAACAACCAGCCTGCGCGTGCGGGGGGCAAGCCCAACCCGAGGCGGAAATACACGGGCATCCACGTGATGCCGCAGGCGACGACCGCATAGCCCGCGAACGACTGGAGCAAGACGGTCAGCACCGTGGCGCTGCCGAAATGCGAGCGCAGCACACGCCAGCCGGGCGTGACGGCGCGCGGGGCCGCCCCTGCCCGAACGCGCACGCCCGGCGCCCCCGCGAACCGCACCGCGAGCCATAGCGCGACCCACGCCACGCCCGCTACGCCGAGCGCGAGGAACGTGGCACGCCAGTGCCAGCGCTGCTCGACGAACGTCAGCGCGGGGCCGGCTAGCACGAGCCCCGCCGTCGCGCCGAGTTGCACGATCAGCGTGGGCAGGCTGCGCCGCCGGTCGTCGAAGGCCTCATAGGTCACGTGCATCGCGAGCGGCAACGCTGGGCCCTCGCCCGCACCCAGCACGATGCGGCACATCACGAGCGTCGCGAAGCTGGCTGGCCAGATCATCGGCAACTGCGCGGCCACCCACACGAGCGCAAGCCCGGCGAGCAGCCACGTGGGATCGAGGCGGTCCGCGATCCATCCCACGCCGACGGCCGACACGGCGAACAACACGAAAAACGCGCTGCCGACGATGCCAAGCTGCGATGGGCTCAATCCCATGTCCCGCATCATCGGAACCGCAACCAGCCCGACTACGGCTTTATCCGCGAAATTGAGCGCCATGAACAGAAACAGCACGGCCACGGTGGTCCAGCCGTTGCGTGCACGCACAGCATGCGGCGCGGCCACGGATTGTTCGATCTGAAGCATGAGTCTTGACCTCGGGGTTCTAACGCGGCACTGAGTTGATTCGTTATCCAAATCAACTAAAAATCAGCAGAAAGCGTAATGACTGGCGCCGCCTAGATGTCGGCGCGCATCAGGTCCGCCGCCTTTTCCGCGATCATGATCGCTGCCGCATTGGTGTTTCCGCCCACGAGCGTAGGCATGACCGACGCGTCCACGACGCGCAATCCCGTCACCCCTCGCACGCGCAACTGCGGATCGACGACCGATTGCGCATCGGCGCCCATGCGACAGGTGCCCACGGGGTGATACACCGTGTCGGCGTTGCGGCGCACGAACGCGCGAATCGCCTCGTCTCCCTCCGCCTCCCGCGCGATGTCACCCGTGAACAATTCGCGGCCGCCATGGCGCGCGAGCGCGTCCTGCGCGAAGATCCGGCGCACCAGCTTCACGCCCGCGACCATGCCTGCCATGTCGCGTTCGTCGGCGAGAAAACGCGGATCGATCGACGGTGCATCGTGCATGTGAGGCGAGCGCAACGTCACGTCGCCGCGGCTGTGTGGCCGCAGCACGCATGCGTGGCACGAATAGCCGTGCCCGCGCGGCGGCTTGCCTTCGCCGCGGTTGCCAAGCATCGCGGGCACGAAATGCAGTTGCAGGTCGGGTGCGGCGAGACCCGGCGCACTTCGCACGAATGCGCCCGCCTCGGCGAGGTTCGACGTAACCATGCCGGTGCGCTCGCGCCGGTAGCGGTGAATTTCGCGGGCGAGCCGCATCAGGCCCGGCACGGAGCGCCCGAACAACTCGGTCGACGCGACCTGCTTGTTCACGATGATGTCCAGATGGTCCTGCAGATTCTGGCCGACCTGCGGCGCGTCATAGACGACCTCGATGCCAAATTCGCGCAGATGCGCCGCTGGCCCGACGCCCGAGGCCATGAGCAGTTGCGGGGAATGAAACGTTCCCGCGCTCACCACGATCTCGCGGCGCGCTCGCACGGTTTGCGCAACGCCGTCACGCCATATCTCGACTGCCACGGCGCGCGTTCTTTCGAACACGATGCGCTGCGCGCGTGCTCCGGTCAGCACCGTGAGCCATTCGCGGCCGCCGTTGTGCGCCGTGTCGTCGCGATGGCCGCCGTGCAGCCATGCACGCGCCGTGTTCCAGCGTTCGCCGTTACGCTGCGTGACCTGATAGAGGCCAACGCCCTCCTGGTCAACGCCATTGAAGTCGGGGTTCGGCTTCAAGCCCGCCTGCAATGCCGCCGCGATGAAATGCCGCGAGAATGGATTGGGCGAGCGCAATTCGCTCACGTGCAACGGGCCACGCGAACCGTGAAAGGGATCGTCGTCGCGGCCAGCGTAACGCTCGTTCGACTCGCTGCGGCGAAAATACGGAAGCACGTCTTCATAGCTCCAGCCCGTGCAGCCCGCGTCCGCCCACGCGTCGAAGTCCACGCGATGACCGCGAATGTAGACCATGCCGTTGATCGACGAACTGCCGCCGAGACCCCGCCCTCGCGGCTGATACGAACGGCGGCCGACCAGGCCGGCTTGCGGCTCGGTATGGAACGCATAGTTGCGGGGCCCCTCGCGCGGCACCGTCGCCGCAATACCGAGCGGCGCCCACACCGTGTAGTGGTGATCGCTCGGACCGGCTTCGATGAGCGCGACGCTCGCGCTCGCGGTTTCGCCAAGACGCGCGGCAATCGCGCAACCCGCCGACCCCGCACCGATCACGACGTAGTCGAATTCCTGTTCGGTTCGATTCATGCCGCGCAACCCGTAATCTGCTTGTATTCGAGGAACTCCGCGAGGCCATACGCGCCGTGCTCCCGGCCATTGCCGGACGCCTTCATGCCGCCGAACGGCGCGGCAAGATCCATCTTCGCGCCGTTGATCTGCACGCTGCCCGCGCGCAGTTGCGCCGCCACGCGCCGAATGCGCGCTGCGTCGCCGGACCACAAGTAGGCGGCGAGGCCATACGGCGTGTCGTTCGCGATGGCGATGGCCTCTTCTTCCGTATCGAACGGAAGAATTGCGAGCACCGGTCCGAAGATTTCTTCACGCGCGATCGTCATGTCGTTGCGCACGTCGGCGAACACGGTTGGCCGCGCGAAGAAACCGCGCGCCAGGTGCGCGGGCCTACCCTGGCCGCCGGCCACGAGACGCGCTCCCTCTTCAATGCCGATCGCAATCATCCGCTGGACTTTTTCGTACTGCGCACGATTGGAAATCGGGCCGAGGATCGTGTCCGCCGCGGCCGGTTCGCCGACCTTCAGCGCGTTGACCGTTGCACACGCAACCTCGATGGCCGCATCGTACTGGCTGCGCTGTACGAGCAGGCGCGTAGGCGCGATACAGGTTTGTCCCGAATTCAGCATGCAGGCCAGCACGCTCGCTTTCACCGCCGTTGGCAGATCGGCGTCTTCGAAAACGAGGCTGGGCGACTTGCCGCCCAGCTCCTGCGCCACGCGCTTGACCGTGGCCGCCGCGCTCGAGGCGACCTGCGCCCCCGCTCGCGTCGAGCCCGTAATCGACACCATGTCGATGTCGGGATGGCTGGACAGTGCGGCGCCCACCGTCGCGCCGTCGCCGAAGACCAGGTTGAATACGCCTGGCGGCACGCCAGCCTCGTCGAGTATCTCCGCGAAGAGACGCGCGTCGAGCGGCGCAATCTCCGAAGGCTTGAGCACGACCGTACAGCCGGCCGCGAGCGCCGGCGCGACCTTCGCCGCAATCTGGTTGAGCGGCCAGTTCCACGGCGTGATGAGCGCGACAACGCCCACGGCTTCGCGCACGATCTCGGTCGTGCCGCGCCGCTCGCTGAATTCGAACGATTCCAGTGCGGCGCGCACGCTCTGCAGTTGTGCGAGGCCCACGCGCGCCTGCAGTTCGTGGCTCAACTTGATCGGCGCGCCAATTTCATTGCTCACCGCACGCGCGAGTTCGTCATAGCGCGCGGTATAGCGCTCGATGATGCGCGTGAGCAGCGCCACGCGGCTCGCAACACGCGTGACCGACCACGCGGGCCACGCGGCGCGGGCCGCGGCAACGGCGCGCTCGACATCGGCGTGCGTGCCGAGGAGCACGGTTCCCGTCACCGCCTCCGTGACAGGGCAAACCATCTCATGAATATTCGCGCCTGGCGCGGGCGCGACCCACTGGCCGCCAATGTAGTACTGGTCGATCGTGTGCACAGCTAACGGTTCCTGTCGATTGGGATGCGCATTGGAATGCGCGAGGCGTCAAAACGGCTTGTCGCCGATGATCGTTGCACGCATCATGCGCCGCACGGCCGGGAAATAGTCCTGAATGGCGTAGTGCTGGGTCGAGCGGTTGTCCCAGAACGCGATGGTGTTGGGCGCCCAGCGCAGCCGAACCTGGTACTCTGGCACGGCGGCCTGGCGAAACAGATACTGGAGCAGTTCGAGTTCGCCGTAGCGGTAGTCGAAGCCCACGCGAAACGTGCCTTTGCTCAGATAATTCGCAAGATGGGTCGTGAAGCCCTCGTTCACGTACAGGATTTTTTCGCCGCTTTCGGGATGCGTGCGGACCACGGGGTGCGTAACGGCGGGAAATTTCACGCGATTTGCGGCGCGCTCTTCGGCCGACATGCGCGAGCCGAATGACGGCATGATGTCATGAACGGCTTCGAGGTCGGCGAGTTGCTCCCTCACGGCTTGAGGCAGATCAGCATAGGCCTTCGCCATGTTCACCCAGATCGTGTCGCCGCCGCTGCGGGGGCATTCCACGCAACGCAGCATCGACGCCATCGAAGGAGTTTCGCGCCAGGAGACATCCGAGTGATAGATGTTCTCGCGCGCCTTCGAGGCCTGCGTGCCGCCCAGCAGGACAAGTTCGGGATGTTCGGCGTGATGCGGGAACACGGGATGCACTTCGAGCTGGCCAAATCGGCGTGCGAGCGCTACGTGCTGCGCGGGCGTGATGTCCTGGTCGCGCAAGAACAGCACCTTGTGCTGCACGAGCGCGGCGCGCAGCGCGGCGACGGTTGCGTCGTCCAGCGTTTCGCGCAGGTCAATACCGCTCACTTCCGCGCCGATGGCGGGCGAAACCGTGTCCAGCGTAAAGTGGGCGTGCGCAGGGGGCGGGCTCGCCTCGGGCGTGGCGATCGCGTTCGTCATGGCTTGTCTCCGTTATTCGGCGCCAGCGGGGCCGGCTCTTTCCGATAGGTGTTAACTTAGGGCGGACACAAATTACTGTCGTGGTCCTAAAGCAGGAAGCGGCAGAAGGCGCAAGTGTGTTCCGCGGTGCTTCGAACGGAGCAAGGGTTTGCCCGCAGGCTCCTCCGTTCGATCGGGCGCTCAGGCTTCGCGGTCGTTGCGTGGCCAGCGGAACAACGGCGCTTCCTTGCGTGCGAAGCGCGCCGCGGCCTCGCGCAGATACGGTGAGGTCAACGCGATGGCCTGTGCGGCCGCCTCCGCGTCGAGCAATGCACCGAAATCGCGCTCGAAAGTCTGCGCGAGCAAACGCTTGGTCATCGCGAATGCGTCCGGTGATTGCGCGCTCATGGCGAGCGCCAGTTCATGCGCTCGCGCGCACAGCGCATCGCCTGGCACCACCTCCAGCACGATGCCCAACGCTTGCGCTTCGCGCGCCAGAAGCTCGCGGGCCGAGTAGACGAGTTCACGCGTACGTTGCGTGCCGACGATGCGCGGCAGCGTATGCAACGCTGCCAGGTCGGGCACGAGGCCCATGCGCGCGAAAGCGAGGCAAAAACGCGCCCGCTCGCTCGCGACGATGAAGTCGGCCATCAACGCAATACTGAAGCCCGCGCCGTACGCCACCCCATCCACCGCTGCGATCACCGGCTTGTCGAACGTCGCCAGCACCTCGCACGGCCGCTGGCTCTCGATCATGCGGCGGCGCACGGCGGCCGTATCAGCGGGACCTTGCATCGCGCTCACGTCGCCGCCTGAGCAAAAATCGCTGCCTGCGCCAGTCAGGATCAACGCGCGCACCGTGGCGTCGCGGCGCAATGCTTCGATGGCATCCGCGAGCGCGGCGAGCGCCGCGGCGCTCAGGGCGTTCTTGCGATCCGCGTTGTCGAGCGTCAGCGTGGCGACGCCATTTTCAATGGTAGTCCTGATCATTTTCGGGAGAGTCGAACAGTCGAAGAAGAACCGCCCCGCATGACGCGGGGCGGAGCGCGAGGCTCAGTCTTCCATCGCCTCGATATAGCTTGCGAGATGATGGTCGATATCGCCGAGGAGCGGGTCGAACATCGTCAGGCGCTTGAAATAGTCGCCCACTTCCAGCTCGTCGGTCATGCCCATGCCGCCGTGCAGTTGCACCGCCTGCTGGCCAACGAAGCGCCCCGCCTCGGCTACCGTCACTTTCGCGGCAGCGAGCATGCGGCGGCGCTTGCGCGCATCGGGTTCGTCCAGCGCTTGCGCGGCGACGTAGGCCGTGGAGAGCGCCAGTTCTTTGTGCACGAGCATGTCCGCCATGCGATGCTGCAGCGCCTGGAAAGCGGCGAGCGGCTGGCCGAACTGGCGGCGCGTGCGCAAATACTCGCCGGTGATCTCGATCAGGCGCTCCATCGCGCCAGCCGCTTCCGCGCACAGCGCCGCGATCCCGCAGTCCACGCCGTGACCGAGCGCGGCCACGCCGTCGCCGGGCGTGCCGATCAGGGCTTCCGCGTCCAATGCGACGGCCTCGAACGATACGTCGGCGGCGCGCTGGCCGTCCATGGTCGGATAGCCGACCACGCTCACGCCCCGGCTCTCGCGCGGGACGAGGAAGAGCGCGATTTCGCCCGCGGCGTCACCCACGCGTGCGCTGACGATGAACGCATCCGCAGCTTCGCCATGCCAGACCAGCGCTTTCGCGCCATTGAGCACGTAGCCGCGCCCAACCGGCGTCGCGCGTGTGGCGTTCGTATCGAGCCGGTAGCGCGACGCGGTTTCCGCGTACGCTGGCACGACGACCTGCCGCCCCGTGGCGATCGCGCCAAGCCAGTGATCCTGCTGCGCGGCACTGGCGTATGCCGCGAGGATCGCGGTTGCCATGACGCTGCACGGAACGACCGGTTCGAGCACCAGCGCACGGCCCAGCTCGCGCTGCACCACGAGCCGGCTCGCCGGGCCTTCGCCGAACCCGCCGTATTCGGCGGGTGCCGTGAGACCGAGCACGCCCATTTCCGCAAGCCGTGTCCAGATCGTGCGATCGAAGCTCGCGCCCTCGCGCGTGCGCCGGCGCCGTTGCGCGAACGTGTATTCGCTTTCGACGAAGCGACGCAGGCTGTCCGCGAGCATTTGCTGTTCTTCGCTATACGTGAAGTCCATATGCGTGTCCTAAAAGCCGATGATCATCTTCGCGATGATGTTCTTCTGCACCTCGGTCGCGCCGCCGTAAATCGAGGTCTTGCGCATGTCGAAATAGGTAGACGCGGCAGGCGCCGCCCATTGCGGCCCGCTCACGGGGGCATGGGCGCCGGGTATGAGCCATCGCGGCGCGTAGGGCCAGCCGTGCGGTCCAGCCACTTCCTGCTGAAGCATGGCGATGTCCTGCTGCAGTTCCGAACCACGAATTTTCACGATCGATGCCTCGGGGCCGGGGCCGCGCCCGCCATCTGCCGTCGCCACGCGCAGCAGCAGCATTTCCAGCGCCATGAGGTTCATTTCGAGGCGAGCGATCTTGTCGCGCATGCGCGCGTCGTCGAGCATGCGGCCGCCTTTGCCGTCCGCGGCCTGCGCCGCGTAGTGCTTTAACTGCCGCAACTCGCGATAGCAATGGCCAATGCCTGCAATGGCCGTGCGCTCGTGCCCGAGCAGATACTTCGCGTAAGTCCAGCCGCGGTTCTCCTCGCCCACGAGATTCTCAACGGGCACTTCCACGTCCTCGAACCATGTCTCGTTCACGTCGTGGCCGCCGTCGAGCGTGACGATCGGCCGGACGGTGACGCCCGGAGACTTCATGTCGATCAGCAGCATCGAAATGCCTTCCTGCGGCTTCGATTCGGAGTCTGTTCTAACGAGGCAGAAAATCCAGTCCGCGAAATGAGCCATCGTGGTCCACGTTTTCTGCCCGCGTACGATGTACTTGTCGCCCTTGCGCACCGCGCGCGTTTTCAGCGAGGCGAGATCGGAGCCCGAACCGGGCTCGGAATAGCCCTGGCACCAGAAATCGTCGACGTTCGGAATGCGCGGCAAAAAGCGCGCCTGCATCTGCGGGCTCGCGTACTTCATGAGCACCGGTCCGATCATCGTGAGGCCGAACGGCAACAGGCGGGGCGCGCCCGCGCCGAGCGTCTCGATCTCGAAGATCAGGCGCTGCAGCGCGTTCCAGCCCGTGCCGCCGAATGCCTTGGGCCAGGTGGGCGCGCCCCAGCCATGCGCCTTGAGTATGCGGTGCCAGCGCACGTAATCGTCCTTCTCCACCCGCTGGTGCGCGAGCACTTTCTCGCGGATATCGGCGGGGAGATTCTCCCGCACGAACGCGCGCACTTCTTCGCGGAACGCCTGTTCCGCTTCGGTATAACGCAAATCCATCTGGTGCTCCTAAGACGTTACAGCGTGCGGGCGATCAGTTCCTTCATGATCTCGTTGGAGCCGCCGAATATCTTGCTCACGCGCGCATTCACGTAGAGCCGCGCGATCGGATACTCCATCATGTAGCCGTAGCCGCCGTGCAGTTGCAGGCATTCGTCGATGATTTCGCAGCTACGTTGCGTACACCACCATTTCGCCATCGCGGCCGTTTCCGCGTCGAGCTCGCCGCGCAGCACTTTCGCCATGCAATCGTCGATGAAGGTGCGTGCGATGGTCGCGTGAGTCTTGCATTCGGCGAGCTTGAAACGCGTGTTCTGCATGTCCAGCAGGCTCATGCCGAACACCTTGCGCTCGCGCACATAGGCAGTGGTGACGTCCAGCGCCTTTTCCATCGCGCTCAGCGCGCCGAGCGCGATGATCATGCGTTCCTGCGGCAACTGCTGCATCAACTGATAGAAACCCTTACCCTCTTCCGTGCCAAGCAGGTTTGCGCACGGCACGCGCACGTCGTCGAAGAACAGCTCGGCGGTGTCCTGGCCCTTCTGCCCCATCTTTTCGAGTACGCGTCCGCGCCGGAAGCCGGGCAGATCGTCCGTTTCCACGACGACGATCGACACGCCTTTCGTGCCCTTCGTCGGGTCCGTCTTGACGACGACGCAGATCAGGTCGGCGAGCAATCCGTTCGAAATAAAGGTCTTCGAGCCGTTGATGACATAGTGATCGCCGTCACGCATCGCACGCGTCTTGATGCTCTTGAGGTCCGATCCCGCGCCCGACTCGGACATCGCGATAGCCGCCACGCGTTCGCCGCTTGCCATTTTCGGCAGCCACTTGTGCTTTTGCTCCTCGGTGCCGTAGCGCAGGATGTAGTGCGCGACGATGCCGCTATGCACGTTCGTGCCGAGGCTCGACACCATCGCGCGAGACTGCTCGAGCGCGATGATGGCCTCATGCGCGAAGGTGCCTCCACCGCCGCCGTATTCCTCGGGAATGCTCGCGCAGAGCATGCCGAACTCGCCGGCCTTGCGCCACACCTCGCGGTCCACGTGCTGCTGCTTCCACCAGCGCTCCTCGTGTGGCGCGAGTTCGCGTTCGATGAACTTGCGGATCGAGTCCTGGAACAGCACGAGATCGTCCGTGATCCACGGACTGCGGTAATCAGCCATGTTCGACTCCTTCTATGCGAGGCACGTATTACGGACGGCCGCCGCCGACCACCAGCACCTGCCCCGTCACGTAGTTCGATTCGGGAATGCACATGAGATACACCGCGCCCGCGGCTTCTTCCGGCGTGCCGCCGCGGCCGATGGGAATCATCGCCTCGATGTTCTTCATAAGCTGCGCGTTGACGCCCACCTTGATTTCCTGGCCCGCGATGTCGATGGTCGCACTATTGCCCTCGCCTGCCACCGCCTCGGTGAGACGCGTCTTGATGAGGCCGAACGCCACGCTGTTCACGTTGACCTTGTAGCGGCCCCACTCTTTCGCGAGCGCCTTTGTGAGGCCGTTGATCGCGGCTTTCGCGGCCGAATAGTTCGCCTGGCCCGCGTTGCCCATCACGCCCGAAACGGAGGAGATGTTCACGACCTTGCGGAACACTTCCTGGCCCGCATCGGCTTCGGCCTTCGCGCTTTCGCGGAAGTAGTCGGCGGCGGCTCGCAGGATGCGGAACGGCGCGCTCACGTGCACGTCCATGATGGCGTTCCATTGCTCGTCGCTCATCTTCTGGATCACGTTGTCCCACGTATAGCCCGCGTTGTTGACGATGATGTCGAGGCGTCCGAATTCCTTGAGGGCGGTGCCGACGAAGCGCGTGCCGAAGTCCGCCTCGGTCACGCTGCCCGCGCACGCCACGGCCTTGCCGCCCGCCTGGACGATCTCGGCCACCACGCTCTGCGCGGGTTCGGCGTCCAGGTCGTTTACCACGACTGCCGCACCTTCGCCCGCGAGCTTCAGTGCAATTTCACGGCCGATGCCGCGGCCCGAACCCGATACGATCGCGACCTTGCCAACCAGCTTGCTCATCTTCTGTCTACTCCGTGTGTGTGATGGATCGTTCAGGCGTCGAGCGCGACGAGCGCCTCGCCTGACAGCTTGATTTCGCCGAGGGCGTCGCGCGTGGTGAGCGCGACTCTCACGGTGCGTGCAGTCTCGTCGCGCTCGGTGACGACGCCGCTGCAGGTGATGGCGTCGCCCACCTGCGTAATCGCCGCGAAGCGCACCGAGAACTCGCGGACGGCCTGCTGCGGCACCCAGTTCGTGAGCAGCCGCCCGAGATACGCCATGGAAAGCATGCCGTGCGCGAACACGTCGGGCATGCCGGCGCGGCGCGCGAAGTCCAGATCGACGTGAATCGGGTTGTGGTCGCCGGAGGCGCCCGCGTAAAGTGCGAGCGTGAGGCGCGTGAGCGGCGCGGCAACGAACGGCGGCAACGCGCTGCCTACGGCCAGGTCGTTCAAACGAATCGATTGCATGTTGGCTCCTGCTCCTGCTTTTCTATCAACCGTTGCGCACGACGATCACGCTGCGCAGGTCTGCAACGGGCGCGTCGTCTTGTGCGTTCGTCACGCGTGTTTCGCGCACGACGAACTCCAGCGCGCCGCCCTTCTTGTCGTAGATGTCCGCGATACGTGTTTCGAATGCGAGGCGTTCGCCCGCGAATGCCATGCGGTGATAGCGGAAACGCTGCTCGCCGTGCAGCACGCGGCCGATGTCGATATTCAGGCGCTCGACGGTCGCGCGCGGATTGGGCGATTCCATTTCGAGGCAGAACAGGAACGTGGGCGGCACGGGCAGCGCGGGATAGCCGGCTGCTCTGGCGGCCTCGTCGTCGACGTAACGGCTGTCCGTCTGGCCGGTCGCCCGCGCGAAGAAGCGCAGGCGGCCCGCCTCGACGAGTGCCGTGTGGCGCGAGATCAGTGCGCCGATATGGCTTTTGTCGATCATCGTCGGGCCTCGCGTTACTGGCGCTCGTAGAGCGTGACCACGCACGCGCCGCCGAGTCCGAGGTTGTGCTGGAGGCCGAAGCGCGCGCCGGCGACCTGGCGGTCCTGCGCCTGCCCACGCAGTTGCCACACGAGTTCGGTGCATTGCGCGAGACCTGTTGCGCCAAGCGGATGGCCTTTCGAAAGCAGGCCGCCCGAGGGGTTCGTGACGACACGGCCGCCATAGGTGTTGTCGCCGTCGAGAATGAACTTCTCCGCCGTGCCCTCGGGCGTGAGGCCGAGCCCCTCGTAGGTGATCAATTCGTTCGCCGTAAAGCAGTCGTGCAGTTCGACGACCTGAATATCTTCGGGGCCGACGCCCGCCTTTTCATACACCTGTTGCGCGGCGGCACGCGTCATGTCGTAGCCCACCACCTTGCGCATGTCGCCTTCGTCGAACGTGCTGTTGCGGTCGGTCGTCATCGCCTGGGCCTTGATGACCACGCGCGTGTCGAGTCCGTGCTTCTTCGCGAACGCTTCCGAGCACACGATCGCCGCGGCAGCGCCGCACGTGGGCGGACAGCACTGCAAGCGCGTGAGCGGATCGAAGACGGCGGGCGAAGCCATCACCTCTTCGAGCGTCACGGTGTTGCGAAACACGGCGAAAGGGTTGCGCGCGGCGTGCTGGCGCGCTTTCACGGAAATGCGCCCGAACGTCTCCGGCTTGATGTCGTATTCCTTCATGTAGGCGCGGCCGCCGCCGCCGAAGAATTGCGCCGCACGCGGCGCGGTTTCGTCGAAGCCTTGCACGTCGAGCATGGTCTTGACGAAACGCTCCATCGGCGTGGGACGGTCGGTGTACGCGCCCTTGAGCGCGCCGGGCACCATCTGCTCGAAGCCGAGCGCGATGGCGCATTCCACAGCTCCGCTTTCCACGGCCTGGCGCGCGAGGAAGAGCGCGGTGGAGCCCGTCGCGCAGTTGTTGTTGACGTTCACGACAGGAATGCCCGTGAGGCCCACGCCATAGATGGCGGCCTGGCCGGAGGTCGAATCGCCGAACACGTAGCCCACGTAGGCCTGCTCGACGAGCGCGTAGTCGATGCGCGCATCGGCGAGTGCTGCCTTCGCGGCATTGGCGCCCATCGTGGCGTAGTCGTCGCTCGCGCCGGGCTTGGTGAACGGAATCATGCCAACGCCGGCTACTACAACCTTGTTGCTCATTTTGGATACCTGATTAAGTGAGATTGCTATTTAACGATGACGATGCCCACCCGTGCGGATCAGCCCACCTGTCGGGACTGGCTCTGCCAGTACGGCGCGCGCAGATCGCGCTTGAGAATCTTGCCGGCGGCCGAAAGCGGCAGCGCCTCGCGGAACTCGACGCTCTTCGGGCACTTGTAGCCGGCGATGAACTGGCGGCAGTGCTCGCGCAGCGCGGCTTCGTCCACGTCGCTGCCGCTACGTGCGACGACCACGGCGTGCACGGCTTCGCCCCAGCGCGCATCGGGAACGCCGATCACGGCGCATTGCGCAACGGCGGGATGGCGCGAGAGTACGTTCTCGACTTCGGCGGAATAGACGTTCTCGCCGCCCGTCACGATCATGTCCTTCATGCGGTCGACGATGAAGAGGTAGCCGTTTTCATCCATATAGGCGCCATCGCCGGTATGCAGCCAGCCGTCGCGCAGCGCCTCGCGCGTTTCTTCGGGCTTGTTCCAGTAGCCGAGCATGACGTTCGCGCCGCGCACGGCGATCTCGCCCACGGTATTGCGCGGCACTTCCACACCTTCGGCATCGACGATCATCACGGTCACGCCATAGCCCGCACGCCCGGCCGAGCGGTACAGGCCGCTCGCGCGCCCTTCGGGGCCATGGTTCGCGGGCGGATTGACCGACACCACGGGCGACGCCTCCGTGAGACCGTAAGCGTGAAAGAATTCGATGCCGGGCAGCGCCGCGAGCGCGGCGTCGAGCAAACCCGCGGCGATCGGCGAAGCGCCGTAATAGATGCGCCTGAGCGACGAAAGGTCGCGCCGGCTGAAGTCGGGGTGCTCCAGCACGGATTGCAGCATGGTCGGCACGAGCAGGACCTCGTCCACGCGCTCGCGCTCGATCGCTTCGAGCACCGCGCGCGGCTCGAAAGTGGGCACCACCACGTGCGTATCGCCGGCCACGAAATGGCCCACCGCGCGCGCCATCGCCGCCGTGTGGAAAAGCGGCGCCGCATGCAGCGAAATGGCGTGCGCGTAGCCGCGAAACTCCGCCATGCGCGTAGTCGCCGACGACCACAGGTTCAGGTGGGACTGCATCACGCCCTTGGGTCGGCCTGTCGTGCCGCCGGTGTACATGATGGTCGCGAGATCGTTGCCGCCGCGAAACGCGTCTGCCACAGGCTGCGCGTGCGCGATCAGCGCCTCGTAAGCGAGCATGCCGGGCGGTGCTTCACGCTCGCCGGTGTAGACGAGCGTCGGGCGATGCGCTGCGCTCGCCGCGATGTCCCCGGCGAGCGGCAGGAAGTGGTCGTCCACCAGCAGGATGCGCGTGTCGCAGTCGTCGAGCGAGTAGGCGATCTCGGGCACGCTCCAGCGGATATTCACGGGGTTGAGCACGCCGCCGCCCCACCACACGCCGAGCATGTATTCGAGATAGCGGTCGGAATTGAGCGCGAGCATGCCCACGCGGTCGCCCGCGCCCATGCCGAGCGACTGGAGCGCGCCGGCTAGCCGCGCCACGCGCGCGCCCAGCTCCGCGAAAGTGCGCGCGCGCTCGCCGAAGCGGATCGCGACTTCCGCGGGGTGTTGCTGCACGCAGCGATGCAGGCCTTGAGTGAGGTACATGGTGTCTCCGAGCTTCTTTGTGTCGTTCTGGCTGCACCAGTTGATCGCCAGTTGATCGCCAGTTGATCGCCGGTTGGTCGATCGTGGCGCGGCTGCCGTGAAGTCGATGTCACTTTAGGCGCACGCCCGCCCGCTGTCCTGAGCCGAAGGGAGGATTTTGGGGTGTGCACACGAATCGTTCGAAAGGAGTACGACGTCGGGCCGCCGCTGTGGAAGAATAGCCTTACGGTTGCGCAAGCAGCGTAAAAACAGGGCGCGACCCTTCGCGCCAGCAATAACGAACCGAGTGAGACAGGTCCGCCGCCGCGCCAACCCGCGCGGCCGGTGGTCCCGCAAGGCGCGCCGCCGCGCGCGCCGCAGAAGGAAACAGCGCCTGTGAACATCATCGATGCCCACGCCGCGAGCGGCCATCAGAATCCTCCCCGCGGAATCGTCGCGTCGAAGCTGACGCCGCCCGCGGACAGCCCGTCACATCTGTTGCGCAGGCAACTGATCGAGACGATTGCAAGCGCCCAGACGGCGCGTCTCGTGCTGATCCGCGCTTCGGCGGGCTTCGGCAAGACCACGCTCCTGCAGCAGTACGCCGGGCATTGCCGCGCCCATCGCCGCGAGGTCGCGTGGCTGCGCCTCGACGCCGCCGACAACGACTTGGGGCGCTTCCTGCAGCATCTCGACGCCGCGTTGCCCGGCACACGCACGCCGCGCGCGCTCACGCTCGACCCGGACACGTTCGCGTCGAGCCTGATCGAGCGCGTGGCGGCGCACGGCAAGCCGCTCGCCATCCTGTTCGACGACTTCGAGTCGGTCCAGAGCCCCGCCGTGCTCGCCTTCATGCAAGACCTGATCGCCGCCCTGCCGCCTGGCAACGCGCTCGTGGCCGCCTCGCGCGTGACGCCCGAGCTCGGCATCGGGCGCATCCGCGCGCGCGGCGAGCTGCTCGACATCAATCCTGCCGCACTGCGCTTCACGCTCGCGGAGGCGAGTGCATTCATCCGCGAGAAATGCGCGCTGCCGCTGCGCGACGCCGATATCGCCACGCTTCATCGCTGCACCGAAGGCTGGGCCACGGCCATCTATCTGGCCACGCTCTCGCTGCGCACGCGCACCGACCATGCGGCCTTCGTCGCCTCGTTTTCGGGCACGAACCTCGAGCTCGCGGAATATCTCGCCGAGGACATCCTCGCACGGCAATCCGAAGCGTGCCGCTCGTTCCTGCTGGAGACGAGCGCGCTGCCGGAGTTCTCCGCCGCGCTTTGCGACGCCGCCACCGGACGCAACGACAGCCGCGAGATGCTGGACTATCTGGAGCGCGCCAATCTCTTTCTCGTGCCGCTCGACGGCGAGCGTAGCTGGTATCGCTATCACCGGCTGTTCGCGAGCTTCTTGCAGCATCGGCTGCGTGCGGCGCAGCCGGAACGTGAACGCGAAGTGCACGGCGCGGCCGCACGCTGGTACCTCGATGCGCAACGTCCCGTGCCCGCCATCGACCATCTCCTCGACGCGGGCGACGAAGCCGGCGCGCTCGCCGAAATCGCACGCCATTCGCGTGCATTGCTCGGCAGCGGCCGGCTGCGCCTTTTGATGCGCTGGCTCGACCGCATCGGCGCCGCGCGGCTCGCCACGCGGCCCGACGTCGGCCTCACTTACGCATGGGTGCTGCTCCTGAACCGCCGCTATGCCGACGCCATGCGCACGACGCAGAGCATTGTCGAGGGCAGCGTCGGGCAGCCCAACCAGGACAGCGTGGCCTTCGTGGCCGAAGCGATTCGCGGCGTACTGCTCGCGCTCACCGACCAGGTCGAGGCATGCGCGCAAACGAGCGCTACCCTGCTCGATCGCTTGCCTGACCGTGCGAACTTCTCGTTCTATAGCCTCACGAATTCGCTCGCCTTCAGCTACGTCTGCACCGATCGTTACGACGAAGCGCGCGGCGTGCTCTCGCGTGCGTTGCGGCGCGCTCACGATCATCCCTATGTCGTGATGCGCACGATGGCGGAAACCATCGAAGGGTGCATCGATCTGGTGCAGGGGCGGCTTGGCACGGCGCTGGCGCGGCTCGAAATTTCGGCGGCCAACGCCACGGCGAACCGCACCGTGGACTCGGGCGGCGGCCGCACCAGCGTGGACGGCGTGCGCTCGCTCGCGCTCTACGAGAAAAACGCGCTCGATGAAATGACGCATCTGCTCGCCGATGCGCTGCCGCGCGCCAAGCGTGTGGGCGTGACTGACGGGCTGATCGCCACGCATGTGCTTTCGGCGCGCGCGGCGCTCATCGAAGGCAATGTCGAGCAGTGGTTGCGCCTGCTCGCCGAGCTCGAACAGTTGGGCCGCGCAGTCGAATCGGACCGCGCCGTGAGCGCCGCATGGCTCGAACGCACGCGCGTCGCCACGCTCGATGGCCGCTTCGACGCCGCCGAGCAGGCGCTGCGCGCGGCCACGCTGCACGCGGATTGGGCGCGCCCGGGGGTCTCCTATCACGCGAGCGAGATCGACGAACCGGTGATCGCGCGCTGCCGCCTCGATATCGCGCAAGGACGCTACGCCACGGCTTGCGCGGCGCTGAGCGAAGCACTGGAGCAGGCGAGCGCGCGGCGGCGTCATTGGCGCGCGCTGAAGTTGCGAGTTTTGCTCGCACTCGCGCTCGACGGCAACGGCGAGCGCACCGCCGCCTTCGACACGCTCACGGAAGCGCTGCGCATGGCGAGCCACGAAGGCTTCGTGCGCGCGTTCCTCGATGAAGGCGAAGCACTCATGCGCCTGCTTCGCGCGTGGGCCGAGCGCGGCCCCACGCAGATCGGCTCGCTAGGCGTGGTGCCCGGTTTCGTCGCCCAGTTGCTGGACGGCGTGGCTCCCTCCCACGCGCGCATGGCGGATTCGACGACGGGTGCCGCCGATCTCTCGCCCTACGCCGCGGATGCTCCCGGCGACGCGCTCACAGCGCGCGAGCTGGACGTGCTGCGCATGCTTACGGCAGGCCACCGCAACCGCGTGATCGCGGAGAAGCTGTTCGTGTCGGAGCTGACGGTGAAGTCGCATCTTCGCAAGATCAACGCCAAGCTCGGCGCGGGCAACCGTACCCAGGCGGTCGCCATCGGCCGCGCGAAAGGGCTGATTCCCTGATTCAGGAACCCGAACCATGAACGATCGCCTGCACGCGAATGACATCTCGCTGAACGTTGCGCACGCGGCCGCCGAAAGCGACGACGACGCCCCGCCGCCCGGCTTCGTGGCGTTGCCGTTCCGCACGGGCTATATGGGTCAATTCGGCACGCTATACGTCGACGAAGCGCGCGGCGTGATCGGCACGCGCGTCAGCGAGCGCCATTTGAACAATCTGGATATCGCGCACGGCGGCATGCTGGCCACGCTCGCCGACACCGCCATTGGCGCGGCCATGATACGCGCGGCGGGACGCGAACGCCCGGCGGTCACGGCGCATCTGGGGCTCGATTACCTCGGTTCCGTGCGTCCCGGCGACTGGCTGGAAGCGCACGTGGCGCTCGACAAAATGGGCGCACGCCTGCGCTTTGCCACGTGCCGCCTGATCGTCGATGAGCGCTGCGTGCTCAAAGCCAACGCGACCTTCGCGGTGCTGAGCCCGCCGGCCTGAGCGCCGAGCTCGCGCCAGGTGCGGACAGCATGACGCCGCCGCCCCTTTCGAGGCGGCGGCGCTGTGGGTTAGCCATCGCTTGTCAGTGACCGCTTGTCAGTGATGGCGCTTCACGTCCTTCGCCATGTCCTTTGCGGCCTCCTTCATGTCACCAACGTTCTTGCGTGCCTGACCAGCTTCCTGCTGGAGGTCCCCCTTCAATTCGCGCGCCGGGTTGTCGGTTGCGCGGCCCACGGCCTCATTGACCTTGCCCTTCACCTTCTCAGCCGTGCCCTTCACCTGGTCCTTGTTCATGGTCACACTCCACGTAAAAGCGACGATGTGTCGCGACGCTTCGTATAGCGCATGCACTGTGCCTGAGGTTTCCGGCGCGCGCGTATTGAGGGACGCAACATAACGCGTCAATCGTGCGCCATGGCGCGGTCGATCGAGATCTGCGTAGGCATCATGTTGACGTTCGCGTTGTGCATGACCCACAGCGAAAGCCCGACAATCACCGCAATCAGAAACGCCGTGCAGACAAAAATGGCCGTGTTGGCGCGCTGGCTGCGTGATGCACCGATATGCAGGAAATACACGAGTTGCACGACGAGCTGCGCGATGCAGAGCACGACGATGGCCGCAAGCCCGAAGGCCGGCGAAACGACTCGAAACATCACCACACCGAACGACGCGAGCGTCAGCACGAGCGAGAGCACGGTGCCGATCATGTAGCCCTTGAGGCTGCCGTGCGACGCGTCATGCACGGCGTGGTGAGTGGCATGGGACTGGCTCACAGGAAACCTCGCAGATAAACGAACGTAAACACACAGATCCACACGAGATCGAGAAAGTGCCAGAAGAGGCTCAGGCAAGCGAGGCGGCGGCGAACCGTGCCGGTCAGACCGAACTTGAAGGTCTGGTGCATCATGATCGCGATCCACAACAGACCTGCCGTGACGTGCAGGCCGTGCGTGCCGACCAGCGTGAAGTACGCCGAAAGATATGCGCTCGTGCCGGGCCCCGCTCCGTCGGCGATGAGCTTGGCGAACTCGTTCACCTCCATCGCGACGAAGCCCGCGCCGAACAGGAACGTGACGGCGAGCCACACGATCACCTGGCCGCGCCGCTGCGCGTAGAGATTCAGCATGGCCATGCCAAAGGTGACACTGCTCGCAAGCAGCAGCAGCGTTTCGCCTAGCACGTAGGGCAGCTCGAACAGATCTCTCGCGCCCGGACCGCCTGCCGTCGCATTCGCGAGCACGCCGAACGTGGCGAAGAGCGTCGCGAAGATGAGGCAGTCGCTCATCAGGTAGATCCAGAAGCCCAGTGTGGTCCTGGTACTGTCGTGATCATGGCCATGACCATGACCATGGGCGTGATTAGTAGCAGCGTGAGCCATGGTTTACGCCATCTCCTCAATGTGCTCGGATTGATCGAAACGCTGGATGCCGAGTTGCTTGAAGCGCGCGTTCTCGATGCGCTCGACCTCGGCGGCCGGGACCCAGTAATCCACGTCCTGGTTGTAAGTGCGCACGATGAACGTGGCGATCATGCCGATGAGCCCCGCCACCGCGAACAGCCACATGTGCCATACGATCGCAAAGCCGAACAGCAGGCTGAATGCGGCGATGATGAAGCCCGCACCCGTATTGCGGGGCATATGGATGTCTTCGTACCTGCGCGGCTGCACGTAGGCGCGGCCCGCTTCCTTGTTGTCCCAGTGCTGCTCCATCGAGGTGATCTCCGGCAGCACGGCGAAGTTGTAGAACGGCGCGGGCGAAGCGGTCGACCACTCGAGGCTGCGGCCATCCCACGGGTCACCGGTCACGTCGCGGTTCGCTTCGCGATCGCGCAGGCTCACCACGATCTGCACGATGAACGAGAGAATGCCGAGGCCCACGAACACCGCGCCCACGAGCGCCACCACGAGCCACGGATGCCACTCGGCCACTTCATAGTGATTCATGCGTCGCGTCATGCCTTCGAAGCCGAGAATGTAGAGCGGCGTGAACGCGAGCCAGTAGCCGATCAGCCAGCACCAGAACGACACCTTGCCCCAGAACTCGTTGAGCGTGAAACCAAACACCTTGGGGAACCAGAAGCTCACACCCGCAAGACAACCGAACACCACCCCGCCGATGATCACGTTATGGAAGTGCGCAACGAGAAAGAGCGAGTTATGCAGCACGAAGTCCGCACCAGGCACGGCCAGCAGCACGCCCGTCATGCCGCCCACGGCGAACGTCACCATGAAGCCGATGGTCCAGAGCGTGGCGCTGTGATAGCGGATGCGGCCGCGGTACATCGTGAAGAGCCAGTTGAAGAGCTTCACGCCGGTCGGAATCGAAATGACCGTGGTCATGATGCCGAAGAACGCATTGACGTTCGCGCCCGAGCCCATCGTGAAAAAGTGGTGCAGCCACACGAAGAACGAAAGAATGCCGATCGACGCCGTGGCATAGACCATCGACTTGTAGCCGAACAGCGGCTTGCCTGAGAACGTCGCAATGATTTCCGAGTACGCACCGAATGCGGGCAAGATGAGGATGTACACCTCCGGGTGACCCCAGACCCAGATCAGGTTGATGTACATCATCGCGTTGCCGCCCAGCTCGTTCGTGAAGAAGTGCATGTCGAAGTAGCGGTCCATCGTGAGCAGCGCGAGCGTGGCGGTGAGCACCGGGAACACGGCAACGATCAGGATGTTGGTGATGAACGCCGTCCACACGAACACCGGCATTTTCATCATGTCCATGCCCGGCGCGCGCATGCGCAGGATCGTGACGATGAAGTTGATGCCCGAGAGCGTGGTGCCGAGGCCCGATAGCTGCAGCGACCATATGTAGTAGTCCATACCCACTGTCGGGCTATAACCAAGCTCCGAGAGCGGCGGATAGGCCACCCAGCCCGTGGCCGCAAAATCGCCCACGAACATGGAGACCATCACGAGCACGGCGCCCACCACCGAAAGCCAGAAGGAGAGCGAGTTGACGAACGGATAGGCCACGTCGCGCGCGCCGATCTGCAGCGGCACGACCACGTTCATCAAGCCGAGAATGAGCGGCGTGGCCACGAAGAAGATCATGATGACGCCGTGCGCCGTGAAGATCTGGTCGTAGTGATGCGGCGGCAGATAGCCCGCGGCGTCGCCATACGCGATGGCTTGTTGCGCGCGCATCATGATCGCGTCGGCGAAACCGCGCAGCAGCATGACGACCGCGAAAATGATGTACATGACACCAATGCGCTTGTGATCGACCGACGTGATCCACTCGCGCCACAAATAGCCCCACTTGCCCGCGATCGTGATCGCGGCGAGCAAGGCAAGACCGCCGAGCGCCACGACGGCGCCCGTGCCCATGATGATCGGCTCGTGCCAGGGAACGGCGTCGAGCGTGAGTTTTCCGAACATGGTGTGATTACTCCGCTGCCAGGATGGCACTACGGTTGAGCGTGAGCGCCGCGGCGCCTGTGCCAGGGACTGCGCTTGGGACCGTGCCGCAAATCGGATTGCCGTGCACGTCACGCATGTATTTGCCGACCACGCCGTCGAACAGGCCCGGCGCGACGTTCGAATAGAGCATCACCGGCGTCTTTTCGCCCGGCAACGCGAGCTGTTCGTAGGCCGCGCGGCTCAGCATCGTGGGCGACGACTTCGCCTGCGCGATCCAGGCGTCGAAGTCGGCGCGGCTTTTGGCCAGCGTTTCGAAATGCATGTCGGAGAAGCCCGGGCCGCTGAATGCCGCCGAGCGGCCTGCATAGATGCCGGGCTCATTCGCGATGAGGTGCAGCTTCGTCTGCATGGCAGGCATCGCATACACCTGGCTGCCCAGTTGCGGGATGAAGAACGAGTTCATCAGCGACTCGGCGGTGAGGTTGAACTCAACGGGCGTATCCACGGGGATCGCGAGCTGGTTCACGGAGGCCACGCCGTAGTCCGGGTAGATGAAGAGCCACTTCCAGTTGAGCGCGACCACGTCCACGCGCACGGGCTTCGTTTGCGATTCGATCGGGCGATACGGGTCGAGCGAGTGCGTCGTGCGCCAGATCAGCACGGCGAGCGTGAGCACGATCACGCACGGAATCGTCCACACCACCACTTCGATGGCCGTGGAATGCGACCAGCGCGGCGCGTAAGTCGCCTTCGTGTTGGAGGCGCGGTAGCGCCACGCGAACCACAACGTGAGCACGATCACGGGAATCACGACGAGCAGCATCAGGCCGAGCGCGATCAGGATCAGGTTCTTTTCCTGGACGCCGATGTCGCCCTTCGGGGCGAGCAGCGCCATGTTGCAGCCGCTGAGCAGCACGAGCGGTGTGCCCCCCGCGACGAGAGCCGCGCGGCGCAGAAAGCGGGTAATGTGGGGTGGACGTGGTGAAGAAGGCGGGCCGGCCGTAGCGGCCCGCCCCGAGCGAGGGTCTGGATTGCACATGTCTGGTTCCAAGATTGACGTTCGCGCAAACCCATCCATACGTGCTCACTCTGCTGCCGCACGAGCGGCCTCGGAGGGCCGCCGCAGAAGCCATACATAGCCTATATGTATGGATTTACGCGCTTCATGCACGCATGCTAGAGTAAGACATGACGCATACATCCGCGACAGAATGACACACGACCAAGCTGCCGAAAGCGCCGGCGAGATCAATGCATGGGCCACGGCGATGCAGTCCGGCAACAGCCCGCGCTACCTCCAGCTCGCCGATTTCATCGAAGGCGCGGTGGCGCAAGGCACACTGCGCCCCGGCGAGCGCGTGCCCGCGCAGCGCAGCCTCGCCACCCTGCTTTCGGTCGATCTGACCACCGTCACGCGCGGCTTCAACGAAGCCAGGCGGCGCGGGCTGATCGAGGCGCGCGGGCCGCTAGGCACCTTCATTGCCGCGCCGCGCGCCGAATTGCTCCAGCGCGTGGACCTCAGCATGAACATCCCGCCCGCGCCCGCCGGCCTCGACATGAACGCGTTGCTGCGCGAAGGCATGGCGCGCGTGCTGGTGCGCAGCGACGCCGATCTGCTCATGACCTACCACATGGGCGGCGGCGGCCGCGCCGACTGGCACGCGGGCGCGAAGTGGTTGCAGCCCATGCTCGGCCACGTCGGGCCCGATCGCGTGGTGGTCTGTCCCGGCGCGCAGGCGGCGCTTGCCGCGCTCATCCTCGCCTTCACGCAGCCGGGCGAGGTCATCCTCGCCGAGCCGCTGCTCTATCCGGGCCTGCCGCACGCGGCGGCGCAACTGGGCCGCCGCATCGCCCCCGTTGCCGTCGATGCCCACGGCATGCGCCCCGACGCGCTCGAAGCGGCTTGCCGCGAGCACGCGGCGCGGCTCATCTACGTGAATCCCACGTTGCAGAACCCGACGACGGCGACCATGCCGCAGGCGCGCCGCCTGGAAATCCTGCGGGTGGCGCAGCGCTGCGGCGCGCGTATCGTCGAAGACGATCCTTACTGGCGTTTCGCGCCCGATGCGCCCGCGCCGCTTGCCCGGCTCGCGCCCACTCAGGTCTGCTATCTCGCGACGCTTTCCAAGACGCTCTCGCCCGGCTTGCGCACGGCTTACCTCGCGCTGCCCGATCAAGAGGCGCACACACGCTTCGTGGCCGCGCTGCGCACGTTCTCGCTCATGGCCGCGCCGCTCACCAACGCGCTCGCCACGCACTGGATCGAGGAAGGCGTGGCCGAGCAGATCTTCGCGGATGTGAAGGCCGAAGCGCGCGAGCGCCAGCGCATCGCGGCGCACACGCTGGGATCGTCGGCGGGCGCGGGCATTCACCTCTGGTACACGCTGCCGCGCTACTGGCAGGCGCGCGAGCTGGCCGCGGCCGCGAGCACCGAGGGCCTCGCCGTGGCGCCCTCAACGGCGTTCCAGCAAGGCCCGGAAACCGCGAACGCGATCCGCATTTCTCTGGGTGCGACGGGCGGGCGCGAACAACTGCAGGCCGCGCTGCGCAAGCTCTCGGCGCTGCTCGCGAACGACCGCAGCGCGCATGCGCAAGTCATCGTGTGACGGCATTTGCCGCGACTTTCCCCCTGGCATCGCAATTGCTGCGGTGTATCGTTTCCCTTCTCCAGCGCGGCTGCGCGACCATGCCCACATAATGGCAAAGACGCGGCGCAGCGGCGCAAGTACACTCGTCGCAGCAGCCGCGACCGGATTCGAGTAACCGCGCCCGCAAGGGCGCCCCACATGCGGGAGATAGGACGATGGCAAACGAGCAAATGCTTGCGCAGATGCGCGACAAACCGGGCTTCATCGCCGCGCTGGACCAGAGCGGCGGTTCGACGCCTGGCGCGCTGCGCCAGTACGGCATCCCCGAAAGCGCGTATAGCGGCGACGCCGAAATGTTCCGCCTCATCCATGAAATGCGTGTGCGCATCATCAGCGCCCCCGCGTTCACGGGCGAGAAGGTGATTGGCGCGATCCTCTTCGAGGCGACCATGGATGGTCAGGCGCAAGGCAAGCCCGTGCCCGGCTTCCTCTGGAACGAGCGCAGCGTCGTGCCGTTCCTCAAGGTCGACAAGGGGCTGGAGGCCGAGGCCGACGGCGTGCGTCTCATGAAGCCGATTCCTGGCCTCGACGCCCTGCTCGAACGCGCGGTGAAAGCCGGCATTTTCGGCACCAAGATGCGCTCGGTGATCGAGCATGCCTCGCCTTTGGGTATCGCTTCGATCGCCGCGCAGCAGTTCGCATTCGGTGCGCAGATTTCCGCGCACGGACTCGTGCCGATTCTCGAGCCCGAAGTCTCGATCAAGGCCCCCGACAAGGCCAAGGCCGAGAAGCTATTGCGCGACGAACTGCTCAAGGGGCTCAACGCGCTGCCCGCCTCGCAGAACGTGATGATCAAGCTCACGATTCCCGATACGCCCGACTTCTATCTGCCGCTCATCGAACATCCGCGTGTGGTGCGCGTGGTGGCGCTCTCCGGCGGCTATTCGCGCACTGACGCGTGCGCGCGTCTCGCCAAAAACCATCGAATGATTGCAAGCTTTTCGCGCGCGCTCATCAACGACCTCACGAAATCGATGAGCGACACCGAGTTCGACGCCGCGCTCGCCGCGAGCATCGACGAAATCTGGAAGGCCTCGGTGCAGAAGGCCTGAACGCGGCCTGCAGCCGCGCCGGGCGTGGCGCCCGGTCCTTACACCGGTCAGGGATGTGAAAACGAGATGACACGCAGCCGGCCTCATTAATCGGGGCCGGTTATACTTGCGCCTTCTTTTTTCTCCTACGCACCGGCCATGAGGCAGTTACTCTGCCTGCTCGCCCTGTTGCCGGGCCTCGTGCAAACCGCGGCCGCGCAGGCGCAGCAGCAGGCGCCCGCTAGCGACATCGTCAGCGCATCGGCTGCGAGCGGGGTTGCTCCCGCAAGTTCAAGCGCAATGTCCACCGCGGTTTCGAAATACCTCACGCAAAAGTTTGGGATCGCGAAAGAGAAAGCCGCGCAAATCTCGCAAGCCGTCACAGGCGCCGCCGAGAAATATTCGCTGCCGCCTGCGGTGCTGCTCGCGATCATCTCGATCGAGTCGCGCTTTCGCGAGAAGGCGCACGGCGCGAATGGCGCGACCGGACTCATGCAGGTTGTGCCGTCGGCGCATCGCAATATCCTGCATAACAAGGATCTCACCGACCCCGGTGTCAACATCGACGTGGGCTCGTCGATCCTCTATGGCTACCAGCGGGCCGCCGGCGGCGACCTCAACGCCGCGATGAAGAACTATGGCGGCTCGAAGGCCTATGCGGAAAAGATCCGCACGCGCGCCGTGGAGTTCAGCCGGGTGCTCGACACCGCTAGCGCGCCTGCCCCGAGCGATGCGCCGGCGAGTGTCGGACTTGCGGCTGCGGCGGCAACGGCTGCGATCGGCGCATCCGCGCCTGCCACGGCACCCTCCGCGATATCGGCGGCCTCCGCGCAGGCTGCCGTGCAAGACACCGCTTCGGCCAACGCGCGCTAAAACCGCTTCCCGCTTCGCTCAGCCTGCCTTGCGCGGGATCGCGGACATGCGATTCGCGCTGGGATCACCCGAGATCACGATACGAAGGCCGAGGTGCGCGCTGAACGTTGCGCACGCATCGATCGGGAGTGCCCCTCCCAGCGCGCGCAGCGGCTCGCCAGACGTGCGAACGCCTCCCTCGCGGCGGTGCCGCGAGGGAGGCGTTTCGGACGGGATACTTCCGGCGCGCGGGCTCAGGCGCCGGTTGCGGGCGTCTCGCCGTTTTCCGGTTGCTGTAACGCGGCTTCCGGCGCGTTGGACGGGGCTTGCGGCTCTACGCTCTGGGCTTCGGGCCGGGGCGCGGGTTCGGTCTTCGCCTCGGCCTTAGCCTCGGGCTGGGCATTGCCCTCTTCGCGCGCCTTGGCTTGCGCCTCGGCCTTGGCCTTCTGGCGCGCAAGCGCCGCATTCGCGCGGCCGACGTGCGACGGATCGATGCCCGGGCCTTCCGAGGCCGTGCCGTCGAGCTCGTAGCGCGAGCCGCCCGCGGCCACACGCTCGTGATAGCGCGGATGGTTCACATGGCGCTTGAGCACGGCGACGATCATCGTGCGCTCGTACTCGGGGTGACGCGCGACGAGATCCTCGGCCACGCCGATCTTGAGCGGCAAACGGTCGCGAAAAGCCGGGTAGTGCTTCGCGAACACGTTCCAGACCGTGTTGAGCTGGCGATTGCGCTCGATGCGCGCCTTTTCGGCCTCGCTCAGATTCGCGGCCGGCGGCTGCTGGGGACGCGCCGGACGGCGGCGCTGCTGCCCCGAACGCTCGCCCGCCTCCGGCGCGCGAGCCGGCTTCGGCTGCTGCGGCCGGCGCGGCTGCTGGGCGCGCTGCCCTTGCTCGCCTTGATTCTGCTCCTGCGCTCTCGCGCCCTGAGGCCGGCCGTGGCGCGAGCGCGAACGCTCGTCCTTGCCGCCGGCCGCGCCCGCAGCCGCCGAACCCTCTCTCGGGGCACGCGGGCCCTTCGGGGCGTGCGAGCCGCCATGGCCCTTCGCGCCCTTGTGAGCGGGCTTGCCTTGCGATTTTTGCGCCTGTTCTTCGGGCGGCTGGCCCGAGCTGCCCCCCATGCTCTTCTTGATCTCAAGAAGACCGTCCTTGAAGCTCAGGGTGCGGCGTTGTTGCGATGCGGCTTTCACGTCCAGATCTCTTCCGTATGGAACCGGACGCTATGATACCGAAAACGCGGCCGACTCAACCGGGCATTCACTTTCCGCGGCCGGTTTCGAGTCCGTCATCGCGCGCCGCGCCACACCGCGAATCCACGCGGCGCGCGGCAAAATCCCTCGAATTTCAAGCGTCAACACCTTGCGAGCGCAAGGATCGCATCCCTTTTTTTGATTACGACACCATGACGATTTCGACATCCGCCCCCCGTTCCACCATTCGCGCCATCGTGACCGGCCATACGCGCGGATTGGGTGCGGCGCTCGCGCAATCGCTGCTGCAACGGGACATCGAGGTGCTCGGCCTCGGCCGCGGCGCTCATGCGGAACTCGCTTCCCGCCATGCGGAACGGTTTGCCCAGGCGGTCGTGGACCTCGCCGATCCCGCCGCACTCGAGCGCTGGCTGGCGGGCGACACGCTCAATGCGTTCGCGCTCGGCGCACAGTGCGTGCTGCTCTTCAACAACGCGGGCAGCGTCGAGCCCATTGCGCCGCTCGGCGCGCAGGGCCCGCTCGCCATTGCGCGCGCCGTAACGCTCAACGTCGCAGCGCCGTTGATGCTCGCGAATGCGCTCGCCGCCACGCCTGCGCTCAGCGCGACCGCGTCGCGCCGCATCGTGCATCTTTCGAGCGGCGCTGCGCGCAATGCGTATCCGGGCTGGAGCGTCTATTGCGCGACCAAGGCCGCGCTCGATCACCACGCGCGCGCCGTCGCCCTCGACGCACCAGCCGGCGTGCGCATTTGCAGCATCGCACCGGGCGTGATCGACACCGGCATGCAGGAGACGATCCGCGCGACGAGCGTCGACCAGTTCCCGATGCGCGAGCGCTTCGAACAGCTCAAGCAGAACGGCTTGCTGTCCACACCCGAAGCGGCCGCGCAGCAATTGATCGACTATGCGTTGAGCGATGCATTCGGATCGAAGCCCGCCACTGACGTGCGCGAACTCGGCAAGGCGTGAGCGCGTTGCGCATTGAATGCGCCCATAGGGCTCCCGCAAACCCTCACCTTTGAATTTTCGCCGTCGCGCTTCACGTCAGCGCGACGCGTGGCCGTACTGCCTTCCAGCGCCGCACGCCACCCGCGAGCACAAGCAATGCGCCGACCGCGAGCACATCGCCCGCGAGCCGTGCGGGCAAAGAAGTCGTGACATGCGTTGCGCGCAGCAGCGTGTCGATGACGTTCGAAGCCACCGCCCCCCCCACGAAACATACGAGGCCCTGCTGCCCCACGGTGACGACGGCCGGCAGTCGTTGCGCAAGCCACGCTATCCAGCCCTTGCGCACCGCCTGCGCGGCGAGCCAGGCCACGGCGGCGAAGTTCACGATGCGCACGCTCGCAAGATTCTGTTTCATATAGCCAGGCTGAGGGTCCAGGTCGGCGAACAACTGGATGAACGCGAACGTGGCAACGAGCACCAGCGCGAGGGCTGTCAAGGCGCGGCCCGACCACGAGACCTGGAACGCGCGCGACACCGGATAGAGGCGGCACAGGAGGCCCAGCATGAACATGGCCTGCCAGGCAAACGGGTTGAAGGGCCATATGGCACCGGGCGCGGTAGGCAAATAGCCCACGAGCCAGCACCCGCCGAACCACAGCACGAAGCTGCCCACGAGCACCAGATCGGGCGAGCGGCGCGCAAGCGGCATCACGAATGGCAAGACCATCACGAGCACGACGTACATGGGCAGCACGCCGGCCAGATAGGGCTGGTCGCGAAAGACCGCGATATTGGCGAGCATCGTGAACGGTTGCGCGGCGAAGCGCAGATAACCCGACTCCGTAACCAGCGGCGAATCCACACGCAGCATCACCGCGGCGGCGCCCGAAAGCAGCATGAGCGCAGCGGTGCACAGGTAGGCGGCGTAGATCTCGCGCCCGCGACGCCAGAAGCGGCGGTTGGCCGCGCCCTCTCCCTTTCGCCCGGCAATGGCGAGCCAACTCGCCGCGCATACATAGCCGCTCACGAACACGAATATTTCCGCGGAGTCGCAGAACGCGAAGTTGTGCAGCATCGCATGCGAAAGCACGCTGGAAGGAATGTGATCGAGCGCGATGGAAATCAACGCGAAACCCCGGAAAAAGTCGATTTCGATCGATCGCTTCGCTGTCTGACTCATTGGTGACGACTCCCATTCGTGTCGAAGATTACGATTGAAGGGGTGCACGACCTCGATTCGATGAAGCTGTCAGCTTTAAGAGTCTTTTTGTAAGGATGCCTGATCGATTCGTGGCCGCGCGCGCTACGCATGAAAGGGTTCCGTAAAAGACTGCGCCAGAGCGCCGCCTCACCAAGCGACTTTAATGCCAGCTCGACACGAAATGCGGCTGCGTAATCCATGGTAAGCATTTCGCCCGCTTGACGGTTCCACGCGGTCGCGCGCGCACGCCCGGACGGTGCGCGCCATGCACATCGAGTCAGCGCTCGCCCTTTTCTGGTGCCACATCCTGTGGTGTCACGTCTGCGCCATCGCGACATTTCGGCCGTCGCGCCTCGCGGAAAGGCGCGCGAAAGCATGCATGATCCCTCTACTTGCGTCATGGCAAGTTGACGCCGGGCCGCGCCGAGGGTTCCGAAAAATTTCGAAGTTTCGCCGCCGCGCCCAGGGTCATCCCGCCCTCACCCGCTAATTACTTGACACCTAAAGTAATTGGACATACATTGAGCTTGCAGATTGAACGAAGGAGCGAGCATGCGCATTGTTTGCATGGGTGGTGGGCCCGCAGGCCTCTATTTCGGCCTTTTGATGAAGCGCCGCCACCCCGACTACGAAATCACCGTAATCGAACGGAACCGCCCGTACGACACGTTCGGCTGGGGCGTGGTGTTCTCGGACCAGACGCTGGGCAACCTGCGCGCGGCCGACCCCGAAAGCGCGGACGAAATTCTCGACGCCTTCAATCATTGGGACGACATCGAGATTCACTTTCGCGGCAGCGCGATCCGCTCGTCGGGCCATGGCTTCTGCGGCATTGGCCGCAAGCGTCTGCTCAACATCCTGCAGGCGCGCTGCGAAGCGCTCGGCGTGAAGCTCGTGTTCGAATCGCAGATCACCGACGACGACGTCACCCACGCGGATCTCATCATCGCGAGCGACGGCCTGAACAGCGCCACGCGCCAGAAGTACGCCACCACGTATCAGCCCGATATCGATTTGCGCAATTGCCGCTTCGTGTGGCTCGGCACGTCGAAACTCTTCGACGCGTTCACGTTCGCGTTCGAAGAAACCGAATGGGGCTGGTTCCAGGCGCACGCCTACCGCTTCGACGACAACACTTCGACGTTCATCGTCGAAACGCCTGATCATGTGTGGCGCGCAGCCGGCCTCGACACGATGAGCAAGGAAGACAGCATCGCGTTCTGCGAAAAGCTGTTCGCGCGCTATCTCGACGGCCACGCGCTGCGCTCGAATGCGTCGCATCTGCGCGGCTCGTCGCAATGGATCCGCTTTCCGCGCGTGGTCAGTCGCGAATGGGTGCACTGGAAAACCGCAGCCGACGGCAGACAAACGCCCGTCGTGCTCATGGGCGACGCGGCGCACACCGCGCACTTCTCGATCGGTTCGGGCACGAAGCTCGCGCTCGAAGACTCGATCGAACTCGCCAACAGCATGGAAGCTCACCCCGGCGATCTGCGCGCGGCGCTCACGCACTACACGAACGTGCGCAGCGTGGATGTCCTGCGTATTCAGAACGCCGCGCGCAATTCCACGGAGTGGTTCGAGCACGTGGACCGCTACGCGAAGTTCGACCCGGAGCAGTTCGCCTATTCGCTGCTCACACGCTCGCAGCGCATCTCGCACGAAAATCTGCGCGAGCGCGACGCGAGTTATCTGTCCGGCTTCGAAACGTGGCTCGCACAGCGCGCGGGTGGCGAGGCGCGTGCCGTGCCGCCCATGTTCACGCCTTATACGGTGCGTGGCGTTACGTTAAAAAATCGCGTGGTCGTCTCGCCGATGGCGCAGTACTCCGCACATGACGGCGTGGCCGGCGACTATCACCTCATGCACCTGGGCGCGCGCGCCATGGGCGGCGCCGCGCTCGTGATGACCGAGATGACCTGCGTCTCTCCCGAGGCTCGCATCACGCCCGCCTGCCCCGGCATGTATGCGCCCGAGCATTTGCAGGCGTGGAAGCGCATCGTCGATTTCGTGCATGCGAACTCGGACGCGAAAATCGGCATGCAGCTCGGTCATTCCGGCGCCAAGGGCTCGACGCGCGTGGCATGGGAAGGCATCGACCAGCCGCTCGACGACGGCAACTGGCCGCTCGTCTCCGCTTCGCCGCAGCAATATCTGCGTGGCGTGAGCCAGTGGTCGCACGCAGCGGGCACTGAGGAACTGCGCGAAATCGAGGCGCAATTCGTGCAAGCCACGCGAATGGCAGACGAAGCGGGCTTCGACTGGCTCGAATTGCACTGTGCGCACGGCTATCTGCTTTCCAGTTTCCTCTCGCCACTCACGAACCAGCGCACTGATGAGTACGGCGGATGGCTCGAAAATCGTCTGCGATATCCACTCGAAGTTTTCAGGGCGATTCGCGCGGTCTGGCCGCAGGACAAGCCGATTTCGGTGCGCGTCTCGGCACACGACTGGGTGGAAGGCGGCAACACGCCCGACGACGCCATCGAAATCGCGCGCGCGTTCAAGGCGGCAGGCGCGGACATGATCGACGTATCGTCGGGCCAGGTGAGCAAGGAAGAAAAGCCCGTCTTCGGCCGCATGTTCCAGACGCCCTTCGCCGACCGCATCCGCAACGAAGCGGGCATCGCGACGATCGCCGTCGGTGCGATTTCCGAAGCGGATCACGTGAATGGCATCATCGCGGCCGGGCGTGCCGACTTGTGCGCCGTGGCGCGGCCGCACCTGGCCAATCCCTCGTGGACGCTCACCGAAGCCGCGCGCATCGGCTACCTCGACATCAAGTGGCCGAATCAGTACATGGCGGCCAAAACACAACTCGAACGCAACATCGAGCGCGAACGCACCGCTGCAGCAGCCGCGGCCGGCCTTTCGCCGATCGAGCGTGCGCAACGCGCCGAAGGAACCGTGTGAGCATGAACCAGGCAATCCTCAACGATCGTCATGCAATCGTGACCGGCGGCGGCAGCGGCATCGGCGCGGCGACCGCCGCCGCGCTCCTGCATGCTGGCGCGCGCGTCACGCTGATGGGCCGCGACGCCGCGCGGCTCGACGCCCAGCGTGACGCGCTCGGCGGCGGCGAGAGAGTGGCCTGCGTGAGCGTCGATATCACTGACGAAGACGCCGTGAACGCCGCCTTCGCACGTGCGGCCGAAACGCTCGGCGCCGTCGATATCCTCGTGAACAACGCGGGGCAGGCTCAGGCGGCGCCGTTCACGCAAACCGACCTCGCGCTGTGGAAGCGCATGCTCGACGTGAATCTCACCGGCGCGTTTCTTTGCGCGCGCGCGGCGCTTCCCGGCATGCTCGCGCGCAAGGCCGGACGCATCGTCAATGTCGCGAGCACGGCGGGCCAGGTCGGCTACCCGTATGTCGCCGCCTATTGCGCCTCGAAACATGGCGTGATCGGCATGACTCGCGCGCTTGCGCTCGAAGTGGCCACGCAAGGCGTGACCGTGAACGCCGTTTGCCCCGGTTACACGGAAACGGAACTGCTGCAGGCGTCGCTCGCACAGATCACGCGCAAGACCTCGCGCAGCAAAGCCGAGGCGCGCAACATCCTCGTGCGCCACAACCCGCAGCAGCGTTTCGTCACGCCGGAAGAAGTCGCCAACGCGGTGCTGTGGCTGTGCGCGCCCGGATCGTCGGCGATCACGGGCCAGTCCGTATCCGTTTCCGGTGGAGAAATCACATGACATCGCCCGCATCCACGCGCAAGAACGCCACCGCGAAGGCTGCAACGAAAGCGCCGCGCAAGGGCGTTGAAAAGCCAGCCGAGAATGTGGTCGACATGGAAATGAGCACCGGCGCCGACAGCCACATGGGCCTGCGCCTGTGGCTGCGCCTGCTCACCACGACGAACCTCGTGCAAGCCGAGTTGCGCCGCCGCCTGCGCGTCGAGTTCGATACGACGCTGCCGCGTTTCGACCTGATGGCGCAGCTCGAGCGCCACCCCGCAGGGTTGCGCATGACGGAACTCTCGCGCCGCCTGATGGTGACGGGCGGCAACGTCACGGGCATTACGGATCAGCTCGAAAAGGAGGGCCTCGTTGTGCGCGACGTTGCCCCCGACGACCGGCGCGCCTTCGCGGTTCGCCTCACGCCCGAGGGCCGTGCCCTCTTCGACCGCATGGCGGCCGCGCACGAGCAATGGGTGGTGGAACTGTTCGGCGGCCTCACGCTCGACGAGAAGTCGAAGATGCACGAGCGGCTTGGCAAGCTCAAACAACATCTGCGCAACGGGCTCGAAAGCTGAAAACATTGAAATTGCAAAGATCCGGGAGACATATCTTGACGACACGTTCCAGCGCCGAAGCGCTCCTTGCGGGCAACCGCGTCACGCTTGCCGGTTATGAGGCGCAACACTTCGGCTGGTCGGTTCAAGGCCGCGTGGCAACCATCACGCTCAACCGCCCCGAACGCAAGAATCCGCTCACGTTCGAATCATATGCAGAACTACGCGATCTGTTTCGTCAGCTTGCCTATGCGACGGACGTGAAGGCCATCGTGCTGCATGGCGCAGGCGAAAACTTCTGCTCGGGCGGCGACGTGCACGACATCATCGCGCCGCTCGTCGACCTGCCGATGCCCGAACTGCTGATGTTCACGCGCATGACCGGCGACCTCGTGAAAGCGATGCGCCACTGCCCGCAGCCGATCATCGCCGCTGTGGATGGCGTCTGCGCCGGCGCGGGCGCCATTCTCGCCATGGCCTCCGACATGCGCTACGCCACGGCGCGCAGCAAGCTCGCGTTCCTCTTCACGCGCGTCGGGCTCGCGGGCTGCGACATGGGCGCGTGCGCGATCCTGCCACGCATCATCGGTCAGGGCCGCGCGGCCGAACTGCTCTATACGGGCCGCTCCGCAAGCGGGGAAGAAGGCCACGCATGGGGCTTCTACAACCGCATCTGCGAGCCCGAAACGCTGCTCGCCGATGCGCAGAAGCTCGCCGCCGATCTCGCGTCCGGCCCGACCTTTGCGCACGGCATCACCAAGACGATGCTGCACCAGGAATGGACCATGAGCATCGACGAGGCCATCGAGTCCGAAGCGCAGGCGCAGGCGATCTGCATGGCCACGCGCGATTTTGGCCGCGCCTATGAAGCGTTCGCGGCCAAAACGCGTCCGGTTTTCGAAGGGGACTGAATTGAACGCTGCCGTTGAAAACCATCTCCACGACGCGCTCGCGTGGCCGTTCTTCGAAGATCGACATCGCGCGCTTGGCGCGGGAATCGAAACGTGGGCGCGTGAACATCTCGCGCACGTGCCGCACGACGATGTCGATGCGACCTGCCGCGCGCTCGTGCGCAAGCTGGGCGAAGCCGGCTGGCTGCGCTACGGCGTGGGCGGCACCGCTTACGGCGGCCATGGCGACACGATCGACACGCGCGCCGTCTGCCTGCTGCGAGAAACGCTCGCGAAGCACTCGGGCCTCGCCGACTTCGCGCTCGCCATGCAGGGCCTCGGCTCTGGCGCGATCTCGCTGGCTGGCAACGAAGCGCAAAAGTCGCGCTATCTGCCGCGCGTCGCGCGCGGCGAAGCGATCGCCGCGTTTGCGCTCTCCGAACCGGAAGCGGGCTCCGACGTCGCCGCGATGGCGCTCGCCGCACGCGCCGAGGGCGACGACTACGTGCTCGACGGCGAAAAAACGTGGATCTCGAACGGCGGCATCGCCGACTTCTACGTGGTGTTCGCCCGCACCGGCGAGGCGCCGGGCTCGCGCGGCATCAGCGCGTTCGTGGTCGATGCCGACACACCCGGGCTCGAAATCGCCGAACGCATCGACGTGATCGCGCCGCATCCGCTCGCGCGCCTGCGCTTCACCGGCGCGCGCGTGAAGCGCAGCCAGATGCTCGGCGCGCCGGGCGAAGGCTTTAAGATCGCCATGCGCACGCTCGATATTTTCCGCACGTCGGTCGCTGCAGCTTCCCTAGGCTTCGCGCGCCGCGCGATGGCCGAAGGACTCGCACGCGCCGCTTCGCGCAAGATGTTCGGCCAGACGCTCGGCGATTTTCAGCTCACCCAGGCAAAGCTCGCACAAATGGCGCTCACCATCGACAGCAGCGCCCTGCTCGTCTATCGCGCGGCGTGGCTGCGCGACCAGGGCGAAAGCGTGACGCGCGAAGCCGCCATGGCGAAGTGGCATGCAAGCGAAGGCGCGCAGCAGGTGATCGATGCGGCCGTGCAACTTTGGGGCGGCATGGGCGTGCAAAGCGGCAATATCGTCGAGTCGCTTTACCGCGAGATTCGCTCGCTGCGTATTTACGAAGGCGCGACCGAGGTGCAGCAGCTCATCGTCGGGCGTGACTTGCTCAAGGCATACAACGCCGCGTAAGCGCGTGCGCGACGCTTCTCTACGGAACCGGACGAAACATGAAACAAGCCCTTCTTCCCGCAGGCTGGGTCAAGCCGCGCGGCTATGCCAACGGCGTCGCCGCTGCCGGCACGCAGGTCTATATCGCCGGCCAGATCGGCTGGGACGAGAATGCGCGCTTCACGAGCAGCGAATTCGGCGCGCAGGCCGTGCAGGCGCTGCGCAATATCGTCGCCGTACTCGAAGCCGCCGGTGGCAAGCCCGAGCACCTCGTGCGCATGACCTGGTACGTCACCGACAAGAGGGCGTACCTGGCATCGCTGAAGGAAATTGGCGCTGCGTTTCGCGAGCTGATCGGCGACTATGACATCGCCATGAGCGCGGTGCAGGTGGTTGCGCTCATGGAGGACGACGCAAAAGTGGAAATCGAAGCGACGGCCGTGATTCCCGACGACGCGCGTCTTACGCGCCAATAGACCGGCGCCCACGCAACAGAACGATCAGCTCATACAGACAGCCGGAGACGCCATGCAACCCACTGCCCATGTCGATACGTTCGCACGCGATCATCTGCCGCCCGAGTCGCAGTGGCCCGACATGCTGCTCGACAATCCCGACGTTGCCTACCCCGCGCGTATGAATTGCGCAGTCGAGTTGCTGGACCGCGCGATCGAGGCCGGACATGGCGAGCGCCCGGCCATCTGGTCGGACATCGACGGCAAGCCGCAAGCCACCACGTATGCCGGGTTGCTCGCGCTCGTCAATCGCAGCGCCCGCGTGCTGGTGGAAGACATGGGGCTGCAGCCGGGAAACCGCGTCCTGTTGCGCGGGCCGAACACGTTGCAAATGGCGGTGGCGTTTCTCGCGTCGCTCAAGGCAGGCCTCGTGGTGATTCCCACCATGCCGCTGCTGCGCGCGAAGGAGCTCAAGCAGATCGCAGACAAGGCGCAGGTTTGCGCGGCGCTGTGCGACGTGCGGCTCACTGAAGAACTCGCGCGCTGCATGGACCCCGCCGACGAATTCTTTTGCGGTGGCATCAAGCAGGTCTGCTACTTCCACGACGAGGCGCCGGGCGACGGTTCGCCGGGCGACGGTTCGCCGGGCGACGGTTCGCCGGGCACGCTGGAAGCGCTCGCGGCAGGCAAGCCCGCCGACTTCACGGCCTGCGATACGGCCAGCGACGACGTCTGCCTGATCGCCTTCACAAGCGGTACGACGGGCATGCCCAAGGGCTGCATGCACTTTCACCGCGACGTGATCGCCATGTGCGACCTGTTCCCGCGTCACATCCTGAAGCCCACGGCCGAGGACGTGTTCTGCGGCACACCGCCGCTCGCGTTCACGTTCGGGCTGGGCGGGCTGCTGTGTTTTCCGCTGCGCGTCGGCGCGTCGACGGTACTGATCGAAAAGCTCACGCCAGCGCTGCTGCTCGACACGATCCAGCGTTTTCACGCGACGATCGTCTTCACCGCGCCCACGTTCTACCGGCAGATGGCGGCGCTCGTCACGCAGTACGACCTTGCCAGCCTGCGCAGGACGGTATCCGCCGGGGAGGCGCTGCCGCAGGCCACGCGCGATCTATGGCGCGACGCGACGGGCATCGAGATGATCGATGGCATTGGCGGCACTGAGTTGATTCATATCTTCGTCTCGTCCGCGGGCGCCGATGTGCGCCCCGGCTCGATCGGCCGCGCGGTGCCCGGCTACGTGGTGCAGGCGCTGGACAATGACCTGCAGCCGGTGCCGCCCGGCGTGACGGGCAATCTCGCCGTGCGCGGCCCGACCGGCTGCCGCTACCTCGCCGACGAACGCCAGGCAGTGTTCGTGCGCGGTGGCTGGAACCTGCCCGGCGACGCTGTATCCATCGACGCCGACGGCTATGTGTTCTATCAGGCCCGCTCCGACGACATGATCGTTTCGTCGGGCTACAACATCGCGGGGCCCGAAATCGAGACGGTGCTCATGGAGCACCCCGCCGTGGCCGAGTGCGGCGTAACGGGCGTGCCCGACGACGTGCGTGGCCAGGTGGTGAAGGCGTTCGTCGTCTTGCGCCCAGGCTTCAGCGCCGGCGACGCCCTCGTCGCCGAATTGCAGAACTTCGTGAAGAACGCAGTGGCGGCGTACAAATATCCGCGCTTGATCGCTTTTATCGACGCGCTGCCGCGCACCGAGACCGGCAAGCTCAAGCGCTCGGCGTTGCGGTCGATGTGAAGCGGCGCGGCTCGTCGCAAAGAGCTTGGCTGCAGTATGGCCAGGAATCACAGCAGTCCCAGGCGGAAAAAATACTACGTAAACCGTTGAATCTTTAACGATTACGAAACACGCCTCTGATACACCGATATGCGCATGATTTTGCGCATATCGGTCCGCCCTCGCCGTTTTGCGCAGAATTACGCGCATTCCCGGCATGACGTCTCGGCACTCGATGCGCATAATTACGCGCAAATCGCTCAAAAACTTCCTATAATGCGCACCATGATGCGCAAAAAACCCGCGAACCTCTCGATCTCCAACGTCGAGCGCCTGGCAGAAGGCCTGCGCGCGACACGCCGCGAGCGCAAGCTGACCCAGCAGGCCCTGGCGGAGCAGGCGGGCGTCGCCCGCCGCACCGTCACGAACGCTGAACACGCGGGCAACGTCGGCATACGCGAACTCTGCCGTCTCGTGAACGCGCTCGGCTATGAAGTCGTGCTTCGCCCCATGGACACCGTCATCCTCGAGGACCTGAATGACATATTCAGGGACGACGAATGACTGCCAGTACCTCATTCGACCTCGAGCGGCTCCTGCGCGAAATCCGCAACCTCGAAGTCCATACGCCGCAGGGACCGAGCGGTCTGCTCGCGCGCGAAAGCCGCTTCGTCTTCAATTACGGTGAAGCGCCGGACATGGCCGCCGTATCGCTCACCATGCCAGTGCGGCGCCAGAGTTATGCGAGCGGCGACCTGATGGGCATCTTCGCGATGAACCGGCCAGAGGGCTACCTGCGCTTCGTCATCGAGGAACGGCTCGCGCGTTACGGCGCGCCGAGCGACATGTTTCTGCTCTTTCTCGCCGGCACCAATCAAATCGGGCGGCTCACCTATTCCGTGCCGGGAGAGCAGGTGCCACAGAGCGACGGCGAGCGTCTGGACGAATTGCTTTCCTCGCCTTCGGGCCGCCTGTTCGAGCGCCTGATCGACCGCTACGCGCTCGGGTCGGGCATTTCCGGCGTGCAGCCGAAGGCGGTCGTTCCGCTCGCCGCGGAAACCGCCTCGCGCCCCGCCGAGCACACGGCGCTGCCGCTGCGCACGGTGATCGTGAAGGCCGAAGGCGACGACTTTCCCGGGCTCGCGCGCAACGAATACTTCTGCATGTCGGTGGCGAAAGAGGCGGCGCTCGAAGTCCCCGACTTCTGGCTTTCCGAAGACGGCAAGCTCTTCGTCATGTCACGCTTCGACCGCGAGGCGAACGGCACGCCCCTCGGATTCGAGGACATGAGCGTGCTCACCGGCAAGGCCAAGTACGAGGGCAGCTACGAGATGATCGCCAAGGCCGTGGACATCTATACGCGTTCGGACCCGGCGCAGAAACGCCGCCTTTTCGAGCGCATCGCCCTCTCGTGCCTGTTGCGCGACGGCGATGCCCACATGAAGAATCTGGGAATCCTCTATACCGATCCGACCGGAGCACGCCGTCTCGCTCCGGTATTCGACGTGGTCTGCACGGACATCTATCCGGATCTCGATGGGCGCATGGCGCTCAGCCTCAACCGGAGCAAGACTTTCCCGCTGCCGGCGGAACTCCATGCCTTCGCCCGGCGCCTCGACCTTCGGCAGACCGAGAGCGAGGCAATCATGAGCCGCCTGCACGACGCCTATCTCACGGTCGCCGAGCGCTTCTCGGAAGACCGGCGATTCCACGAGGGCGATCTGCTCGCAAAGATCCGGCGGGCCGTCGAACGTCCGGGCGTCAAACCCGTCTCGCGCCCGAAGCTGGTGCGCTAGGCCCGCCGCGAGCACGGGCAACAACGCCCCGGGCCGCCTGCGTCAACCTTTGCCCGCCTCCTGCAACGCGAATGCCATGCGTTTGTCCGCCGCGTCGTAACGGCATACGACTTTGGCACCCTCTTTCACGCCGCCCTTGAGCATTTCCTTGGCCAGTTCGTTCTCCACCGCCTGCTGCATCTTGCGTTTCAACTCGCGCGCACCGAATTCCGGCCGATACCCCTCCGCCGCGAGGTAATCGATCACGCTGGCGTCGAACGTCAGGTCGATGTCCTGGCTGCGCGCCATCCGCCGGACCTGTTCGAGTTGCAACCGCACGATCGAGCGCAGCTCGTCGCTTGTGAGCGGCTGGAACATGATGATCTCGTCGATGCGATTCAGGAACTCTGGCCGGAAATGCTGGCGCAACTCGCCCATCACGGCGCCCTGCATCGACCCTTCGGCGCTCGAGAGAAAACCCGGCCCCGAGCGCTTTTGCCCCGAGACCACGTCGGAACCGAGATTGCTCGTCGCGATCACGACCGTATTGCTGAAGTCGACCACGCGCCCCTTGCCGTCGGTGAGCCGACCGTCGTCGAACACCTGCAGCAGCACGTTGTAGACGTCGGAGTGAGCTTTCTCGATTTCGTCGAGCAGGATCACGCAATAGGGACGGCGGCGCACCTTCTCGGTCAACTGGCCGCCTTCGTCATAGCCGACGTAACCCGGCGGCGAGCCGATCAGCCGCGACACTGCGTGGCGCTCCATGTACTCGCTCATGTCGATGCGCACGATGGCGTCTTCGTCGCCGAACACCACTTCGGCCAGCGCCTTCGCAAGCTCCGTCTTGCCGACGCCGGTCGGCCCGAGGAACAGGAACACCGCCGTGGGCCGCCGGCCGCGCCGCAGCCCGGCGCGCGAACGGCGCACCGCGTCGCTTACCGCGACGATGGCCTGCTCCTGGCCGATCACGCGCTCATGCAGCCGCGTTTCCATTTCGAGCAGCCGCGTGCGCTCCTCAGCGGTCAGTTGCGTGACCGGCACGCCCGTGAGCTTCGAGACGATCTCCGCGATATCTTCGCTCGTCACGTCGGAGGTCACGGTGCCGAGTTGACCTTTCCAGTCATTGGTGGCCTGCGTGAGCGCCTTTTCCTTGTCGGCAATCGGCTCATCCAGCGTATGGGCGCGCTCGAAGTTCTTGCGCGTTGCCGCGTAGTCCTGCTCGCGCCGCAACTGCGCCAGTTCCGCTTCGAGTTCGAGGATCGCCGCAGGCCGCGAGGTGGCCGAAAGATGCACGCGAGCAGCCGCCTGGTCGACCAGGTCGATGGCCTTGTCGGGCAGGAAGCGCCCCATCACATAGCGGTCCGATAGCTCAGCCGCCGAAACGAGCGCGTCGTCGCGAATGGTGACGTGGTGATGCACCTCGAGTTTGTCGCGCAAGCCGCGCAGGATGTTGATCGTCTGATCGACGCTCGGCTCGGAGACGAACACGGGCTGAAAGCGCCGCTCGAGCGCCGCGTCTTTCTCGATGTACTTCTGGTACTCGGATAGCGTCGTCGCGCCGATCAGGTTCAATTCGCCGCGCGCCATGGCCGGCTTGAAGACATTGGCGATGTCGAGCCCGCCCTCGCCGCCGCCCTGGCCCGCGCCGACGATCATGTGCACTTCGTCGATGAAGAGCACGAGGCTTTCGCGCTGCGCCGAGATTTCCTCCATCACGCCTTTCACGCGCTCTTCGAATTCGCCGCGATACTTCGCGCCCGCAATCAGCCCGTTGACGTTCAGCTCGACGAGCCGCCGCCCGCGTAGCGATTCGGGCACGTCGCCGTTGAGCATGCGTTGCGCGAGGCCTTCGGCGATCGCGGTCTTGCCCACACCCGGTTCGCCAATCAGCACCGGATTGTTCTTGCGCCGGCGCGCGAGCACTTCGACCACCGTCTCGATCTCGCTTGAACGGCCGATCACGGGGTCGAGCCTGCCCTCACTCGCGAGCGCGGTGAGATCGCGGCTGTATTGATCGAGCTGCGGCGTCGTGCTCGGACCCTTCGCGGCAGGACGCTCGCGTTTGTCGCCCTGGGCCTCCACGAGTCGCTGCAACACCTTCTGGGGCGTGACGCCGTAGCGGCCCAGCAGATGGCCCGCAAAACTTTCCGGCACCTGCGTGAGCCCAAAGAGCAAATGTTCGGGCGCGACGTAGCTGTGACCCAGTTCGCGCGAGACGAGAAATGCGCGGTCGAGCGCGCCCTTCAGACGCGGCGAGACGCCTATGCGGCCGTCCTCGGGCGCGAGCGCGCCTTCGCGCTTCTGCGCATTGGCGTCGATGAACGCGCGCACATCGTCGGGCTGAATGCCGAGACGCGTGAGGATCGCCGCGCCTGCATCGTTGCCCGCGAGTTCGTAAAGCAGATGCTCGGTGTCGACCTCGCGCCGCCCGAACTGTACCGCCCGCTCCACCGCGCGCTGGAGCAATTCACGCGCCACGTCGCTGAAATAGCGTTCGACGATGGCGCCGTCGCCCGCTTCCATGGCCTGTGGCGCAGGTTCGGCCGCCGGGGCGCCGGCATCGCCCGCGCCGTCTGTCTGCTGCGAGGCGCGAAACAGCGCCTCCAGCGGGCTCAAGGTGCGCTGATGCCGGGTGAGTTGCGCGTAGTGAAAGTCGCAGACATCGAGAAAGCGCCGCCTGCCGTCCTGCAACACGGCGACCCGCACCGTAGCGGGGCGCACGCCGCAGATATCGCAGTTGAACTGAGCCATTTCGTCTCCTTGGAAGCGATGCGCGGCGTGCGCGGATGCGCTGCCCGCGACCAGGAATGGCACGAGCCATGCTCACGCGAGCGCCGCATGAATGCTCTAACGAATGCCGAAGCGAAGTTCAGACGTCATCGTAACGTCGAATCGAACTGCGCGTCGGCAAGAGGAGACGTTTGCTAATCGATGGCGTTGCCTGCGCGGCGTCAAACGTCCTGGCGGGCAGCCGGGCTGGACGCACCGCGGGCTTGCGCCGCCGGGTCGCGTATCCAGGCGCTCAGCAAGGTGGACGAAACGGCGAGGATCACCGGTCCGATGAAGAGCCCGACGATGCCGAAGGCGAACAAGCCGCCGAGCACGCCGGAGAGAATGAGCAGCATCGGCAGATTGACGCCGCGCCGGATCAGCACCGGACGCACGAGGTTGTCGAGCATGGCGACCATCACCGACCACACCGCGAGCAGGCTGCCCGCAATGTGCGCGTCGTGCACGAACAGCCAGATCACGCCGCCGAGCAGCGGCAGCGTCGGGCCGATCTGCGCGAGACACAGCATGAGCATCACGGCCGTGAGCACGCCCGCGCCCGGCACCCCGGCCACCCACAGGCCGATGCCGCCGAGCGCCGACTGCAGGATCGCCGTCACGACGATGCCGAGCGCCACCGCGCGGACCGAAGCGCCCGCGAGCTTGACGGCCTGCTCGCCATAAGCGGGAGCCACGCGAATGGCGAAGCGCGTGACATAGTCGGCGGCTTGCTCGCCGTTGCTGTACAGAATGCCCGTGATGATCACGGTAATGAACATGTGCATGACGAACACGCCCACCGACGCGGCGTGGCCGATCAACCAGTGCGCCGCGATCGAAACGTACGGTTCGAGCTGCGCGAGCAGACCGCCGGGGCCGGCGTCCGAAAACTCCTGCCACTTGCTGGCGATGCGAGAGCCAACCACGGGAATGTCGCCGACCCACTGCGGCGGCGCGGTCAACGCATAGTCGGGCAGCTTGCGGATCAGTTCCGTGATCTCGCTGCCGTGCAACGCGAGCGTCGAGATGGCTTCATAGAGCGGCAGCACGATCACGAACAGAAGGATCAGCAGCATGACGAGCGTGGCGAGCCACCGGCGGTTGCCGCAGCGTCGCTCAATGGCTTTCATGGCGGGCCAGGTCGCGACGACGATAGTCGTGGCCCAGATCAATCCCGGGAGGAACGGGCGCATGACGTAGAGGCTGCCGATCGTCAGCGCGCAGAGTATGGCAACAACGAACAGGATGCGGGCAAGGTCCGGCATGGCTTGCGGCTTCACGTACTTCTCCTCACGGCAGGGCGCGCCTCATGGCGCCGACGCGCTAGTCTATATCGGATAGGCTACGAATCCCTTTTAAAAGTCCGCCACGGCAGCCGCGCGGAACGCACTCTGGAATAATGGCCCTTTCCCCGACTTGCAACGAAGAAGAGCCAGCCATGACCGCAACCGATACGAAACTGCCCTGCGTGCTCCTCACCAACGACGACGGCATCGACGCGCCCGGCCTCGCCGTGCTCGAAGCCGTGGCCGCCGAACTCGCGCACGAAGTCTGGGTCGTCGCGCCCGAACACGACCAGAGCGGCACCTCGCACTCGATCAGCCTGCATACGCCGCTGCGCGTGAGCCGGCGCGGCGAGCGGCGCTTCGGCGTGCTCGGCACGCCGGGCGATTGCGTGGTGATGGCGGTGCGCCAGCTCATGGGTGACGTGCGCCCTTCGCTCGTGCTCTCGGGCATCAACCGCGGCGGCAACCTTGGCGTGGAGACGATGTTCTCGGGCACGGTGGGCGCAGCCATGACGGGCCTGTTGCTCGGCCTGCCGTCCATCGCCTTGAGCCAGACCTTCCGTGACCGCGAGCGCGTGCGCTGGGACACCGCCCGCGCACTCGCGCCGGACGTGATTCGCCGCCTCGCCGCCGTGGCGCATGACGCGCCCGTCTGCCTGAACGTGAATTTCCCCGATATCGACGCGAGCGCCGCGGGGCCGCTCACGGTCACCCGCCAGGGCGTCGGGCTCGTGCAGGGCATCGACGTCGTGCCGCAGATCGACCCGCGCGGCATGGACTACCACTGGCTGCGCTTCAATCGCGGCCCACGCGAAAACGGGCCCGACAGCGAAACGGCCGTGGTGAACTCCGGCCGCGTTTCGGTCACGCCGCTGCATTTCGAGCGCACCGACGAAAATACGTTTGTCACATTGCAAGCGGCGCTGGGCGCTGCCGCCTGAACATGGCTCGATGATCAATCGCGCGCGGCGGCCGCCATCGCCCGCGCGATCGCGTCGCGAATGTCATCAGGAATGCCAATCGACTTGTGAGTCTCGAGCGAGGTGGTCACGATGGTCTGGCGTGCCGCCATGCGCAGCACGCCGTCCACGCCCGTGCAGGCCCACGCGAGCGTGAGCGAGGCCCCGCCCAGGCGCTCGACGTCGAGCGAGAGCCAGACCTCGTCGCCCATCTTGCTGACCGCCTTGAAATCCACTTCGAGTCGCACGGTCGGCATGCCCACGCGGCGCGCGCCAATCACGCCGTGATAGCCCTCTTGCGGCAACAACTCGTCGATCCACGACTCGACGAGATCGTTGAAGAGGACGAAATACTGCGGATAGAACACGATACCGGCGGGATCGCACTCCGAAAAGTGAATCTTGTGTTTGCGGCGGTACGTGGGCGTCGCCATGCGTGTGTCTCCTTTCAAGCCTGCTCGCGGCAGCGTCAAATCACGAGCCGCGACACCTTCACGCCTTCCAGCGATACCCCGGCCATAAGGCCCGCGTTGGTCAGCACGAACGCTTCCACGGGGCTCGTCGCAGTCGAGGTATCGACGTTGCCGTTCGCGCCCACCGTGACGAGCGCAACCGTGGCGTCTGCGCCTGCCGACCAGCCCTGGCTGCTCGTGAAATCGTTGAGCGCGACCGGATTCATGAACGCGAAGATGATGGCCTTGGACTGCGCGCCGATCTGCAAGCCGAACGAACCCGCCATGGTGCTGTAGTACCCCGTCGTGCGGCCATCCACGCGCAGCGCGCCGGTGCCGTACTGACCGCCGATCCAGAAGCCTGCCGAGAGAACCTGCGGAAAGACGAGCACGCCGCTCGACTTCGAAATCAGTTCCTGCGACCCGCTCACCGTGCTGAAGAGGCGCGAGAGCGTGGCGTCGACGCCCGCGTCGATCGAATTGCGCTTCGCCGTGTTCTGCGAAGCGCTGTTCTGCGTGCCAAGCGGCGTTGTCGTACAGCCGGCAAGCGCGAGGCCGCTGGCGGCGAGAGCGGCACTGGAGCTGAGAAGAAATTGACGTCGGCGCATTACGTGGTTTTCCTGTGCAAATGGGGCCTCGGGTGCCCGCGCCGGCCCGATCGTGGACATCCGGGCCGCGCGCAAAGCGGTACAGGATAGCGCGCATGGCCGTCGCCGGGGCAAACCCGCAATCCGGCGCGCGGGCACCCGGCCGGCTGCGGCGGCCATGACCGCTCATCCTTGGGGGTATAGGACCATGCGGCGGGCATCGAGTTCGCGCAGAGATGTAAGGAAATCCCCTCCTGCGGGCGTTTCGATGCAACGCAACATCGTCCGTTTCTCGGATTCCTTCGATATCGACGGACCCTCCCCGCCGCTCAATTGTGGACATGCCAAGGCGAAGGTTGCGACTCCCCATGGCCGCGACATCGCGCCGCGCTTATTGCCACCCTCAGGGCGGCGGGCCCGCGTGCGCAAACGCGAAAGGCCGTGTTAGACTCCGCCGCGCAATCATTCTCATTCTCATGAATTCACGCAAGCATTCACTGCTGACCGCATGGCTTGGCCTCGTCGCCATGTGGCTCATCGTGCTTGCGCCGCTCGTGAGCCAGCTCGTCGCCGCGCAGCACGCGCATGAGCCGGACGCCACGCTCTGCTCGGCCATGCAGCCGGCCGAGTCCGGTAGCGCGCCGCATCTTTCGCACGACGATGCATTCGGCGCCTGCGGCTACTGCCATCTGCTCGAGCATCACGTGGCGATGCCTTCGGTCACCGCGCCCGGTCCGCTTGCCGCCCTCGTGCTCGCGCGCGAGACGATCGCGCCGCCCGTCACGCACGACCTCCCCTTAGGCGCCTTCCCTTCGGGCAGGCCGCGCGCCCCACCCGTCCTTTCCTGAGTTACGCCTTCACCGGCCCGCCGATCGCGGTTTGATTGCGTGCGCAACGAGCACGCACGACGCGCGCGGCCGCTCGATTCCCGTTTTCAGGAAAGCACCTCATGTCCACGCTCACCACGCGTGGCGCTGGCGTTCGCTCGCGCGAACGCGCAACGCCGCGCGCGCTGCGGCACGCCGGGCGCCTCGCGCTCGCCATGCTGCCACGCGTCTTGCCACTGCCTCTCGTTGCACCCATCGTCGTTCATACAGCCCATGCTGCCGAGGCGCAAACCGCCGAAGCCACCTCGACCGCCACGCTGCCCACCGTCACGGTCAGCGCCACCGCGAGCAGCGCCGCGGCGCCCGCCGTCGACCCCAACTTGCCCGCGACGGTGGAAACCGTCACGCCCGCGCAGTTCGCGAACTGGAACGTCGTCAACACCGAGGACGTGCTCAAGTACCTGCCCAACCTCGCCGTGCGCAAGCGTTACGTGGGCGATCTGAACTCGATCATCGCCGTGCGCGGCACGAGCAATACGCAAAGCGCGCGCGGCCTCGTCTATGCCGACGGGCTGCTGCTCTCGAACCTGCTCGGCAACAGTTACAGTTTTCCGCCACGGTGGTCGATGGTGTTCCCCGACCAGATCCAGCAAGTGGATGTGATCTATGGGCCGTATTCCGCGCTCTATCCCGGCAACTCGCTCGGCGCCACCGTGCTCATCACCACGCGCATGCCGAAGGCGTTCGAAGCGACCGCGGACGTGAAGGCGTTCACCCAGCATTTCAGCCTCTACGGCGTGAACCAGAACTTCAACGGCAGCGAGATGAGCGCTTCGATCGGCGACCGCATCGGCAAGTTCTCGTATTTGCTTGGCGTGAACCACCTGGAGAACACGAGCCAGCCGCTGCAGTTCGCCACGCTTGCGCAGTCGACGAAACCCGCGCAGCCGGGCGACGTGCCCGTGCGTGGCGCGTACTTCTACAACAACCAGACGAACACGCCCACGGTCGTGCTCGGCGTAAACGGCGAAGGCATGCAGCATACGGTGCAGGACCAGTTCAAGCTGCGCATGCAGTACGACTTTACGCCCACCGTGCAAGGCGGCGTGACGCTCGGCTACTGGCACCAGACCTATAACAACGCCACCTCGACCTTCCTTTACGATGCGAACGGCAACCCCGTGTACAGCGGCAAGGTGTCGATCAATGGCTACGAGTACACCGTACCCGCCGCAGCGTTCGCACCGAGCCGCGGCTGGAGCGAAAACTGGCTGTATGGCGCGACACTGCGCACGCATCAGGCGACCGGCTGGAACGCGGAAGCCGTTGCTTCGTACTACGACGTAAGCAACACCGTCGCGCGCACGGCGAATGCGGGGGGACCCGGCAACGGCCCCGGCGTCATGACGCTAGGCGACGGCACCGGCTGGAAGACGCTCGACCTCAAGACGACGTGGACGCCCGCCACGCCCGATGCCGGGCTCGCCGCCCACTGGCTCACGTTCGGCTATCACTACGACGACTACGCGCTCGACAACCGTACGTACAACACACTCGCGTGGCGCGACGGCGGCGCGGACAGTTTCGCCAACGCCTTCGCGGGCAAGACCGAAACCCAGGCGCTCTACGCACAGGACGCCTGGCGCTTCCTGCCGCGCTGGAAGCTCGTGTATGGCGTGCGCTACGAAAACTGGCGCGCCTTCGACGGCTATCAGGCGCTCGGCGGCGTGAACGTGCCTTATGCGAATGTGGGCGACCATCACTTCTCGCCGAAGGCTTCGCTCTCGTTCGACGTGACCGACGACCTCACGCTGCGCGCATCGATTGCGCGCGCCTACCGCTTCCCGACTGTGAGCGAGTTGTTCCAGGGGCAGGTGAACGGCTCGTCCATCGTCAACAACAATCCGAACCTGCGCCCCGAGGACGACCTCTCGAAGGAACTGAGCGCCGAATGGGCGCACTGGAACGGCCTGTTCCGCTTGACGCTCTTTCAGGACGACGTAAAAAACACGATCTTCAGCCAGACCGATACGACGGTCTTTCCGAACGTCACGAACTTCCAGAACATCGGCAAGGTGCGCTCGCGCGGCGTGGAAACCAGCTATCAGGGAGAAGACGTCATGCTGCGCGGGTTCGATCTCGCGGCGAGCGTGGCATATACGCAGTCGAAGATTCTGGAGAACGCCCAGAATCCGGCGACCGTTGGCAAGTACTTCTACCGTATTCCGCTGTGGCGCGCGAATCTCGTCGCGACCTACCGCTTCGATGCGCGCTCCGCGCTCACGCTCGCCGCGCGCTACTCGGGACGCCAGTACAACACGCTCACGAACACGGACACGAACCCCAACGTATTCGGCGGCACGAGCACCTACACGGTCGCCGACGTGAAGTACACCTTCCGGCCGACGAAGAAGAGCGAGATAGGCGTGGGCATCGACAACCTGTTCGACGCGCGCTACTTCGTCTATCACCCGTACCCCGGCCGCACGTACTACCTCGAAGCGAAGCTCGGCATTTGAGCGGCGCGCTTGCGGCCTTCGTTCGCGTCCGCGTTTTCGTCTGAATCATCCATGCATTCGAGCCGTGCTGGCTCGACAAGGAGTACCCGATGTCCACGATATCCGACCCGGTAAGCGCACCGCCTACCCGCGCGGCGCAGCCCGGCTACCGCACGCTGTGGCGCTGGCATTTTTACGCAGGCCTCTTCGTCATGCCTTGGCTGCTCGTGCTCGCCATTACGGGCACGATCTATTGCTTCCAGCCGCAGATCGAACCGTTGCTTTACCCGCATCGGCTGGTGGTCGCGCCGGCGGCTACGCCGCGCCTGCCCGTGGATGCGCTGCTGGCCAGCGCGCGAACCGCGCTGCCGCCAGGCGCGCGTGCACTGCGCGCGCACGTCGAGTCGAATCGGGCGCGCAGCGCCGAATTCGTTTTCGCGCTGCCTGACGGGACCAAAGAGAGCGTCTACGTGAATCCTTACGATGGCGCGGTGCTCGGCACGCTCGACGTCGATCGCCGCTTCATGCAGGTCGACCGCATGCTGCATCGCAAGCTCCTGCTCGGCAAGCCTGGCGAGCTGCTCATGGAACTGGCCGCCTGCTGGACGCTCGTGATGCTCGCCACCGGCATTGCGCTCTGGTGGCCGCGCGCGGGGACGTCGTGGCGAGCCGCGCTGCTGCCTCGCCTCGGCGCGCGCGGACGGCCATTCTGGAAGAGCGTGCACGCGAGCGTCGGCATCTGGCTCGCCGTGGGCGCACTCGCGTTCGTGCTGAGCGGCCTGCCGTGGACGGGCTCGTGGGGCAAGCAGTTCAAGGCGCTCGCCACGCGTGCGAGCCTCGGTGCGCCGCGCGGCGCATGGGGCGGCGGCCTCGCGCTGAAGTCGGCGTTGCCGGGTACGCCGGACGCTGCTGCGGCAGTTCGCGGCGCAGCAGCGAATCCTCCCGCAAGCCACGCCGACCGACCGGAACACGGTGGAGAGCACGCGGGCCACGACATGGCGTCGATGCCAGGCATGGTGATGGACGACATGCCGCTGCCGCTCGTGCCCTGGGCGGTCGGCGCGGTCCCCGTGCCGCAATCGCCCGACGCGTACAGCGCAACGCGACATTGGACGCTCGCTCAGGTCGTTGCCCAGATGCGCGATCTCGGTGTTCGCGACGGTTACGACATCGTGCTGCCTGCCACGCCCGATGGCGTCTACACGGTCTCGTACTTTCCGCCCGATCCGAAAGCGGAGCGCACCGTGTATATCGACCAGTACAGCGGCGCCGTGCTCAGGGACATTCGCTATGAGGATTACGGCGCAGTCTCGCAAGCCATTTCATATGGCACGTCGCTGCACATGGGCCGCTACGTCGGCCTCGCGAACCAGCTGATCTGCGCGGCGATCTCGCTGGGCCTCGGCGCGCTCGCGGTGACCGGCTTCGCGATGTGGTGGATGCGCCGTCCCGCGCGCGCGAAGGGCGCATCCATCGCACCGGGCATGCTGGCTGCGCCGCCACGCGAGGACGCTGCACCGCCGCTGCGCGCCTGGAAAACCGGTCTCGTGCTGCTCGGCATCGTGTTTCCGCTGATGGGCGCGACGCTCGTGGCGGTCTGGCTGTTCGATCGCACCGCCCTCCGACGCGCCTAGAAGCTGTCGTCTTGCCGACATCGGCGGCCGCGGCGGCCCTGCGGTAATCTGCAGACACAATTGCGTCTGAACCGGCTGCGCCAACCGGTTTCAAACGTATATATGCGGAGATCATCGTGTTGCGGCTATTTTCAGCACTGGGCGCGGCCGCGGTGCTCGCGGGCTGCGCTGTCGCGCCTTATCCCGGTTACCCGGGATACTACGGCTATGACTACGGCTACCCCTACTACTCGGGCTATCCGTACGCCTACGGTTACGACTACTACCCGGGCTATTTCGGCGGCGGCTATGGCGGCATCGCCATTTGGGGCGGTGGCGGCGGATGCTGCTATCACCACGGCTGGCACGGCGGCCATGGTGGTGGCT
>NZ_JAMBPR010000131.1 GCF_024206475.1 Paraburkholderia sp. CNPSo 3274
AGCGAGGGGGATGCGACGAAGCGTGCGGATCCGGGCGCGAACGGGGATTGGGTGGCGCGAACGGTTCGCAAGCGGACCGCGCAGCGTCGCTCAACCCGGCGGCGCGCTTTCGATTTCCCGCAGGATCTCGCCGAGCGGCGCTGGCTTGACCAGATGCCGGTCGAAGCCAGCCTCGCTCGCAGCCTGGCGGTCGCGCTCCTGGCCGTAGCCCGTGAGCGCGATCAATTGCACGTGCGCAGTGGCCGGCTCGGCACGCAGCGCCTTCGCCAGCGCGTGCCCATCCATGCCGGGCAAACCGATGTCGAGGATCGCCACGTGAGGCAGGAAGCTCTGCGCGAGCGCGAGCGCGCTCGGGCCGTCGTGCGCCACACGCACCTCGTGGCCTTCGAGTTCCAGCAGCATGAGCAGCGAGGATGCGGAGTCGACGTTGTCGTCGGCGATCAGGACGCGGCGGCGCGCCCGCGCAGTGTGTTCCCCAGCGTCTTGCGTCTGCTCGTGCGGCGCTTCGCACTGCGCCGCCCGCGCGAGCGGCAGACGCACGACGAATTCCGAGCCGTGCCCAAGCCCATCCGAATTCGCGCTCGCCGAGCCGCCATGCAATTCCGCGAGTTCGCGCACGAGTGCGAGGCCGATGCCGAGGCCGCCGTCGGCGCGCTTCACGGCTTCGCGTGACTGCATGAAGAGCTCGAACACGTAGGGCAGTTCGTCGGGCGCGATGCCGATGCCGTTATCGCGCACGCGAATCAGGATCTCGTAGACGTCCGCTTCGAGCCGCAACGTGATTTGGCCGCCTGCGGCCGTGTATTTCGCGGCGTTGGAAAGCAGGTTGCTGATGATCTGCGCCACGCGTATCGCGTCGCCGGTCACATGGCACGGCTCGCAGTCGATCTCGACCGTGAGCGTTTGCGACTTCGCATCGAGGAAGGGGCGGCTCGTTTCCACGGCGACCTCGACGATCTCGCGCAGGTCGAGCGTGCTCATCTGCAGCGTGATCTTGCCGTGCGAGATGCGGGAGACGTCGAGCAAATCGTCGACGAGGCGGCCGAGATGCTCGACCTGACGGCTCGCGATCTGCCGCGCGTCGGCGCGCATCGTGTCGTTCGCGCCGTGGCGCGGGTCGAGCAGTTCGATGGCGTTGCGTATCGGCGCGAGCGGATTGCGCAGTTCGTGCGCGAGCGTCGCGAGAAAGCGGTCCTTGCGGCGGTCGGCGTCGCGCAGCGCTTTTTCGGCAGCGTAAAGGCGCAGGAGCGCGCGCACGTTCGCCACCAGCTCGGCGGGGTCGACGGGCTCGGTGAGATAGCTGTCGGCGCCGCCGTCGAGCGCGAGAATCTTGTCGCGCGTTTGCACCGCGGCGGCGGAGGTTTGCAGCACGAGCGTGGAGTTCGTCTCCGGGTCCGCCTTGATGAGGCGGCACACCTCGATGCCGCTGATGTCGGGCAGCCTTACGTCGAGCAGCACGATCGCGGGCGCTTGTGCGCGCACGGCTTCGAGCGCGGCCTGGCCCGTCGCGGCCTCGATCACGGCGTAGCCGGCGTGGCGCAGCACGCGCGACTTCACATAGCGCGCGCCTTCGTTGTCGTCGACGTTGAGGATGAGCGTGGCGTGCGCGTTCATGTCGCCGTGTCCCCGGAGGTCTCGGGTTCGTCCTCGATGGACGTAGCGAGGCGCACCGGCAGGTTCAGGCGGAACGTCGAGCCCACGCCGGGCTCGCTTTCCACGCCGACTTCGCCGCCCAGCAGCGCCGCGAGCCTGCGGCACAGCGGCAGACCAAGACCCGTTCCCTTTACGCGCTGCTGCAGGCGGTTCTGCACCTGGCCGAACTCCTCGAAAATGATCTGATGATGTTCGGGCGCAATTCCAATGCCCGTGTCAGCGACGAAGAAGGTGATGCGCTCCTCGTCGCCGGCGCCGGGCATGCACTGGGCGCCTACGCGAATCTGTCCGCGCTCGGTGTACTTGAGCGCGTTCGAAACGAAATTGCGCAGGATCTGCGTGAGTTTGGGTTCGTCGGTGTAAAGCTGCGGCAGGCCTGCGGTGGAGCCGAATTCGAGCGTGACGTGCGGCGTGTCGAGCAGCGGCATGAGCATCGTGCGCAGCGCGGCGAAGAGGTCGGCGGGCTCGAACCAGGCGGGCACGACTTCGGTCTTGCCGGCTTCGATCTTCGCGAGGTCGAGCAGGTCGTTCACGGTCTCGCCCAAGGATTCCGCAGACGAAAGAATCAGCTTGACCTGGCGTTCCTGCTCCACGCTCAGATCGCCATCGAGCCGGTTGAGCAGCAGGTTGGCGAGCGCGCGGATCGAACTGAGCGGCGTGCGCAGTTCGTGGCTCACGTTCGAGAGAAAGCGCGTCTTCATCATGTCGGCGCGGCGCAGTTCCTCGGCGCGCTCGTCGAGCTCGGCATAGAGCGCCACCACACCGCGGTTGGTCGCCTCCAGTTCCTGCGTGAGGCGCGAGAGTTCTTCCTGGCGTTCGCGCAGTTCGTCGAGCGCCGTCACGAGTTCGCGGTTTTGCTGCTGGAGTTCTTCGAGCGAGTCGCCGTGCACGCCTTCTTGCGGACTGCGTGCGGACAGTTCGCGCACGATGCGCTCGAGTTCCGCGCAACTCGCCTCGCCACGCTCGTGCGGCAAGTCGCGCGCCATCGTGACGGTCGTGCCCACGCCGGCCGAGGAGCGAATCTCGAAGCGGTCCATGAGGCGCCGGCTGCCTGTAATGCCGAGGCCCATGCCGCCGGGCGAGTGATAGGTGCCGTCGAGCACGGCTTCGAGTTCGCGCACGCCAGGGCCGTGGTCCCTCACTTGCACGGCGAGCGCTTCGCGTGACCGTTCACTTTCCAGCGCGAAGGTGACCTCGCCGCCGCCCGCGTATTCGAACGCGTTGCGAGCGATTTCGGAGACGGCGCTCGCAATGCGCGTCTGGTCGAGCGGCGAGAAGCCGAGCGCGGCGGCTAGCTCGCGCGAGCGGCGGCGCGCCGCGACGACGTCCTGGGCGGTTTCAAGCCGGATGCGCAGCAGGGGCTTATTCATGGTTCAACTGTACTCCGGGGCGTGCGCGCACGACGACGACGGTGGCGTCGTCGCGCCGGCGCGCGAAGTCTCGGTAGAGGACGGCCGCGATGACGACGGCGGGCTGGTTGGCGAGTCCGGGCCAGGCGGCGAGGTCCCAGCGGGTGCCGATGCCGTCCGAATGCAGGACGAGGAGCGCGTTCTCGCCCCACGTCAGTTCGAGCTCCTGGGTGCCGCGCATCGTGTGGCCCACGATGCCGTTGCGCGAGACGAGCTGGTAGCACCCGCGCGCGGAAGGCGCGCCTGCGCTGGCGGGCCGGTGCGTGTGGCCGGTCGGGCCGCGGCTATCGACAGGGCGCCCCGCACCATACGCGACAGCCGAGATGTTGCCCGTGCCGCAGAACGCGAGCGCGCCGCGCGCGAGATCGATGCGCACCAGCGCGAGCGCCGCGCCGCGCGTGGGGCGCAGGGCCGCGTGCGAGAGTTCCATGAGCGCGGCGGGCGCGAGGCCGGCGCGGCGGCGCAGCACGTCGAGCGCGGCCACGGCGGCCACGTGGGCTTCGGCACCGTGGCCGAGGCCGTCGGCGAGTGCGAGCGTGAGGCCGCTCTGGTCGGCCTGCGCCTGCCAGCCGTCGCCGCAGACTTCCTCGCCGGGGTAGGGCACGCAGACCCCGCCGATCTCGGGTCCGGTGAATGCCACGCGCGCTGCGCTGCCCCCGCTTTTCTGCACGAGCACGCGCAACACCGTGCCCGTGCCCGGCTGCGAGTAAATGGCGAACTGGTTCGAGAGCCGCCGGATCGCGCCGAGCCCGGTGCCAGGCGTGCCGGTCGTGGAGTGACCGTCGGTAAGCGAGGCACCCACGTCGGTCATGCCGGGGCCGCTGTCGAGCGCGATCAGCTCCACGGCGCCCTCCAGCGCGCGCACGAGCAGCTCACCGTGCCCGGCATGCTTCAGGATGTTGGTGGCCGCTTCCGTGAGCACGATCGCGAGACGCCCGGCGTCGGTCTCGGTGAGCGCGGCAATGCGCGCGGCCTGGGCGGCGCCGCGGCGTGCAAAGGCGACGCCGCTGGCGTCGCCGATCTCGAAGGAGCGGTGGCTGCCGCCGGCGGAGCCGGCTGCGCCGTCTAGCGTACTTTCCATTTCGTGATGGTGACCGTCGTGCCGCAACCCGGAGTCGATTCGATCGTGAACTCGTCGCACAGGCGCCGCGAGCCGCCAAGGCCCAAGCCCAGGCCATTGCCGCTCGTGAAGCCGTCCTGCAGCGCGCGCTCGATGTCAGCAATACCCGGACCCTGATCGACGAACGAGAGCCGCAGGCCCACTCGCACGCCTCTTTCCAGTACTTCGAGGCGCGCATCGCCGCCGCCGCCATACTGCAGTGTGTTGCGCGCGAGTTCGCTCGCCGCCGTCACGAACTTGGTCTGCTCGATGAGCGAGAACCCGTGCGCGATGGCGGCGTCGCGCACGATCTGTCGCAGCCGGACGATTTCCTCATCCGAACGCAGGCTTACCTGGGCTGCGAGCCTTCCGGTCGTGTCGTTGCTATTCATGTTCGAATGCAAGAGACGTGCTAGCTAACGGAATAATGGGACTTAACGGAGCTGGCGCTGCTTGAGCAGCGCCATGCCTTTTTCGACGTTCAGCGCGGTGCGCACGCCCGACAGCGTGAGACCGAGCTCGACCAGCGTGATCGCCACGGACGGCTGCATGCCGACCACCACGGTCTGCGCGTCGAGCACCATCGCCATGGCGGCCGTGTTGCTGATCATGCGGCCGATGAACGAGTCGACCACGTCGAGCGTCGAGATGTCGATCAGCACGCCCTTGGCCGACTCCTTCACGATGCGCTCGGTGAGGTCGTCCTGCAGTGCGATCGCGAGGCGGTCGTGCATGTCCACCTGAATCGTGACGATCAGGCAGTCGCCGAGGCGCAGAATCGGAATGCGTTCCATCGTGTGCGGTTCCCGTGCGTCGATATTGCTCAGTGGCCCTCAAGCCGTGGCCTTCGGCGTGATGATGGTCGCGCCGATGCGCTGCAGCGCGATGACGAAGGCGTCGGCGAGCGTGGATTTGGTTGTGACGTTGGTGAGATCGACGCCCAGGTGCACGATGGTCTGCGCGATCTGCGGGCGGATGCCGCTGATGATGCAGTCCGCGCCCATGAGGCGCGCGGCGGCCACGGTCTTGAGCAGATGCTGCGCGACGAGCGTGTCGACGGTGGGCACGCCCGTAATGTCGATGATCGCGAGGCCCGCGCCCGTGTCGACGATCTTCTGCAGCAGGCTCTCCATAACGACCTGGGTGCGCGCGGAGTCGAGCGTGCCGATGAGCGGCAGTGCAAGAATGCCTTCCCAAAGCTGCACGACCGGCGTGGAAAGCTCCAGCAGCTCTTCTTGCTGGCGCGCGATGATCGTTTCGCGGCTCTTCTGGAAAACGTCGGTGGTGTAGATGCCGAAGCCGTCGAGCAGCAGGTTTACCTGCCAGCTCACCTGGGCAAGTTCGGCGGGGTTGCTCGCATACGCCTCGCGCAGCCGCGCGTAGAGCGGCTCCTTGAACGAGAACACGAAGGTGGCCGTCTCGACCGGCGTGTAGCCCTGGCGCGCGCGGCGCGCCGACATTTCCGTCAGGAACGCGCGCACTGGCTCCCACTCCGGGCGGCTCGCATCGAAGGTTTCGGTATTCGGGAGCGTGTCGAGAAAGACATTGAGGAACGCGGAGAACTGCTCGCGAATTTCCCCTTCCATCGCCAGGCCGCGGCGCAGCGCGATGGGCAGATGCAGGCGCAGCCATTCGGCAAGCAGCGTGTCGCGATGCTGGCCGAGGATGTCCGCAATACGAACCTGTTCCGGTGTGTTCATGCGATCTCCTGAGCGATGGTTGCGCGCCTCGTCGTCGAGACGAACCGCTGAACCTTACCCCATCGTATCGATGCGATCCCAATTGAATTGCGAGTGAGTCGCGATTGAATCGATTACGTGGGGCATGAAAGGCGAGTGAACGGGCGGCGTGTGGCTGCATGCTTTTTCCGTGCCCGCTTGCCCGTGCAACAACTGCTGGGCCTGGCGCGCGCCGGGTTCTCCGCTTTGCCGTGACTTGCTTGTAGTTTTTACAGGGTCAAGATTGCGTACCGATGCGTGAGCGTTGCTGCGGGCGGGGCCGGGCGTGATGTCATGACATGGTATATGTCTTGCTCTACAGCTTGCGCCAATCACAACCCGGTCCGCACCGAGGAGCACCGCCGTTCCTCGCGGAGTCCGATGCGCGGGCTCGTACGCCCCGCGCGTGAATGCATGAGCGCACGAGCGGCGGGAGCCGCACAGCGATCCGACCTGAGTGCGTCGGACCCGCTAGACTGAGCGCTGGCGTGCGCTTGCGCGATGCGTCCGGCGTACGGCGATGATGCGCCGTGATGTCGGCTCATCGACTTCGCGCCCGCTCGCCCCTCCCGCCATTGCCCAGAGATATCGATGACCAGGTTATTCCGCATGACCGCGCTCCTTGCGTGGTGTCTGTCGTTCCTGCCCGCTACGGCGGCGTTTGCTCAATCGGCCCAGGTGGACCAGTCGGACCCGCAGGCGCTCATCAGGACCGCCACGCAGCAGGTGCTCGACGAGGTACGCACGAAGTCCGTCGCGCCCGACGACATCGCGCGCATCCAGGATATCGTCAATCGCGACATTCTTCCGTACGTCGATTTTCGCCGTACCACGCGCCTCGCCATGGGGCCGCACTGGCGCACCACCACGCCGGAGCAGCAAGCGCAGATCGAACAGCAGTTCCAGTTGCTGCTGATCCATCTCTACTCGGGGGCCATCGCGCAACTGAAGCCCGACCAGAAGATCGAGTACCCGCCCATGCGCAGCTCGCCGGGCGACACCGACGTCGTCGTGCGCACGCTCGCGCAGACCAGCAGCAATCCGGTTGAAATCGATTACCGGCTGTACAAGACGCCGCAGGGCTGGCGCCTGTACGACCTGAACGTGCTCGGCGCATGGCTGATCCAGACCTATCGCCAGCAGTTCAACGAGAAGATCCAGCAGGGCGGCGTGGACGGGCTCATCCAGTTCCTCACCGCGCGCAACCAGGAGCTCGTCACGGGCAAGACGCAGACGCAGTGACGCGTGGTTTTTGCGCCTGCCTCTCGCGACCTGCGAAAATCTGGACGGCTGCGCCTCACGTGTGGAGGCGCTGTACCATTTCGAGGCGCGCCTCGTGCGTATAGATGGGCCATGCGCCTGCCCGAGCCGGCGCGGCCCCGATGTTTCTTTTTTTGCCGATCCGATCCGACATGAATTTCCCGCTGCCGCCGCAGGGCCGCCGCAACCGGGTGTTTCCGCCAAGCCCGCCGACGCTGCATAGCCTCGCCTCCGTCATTACCGGCGTGGTCGTGGTATGCGGCCTGTACTTCGGGCGCGCGGTGCTGATTCCCATTACGCTCTCGGTGCTGCTGAGCTTTCTGCTGGCGCCGCTCGTGACCACGCTGCGGCGCTTTCATGTGCCGCAGTTCCTCGCCATTCTCGTTGCGGTGCTCTCCACCGTGCTCGCGCTTGCCGGCGTGGGCGCGCTGATCGCCGCACAGGTGTACCAGCTTTCCGCCTCCCTGCCGCAGTACCAGGAAGAGATCGAGCAGAAAGTGAAAACGGTGCAGGAAAAAACCGTGGGCCGCGCCGATTCGCTGATGTCGCGGGCCGCCACCGCGCTGCAGCGCGTGACGCCCACGCCGCCGCCCGCGCCGCCGCAGCCGCGCGGGCGTGCGGCGCGCAACCAGCCGCAGCAGCCGATGCCCGTGGAGGTCCATACGCCCGCGCCCACGCCGCTTACACTCGCGCAAAAGGCGCTCGCCCCGGCTATCGCACCGCTCGAAACGACCTTCATCGTGCTCGTGGTGACGATCTTCATCCTGTTCCAGCGCGAGGACCTGCGCGACCGGCTCATCAGCGTGTTCGGCTCCGACGACCTGCACCGCACCACGACCGCCATCAACGACGCCTCACAGCGGCTCTCGCGCTACTTCGTCGCGCAGGTCGGCGTGAACGTCACGGTGGGCGGGGTGATCGCGCTGGGGCTGGCCGGCATCGGCGTACCGGGCGCGCTGCTGTTCGGCGCGGTGGCGGCGCTCATGCGCTTCGTGCCGTACATCGGTATCTGGATCGCTGCGATCATGGCGACGATCGTCGCCGCGGCCACGCAGCCGCAATGGACCATGGGCGTGACGACGCTGATCTTCTTCATCGTCGTGGACGTGGTGGCGGGGCAGTTCGCCGAGCCGATGCTCTATGGCAAGCGCTCGGGTCTCTCGCCGCTTGCGGTGGTGGTGGCGGCGATCTTCTGGAGCTGGCTGTGGGGGCCCGTGGGGCTCGTGCTTTCCACCCCGCTCACGTTGTGCATCGTCACGCTGGGCCGCTACGTGGACCGACTGAACTTCCTCACGATCCTGCTTGGCGACCAGCCCGCACTCACGCCCGGGCAAATGTGCTACCAGCGCCTGCTCGCCGACGATCCCCACGAGGCACTGCTGCAGGCGGACCGGCTGCTCACCGGCATGCCGCTCATCGACTATTACGAGCAGGTGGCGTTCGAGGGCCTGCGCTTCGCGCGCAACGACGCCTTGCGCGGCGTGCTGCCCGCCGAGCAGGTCGCACGCATCAACCAGGCGCTGCTCGATATCGTCGAGGACCTCGAATCCGTGGACGATTCGCGTCACGCCGCACCCGAGGGGGAGAGCGCCAAGAAGTCCGTTGAAGGCGCGGACGAAGGCGCGAGGGTGATTGAGTTCACGCTCTCGCCGGACGCGGGCGAGGTGCTCTGCGTGCCCGGACGCGGCGCGTTCGACGACGTGGCGGTGGCCATCGTCGGCCAGTTGCTCATGCGGCGCAATATTCCCTGCACGGCCACCACGTACGACGAAGTGCGCGCCACGCGCGGGGCCGTGATCGATGAGCGCTCGCCTGCCATCTGTGTGGTGTCGCTCGATGCGCCCGAGTCGGCGCCGTACCTGCGCAATCTCGTGCGGCGCCTGCGCGAGCGCGCGCCAGACGCGACCATCGTGGTGGGCATCGGCGCGGCGCTCCGTGACGACGGCGCAGGCATTGCCGACGACCCCGGCACGCTCTTCCCGATCTCGCTGCGCAACCTCGTGGAGGAATGCGGCGTGGCGCTCGTGCCGGCGCACACGCCGCCGCCCGAAAATAGGGCGGCAACGCCGGATATGCAGGATCAATATAGTGCGGGAGCGAAATTGTGACAGTCATGCCCGTGTCACATTGAACCTCGAATATATGCGGCCCTGTGCCCCTGGTTGCGGCATGAGAGTTACTGGGAGACAACGTTGCTGAGCCCGAAAGAATTCGCCACGCTGATGCTGGTCCGCCATTCGCCGGACCAGATCGACATGAATCGCCAGGAACTGGACACGCTGCTCGAGCGTCAGCTGGTTGCGCTCGAGCACTGGACCGAAGGTCACCGCCGGCTGTCGCTCACGATTGCCGGCCGCTCATTGCTCGAAGCAGTGGGGCGGCTGGATTACGTGACGGGCCTGCCCGAGGGGTTTGGCAACGAGCGCCTCGCCGCCGGCCTTTGATGCTTTCGCAGTGAGCCTGCGTGCGGCACGGCCCTGAATGGAGCCGGGCCGTGTCTTTATGCAAAACACATCTTCTACCCGTGCATTTATTGAGGCATGCCAGGTAATTGTGTGCTTTTGCCCACGCCCGACGGCGTGATCGTCTTGTGTCCCCGAAAGGACGCTGATACGCTGATTCGATTCTCCGGCGACATCGAGCGAAGGCCGGCGCACCCTGTCTTACGGATGGATTGCGGCAGGCGTTTTCCTGTACGGGTATTTCCCCATCGCCCGGCTTGATGGCGCTCGTCAAACTGACTCCATCCTCCAGAGTCTTTCCCAACTCACCTACCCCCTAAAGCAAAAGGAGGATCTATGGCAAAGCGAATTGCCTACGTGACCGGCGGCATGGGCGGCATCGGAACGGCCATCTGCCAGCGTCTGCACAAGGATGGCTACACGGTGATCGCGGGCTGCGGCCCGAACTCGCAGCGCAAAACACGCTGGCTCGACGAGCAGAAGGCGCTTGGCTACGAGTTCGTCGCGTCCGAGGGCAACGTGGCCGACTGGGACTCCACGGCCGTCGCGTTCGAGAAGGTGAAGAAGGACGTCGGCGAGATCGACATACTGGTCAACAACGCCGGCATCACGCGCGACGTCGTCTTCCGCAAGATGACGCACGAAGACTGGATCGCGGTGATCGACACCAACCTCACGAGCCTCTTCAACGTGACGAAGCAGGTGATCGACGGCATGGTCGAGAGGGGCTTTGGGCGTGTGATCAACATTTCGTCGGTGAACGGGCAGAAAGGCCAGTTCGGTCAGACGAATTACTCCACGGCCAAGGCCGGCATTCACGGCTTCACCATGGCGCTCGCGCAGGAAGTGGCGACCAAGGGCGTGACGGTCAATACCGTTTCGCCCGGCTATATCGGCACGGACATGGTGAAGGCGGTGAAGCCCGAAGTGCTCTCGAAGATCGTCGACAGCATTCCGGTGCGGCGCCTCGGCGAACCGATGGAAATCGCCTCGATCGTGGCGTGGCTCGCGTCCGACGAAGCGGGCTTCTCGACTGGCGCGGACTTCTCGCTCAATGGCGGTCTGCACATGAGCTGAGTGTTGCCGCGGCTTCTTGCGCGGTGCTTGTGAGCACAACGAAGTGATCTGGCGGGAGCGGCGATTTGCCGACTCCCGCTTCGTATTTTGGGGCGCCTGTGTTGTTTTGCGTCCGGCCAGGTCTTGCCCGACGTCGAGCGGATCCCGATGATGGCGATCGTTGACAACTGGCCGGCGCCACTCGATGCCAGATAGGCCTGCACCAGCGATTCTTGCGCGTTACCGGGCGATCCTTGACGCCTGCCCCTGAGTTTTCCTGGATTTCACGCGTCTCGCAAGCATGTTCATGCCTTCAACAAATGCCGAGAAGGCCATCGCGGCGTAGATGTATCCCTTAGGCACATGAGACCCAAAGCCTTCCGCCATCAGCGTCATACCGATGACGAGCAGGAAGCTCAACGCGAGCATCACGATGGTTGGATTGCGCTCAATGAAGCGGGAGAGGGGGCCCGCGGCGAATAGCATTGCGGCGACGGCGAAAATGACCGCGACGTACATAATTGCGACATGTGAGGTCATTCCGATGGCGGTAATAATGCTGTCGACCGAAAACACGATGTCGAGCATCAGTATCTGCAGGATTGCTGCGCGCACCGTGATACTGACCGCGTCGGCGGGAGACATCTCGTCTACGTCGTCGCCAGCGACGTGCTGATGAATTTCTCGTGTCGCTTTCCAGACGAGAAACGCCCCCCCACCGAGCAGGATGATATCCCTCCACGAAAATGGATGGCCGGCGACGGTGAACGCCGGTTCGCTCAGTCGTGCAATCCAGGCGACGGTTGACAGCAGCGCCAAACGCATTATCAGGGCGAGGCCGATGCCAATGCGCTGCGTGCGTGCCCGTTGCGCTTCGGGCAGCTTGTTGCTGAGGATGGAAATGAATATCAGGTTATCGATTCCCAGCACGACTTCCATGACGACGAGCGTCATGAGGGCGGCCCATGCGCCGGGATCGCGCGCGAGAGCGAGAAGGGAGTCCACAGATCTACTGTTCTCCGTGAGCAAGTCGATTGCGCGGTTCTACAGCACGTGCGTGCGCGTGGCAAACTATCTGTACCACACAGGCTAGATCGCCAGCCTGGTGGGTGACATCGGACCTTGGTCTTATATGAAACGGGTGCGCAAGTCATCGGCGACAGCCGAAACTCCACAATGCAACGAGTTACGATCGTTCAGACTAGTCGCTTTTCAAACCAGTGATGGGCATAAGGCTCCGCGCTGAACGCATCGACTTCGATGTATCCAGATTGTCGGTATAGCGAAATCGCCTCGCGCAGAGTGCGATTTGTCTCCAGCCGAATAATGCGCGCTTTAGCCTGCCGAGCACGTTTCTCCGCCTCAACGATCAACCGGCGGCCTACACCCATACCGCGAGCGGAAGGACTCACCCACATTCTTTTGAGCTCGGCCGGCGACTTCTTGTGAAACTTCAGCGCGACGCAGCCGATCGGGCGTCCATGGAGTCTCGCGAGGATCAACGCCCCCTCCGGCGCCGTCAGTTCATGGGCATCTGCCGACAGGCTCCTGGACGGGTCGAATCCTGCCTCGAAGCGCTCGTTGAGTTCACCGAAATACTGTTCAATGCACCACCGCGCATCGTCGCTATCCGGCTTCTCAAGCGAAAAATGCACAAGCGATGCCTGTAGCAAACGCTCAACCTCAGACATGGCTGCGATAAGTTTCCGACGCTGCTCGTCGCCGAGCGGTTCGAGCGCGCGTAAAGCGACCGCGTCGGAGAGCCGTTCGAGTTCGGCCCTTTCTATGAGGCCCTCTTCAGTCAGGCAAGCCCGGCGTACTCTGCGGTCGTTCGAATGAGTGAGGACGGTGACAAGTTTTTGCCTCTCAAGAGATGCCAACGTACGGCTGACATAACCTGAATCAAGGTTGAGCCGCGCGCGAAGAGTACGAATATCCACGCCTTCGACACCAATCTCCCATAGCAGGCGTGATTCACCCATCGGGCGACCTCGTCCGAGGAAATGATCGTCGATAGCGCCGATGCTTTCGGCGACTATGCGGTTAAAGTTGCGGATCTGGAGTATGTCGGCGGCGCCCATATCTCTGACTTTAGTCAGAGATATGGATCCCGTCAACATCAAGGCGAGGAATGGCGTGCCTTCCCCGAAGGACAGATTCAGTCCGGATAAGTGCCTGCCGCTCGATCACGGCCGTTCCCCATCTCGCGCGGCCGGTTGCCGCGACGCATCCGGCCCAAGGCGACCCACAACAGACCTTCAGCATCGCGAGAAATCCGTCCGCTTTCCCCACCATTTCTGCCAATGGCAGAGCTCACGCGTCTGGTTAGCCTTCAACTGAGCTTTAGTGCCCCGGTTATTGAGTTGGGTCAGGGACCAATCCGGCGATTCATCTCGCCTTGTGGATGTTGCCAAATCAACGTCGGCGAGTCCCACTGTCAAAGTTGATTCCCAACAACGACAGCCTATCCTTTTGATCAGAAGGTATCGGCACCCGCAAGCATGATAGGTTGCGCGCTGCGGAAGTCCTCCAGGGCTCGGGAGTTGCGAGCGTCAAATCGAGCTGCCCACTGATCGTGAGAGACCCGCGATGAACAAGATCTCGCGCGCAATCGGCAATCACGCCAGGCAAGCCGAGAGGAGCGTCTCAGAAGGCTGGAGAGACCGCCCCCGTCAATTATCGAGTCCTCCGTATGCTAGCTACGCACTGCAGCAGCGTCTGATCGATCTGGTGCTTATGTTTCTCGTCGGCATCGGCAGCATGCCTGCCGCGTTTGCACAGGCGAGTGGCGGCGCCGGTGTCGTCTCAGGAGGAGCTGGCGGCAACGGAAATGGGGGGGGCGGTGCGGGCGGCGGCTTTGCCTCCACCTCGCCGAGTGCCCCAACCAGCC
>NZ_JAMBPR010000132.1 GCF_024206475.1 Paraburkholderia sp. CNPSo 3274
CGCAAGATCGTCAAGACGCGTGGGCACTTCCCGACGGACGAGGCCGCGACCAAACTGCTCTGGCTGGCCTTGCGCAATATCACGGCTGACTGGAGCCGTGCCGCGCATGACTGGAAAGCCGCGATGAACCAGTTCGCGATCCTCTACGAGGATCGCTTCACCAGAAATCATTTGTAGAATGCAATTGATGAGCCTGCCAGACGGCAGGCTTTTATCTGCCTTGCACACAAAAATTCAGACACTCCCGACACGTTCACTGAAAGTCTGTTTTCCACGCGCAAGCTGGACGACTTCGTCCCAAAGTCGCATCCGTTGCGTTCGATCCGCGTGATGGCGAACGAAGCGCTGGCGAAGATGGATCGACTGTTCGCCGAGATGTACGAAGCGGACATAAAAGGTGGACGGCCGAGCATCGCACCGGAGAAGTTACTGCGAGCCATGCTGATCCAGGTGCTCTACAGCATCCGCTCTGAGCGGCAACTCATGGAGCAGGTGCAGTACAACCTACTGTTTCGCTGGTTCATCGGCCTGGCGATGGACGACGAGGTGTGGGTACCGACGGTCTTCACGAAGAACCGCGAGCGCCTGATCAAGCATGATGCGGTCATCGAATTCTTCAACGAAGTGGTGGCCATCGCCGAGAAGAAGTGTCTGCTCTCGGGTGAGCAATTCAGCGTGGACGGCACGCTGATCCAGGCGTGGGCCGGACACAAGAGCTTTGTACGCAAGAATGGCGACGATCAGGACAACGACGGTGGCGGTGCGGGCGATTTCAAGGGCGAGAAACGCAGCAACGAGACACATCAGTCAAGAACCGACCCAGATGCGCAGCTCTATCGCAAAGGCAAAACGGCCAGCGAATTGCGGTACATGGGCCATACACTGACCGATAACCGGCACGGCCTGGTGGTCAACGCGCGCGTGACACGCGCCGACGGGCATGCCGAGCGCGAAGCGCGCCAAGATCATGATCCACGACGCACGGCAAGCGGTGGAGGACCCGAACGTAGAAATTACGTTGGGTGCAGACAAGGGTTACGATGCCCAGGAATTCATCGAGGCGTGTCAACAGATGAAGGTCACACCGCACGTTGCGCAAAACACCTCGGGGCGGCGTTCGGCAGTGCCCGATACGATTGCCTCGAGCGCGGGCTACGCCATTTCGCAGCAAAAGCGCAAGTTGATCGAACAAGGTTTCGGCTGGGCCAAGACCGTGGGACGCATGCGCCAGGTGACGGTGCGCGGGTTGAAGAAGGTGGACCAGATGTTCGTGTTGAACATGGCATCTACAACCTCGTGCGCATGCGATCGCTGGCACAGTTCCGTCCATAGTGGCGGGGAAAAGGCGCCAATGAGGCCAGAAGTCGGCCTCACAGCGCTTTAAAAAGGTTGATTCGCGTTGAAATTGCACAATGCGAAAGATTTAGCGGCAGTGGGCGCGCAAATCGTGGAAGGCCGCTTCCCGTCGAGGGGTATTTCCGCAACCTGTTAGGTGACTGAATGACCCCGTAAGTGCGTTCATTCCGGTACTGTTGATACCAGCGCGCAAACCAAGCGAGGCTTGCACGAATCTCATTGCATTCGGTGGTCCGCGCGGCACCGATTCACCATCTTTGGTCTGCATCGAGACCACGTGCAAGCGGTATAAATATCGGCATGCTACGATGTCAGCGCGGACATGAGGAAAATGATTCACTGCGGCCGCAAGATGTTGATGCGCTCGGAATTTCAATCACGAAGCGCGGAAGCGGGGTATCTTCCTCATAGTCGATCCGGGTGCCGATAAAATAACGTAGGCTAGTCTCGTCCACGAACACAGCGAGGCCCTGTGTAGACACCTTCGTGTCGGAATCGCTTACGGAGTCAACCAGGACAATAGAATATTCTAGCTGTCCTCCCGCATGAAATTCGGCACGCAGTCGAATATAAAGCGGCGCTTCGTGGCTCTGCGCGACAAGCTCGGCGGCTTCTTTTGCTGCTCGGGCCGTGAACGTAAAAAATTCACACGCGGGTTCTGTCGATATGCTTGATCGTTGGGAAATCATAGATTTTCCTGGAAAATTAACAGAGAACGATATCCGTCTTGACAAATGTGCATCTGCACAAGGAAGGAAAGCAAGTACCGCGCCACAACGCTCGCTCGCAATACTATTGCTCGGGTACGGAATCAGCTTGCTGAGGCGAGTGTGCACCCAGAGGCTGTGTAAGCGACAAGCCAAATTATTCACGCTGTTGAGCTCGCCCCCTAGACGTCGTCATCAAGAGTGAAGCGATGCGCGGAAGGGCATGGTGGAGATCTCCTTGCGCCATAGAAAACAAGTAAGCGAGATCCGCGGCGCGCGACTTGCGACTCGTCGCGAGTCGATAGACGTTCTCTTTAATCAGTTGAAGTTTGCGATCTTGGACGTCTACATTCGACGTTAAACTAAGTTTGCCCTATACACTGAGAAGCTAGCGCCACGCTCAGGAAACGCAGGCGGAATAACGGCGCGAAGTTAGCAGATATAGAATGGTTAGCGCAAGCGACTCTCGCTCGGGGAAAGCGAGTTGCACGGATAACGCATGAAACAACGATACATTTTTCGAATGCCTCTAATTCGTCAGATGGGAAATGAGTGCAATGAAAATGATAGCGCATCCAGTCGCCGCCCAGAAGGGCATAGCCGCCTTGGATTCCGTAGACCGCGCGATCCTCAGACACTTGCAGCAAGACGCCTCGCTATCGATTGTCAGCCTTGCAGCGAAAGTGAAACGCAGTGCACCTGCCTGCCTGCGGCGCGTGGAGCGGCTCAAGGAGACGGGACTGATACGAAGAGTCGTCGCACTGCTCGACGCGAAGGCCATCGGCGCGGGCATGTTCGCCGTAATCGGGATCGTGCTGGACGGCTCGACGCCCGAGGCGTTTGCCGCATTCGAGAAAGCGGCACAGAAGGTGTCGGGCTGCGTAACGTGCTACGCTGTGAGCGGGCAGTTTGACTATATCTTGCTCGTTCGAGCACGCGGCAACGAAAGCTTCAACCGGTTACATGCTACACAATTGTTGCACCTGCCGGGAGTAAAGGATCTGCGTAGCTTCAAGGTGTTAAAGGAAGTCTTATCGACGCAGGCGATACCGCTGTAACCGCAAACGCTTGAAAATGTAGGCTTGACCTGTGTCAAAGGGCCTGTCAGTAATTTCGTGTTCAAGGCATATGATCCTCCCCAGGAGAAAATATGCCTCGCAAACCGAAGACCCCACCGGTAGAGCTACCGGCGATTCCCGCTGAACTGCTCGAACAATTCGGCAACGGCCCGATGACGGCCGAAGCCATCAACGCCGCAACGCTCGCCCTCAAGAAGGCGCTGATCGAACGAGCGTTGGGCGGCGAGATGAATCACCATCTCGGCTACGCGCCGGGCGCCGCCAAACCGGCCAGCGTGACGAACCAGCGCAACGGCCGTGGCGCCAAGACAGTTCTGACCGAAGATGGCCCGATCCGCATCGAGGTGCCGCGCGACCGCCACGGCAGCTTCGAACCACTGCTGATTCCCAAACACGAACGACGCTTCGCGGGCTTTGACGACAAGATCGTCGCCATGTACGCCCGGGGCATGACCGTACGCGAGATTCAGGGCTTTGTGCTGGAGCAGTACGGCACCGAAGTTTCGCCAGAGTTCATCAGTTCGGTCACCGACGAGGTCATGGCCGAAGTGACGGCGTGGCAAGCCCGGCCACTCGAGCCGATGTATCCCGTCGTGTTCTTCGACGCGCTGCGCGTGAAGATTCGCGAAGACGCCGTTGTACGCAACAAGGCTGTCTATCTGGCGCTGGGCATTCTGCCCGACGGCACGCGCGACATCCTGGGCCTGTGGATCGAGAACACCGAGGGCGCGAAGTTCTGGATGAAGGTGTTCAACGATCTGAAAACGCGTGGCGTGGGTGACATCCTGATTGCCGTGACCGACGGCCTCAAGGGCATGCCCGAAGCGCTCGCAGCCGTGTTTCCAGCGACTACGTTGCAGACCTGCATCGTCCACCTGATCCGCAACAGCCTCGATTACGCGAGCTGGAAAGACCGCAAATCGCTCGCTGCTGCGATTCGCCCGATCTATACCGCCCCGAGCGCGGAAGCCGCGCAGGCTGAACTGGATGCGTTTGCTGAAGGTCCGTGGGGGCAGAAATTCCCGCCTGTCAGCGCGGCGTGGCGCAATGCCTGGGATCGCGTGATTCCGTTCTTTACGTTCCCGCCGGGCGTGCGCAAGGTGATCTATACGACGAACGCCATCGAAAATATCAACTCGCAGCTACGCAAGATCATCAAGACCCGAGGTCACTTCCCAACCGATGATGCAGCAACGAAACTGATCTGGCTGGCGCTGCGCAACATCACTTCCGATTGGGGGCGTGCCGCTCACGACTGGAAGACAGCGATGAACCAATTCGCTATCCTCTACGAGGATCGGTTCGTTCGATCATCCGTGTGAATCTCAACCCCGCCTTGAACACGGAAATTCTGACACCCCCGTGTCAAACGTCAAACAGGTGCTGGTCGTAACCAAACGACACGCTTCGAATCGCCCCGCTGGCTTCCGCAGACCAAACTCGTGACGGATAAACTCTTGACCCGTCCGTCGGCAAAGTCCGTTCGTAGTGGTGCGAGCAGACTGAGTTGCGCCAGCAACGTCCCAACTCATGTTCAGTAAAGTTTCGCCGGCAACCGAAGCCGACTGGATGCACTTCGCGCAACGCGCCGCGCTGTCACAATCCAGACAATTCAGACAGAGGCAACGTGACACCGGCCTCCCTATTACGGTGATCGGGAATGGCGATGCATGCTAGAAACATCTTCCAGGTTTAGGTAAGACAGGCATGGTCCTTGCGTGCCGTGGGCCGCTAAGTTAGAAGGCACAGACAAGTTAAGACCTTTCGTCAATGAGAAAGCGCTTAACGATGGCATAAAACTCGCCGCCTCGCTACGGACGGCTTCGCGGCCAACTTTGTCATACGGAGCAACAACATGAAAGCATTAATTGATAAAATGCACCGGCTTTCGTCGGCTGAGGACTTCTTCCGATTCTTCGCCATCTCATATGACGACAAGGTGGTGAACGTAAGTCGATTACATATACTAAGGCGTTTCTTCCAGTACATCAGACAGGCGGAGGACCTGTTCGCGGATCACGACGCAACCTTATTCCTAGTCTATCGAAATCTCCTGCTGAAAGCGTACAACGACTTTGTCATTTCCACGCCTGCTGAGCAAAAGGTGTTCAGGGTTCTTCAGGAAGCCGACGGAGAGCGGCATATCTCTCTTGATAGCCTGCGTGAATCTCTGCCGGCTCGGGCTAATAATTGAAGTTGGTGAGCGAGTCATATTGGTGCTTTTCTGAGTCGTCACGATGCAACTCCTCGCTTGATGCACGTTGCGAAGTTCGCTTGACTTGTCCTTGGGAACATCTGCCGGGAGTGGTCCATCAGCAGCCTCCACGTCCGGCGGACGAGCGGACAGGAGCGGTTTCGATGCTTTCATGCGCGCGAGCCTCTGCTTGCCACCGCTGCTGTTCTGTTTGGGTACGAGCCCCAGCCAGGCGGCCATCTGCCGGCCATTCTTGAATTGCCGTGCGTCCACAAGCGTCGCGACTGCGGCCGATGCGGTAAGTTTGCCGACGCCGCATACGGCCGTGCAGCGCTGGGCCTGCGGATCGTGACCGGCGTGTTCTGCGATCTGCCTTTCAAGCCACGCGATTTGTTCATCCAGCGCCTGACATTGCACCCAGCAATGCCTGACGCGCTGGTCCCGTCAGCTCGTTGTCGCCATCCTCAATGCGATCGACGAGGTGCTTGCGCAATAATTCAATGCCTTGCGGCAGGAATACGCCGAACTCGGCCAGCAGCCCGCGCAACCGATTGACCAGCGCAGTGCGTTCCTCCACGAAGCCGGTACGCATGCGGTGCAGCACCAACATGCTTTGCTGGGCGGGTGACTTCACCGGCAGAAACGCATGGAGGGGCGACTTGCGGCTTCGCAGATCGCTTCGGCATCGAGGGCGTCGTTTTTTACATGAGCGCCGCCCTTGCGGTACGGGGCGACAAACTGGGGTGGACTCAGGCGCACATCATGTCCGAGAGCGCGGAGTTTGCGTGCCCAGTAGTGCGCGGCGCTGCATGCCTCCATTGCAACGAGGCACGGCTCGAGATTCGCAAACCAGCTAACGAACCGATCGCGCGTAATCGCCTTTCGGACGATGACAAGATCGGCACTGTCGACGGCATGGATCTGCATGACATGCTTCGCCAGATCAACTCCAACACGAGCAATCTTGTCCATGACTCGCCCTTCGCGGAAGGTTGCGTAGCTCCGGCATGGTGCTCGCTTTCGGCGCAAATCGCCACTCATAAATGTGCTTGATGCATCCAAAAAAAATAGCGACTTATACAAAACGAGCCTGCGCTGCTACGATTCGTGCATCGTTGCCACGGGGTTAGGTGCGAGCGCGGAGTTGTCGCGGCCCGTGACGAGCGGGCTCAGCACGCCTCGGATGCATTTATGTTCTCGAGCTGGAGCTCGAGAGCGTGATGCGACGGCCGCGCCGGATTGCCATCTTTCTTGTCCGTCGTGTCCTCGCAAGGATGGCCCTGTCTACGTCGAATCAGTTCAGAGGGTGCTAGGGCAGTCTCGCAATAGCAGTCGCCATCTGCGTCGTAGGGCGGCTCCGCGTACCGACTGTCAGGATATTGGCCACCTCGTTCACCGAGCTGGTGGTCGGAATCGGCTCAGCAGTTCGGCTGCCTCAACTGCATCGTGATGATGGAGCGGATGGGCGCGCTGTTCCATGGCTGTCAAGGCCTCTTGACGTCGCTGTTCATCGCCACGCCGTTCGCTCTTCTGCAATGTGGCGGCCATGGTCGTGTGTGCGACTGATTGCTTCCCACCGTTGCATGCGTAGCGATCGTGATCGTGTTTCCCCTCATGCAGTCCTGCTGGAGTTTGAGGGCGACTCGCGAACAAAGCGGCAACTGTCACAACGTAAAAGCGCTGTGCGTGTTGATTCAACTGCCGGCAAATCCACATCGACTGTTAACCTCACAAGAACAAACCGTATGGCTTTACGTCGCATCGCAACCGCATTGCTGCTGGCTGGATTGATTACCGCCCATACCGCGCAGGCAGATGTGATGCTCAATTTCGTTGACGCCGGCATCGATCAGGTCGCCAAGGCGGTCGGCGCGGCGACAGGGAAGACGATCATTGTTGACCCGCACGTCGAAGGGCGGCTGAATCTAGTCTCTGAGCACCCTGTTTCCGAGAATCAAGCATTGAAAACTCTGCAGTCTGCGCTGCGAATGCAGGGTTTCTCGCTGGTGCAGGATCACGGTGTGCTCAAGGTCGTGCCCGAAGCGGACGCGAAAGTGGAAGGTGTGCCGACGTACATCGGAAACGCGCCTTCGGCACACGGCGATCAGGTCGTCACTCAGATCTTTCGCCTCAGGTACGAATCGGCGAACAACCTCCTGCCAGTGTTGCGTCCGCTCATCTCGCCGAGCAATATGGTTGCGGCCTATCCATCGAATAATACGATCGTCGTCACGGACTACGCTGATAACGTCCGCCGCATTGCGCAGATCATCGCGGGCGTCGATTCTGCGGCCGGCCAGAAGGTGCAGGTAGTGGAACTGAAAAACGCGAATGCGATCGACGTTGCGAGGCAGATGACCAAGATGCTCGACCCTGGGTCGATCGGTAATACGGATGCGACGCTGAAAGTCTCGGTGCAGGCCGATCCGCGCACGAATTCGCTAATGCTGCGAGCGTCGAACGCAGTGCGCCTTGCGGAGGCGAAGTCGCTGGCGAAGCAGCTTGATGCGGCAACCGGGCGACCCGGTAACATCCACGTTGTGCAGCTGCGGGGCGCGGATGCCGGGCGTCTTGCGAAGACGCTGCGCGGCATGCTCGGCAAGGGCGGCAATGATTTGATGTCCACAGGGGGCGGTAATGCCGCGAACTCGTTCAACCAAGGCAACATGGACTCGTCGGCGGGCACACCGGGCCAGCCGCCACTGCCAGGCGGATTCGTGGGCGGTTCGTCATTCTCGTCGATGGGAAGCAATCGACTCGCAGGCGGCGGCAACAACGGCGGTCAAGGCAACAACGCGGCGTTTCTTGGCGAAAAGGAAGGCGGTGACGGTGAAGAGAACCAGCCCGGCGGGGTGATCCAGGCCGATCCGGAGACGAATTCGTTGATCATTACCGCGTCGGACGCCGTCTACGGCAATCTGCGCAGCGTGATCGATCAGCTTGACGTCCGCCGCACGCAAATATATATCGAGGCGTTACTCGTCGAACTGTCGGCGACGACAAACGCGAATCTCGGCATCCAGTGGCAGGGTGCGCGGCTGTCGAATGGTGGAAACAACGGTCTCTACGGCAGCTCCAACTTCAATTCCAACGGCAGCCAAGGCATCGTGAACCTGACCGCGCAGGGGGCGATCATCGCGAACGACCCGGCCGCAGCGCTCGCGACGAAGGGCGCGGACCTGCTGAACAACGGCCTGAACGTAGGCCTGCTGCACCGCTTCGGCGACGTGTTCGGTCTCGGCGGCCTGTTGCAGGCGCTGTCGCAGTCGAGCGACGCGAACGTCCTATCGACACCTAACCTCATCGCGCTCAATAACGAAGAGGCGAAGATCGTCGTTGGCTCGAACGTGCCTGTAGTGACGGGTTCATACGCCACGCCGACCGCGAATGCCGCGACGTCCGTAACCGCATTTAACACGTTCGATCGACAGGATGTCGGGATCGTGTTGCACGTGAAGCCGCAGATCACCGACGGTGGCATCATAAAGCTGCAAATCTATTGCGAAGCCTCGTCCGTCGATTCGGCCTCGACGAACAATCAGGGCGGCGTGACGATCAGCAAGCGCTCGGTGCAGTCGACGGTGCTGGCCGATGATGGCGAGATCATCGTACTCGGTGGCCTGATAGAAGATAAGTACGCGAACGGCAACAGCAAGGTGCCGCTGCTAGGCGACGTGCCGTGGATCGGCCAGTTGTTCCGTTCGGAGCAGAAGAGCCGCGAAAAGACGAATCTGATGATATTCCTGCGTCCGGTCATCATCGATGATCGGGATAGGGCGCAGGCTGTCACGTCGAACCGCTACGACTACCTTCAAGGTGTGCAGGGCGCGTATCGTCAGGACAACAACCTGATGAAGGACGACGACCCTGTCGTACCGCAGAAGCCGGTAGGTCAAAGTCAGGACGGGTCAACCCTGAATCTGTTCGATCTCGACAAGATGCGTCGCCAGTAGATCGATGTCTTAGTTGTCGTGTTGGGATGCCCCTATGCGATTCATCAAGCGTTATACGGTGTTATGAACTTTCAGCCAGACCTGGTACCCTGGCGGGATGAAAAAACGCAGACCCTACCCAACGGATGTATCGGATGAAGAGCGGTACTTCGCCGCTCCGTACCTGACATTGATGAATCAGGACGCGCCTCAGCGTCGCTACGAATTGCGCGAGATGTTCAACGCCTTGCGCTGGATTGTCCGCGCGGGTGCACCGTGGCGTCTGCTGCCCAGTGACTTTCCGCCGTGGGAGACGGTCTACCAGCAGACGCAACGCTGGATCCAGGCCGGCTGTTTCGAGACCATGGTCAATGACCTGCGTTCGATTATCCGCGTGGCGCAGGATCGCCGGGGTCAGCCCAGTGCAGTCATCCTCGACGGCCGCACGCTGCAGTCGGTGTGCGAGAGCGGTCCACGCGCAGGCTATGACGAGTACAAGCGTAAGAAAGGCAGCAAGGTGCACATGGCGGGATACATTGGGACAACTGCTTGCGGTGCATGTGACGCCTGCCAACGAACAGGAGCGTGCACCGGTCGGGGAACTGGCGCGACAGGTCCAGCAGGCCAGTGAGAATCGCGTTCGCTGCCCAAGGCTACACCGGCGAAGAGCCTGCACAGGCCGCGCTCGATGGGGGCATCGAGCTTCAGGTGGTCAGGTTGCCGGAGGCGAAAAATGGCTTTGTACTGTTGCCGCGTCGTTGGGTGGTGGAGCGCAGCTTCGGCTGGCTCAACCGCTTCCCCTGACCGACTAGAGACTACGAGCGATTGCCCGAAACCGTGGCTGGTCTGCATTTCGTCGTGTTCTCCGTGCTTATGCTCGTCCACTTTGCATTCCTTCACAAAAGTGCATAACATCTTCTAACAGGCATGTTTAGGGTGACGTTGTGCCGTTTGCGCGCGTTGCGACACATGGGCAACTCCAACCTCATCAAACGATGGCAGTACACGGTCGATTCATTAGCATGGTTGAAGGAGTTTGATAATGATCAATTCACCATTCGTTTTACACTGTTAATCTTCCAACGAATATAGGTATTTCACGACAAAGGAATCGGGGAAGAAGATGGCAACAGGTACAGTAAAGTGGTTTGGCGAGTCAAAGGGCTTTGGGTTTATCACACCAGATGATGGAAGCACTGATGTGTTTGTGCAGTTCTCTGAAATCCGTATGGATGGCTTCAAGACCTTGTGGGAGAACGTACGAGTGAGATTCGACGTAAAAGATGGCCCTAAGGGCAAGCTTGCGACAAGAATCGAACTACTTTGACTGGCGTTGCTGCACATATCTTTTGACGGCGTGGCGCGCTGACGTCTACGTGCAACAGCCGGGAGGAAGCCCCAATACGATTCCTGCGTACAACTTCGATTTAGTTGGCCGGCGTGTTGCGCAGTGACTATGGGACTGAAAAAGCCGGCGCACGGAAGAGCTACATCAAGGTCAAGGGCGGCCAGTGGAAATGTTTGCACTCGACCGCATAAAAAAACTGCTGCCACACGCAGTTGTTCGGACTGAACTACATATCAATTATTTTGATGTTAATTGTCTTGTGTCCTCTCCTACCCACGAGGCAAACTTCTACCTCGTGCGGGCAGTGTGCGGTAACCAACTGGGCTCACCAACGATTGAAAGATTGATTCAGAGTAGTGAACGGCACCTCTTAAATCAGTAGGATCTGGTATGGTCGTTGAGTCACTAGCTCCTCAAGAATGGTTGGACACCTTGCTGATGTTACACGGTGAATCACCACGCGTTTCCAATATCTCCTTCGTAAATTTATATGGCAGAACTCGCAAAAATTACCGATGACACCCTTGGCACTGTGCAAATTTGGGGGTTCCATGGGGAATGCAACGTAAGGGACGTTGCAGCGGCTCTTGAGGAGATCGCTGCGGGGCTAAAGGGCGACGGCCATACAATTCACGTGATGTCGGGCACCCACGGCTGTTGCGTGGGGCGAGTCGGTGCTGTCGCAACACGCGAGCAAAGGTTTGCGGAAGAAGATCGGGCTCTCGCCCACCCCATGACGGCAGACGACAAGACCATTGTTGTGGCTGTCCACGACTTCAATACGAACAAGCTGCCGGCTCCCGACTATGTGTCCGCAGCGATGGCCAAGCTCAACAAGGACATCCGCACGATCGTGGCAGAGACGCCCGGAACTCCTACATTCCTGCTCGCCTATTGCTGCAGTGCAGGCACGAAGTAGCAGTGATGGGTTCCGCGGCTCTGGTGCAAATAGCGCGGGGGCGAATCGGTTAAGGTGTCGGGCTGAACGAATTGAGAACCGACGATGAGCAAGCTGAAGAGCCTGGACGAACTGTTTGCAGGCCGTCACTTTGACCGCGATGTGATCATTCTGTGTGTTCGCTGGTACCTGCGCTACAAGCTTAGCTTGCGCGATCTGGTCGAAATGATCGCGGAACGGGGGCTGTCGCTGGCCCTCACGACGATCCTGCGCTGGGTGCGGCGCTTTGCGCCGGAGTTCGTCAAACGGTGGAACCGCTTGGGCAGGCCCACCGGCCAGTCCTGGCGTGTTGACGAGACTTATCTCAAGCTGCGCGGAAAGTGGGTCTATCTTTATCGGGCGGTGGATCGGGTGGGCCAGACGGTTCACTTCATGCTCCGTGCAAAGCGCGACGTGGAGGCGGCAAAAGCCTTTTTCAGGAAGGCAATCAGACATCAGGGCCAGCCACCGAAGAGCATCACGCTTGATGGCTATGCCACCTCGCACCGCGCCGTGCGCGAGATGAAGGCCGATGGCTTGTTGTCTGAGGACACGAAGGTCCGATCCTCGAAATATCTCAATAATTTGGTCGAGCAGGACCACCGCAACATCAAGTCCCGGACGAAAGTCATGCTCGGCTTCAAGCGTTTCAGGAACGCGGCGATCACCCTCTCTGGTATTGAGCTGGTACATCGTATTCGCAAGGGACAATTCGGTCTCGCGAAGCTCGGCCTCAAAGATCCCACTGCGCCCGCAGTCTGGGAGGCCGTCCTGTCTGCTTGATAACGTATCCTCCATATAAGAAAAATCTCGTGCAGACCGCCTATGTGCACCAGAGCCGCGCTTCGCGCGTTTTGCAATCGCAGGGCCTGCTGTCGCATTTTCCGCGGTCGTTGGTTTTTCCATAGCTTATAGTCGAGAACCCGTGGGCGCAGTGTTCTGGACATTCCTTATGGCATTCGGTGCGCCCATTGAAACTGCGATGAATGAGCCGGGCGTGTTTTTCCAGGCGCTTTTCGGATACCTTGCGGTCGTTGCCGTTGTCAGTGGGAGTAAGCGGATCCGCTTCAGTTGGAAATGGTTCGCCCCCGGTCTCGCTGCGGCGTTTTGTGTAAGTCTTGCGGCCACGTGGATGTTTGCCGATCTAGGAGTATGCCGCATCATGTGAAAGTATGGCCAGGTGACTCGATTTACGGATCGTTGTCCTGGTGAATTCTCTTTCAGGGTGGGTGCGAGGCGTTATTCGAATGGGAGACGCAACAAGTGATGGCGGCCGCGTGGCGACTGGACAGAATCGGTCGACGGTGATGGGCCGGCCAGTCGCATGTGTTGGCGATAAACGCACCTGTCCTCGATTTGGACACAGGGATTGCGTGATTATCGAGGGTGATGAGAATGTCAGAATCGATGGGCATGCGGTTGCGTTCGATGGTCACAAGACCTCGTGCGGGGCCGTCCTGATCTCCTCAGTGGCAACGTCCGGCTTGGCGTGAAAGGCAGGTGAGCATATGAGCGATCCCTCTGAACATGATTCAGATGCGAAGGAACCCAGGCAATCATCTCTCCTATGGCTATCCGGCGTAGCCCTGTGGGCGTTCCTGATCCTCCAGATCTACTTCTGGGCGAATGGCCCCTATGAATTTGGCGATGCCCTAGTCCACTGCGTCATTGAATTGGCACCGGTCGAACCCGGCGCGATGGATCGTCATACTTCCACTTGATCGGCTTCGGGCTTTTGTTGTGCTCGCTGATATAGCGCATCAGTTTGCGATCCAGATCCTTCACCGAAGTGAAGATGCCGCGAGCGATCACATCGCGCTGGATGCGCGAGAACCAGTTCTCCACCTGGTTCAGCCACGACGAGTAGGTCGGCGTGAAGTGCAGGCGCACGTTGCGATGCG